>JAHHHS010000065.1 GCA_019359215.1 Nostoc indistinguendum CM1-VF10 | reverse complement strand
TTTAACCACATCAACCATTAATTCAAAGGTTTTACGGCAAACTCTGTGTCATTCGCTTAAATTTTTTTGCAGTAAGCTGCTTGGCTTTCTCTATTTTCACTGCTCCTCAAAGTCCTAATCACAAATTGCCAAACCTTTAACCATACCACAAAATACTTTTGCAAGAGTTCTTATGTATTGGTTTGTCCATTAAAAATTACTTGATAGATTTCCCGGCGAGGTTCTATCGTTCCTTGATAACCAAGAAACTTTCCTCTTGTCACAGCAGCCATAACAGCATCAGGGATTTCATTCTGAGAGATTCCGCGTCTGGCAAAATCATCTTGATGTTCCTTTAAGATGTGTGATAATCCGCTACCTCTTCTACCAGCTTTGCCCTCTTCTAAAAATACGATTTTGCCATCAGCTTGCTTGGCAATCCGCACAACTTTTTCTGGACTGTACTTAATACCAGCCTGACACAGTGCCGCAAACAATGCCGCTTTGTCATCGTTCATATTTAATTTAGTTATTTTAAATAGTTATAGAGAAAATATATAAAAATTAATATTAAATCTATAATATCTCATAATTTAATTTTTATCACTAAAGCAAAAGAATGGGGTAAAGAGTATACATAACTCCTCACCCCTCAATCTTCTCGATTAACCGCTAATCTAAGCCCCGACAGCTTCTTTCGCGGCGTACAAAACCTCAGCGTTGATTTCTTTGAAACCGCGATCGCGGGCAAATTTCTCAGTATTACGCTTCACTTTACCGCGAACAAATCCAGGAATCTTATTCAATTCTGCTTGACCATCTTTTGTCCAATTCAAATCAGAATCAGCAGAAATTCCCCTAGTAATAACTTCTTTGGTATCATGACCACCAAAGATTTCTAATAGGTGATCTTCCATTCCCAAAGTGAAGGAATTGTAGATCAAATCTGTAATCTGATTCGTGCCTTCGTAACCCATAAATGGTTTGTAACCAATAGGGAAGTTTTGGACGTGGATTGGTGCAGCAATTACGCCGCAGGGAATATCCAAACGTTTACCAACGTGGCGTTCCATTTGAGTGCCGAAAATAGCAGAGGGTTCGACACGAGCGATCGCATCCCCAATTTCACCATGATCTTCGGAAATTAGCACTTCATCGCAATACTCGCTAACCTGTTCGCGGAACCAGTCTGCATCATATTTGCAGTAGGTTCCAGCCCAAACAACATGAATCCCCATTTCTCGGGCCAGAATCTTGGTGATGGCGGCGGCGTGAGTATTATCACCAAAGACCACAGCTTTTTTGCCAGTCAAGTTTTGACAGTCAATCGAACGGGAGAACCAAGCAGCCTGAGATACATGCAAGGTTTGCTCATTGATGAAGTTTTCATAGTCAACTTCTGCGCCTTGAGCGTTAATTACCTGCTGAATCTTGCGAATACAACGGGCAGTTTCCACTACACCCATTGGAGTAATGTCTATATAAGGTGTGCCAAATTGTTCTTCCAGGTAACGCGCTGTAGTCAAACCGAGTTCACGGTAAGGCACTAGGTTAAACCAGGCTTGGGACATCTTTTTCAAGTCATTCACCGAAGCACCTTCGGGAATTAAGGTATTTACCTCAATTCCCAAGTCAGCCATTAGCCGTTTGAGTTCGGTGCAGTCGTGATTGTTGTGGAAACCAAGGGTAGTAGTACCGATAATGTTAACCGAGGGCTTCGCAGTTTTACCCTGTGCCAATTCGCCCCGCTTCCGGGCTTTTTCAATGTAGTATTGGACAATTTGATCCAGAGTGCGATCGGCGGCTTGCAGTTCGTTGTAGCGGTAGTGGTTCACATCCGCCAGCATTACATCTCCTTTCGCTTCCAACTGCGCCCGTTCGACAAAGTTGTGCAAGTCTTCTTGCAAAATGCTGGAGGTGCAGGTGGGAGTTAACACAATCAAATCTGGGTGTTCCTCGGCATCCTTGCGGATGATGTTATCTACCACCTTCTCTTGGGAGCCGCGTGCCAAAACGTTGCGATCGACGACACTGGTTGTTACCGGAGTAAAATCCCTTTCCCGCGATAGCATGGAGCGCATGACGTTAAAGTAGTCATCGCCAATGGGGGCGTGCATGATCGCATGGACATTTTTAAAAGAGCTAGCGATTCGCAGAGTGCCGATGTGGGCTGGGCCTGCATACATCCAGTAAGCCAATTTCATGTTTGTGTTCTCCCTTTTCAATAGAAATAACACGGAGTCCGATAAGAGTGGACTATAAGTGCTTGATTATTATTAAATCGTTTCTGATTGTCTCAAAAGTTGTATCCCTGATGAAGTGAAGACTTGTAAGGATTTTAGCTGTGTTGTGTAGGCGTAGGCATCGCTAAAACCTTGTTCCTGATTGGAATCTAGCTTCTGAATTTAATAATATTACTGTTGCTTTTTTAAAATAAATCTTAATTTTTCGGCAAATTTGCTTTCAAGGTGGGGCTGTGTATTATACCAATTCTGTATGAAGATGCGCTAAATCATATTTAAGTAAAAGAAAGAAGAACGAACCGCAAAGGACGCATAGACACGTTCGCGTAGCGTCTCGTAGAGAAGTGGCTTCCCGCAGGGTAGGACACGAAGAAAGAAGTTAAAAGGGTATTACACAGCGTGACAAAGAAATAGTATTAACTATCACCAATCAATTTATAAAATTTATGTACAACTTCTCAAAAAATACAAACATCCTCTCAGAGGATGTTTGTAAAGAATTAGGTTGTAGTATCAATATCCCCGCTAACCTTCCTTAAACAAGGGAAAAAGGGGGAATAACACTAGTACAACACGGCGGAAATAAACATACCATTTCAAATGGCGTAAAAGCTTGGAATACGATTCTTTTGACTTTTGACTTTTGACTTCCGCCTTGCGGTACTAGAGAGGTATTAATTACTGCCGAAAAATTTCTACTTTTTCTAACACTACGTCTTGATTTGGACGATCTCTAGTCGTAGGCACATTAGCGATACGATTGACTATATCCATACCTTCGACAACTTTACCAAAAACACTGTGTTTGCGGTCAAGATGAGGTGTTGGCCCTTCTGTAATGAACCATTGCGAACCATTAGTACCGCGTCCTGCATTTGCCATTGAGAGAATACCGGCACTAGAGTGTTTCAATTCAGGATGAAATTCATCTTCAAATTGATATCCCGGGCCACCAGTACCCCAACGGTTGGCCATATCTGGATAACGAGCCAGGGGATCGCCACACTGAATCATAAAATCAGGGATGACTCGGTGAAAGCGAACTCCATCGTAGGCAGGAGTCCCTTTCTGAGATTGACCTGTCTTAGGGTCTTTCCAGTCGATTGTCCCGGTTGCTAAACCTACAAAATTCTTGACGGTGTTGGGGGTTTTGTCTTCCTCCAAAAGAACTATAATTTCACCCAAGGAAGTAACTAAACGAGCGTGCAGTGTGCCTTCACCGGGAATATTAATTTCTGGAAAATTCATGAGCTATCCTATGAATGAAAACTGCCAGTATTTGACCTACGATAAGCTTATCAGCATTCAAGTTATAGGTTTACAGATTACGAAAAGACTAAACTAAGGAAACTTTAGAAAACGAATATTTTACTCTGGTAAATTAATTGCTGGATTACGGCTAAAGAATCCTCTAGGTACTAGGTTAAAGCCAACTCGGTGAACAGGCATCACAGGCCAATCTTCTGATCGCGGAACATGAGTTACGCCCATTGTGTACCACAGCACGATATCTTCACCCGTCAAAGATTCATCGTCTGCAATATATTTAGGTAAACCCTGTCCTGGTTGAGTCTGGTTGGGATAATCGCCGCCAGCATAAAGTTCAGCAGGTTTATATTTTGTTACCCAGACGTGGTGAGTCGCAAATTCTGCCTTTTGACGGATGTTTGAGCCTTCCACAGGGAAAAATATGGAGTTTCCACCAGGCATCAGCATATATCCAGGTGCAGCCCCTAGCGTATTTTTCTTATCTGCACTAACAATCATCCATTCCCGACTACTTTTCATATCCAAATCGCGAACAGCAGCCGTTTCTTTTGTTAGTGGGGTTTCTGTAACTGCGATCGCATTTCCTAAAGGATTTTTCTCATCCATCGGCAAAGCTTTCACATTCATTTCCATCACAGAATTAGCCTGTCCATCGACATCAAAATCTAGGCGGTAGTTGAAAAAGTGCTGGTGATTTACTCCGAAGATATTCTTAGCAATTAGCCGACCATAGGAATCATCCTCAGATTGCTTTTGGGCAGCTGTTCCCTGCACCAGTACGATACCTGTTAGTTCATTTTGGACTTCCAAAGTCCCATCTAGGTGAAATATCCAATTAATGCTGTAATCATAGTTGTCAACGGCCGCAGTCATCGACATGACTAATTCTCGATTCCGACGGACATCATTACGCTGAGTATTGTACTCATAGTGTTTCCAAAGCATTCCGTTATCGCGTTCATAGATACCGATAACTCCTGGTATTTTATAAGGTTCTCCCTGCTCATTAGCAAATACAGCATCCAGCAAAAGACCGTTTTCAGGAATTTCTTTACCTAACTGCATCGTATTTGCTAGCAAACCAAAGTTGTATTCTCCAACATCAAATGCATTCCTAAACGACCAAGTGGGATTTGGATCGCCGTAAGGAACTACCATCTCCGATAGGCTAGCGCGGTATAAAACTGGTCTGACATTTTCTCCGTCATCATGTGTCACTTGGTACAGCACCAATCCATTACGAGGATGCATTAAATACCTAAACTTCCAACCTTGCCAGCTAATTTCATTATTATTAATTCGGAAACTTGCACCATTTGGTTGCAGAATCTTTAATGCTTTCGGCGCTGAAAGTAATTTGCCTAAAGACTTTACATCATAGTTCCAGTTTTCTTTAGAGAAAGGTACGTTTCCCTTGTCAACGAAACTAACAATTTTACCTGCGTTCAAATTTACCGTTGCTAAGACTCCTTCAAGGGGACTACCGTAATAGTTCCAGCCTTTGCCTTTGTAATAAGATAAGGCTCGACACAGACGATTACCTGCTGCTTCTTCCTGTTTACTTAAGATTCCTGGTGCCCAACAACTAATTGTGACTTGATCAAAATCGGTAATTCCTCGCCTTTGCATCGCTTTTTGCCATCGGGGATCGGCTTTAACTACCTGAGTAGCGAGTTCATATTCTGGATTGACGATCGCAGGTTGAACAGAGGATATTTCTTTCCACGAACTTAAGGTTTTGCTTGTTAGGTTAACAATACCCTCATAGGTTTTATTTAGCGATCGCTCATAGATAACCAAAAAAGCTTTTCGCCCAAAAGCTTTACCAGGTGTAAATTCCAGAACTTATTCTTTATCTGGTTCTTGTAAAGCGATCAGTGGAAAAGCTACCATTTCGCTCAAAGTTTTTTCTCTTTTGATGACCGAAATGGCTGTACTAATTTCTGCCTCTGTTAGCGAAGTGAGAGGATGGGAAATCGAAGACTGTTGAGCCGTCAATCTTCCCATTAATCCGAGTGATATAGAAATGGCGACAATGATGGCAATAACTAGCCACAAAAAACGCTTTAGCCGCTTAATCATCTTTTACATTTTTAAAAAATACTTATAGTTATCTATTTCCAAGCCTAAGCATGAAAACCGATAAATTAAGAGGCTAAAGCCAAATTAATTTGTTAATAGTCGGGCACTAGGGAGAAATAAACAATGCCCAATGCCCAATTTACGCAGAAACTAAACGACGTAAAGATTCAGCACGGCGTTTAGCAATAGGGTTATTTGGAGCCAATTTTAGTGCTTCTTCGTAACTTTGTAACGCCTGAGACGTTAACTTTTTTTTTTCGTAAGCGTGACCGAGATTATTCAACCCTGTTACGTAGTCTGGTTTAGCTTTTAGGGCTTCTTTATACTGACGAATTGCTAGGTCATATTGCTCTTGGATAAAATAAACATAACCCAGTCCGTTGTAAATGGGAGCGATATTTTCTTCTCCCTCTTCTTGGGCAGCTTTGAGCGCTTTTTGAAACAGCGCGATCGCTTGGGAATACAGTTTTTTTTCTGAATAAATACTGGCTAACTCATAATATTCTTGAGTTGTACCCTTTTCTTTCTCTAACTTCTTTCGCAATCTTGCAAAGGAGCCTTCAATCTTACGAGTTTTGAAAATCTGGCGAAAAACACTCACAGATGCAATTGTGAGTATACCCACCAAAACTGAGAGATAAACAACGGCTAGACTGTTATCCATTGCTGCAAATATAAATATTAAAAGTTGTTTCTGTAATCTATTATCAGTCTATTGTCCTTTGTCAGTTGTTATTTATCCTTTGTTATTCACCAATGACCAATGACTAATGACCAACTTACGGTAAACCCCAATATTGAGAACGTTGCTGGAGCCAACCTTCTGCTAAGTAACGAGCGATCGCTTCATTCACATTTCGTCTTAACTTATCGTACTGCAATCCCTTGGGCATGACTACAGACAAGGGTTCAGTTGATAGCTTGGTTGGCAGTAGCCGATATTGGGGATATTGTTGCACCCAACCGCTTAAAACACTAGCATCTGCGGCAAAGGCTATGGCGGCATTACTTTCTATTTTCTCTCGTGCTTCTTGATAAGAATTCACCCCTACCAACTCGGCGTTTGGCACATAGTACCGCACTTGAGCAATGGTACTGGAGTTATTCAGTACGGCAATTTTTTGTTTTGCCAAATCACTAAACTTATGCACAGAGGCATCTTTTGTAACTAGTACAGTGCCATCCAAATAGTAGGGAACACTTAAACTAACTATGCGGGCGCGTGATTCGGTTGCTGTTACCCTAGCGATCGCAAAATCAACTTTCTTGTCTAAGACTACAGACAAGCGATCGCGATTCGCTACAGGTTCCAATTTGACAGCCTCTGTTTTACCAAGCAAGTCAAGTGCCAATTGCCGTGCCAAGTCAATTTCCAAGCCTTGCAAATTACCATTAGCATCTCTAAATCCCAACGGACGCAAGTTATCTTTAACGGCAACAGTTAGATAGCCCCGTTGCTGAATTTCTGGCATTTCGGCGGCAGATGCAGTTAATCCTGCCCCCACTATAGAAAAGCAATATATCCAAAAAATAGTGGCGGATAATACCAGATGTAACCGAGTAATTGCTTGCCATCTGTTACATCCGTTATACATCCGTTGCCACCTTTATCCTTTAGCTTGATTTGCTAGTTCAGCAACTTTGCCGAAGCTAGCTGGATCGAGGACTGCTAATTGTGCCAACATCTTGCGATTTAGTTGGATATCAGCTTTTTTCAAGTTACCGATCAACTGGCTGTAGCTCAAGCCGTGTTGCCTTGAAGCAGCGTTGATGCGGGTGATCCAGAGGCGACGAAAATCGCGCTTTTTCTTTTTGCGATCGCGGTAGGCACTCCGTAGCGCCTTCATCACTTGTTGGTTGGCAGTTCTAAACAGAGTTGAGTGAGAACCGCGAAAACCTTTTGCTAGTTTGAGAATTTTATTGCGGCGCTTCCGAGCTACATTACCGCGTTTTACCCGAGTCATAACTTATTTCCTAAAATACTTACAAATATGGGAGCATCAAGTGCACGTTAAGTTCATCGCGTTCATGTACAAGCGCACTCTGGCGCATACTACGCTTTTTGTCAGAAGATTTATGTTCTAAAAGGTGGCTTTTGCCAGCTTTACGACGGACGATTTTGCCGGTGCCGGTGGCACGGAATCGCTTCGCTGCGGCTTTACGAGTCTTTAGTTTAGGCATTGTTTAGCTTTAATTCGACACGATCCATTATTATACTAATAAAATTGCTTGAATGGTAATTAAATAAACGATTTAACCAACTACCACTGTTATAGACAAAATTAATTTCACCAATGGATGAAGTAAATATAGTCGAATATGACCCACGGTGGCAGACTTTGTTTGCACAAGAAGCCGAGCGTATCTGGCAGGTACTAGGCAATGACTTAGTTGTGGAAATTGAACATATTGGGAGTACGGCAGTACCAGGAATGGCAGCCAAACCAGTTATTGACATTATGGTAGGAGTCCGTTCCTTAGTAAATGCGAAATCTACTGTTCCGATATTAGAATCTTTGGGATACGTTTATTGGCGTGAAAACCCAGATCCTGGACGGATGTTTTTTGTCAAAGGAATGCCACCATACGGAAAGCAACGTACTCATCATGTTCACATAGTCGAGGTTGACAGCGAATTTTGGGAGGAGCACAAGCTATTTTGCGATTATTTGAGAAGGCATCCTAAAGAGGCGAAACAATATGAAGCTTTAAAACGCGATTTGGCGGCAACTTTTCGGAGCGATCGCGAGGCTTATACTAATGGTAAAAATGACTATATCCGGGCTGTGATGTCAAAAGCACAGTGTGAAATTCGTAATTGAATCAATTGGGAACTAAATGCCCAACTAATTTAAGATCACCAAGAAAGACAATTACCCGCGAGTGTTTCACCAATAATTACGAATTACGAATTAGTTAATTCGCTGCTGTTTGGGCTTCTTGATAAACTATTTCTTGAAACTGGATCATATCTTTTTGCGGATCGGCGTGGCTGACTTTCACCAATATCTGTTCGCCCAACTTCACAGAACGTTTGAAAACCATTGGCAACTGCAAGCCCAAATCTTCTAACAAAATTAGAGCCAAGTTGCTGTCTTCTCGCAGCCACATTAACACTGTCACCTCCCAAGTTTCCTCTGGATGACGGCGTAAATACTCTAGAGCATAATATCTATTAGTTTGCCGTTCCACCATCGTCACCTCTTGGGTGATGCTGGTGACAGTCATCATCACTTCTTTAAGTTGATCTGCGGTAAATGGTAAAACTTCACCCCGCAAATGGGCTTTAAGTTGGAAGTGGGTAAGTAAGTCACTGTAACGACGGATGGGAGAGGTTGCTTGAGTGTAGGTATCCAAACCTAAACCAGCATGGCGCAGAGGCGTAATGCTCATTTCGCTCTTGGGCATACAACGACGCATAGCGCAAGCCCGAACGAATCCGGCGGGAAGTAGCAGCAACTCTTCTTCTGGGGGTAATTCTGGTTGCGGCTGACCACGAAAGGGCAAAGGTATGTTGTGAGCTTTACCATAACGTGCCGCAACTTCACCGGCAACAATCATCATTTCTGCCACTACTTGCCGCGACGGGGAATCATCCAAAATATCAATGTTGATCTCATCATCTTTGACTTTGATCATCGCTTCCGGCATGGTGATGCTAATTGCCCCTTGAGCGTAACGCCAAGCTTTGCGCTTCTGCGCCCAACTAGCGATCGCTGCAATTTCCGGTTCTGCCTGTACCCGTAATTGCAGCATTTCATCTACATCTTCGTAGGTGAGGCGATAAGTCGGCTTAATCGAACTAGTATGAATGCTGTAATCTTCTACTCCCCCAGTTGTATCTAAAATAATCCCGAAACTGAGGGCGCAACAAACCCGTCCCTGGATCAGACTCATTGGCCCAGTCGCCAATACCTCTGGGAACATGGGAATCATCCCGGTAGGTAAATAGACTGTACTACCCCGCTTTCTGGCTTCCAAATCTAATTCATCATCTGGCACTAACCATCGAGTCGGATCGGCGATATGCACCCACAGGCGTTCCCGGCCATCGGGCAGTACTTCCCAACTCAGACCATCGTCGATCTCTGTGGTAGTTTCATCATCAATGGTGTAGACCTTCAGGTGAGTCAGATCAAGGCGGTTTGTATCTGAGTCAATTGGCGGGAAATCCCAACGCTGTTGCGCCACTTCTAATACCTTATTAGGAAATTGGATCGGAATTGAAGAACGACGCAGGAACAAGTTTTCATAAGGACTCCAGCAACCCAAATCCACTAACAGCTGAAAGGCTCCTTGGGGTGTTGTGGGCCGTCCCAGCATGGTCATAGTTTCTAATACTGGAGCGCTTGGCGGATAAGCACGAGCCAAGGAGTCATAATTGACCCCTGTCCGCACGGTGTCGGCAAGCAACGCGGCGTATTTTTCGAGTCCTTCTAAGCGCTGGCGATCGTGGCGCTGCCATTCTACTGCTTCACCTTTGAGCGCCTGCTCTACACGAGTTAGAAATTCCTGCTGTCCCTTAGCTTTTAGTGCCTCTACTTCCATCTGGTGCTTGCGTTCTGCCACCTGAGCAGCAGTTCGCGGCTCGTAAGCGTCTCCCTTTTGCTTGAAATAAAGTTTGTCGTCTGATAACAAGCAATGGGCGGCGTAACAAGGAGGCGCGTCTGATGCTGAAAATAGCAGATTCGCCATTTGGTCGGGGGTGACTGTTTCCCCATCCTCAACCAGTAGTTCCCAAGCTATTTCTAAACTAGATGGGTCTAAATAAGGCTTGATCTGCTCCAAAAAGCTAGCAATCTCAGAAGGCTTGTAGGTCTGCCCGGTAACTGTATAAGTTATTTGTCTAGGCGCGAGGCTGTGGGATTGACCACGTTCGTCTACCACAAACCAGCGGGTTTTACCGTCTGGGCGTTCTACGATGCCCAGACGGCGATCGCCTTGAACCCTAAATTCAACTAGCGTCCCCTTCTCCACAACTCTCGCACTTTACTTTGGTGAACAGTTTAAATAGTTTTAAGTTAGGAGTTAGGAGTTAGGAGTTTTGATTCTTAACTCCTGTATAGACGCGATTAATCGCGTCTCTCCTGTACAGACGCGATTAATCGCGTCTCCCCTCTTTTTAGCCTTCCGCATTGATAAATGGCAACAAAGCCACAATCCGCGAACGTTTAATTGCTAATGTCAACTCTCGCTGTTGCTGAGATGTAAGCCCAGTAATCCGACGTGGCAATATCTTACCCCGCTCGGTGACAAACTTACGCAGTAAATCAACATCTTTATAATCGATTGGTTCTCCTGGCTTGATCGGAGAAAGGCGACGACGGAAATAACTCATCTCTACTTAATTTCCTTGTGAACGGTATGTTTGTTGCAGTGGGTGCAGAACTTTTTCAGTTCTAGCCTGTTAGTGGTGTTGCGGCGATTCTTGGTGCTGGTATAACGGGAAACACCAGCAGAACGCTTGTCTGAATTTGTCCGGCACTCAGTACACTCTAGTGTGATAATAATGCGGGCACCTTTACTCTTAGCCATAATCTTACAAACAGTGAAGCCTGAAGAGAATTAACACAAATGACTATCTTCTCACATTCCGCCGCATATTATCAACTAATCTTTTAATTTTTATGTCAAGCGAGTAGCCACGACGCGACGAAACGATGAAAGTTCCACAATAGCGATCGTGTAAAGCCTGCCGCATCTGGGCATCAGATAAGGCAGTCCCACAATCAATTGCTAGGGGAAATACTAGCAGTATAGCAGTGGGATTGGCTCTAATATTGCTCAGGGCAATTGACACTAAAAGGGCACCCAAGCCGACGATCGCCTCTCGCTTCACCAGTGAGAGCAAATCTGGAATTCTGCCCACTACTTCCCCATCGTCAACTTCTAACACCTTTAAATCGAATGCCCAACGCCCTAAACTTTGCCCTTGATTGTTGTATACCACCAGCACCCGCAAAACTAGCCAAAATATCACAAAAACTAGGATTTGCAGAAATTGAATACCGATATCGCCGCCTCCCAATAGGGAACTGACTAACCAGACACCAAGGAAATCAAGCCCCAATGCCATACCTCGTCGCCCAATTTCAGCCTTGGGATAGTGTTTTTGGGGAAGTCGTTCGATAGTCATACAACACAGGTATTTTTATTTAGGGGTTGGGAAATAATTGCTCCTATTTTTAATATTAAGGTGATGACTTGGGTTTGGCGTTTAGGCTAGAACCGGATTGGCAACAGTTAAGACAATCAATCCTAACTACTGAGGATTTTGAGGGGCTGTAGAGGATTGCTCCTGCTTTCATATTGCTTCACATCTAAATGGATAGACAGGCGAACCGAAAGGTTCTACAATCTGACTGATTGCGGTAAATTTACCTATTGCCCAATCCCTATAAGCATAGTAAAGATTTTCTAGTGATTGCGTTTGATTGCGGAAGCACTAAATTAATATAAGGAAGTCTTGAGTAAAGGGCAGCAAACAAATGGATGTAAAGCTGATTTTAGCTGGATTAACAGTTATATTTACGCTTTCGTGCTTGTTTTTTGGCACGAAAAATGGATTTTATGATTCAGATAACTATCACGGCAATGGCTCTGCACATTGAAAAAAGTCTGTAGACGCTTGAGCGACTTCTCATAGGATAAGTTGGCTAAGATAGCTCAGAACTTGCAAAGAGAAAATAAACAAGAAGCATCCTTGAGCTAGTAGTTTGATGGCTTCTCGTTACTCTACCTTTCCGAACCAGTGCGGGTTCGGTGGAGGCGTCCTCCCCAATCAAAAATCTGTATTCTCAGGGTGTAGGGGCGCACGATAAAACTTACCCCTAAGTCACAAAACCAAAATTTGTGTAATTTTTGGCTTTTGGGATATGTCCATAATGATGAGATTTGTGGGGAGGACAGCATGAAGGATAATCTGTCGGCATCCTCTCGCGTAGATGCTGCGGAAGTGGGTACTGAATTAGAATGTTTACCCTATAGTGTCCAACATTACGATGAGGGTGTGTGTTTATTGGTGAAGATGGGTCCACACCGTATCCTGTTGGACTGTGGTTTGGAGGATATTTCACCGCTGGTTAAGGGGCTTACTAAGTCGGTACATGGAGCTAGTTCGTCCCTACCGGCGGATTTCGTTTTGATTAGTCATGCCCACCCGGATCACGCCAGAGGCTTACTGGCACTGCATAAAGCTTTTCCAAACCTACCTATTTATGGTAGCGAAGTAACCAGCAAGTTACTGCCGTTGAATTGGCTAGACCAAGATGCTGAGAAAATTTCCGAATTTTGTCATGCCTTGCCGTTGCGATCGCCTGTGGAATTCCAAGATGGTTTGGTGGCAGAATTATTTCCCGCAGGGCATCTACCGGGGGCAGTGGCAATTCTCCTTACCTACACCACAAAGCAGCGTACTTATAAGCTACTGTATACAGGAGATTTTTTCCTGTCAAACTCGCGGTTGGTAGAAGGTTTGCGTTTAGAGGAACTGCGAGGATTAAACTTGGATGTGCTAATTATTGAAGGCAGTTATGGCACATCTCGTCATCCTCACCGCCGCAACCAGGAAAATCAACTAGCAGAACGAATTAATCGGGCGATCGCTGACCATTGTTCTGTGATTCTTCCCACGCCTGCTTTAGGATTGGGTCAAGAATTATTAATGCTCTTACGCTCTCATCACCACTTCACCGGACGAGATATAGATATCTGGGTAGATGGTGCTGTCGCTACTGGGTGTGATGCCTATTTAGAGCTGCTAACCCACCTTCCCCCATCTGTACAAAACTTCGCCCGCCATCAACCCTTGTTTTGGGATGAACGAGTGCGTCCCCGCGTGCGTCGTTTACAAGCAGAACATCGTCCCACTGTGGGTAAGTCACCTTGTATAGTCCTTACCGACTCTACAGATGATTTGGGTAAGCACTGCCAGGTAGACACTGGCCCTTGGCTGATCCTGCTACCAGAAAAAATTGATATAAAAGTTAATAAAGAATATTTAGCACCCACCACTGTCGAAACCTATCTCTTAGCTCAACATAGTGATGGCCCTGGTACTACGCAGCTAATTCATAATTTGCGACCCCAGCACGTCATTTTTGTCCACGGTTCTCCTGCCTACTTGGCAGACCTGACTAGCTTAGAGGAGTTGCAAAACCGCTACCATATCCATTCACCGGCGGCTGAAACTTTAGTAGAGTTGCCTATTGGCGATACATTTTTACAACCGGCAGCACCAGAAACTAACTACGAAGGCGAACTGACAGAGTTGGGAACAGTAATCACAATCACCTTAGCCGATGTGATTACTACTGATCCGCGTTGGCGACAATTTGCTGATACTGGTCTGATCGAAGCTCGTTGGCAAGGGGAAGAACTAGTATTGAGGGGATTGTCTCAACGAGAATTGCTCAACCAAAATAGCGATCGCTATACATGGACTGATGTAGACTGTTGCGGTACTTGCCGACACCAAAGGGGGCAGCGATGTTGGAATCCAGCTTCCCCGTTGTATAACTTTAAAGTAACTCTAGAAGGTTACTGTCCTGCTTTTGAAGGTTTAAATGATAGCCAATAGTCATTAATCCGATGCCTTTAGTCATTTTTAATTAATGACGAATGACGAATGACTAATGACTATTAACTAATGACTGATTATTCTGGATTTGAGTCAGTGTAACGGTTGTGAATGCGTTCGGCTTCGGGACAGTCTTCAGTCATCAAAGGTTCCACATTACCGCGTGGTACTGAAGCCAGTTTTTGCGTTACAGCACCAATGCTCTCGAGGCGAACCATTTCTTCCCAAGAACAAACTTCGTCCTCTTCTTCTGTTTCATAGCGTAGGGTCACTAAATCTCCCTCTATGTCGATGATGCGGGCGCGTTCAATCCAGCGTTGCTGGTCCCGCAAGAAAACACATACCTCGCGCCCATCGCAACAGAGTTGATAAATCTTGCGGTGTAGCATGTATTGTTTCTGCCTTTTTAAACAACGTAGTTAAACCTGTCAAAATCTGGGTTCTACCCCATTACATTACACCTTTAAGAGGTTAATTTCACAGTTCAGAACAACTATGCTTCATAACTCAATCCCAAGACTTGCTTGTAGTTGTCAAATATTAGGAAATTTTAAGTCATAAATCAATGGTTGCTCTAGCAATGAACTCAATCTCCCTCTGGCTCATTCTACCGAATGCCTGCTTCATAGAAGTCAAACAATTCAGAAGCTGTCCTAACCAGATTCATATTTGCTGGTGAGTCATTCTTACGATTATGTAATAAAGAATACTTTAAAACAATCGTTGATTGCGGTTGTTTAGCTTGCCTAGTTTTACTCATTGGCATTACTGGGAAGTCCGGGGATTTGGCTTTACTTTTACCCATGTGTATCTGATCTTAACTCATTCTCTTGCTGACCTTGATGGTTTTCAACAATAAGACTCAAAGAGTTTTAAGTTTTTAAGATTTTTGCCTGATGATGGCTAACGAAAAGACAACGAAGTAGGTGAAAGAAGCAGAGGGGCAAAGGAGATGAGGGGCAGAGAGTAAAGACGATAAAAAAATTACCCTCTGCTTCTTTTGGAGTATCAGCAAGATTTATACGGTAACGGAAATTCCATAAGCACGTTCGACGAGGACGCTTCTCGTTTAATTTTACCTACGCGAACTGCATCGTATAGGGCTGCGAGGGCTGACAAATCCTCTTCCTTCCAGCATTTAGTGACCAGCACTTGATGAAGTAAACCCTCAGATTCAACACTAAGATATCCAGTTTGGAAAGCAGATTCAACGAGTGTGCGAATCATCTTGGTTAGGGCAGAGTAAATAAATTCCTTACCTCAAGTTTGAAACATTTCCCTTTGCTGCTAGTTGATATGGAACATGAATATCAGGTGATTATAATTACACGTAATTAGTGATTTCAATCACAACAATGGGCTATAAAATTAATTTTAGATATACTTGTATGTAAATATACGTAAATAAGTAGGCATAAAAATAATTAGTACTAATTTTGAGATGGCACATGATTTAAAAACATTAAAATATAGAAAAATTTTTAAGCAAATATCCAACAAATATAGTCAAACATAAACAATCAAGCAAAAAACTGGCGGAAATCCTCATCCTTTTGACTTAATTGCACCCAATCTAGGTTTAACGACTGGAATTTTTGCACCAAGCGATCGCAAGCCGGACGTTCGGTAGCGTAATGTCCGGCATCGATTAAAATGAGATTGCGATCGCGGCTTTCTTGAAACTGATGAAATTTACAGTCAGAAGTCAGATAAGCTTGGGCACCACTTTTGACGACGGCTGAAATAAAACTAGCCCCTGAACCACCCAAAACAGCAACTCGTGAAATTGTTTGCTGTAAATCAGCACTTGGAGAAAAAATCAAATTAGGAGGAACAAGTCGAGTTTGAATGGTTGCAAGTAACTCCTGTAATGTCAGAAATGGCTCTAGTAAACCAACACGACCATATCCTAATCCTCCTTGTGTCGGTACTATAGGAGTAACTTCTTTAAGTTCTAAAATCTGAGCTAGAACGTCAGCAGTACCATCTTGCACTTGATCGAAATTCGTGTGAGCAGTGTAAATAGCAATATTGTGGGTGAAGGATAACCTTACCATTTCTGCGATCGCTTCACCAGTGCGTAAAGATTTGGGTGGAGTAAAAATCAAGGGATGATGGGCAAATATCAGATTAGCATTCAGAGCGATCGCTTCCTGCATTACTGCTAAAGTCGGTGTCAAACATACTAAAACCCGTGCTTTTTCCTGCAATACTCCTGGTTCAATCTGCCAGCCGCAATTATCCCAGCTTTCACACCAAGCGGGATTTGCCCACGCTTCAAACCAAGTAATTAAGTCAGCAATTTTCATAACTATTTTCTTTAGCAATTTTTAATTTTAATTGCTAATCAGTGTTTCTGTGGTTGAATATTTAATTCTAATGCTAGTTGCTGGCGCATTTCTTGGAAAGGTTTGTTCCAGACCGGGCTAGCATTCCAGTTCCACACTGCGACTGGGATAAGTTGCTCCTCAGCCAGATAAGTTAGCAGACGACATTCATCTTCTGGTTCACGAGAAAATGTGAAAGGATTGCGGTAACCTGTGTCACATAATTTATAAGATGCGACCTGACCATGACTAATCCGTTGTAAAATTTCTTTACCTTTATTGAGCAAATAATCCAAATAAACCGGACTAAAAGGCTCTATATGTGCGCGTTTTTGTGGCTCTTTTTGTACCCATCTTGCCCACTCAAACCCATACATAAAATCGTGAACGTAACGGAAGCGGATTTCTGTTTTCCTTCCAAACATTTCGATCAGAGAAACCATCTTTTCACCAAAAACCTTTAAAAAAGTAATAGCACCCTCATCTGCTACTAAAGCCTGTCTAAGCGTACTACTGACTAGAAAATCAAAATCCCAAAATATGTTTTCTGGAAAGTTTTGTAACTGAGTATGAACTATATTTTCGAGAGTTTCCTGAAGGGTTAAAATAATTTCAATTTCGGTTTTTTGTTCAGTAATCAAATTTCCCAATTCTGCAAAACTGGTAATTAATGTCTTTTGGGGATTAAGTGATAACAACTGAATAGACTGTTGAGCAAGAATTTCATCAATATATTGGAAAGTATGAGTTTGTGTCAGTTCTTGCTTCATAGTAATTGAAATAGCCCAGACAGCTTGCACTAAATATTAGTTTATATCGCAATAAGTAGGTTTTTAAATAATCATAAATAAACTTTACTTTTTAATTTACAAATTGACACGAATTATTTAGCGTGTATCTGATTAATTTTCATAACAAAGCGATCGCGGCGAAATTTATTTCATGTATATCACCGCAAGTTTATGAGATTATAGCCAAAGGGTAAGCGGGATAACCAGAGTATTTAAACTCTACAGAACTCCATTTTAAATAAAACTTGAGAATCGGCTATCCAGAAATATGGATAACCAATTCTCTTAAATGACTGCGCTGGCGATGTTCCCAAATATAAATTCCTTGCCAAGTTCCCAGTACCAAATGACCACGATTAATGGGGATATGTTCAGAAGTGTGGGTGAGTGCGGTACGAATATGTGCCGGCATATCATCAGGCCCTTCTGCATCGTGAATGTATTTTCCCGATTCTGGCACGAGTTTTGCCATAAAGTTAGCTAAATCCACAAGAACATCAGGATCGGCATTTTCTTGAATGACTAAACTGGCTGAAGTGTGGCGTAAAAATAGAGTACAAAGACCAGTTTCAACTCCCGATTCTGCAACTGTGGCTTCAATTTTTGCAGTAATGTTGTAAAAAGATTTACCAGTGGTGGAAATTTTTAGTAGCTTTTGGTAGTGAGTCATTTAAAACAGTAATTATTGATGACAGTAAAAGCTAATTAGCCGTTCAGTCTGCTTGATTTGGTTGTTGTTCTGCGGTTGCTCGATCGTTAGACTGAGTATGTCTTCTCCTAAAGAGACTTAACACCGCATTTACAAACTCTTTGAGGACATCGGGAATGATAGGTGTGTTAGGCAGATTGTGAGATAAAGCTGTAATGTTAGCCCGATCTGGCTCTGGCAGTTGTAAACTCTTTTTAAAGGATGTTATATCGTCTTGGTTGGTATTCATAGTTTTTGTAGTTCAGGAATGAAATAAACTGTTACTTGATGTAACAACGCAACAAATGCGATTCCGGCAGTTACAAAAGTAGCATATGTCAATGATTGAGAAATATTCTCTACTTGCTTCTGATTTTCATTATAAGTCTCTCTCAAGTTAACTAACATCTGTGACTGGTATTATTGAGGTGAAAACTTCAAATATTTATTCTGAAAATCGTCAGTTTCTAGGTTGGGGCTGACAAAAAAATTTGCGTGGCAATAAAGATCGTATTAGTAGCATGAAGTTAAAAAGTAGTAAGAATATTTCTACTACACTGAAAAAACTAAATATTGCAATTAGTCTAGATATTGTTAGAAAACTTAATAATGCGGTGTTTGTGACAAATAGGATGTTCATCTGAGTGATTAAAATTTGCCGTTCTTCTTTTTGTCTTTCAATCACTCGACGCACATCTTGAGTGCCTAATTCCAACGTTTCTTCGTCTATTGTCGGATCTCCCATTATTAATTTATGTTTTTTTGAAGAACTTTATTCGACTCGAAATAATTAATTACGGCATGAGCGATCGCTGCATTACCATCCTTAGCAATTGGTTCAGATTGCTTTGGCAATTGAGGTAACTCACACAGAAAATCCCAAGTTCCTTGAAAAAACTCAGATGGGGTGATAATTTGATGCTGGTTATAATTTGTTATGCCTTCTACTATAAAAGTTGCTTCGGCAAAATCCTCACGCGGGATGGTAACAATGGGTACTCCTAATAGTGTGGCTTCAGCAAAAGTACTGTAACCAGGCTTAGAAACGACTCGCCCACAAATAGGCATAAAATCTACAGGGCGGTATTTGCGGTCATTAATTTTCACTAAATTAGGCAAATCAGGAGCAGATTGATCAAAGACAATAAATTGCCAATCAGGAAATCGCCGTAGGTTATCGTAGGGAATTTGCTGTAAACCGAAGCCGCCAAAGGTCAACAAAATAGTTTTTTCTACTGGTGCAGTTATTCCCCAAAGAGAATGTAAATTATCAGCAGAGTGACGGGGGGAACCGCCTGTTAAGCCGACATCTGTAATATTGTTAAAAGCTTGCATTGGTTCGTGGAAGGGAAGACGAAATAAGCGATCGCACTTTGAATACCAATCACTAATCCAATCTGCAACTGCGGTAAATTCACCTCCCCAATCTCGGTAGATAAAGTCCCAGCCAAAGTTACTCATCATCCAGCAGGGAATGTTTGCACCTTTGGCAAACCCAGGAGCGAGGAAGGGAATATCTGCCAAAATGAGATTAACGCGATTCTGACGGATAAAATTAACCTCTGAGGCAATGAGAGAATTTTGATGCTTTTTAATATCCAGCAACTTTTCTAAAGTCGCTACTTTATCCATTGTCAAACTATCAGTTTGCACCACACCCAAATCAAATGCACGGGGACGATAGATAAAATCGCCTTCTATATAGCACTCTAGCAACCAGCGCGGGGCAGTAGTTACCAGAATTAGCAGAACTTCTGGACATAATTTTTGGATTGTCGCAGCTACAGAAGCCATGCGAGTAGCATGACCAAAGCCGTGGTTAGTTATCGCTAAGTATAAGATTGGGCGTTCCATTTTAAGTTAGGAGTTAAGAGTTACAAGTTAAAATCATAATTCCCAAATTGATAACTTATAACTCCTAATTTTTAACTAATTTTGCAAAAACTTTGAATCGCCTCAACCAATTGGTCAATTTCCGATTCTAAAGTAAGGTAATGGATAGTGGCACGTATACAGCTAGGATCGGCAATCGTCCGAGTTAATATTCTTTGTGACTCTAAAAATTGCACTAACTTGAGATTAGCTTGAGGCTGATTATTTGCAATTTGGAACGAGACTATACCGCTTTCTGGTGGGGAAGTTCGTAAACACTTGACATCAGGTAATGCTATTAAGCGCCGCCAGAGGTACTCACTGTTTTGACAAATTTGCTCGTAACGTTCCTGTGAGGTTCCCCATTGCTGATGGATTGCGATCGCTTCCTTTAACCCAACATACAATGGATAAGCTAATGTAGACACTTCATACCGTCGCCCATCTGGAAGCCAATCCACAGGCTGAGATTGGCTATCCACAATAATGCCATTCAAGCCAATAAATGTAGGTTTTAAGCTTTCTCGTGCTTCTGGTCGCACATACAAACCACCAGCACCCGCAGGGCCACATAACCATTTATGACCAGTAAAAGCATAAAAATCTACACCCAATTCTGTCAAGTTTAAAGGCAACAAACCAACAGATTGGGCAGCATCTATCAATAGAAAAGAATGATTATTTCTGCATACTTCGGCAATTTTATCAAGAGGTAAAACTTGACCAGTATTCCAGAAAACATGACTTAATATTACAAGACGGGTATTAGGGCGCAAGTGCTGGGCAATAACTTTTACAGGGTCGCCCTCATTTAAAGTCGCTTTGAGAGGACAGGTAGTAACTTCCACAGCGAATCTCCGCGCAATTTCCTGTGCAGTGGCAATTACGCCTGGATGTTCGCAATCTGAGAGCAGCATATGATCGCCAGCACGCCACTCAACACCCCACATGGCGATATTACAGCCAACAGTGACATTCTGCGTGAGAGTAATCGTTTGACTTGGTATATGTAACTCCGAAGCGATCGCTTCTCTTGCGGCTTGAGTCTGCGGTGCTATCCAGCGATACGCCTCATTGCCAAAGGGGCCTATTTGCTGAACATAAGCCTGAGTTTGAGTCATAGCATCCATTGCCCTTTGGGGCATCGGACCTTGTCCTCCATAATTGAAATAAGTCTTATTCGCTAAAGCGGGAAATTGCTCTCGATGGCTATGCAAGCTGGTTTGTGCGACAGAAGTACTAGTCATACCAATTTTAGATTGTAGATTTTGGATTACTCATTAGTTTCTCATCTTCCTCATTCTCCCACTCCATTATTAATTGTCTGAGTTACTGCCAGATTGTGCTAATTCTTGTTAACTTAAAAGGATGCTAATTAATGCTGAACTCCTACTGCAATACCAACGCTGTAAACGCCGGACTTTTCTAGATATCCACGGTGACAAAAGTCAGCGCGATGCTCCCAATGAGTTGCTGCAAAAACTGCAACAGGACAAAATCGCTCATCATCTGAGTGCTTTGGCAAAGGTGACTTATCACCAACCAGATTATTCTTATGGAAACTGGGAAGCGGCAGAAGCAGCAACTTTAGAATTGATGCAGCGTGGGGTTGAGTATATCTATAAGGGAGTACTGTTAGCAACTTATTCTGAAGGATACACTTTGCTAAGTCGTCCAGATTTACTCGTCAAACGGCCAGGAAAATCCTGCTTTGGTGATTGGATCTATGTTCCGGCTAGTATTGAACTGGGTAAGCGCCCTAAGCAAGAATATCAAGTTGTTGCCGCATTTCACACCCAAGTATTGGCAACAATACAAGACTTTGTACCAGAAACAGCTTGGCTGATATTGCGTACCAAAGAGAGAAATTATCCTGTGGATCTGTTCAAATGGACACCACGGATGCAGCAGATTCTAGAGGAGTTTATTGAAGTTTTAGAGTTACCGAATCCCCCAGAAGTGTTTATTTCTCGGCAAAAGTGCAATCTTTGCCATTGGTATAGTCAATGTTATGCGATCGCTCAATCTGAAAAACACCTTTCACTATTACCAGGCGTAACACCTCTTCGCTACACTCAACTCCAACACATAGCCATCAGAACAGTAGAATCTCTTGCTAACACCAGTCCCACCACCTTAGAAAACCTAGTGGGTTTCGACCGCGAAGTAGCACCTAAGCTGATAGTGCAAGCTCAATCTGCGTTGCAAAGACGACCCTTAATCTTACCATACCCACTACCAATAAAAGATATTACCTTCACAGCCCCCGTAGAGCTTTACTTTGACATTGAAGCACAGCCAGATTTGGATTTAAATTATCTTTTGGGAGTTTTGGTCGTTGATAGACTTGCTAATACAGAACAGTTTTATTCGTTTTTAGCAGATAAACCAGAAGACGAAGGATTAGTTTGGCAGCAATTTTTGGATTTGGTTTGGCAATATCCCGAAGCGCCAATTTATCATTTTTGTGTCTACGAGTTTGATACAGTCAAACGGTTGGCAAGGCTTTACAACACTCCTTCCTCCTTAGTCCGTCCTGTACTGAGTCGATTTGTGGATGTATATGAACAATTAACTCAAAGTGTAGCATTGCCCGTAGAAAGCTATGCCCTCAAAGCGATCGCTCGTTGGTTAGGATTTGAGTGGCGAGAAAAAGAAGCTAGTGGTGCTAAATGTATTTACTGGTATGAACAGTGGCTAGAAACAGGCGATCGCACCTTACTAGAAATTATCCAAAGTTATAACGAAGATGATTGTCGCGCAACCCACAAAGTCAAAGATTGGCTTGTAAACTTTTTTCAGGATGAATATGGTTTGCGGCTAGCTTAAGTAATCTCGTATTTTATCAAGGTTTCCAATTGGCTGTAATACATATTATTTGTAGCAGTTCACAAATGTGCAATCCTGCATCCTTTAGCCTGATATAGCTTTTCTTAATCACATCATGTACATCAGAGCAAGCTCATCGCTTGCGGGTAAGGGTTCTTGTAGCACACTCAACTGAGAACCGCTGTATCTTGTTTAAGGGACTTCCAAAAAATAAATTATCCCAAATTATTTCTAGATTTGTAGGGGCGCAAGGCCTTGCGCCCTAGGTTCGCGGAGCGTTCCCAGGGATGGGATGTTTTTTTAACAGGAAGTCCCTTATAATTTTCACACTTCAACAAAATATCTATGCAGCTAATTAAAAATATCTTCGCAATTCCACGGATTATTTACTTTTTTATCCCAATTATAATTATTTTTATCTTACTCCAATTGTTACCCATAAATGCTGTTGAAGTTAGTAGCATAGAGTTTATTGGAGAAACCACCTTAACGAAAGGTTTAACTTTCCAAAAAACTGAAGTTGGAGGTTTATCTGGAATTACCTTTGATGCAAAAAATAATCTTTATTATGCTATTTCTGATGACCGGGGACAAAAAGCTAATGCCCGTTTATACACTCTAAAAATCGACTTAAGCAAGGGTTATCTACAAAAGGGTAGAGTTGTCCCTGTTAGCCTTACCACATTATTAAATAAAAATGGTCAAACATTTCGCTCTAGTGAAACTGATACAGAAGGTATTGCATTAACTAATAAAGCAAGTGTGTTTATTTCTTCTGAAGGGGATGCTGCAAAATTAATTAATCCTTTTATTAAAGAGTTTTCCCTAGCTTCTGGTAGAGAAATTGCAACACTTCCTATACCAAACAAATTCTTGCCACATAAGACTTTTCAACAAGGTATCGGCAACAATTTGGCTTTTGAAAGCCTCACAATCACACCCAATAAAAAGCATCTATTCACAGCCACCGAAAATGCTTTAATTCAAGATGGTGTAGCAGCTAAACCTAATATCGGTACTCCTTGCCGAATTTTGCAATACAACTTGCTCAACAACCAGCCAGAAAAAGAATTTCTTTACCAAACAGAAGCAGTTTCCCCTTTTTTAAATATCACTGGCAAATTTGCTAGTGGATTACCTGATTTACTTGCTCTCGATAATCAAGGACACTTTCTAAGTCTAGAACGGTCTTTTACTGGTTTAGGATTTGCTATTTCTCTGTTTCAGGTTTCTTTAGAAGGAGCTGATGATATTCATAAGATAGACAGCCTTTTAGCCATTGACATCAAAAATATTAAGCCAGTTCAGAAAAAACTTCTGTTAGATTTAAGAACCCTAGATGTACTGCTAGACAACATCGAAGGCTTAACTATGGGCCCTAAACTACCCGATGGTCAGCAATCATTAATTCTCATCAGTGATAATAATTTTAACTCCCTGCAACGTACCCAGATACTAGGTTTTAAAATTAAAATCGAAACACCGCTAATCAGATTATTACGCCGTTTACTCCCGAATATCAACCGTTAACGGTACAGACTGATCGCGTCTTTACTACCATTGACTTTTTCCTGTGTATTCACGGAATCTACTAGCCAGCTTTATCTAGCTTATTTATAGTTTCCGTGTAATTTCTCAACCGTATTCATGAATAAATATGTTACACAATATTATAGGAAAATGTTCAGAGAGATTAACCATAATCACAAGATATGATTAATTTCCTAAAAATTGTGATACTTTCCAAATTTAAATTTAATGGTTATCTAGAGTTGTTAGAGTGCTTTGCCAACAATATTTTTCATAAATGAGTTTTATGTTACCCAATGAAATTGAGAATTTGGTAGGGCAAAAAGCAGAATTAGATGATTACATTGGACAATTTTTAAATAATCGCTATTTAATCAGAAATTTAATTGGCAAAGGAGGGATGAGTAGAGTTTATTTAGCAGTGTCTTCTGCTAAAGGAGGTATGCTGATCGCAGTCAAAATATTATCATTTAATTTGGCTAATCAGCATATGTCCCAACGCTTTGCCAGAGAGATTTTTATTGGCGCTCAATTAGGTCATAAAAGTAAAAATATTGTTCGTATCTTAAATTATGGTTTTACCGAGGATAAAACTCCATTTTATGTAATGGAATACCTGCTAGGAAAAAATCTCAAACAAGTTCTCAAAATTCAGCCTTTAATAATATCGAAATTTTTGGAGATTTGTAATCAAATTTGTTTAGGCTTCCAATGTGCCCACCAAGGTATCAGTCTCAAAGGAGAAATTTATCCTATTGTTCATAGGGATATTAAACCAGAAAATATATTTATTGTTGAAGATACTAAACAAAGAGAAATTGTCAAAATACTCGATTTTGGTATTGCTAAGTTTTTAACAGAGCGAAGTGGCATGACGCTGACAGATTCTTTTATTGGCAGTTTGCCTTACTGTTCTCCAGAACATATGGAAGGGCGCAAATTGCTAGATGTGCGTTCTGATATTTACAGTTTGGGAGTATTAATGTTTGAGATGCTAACAGGAAAGCATCCATTTGAAACAAAAAGTAACTCTTTTGGTACTTGGTATCAAGCGCATCGCTTTCAAATTCCACCTACGCTTGAGGAAGTAAATCCGCAAGTCAAAATTCCGCAGGTGTTAGAAAAAATGGTGATGAGTTGTTTAGCTAAAGAAGTAAGCGATCGCCCTCAAAATATTAACCAAATATTAGAAATTTTAGAAAAAGTTAATACTCAAATTAATGACATTACTCTTGATAATAATAGTGACAATATTAAGCTTTCAATTCCGGTTAAATTAGTACCCGCAACTTCATTATCAGAAAAAGACTGTTTACAGAAAAATTGGCCTAAGAATAAACCAATTGCACCAATTGGGTTTCCCCATTTATTACAAACAACTCATAGAGCTATACCTACTTTTTGGGCAATGTTACCCAAACAAGAGATTACACAATTTTTGGATAAGATACATAGCACTGAATTTATTAGTAAAATGGATGTTTACCCGATGCTATTGTGGGTAACATTGCTATACGATTCCCAACCTTCTTTGGCTAAGTGGCTACCTTATTTTCTGGATTTGAAAGATAGTAAAGGACAGAGTATAGCACGTAGTTTAGCAGAAGTGGGGTACTATCATCTACTATTTTTTACCCTAGAAGATCCAAATCGCTGCTCTCATATAACCACTTTAACCCTCACGGCTAACCAGCGACAGCAACTTATAGATTGCTTAGAAATGAGCCAAAATTCAAATTAATCAATTTTGTCTAATCAAGCCAAAAATATTCTCAAAATAGATTACGAAAAGCTGAAATTAGAAATTTTACAAAAGTTAAGCATACATCATAAAGCTGAAAAATAAGGCTTAAAAAATTGGATGGCTAAATTGTTGGAGATTTTTTTTAAATTTTTATCACGTCCTTGAAAGTCTACGATTAAAATCAAAATCCTTGCTACCAATTACCTAGTGATATTTTTATGCGTGTATTGATAACTTTAAATGAACTCATCAGCAGAGGTAAAGAAAGTGAATCAAAGCCCATTTACATCTCCAAGTAGTACGGGCTTGCTTGCCAATCGTTATCAACTCAAGCAATTAATTGGCAGTGGTGGCATGGGCGAAGTTTTTTTAGCAAATGATATTTTGTTAGGAGGTATACCAGTTGCTATCAAGTTTTTGACTCAGACTGTAGTTGACAGCAAGATGCAACAAGATTTTGTTCGTGAAGCTTTAATGAGTGCAGCTTTGAGCCAAAAAAGCTTACATATAGTGCGGGCGTATGATTATGGTGTGAATGAAAAAGGAAAACCATACTATGTTATGGAATATCTATGCGGTAAGAGTTTAAAGGATTTAATTCCGCTCTCCTTGCCCATGTTTTTGACTCTCTCCCGCCAAATTTGTTTGGGCTTACAGTGCGCCCACCATAGGCATTAATATTGATGGTAAAATTTGTCCCTTGGTTCATAGAGATATCAAGCCCGCCAATATATTAATTATTCCCGATCCGATATTGGGTCAGTTAGTTAAAATTCTCGATTTTGGGATTGCTAGATTTTTAGATTATGCATCAACATCTAATACAAGTAGGGGATTTAATGGCACTTTACCCTACTGTTCTCCAGAACAACTAGATGGGGAAAAGTTAGATAGCCGCTCTGATATTTATAGCCTGGGTGTGATGATGTTTGAAATGCTCACAGGCAAAAAACCCTGGCAACCAGAAACTGATTACTTTGGTGCTTGGTATAAAGCACATCACTTTGAACAACCAAAAGCGATCGCAGATGTTAAACTCACTCTTAAAATACCTCAGAAGCTAAATAACTTAATCATGTCTTGTCTTGCAAAAAAAGCAAGCGATCGCCCACAAACTATCGCTCAAATTTTGCAAGTCTTAAATAGCTTAGAACAGCCAAATTGTCCCACTTTACCTACAAGTTTACCCTCTAGCTCCATCCTTAGCCGTCCCTTAGATTCTGGACTATCAATCACAGTAGAACAAAGCTGCCGTCAACTTTCGTGGCCTGAAAATAAACCAATTCAAGAAATTGTTTTTCCCCAGGTTATAAACGCTGCTCAGGGAGCGATGGCAACACTATGGTTGATGTTGCCTAAACAAGAAGTCAAAAACTATGCAGTTTCTACCCGTTACAACCAATTTATCTTCATAACATCCCCTCACCCAATGCTGTTGTGGGTGACTGTACTCTACAATCGAAAAGTGGCTCCTAAGTGGCTACCGTGCTACTTAGATATGAAAAATCCCCAAAATCTTAGGCTGGTAAGTTTCCTGGCTGAAAATGAACACTATCCTTTGATTTTCTTTACTTTGGAAGTACCACATTCCTGCACCAACGTTCTCAGCAGTCGCATCGAGCCAACTCAGCGACAAATGTTGAGAAACTGGGTACAACAGAGTCATCGTCTACCACGCGCTTCTGCGCCCCAGGTGAGCAAACAACTATTAAAGCAGCAATATAAACAAATACAATCCCGGATGTTGCAGCATCTTGAATCAGAGCCACAGGTAGTATTATCAGGATCTATTTAAGGAAAATTCGCACATTGGAGAGGCAGGACAAGAATAATTCCTAATTTCCAACTCCAAAGCACTTGACAAGCAGAAAAAAAATAGTGATAATAGCAAAGTTGCCAAACAAGGGACTGTAGTTCAATTGGTTAGAGCACCGCCCTGTCACGGCGGAAGTTGCGGGTTCGAGCCCCGTCAGTCCCGTTCTAAATTTATGAAAAGTGAATCACCGAACTAAACTTCGGTGATTTTGAATTTTGAATTACCCAAAGGGATGACTCAGAATTCAGGGTTTGAATATAAGCTACATTTATCATGCTTTGCGAAAGAGAGAATCAACTGTGACCGTTAGAGTCCGTATTGCGCCGAGTCCAACTGGAAATTTACATATTGGTACAGCTAGAACAGCTGTATTTAACTGGCTATTTGCCCGTCACCACGGCGGTAAATTTATATTGCGAATAGAAGACACAGACCTAGAGCGATCGCGTCCCGAATACACCGACAATATTCTTGAAGGACTGCGCTGGCTAGGACTTAACTGGGATGAAGGGCCATTTTTCCAATCTCAACGCCTGGATCTTTATAAAGAAGCAGTACAAAAACTGCTAGATCAAGGATTAGCCTATCGCTGCTACACCACTTCTGAAGAACTAGAAACTCTAAGAGAAACGCAAAAAGCTAGAGGCGAAGCTCCTCGCTATGACAACCGTCACCGCAATCTCACGTCAGAACAACGCGCCGCATTTGAAGCAGAAGGTCGCTCCTCTGTAATTCGCTTCAAAATCGAAGATGGGCGAGAAATTGTCTGGAACGACCTAGTAAGGGGAAAGATGTCTTGGCGAGGTAGCGATTTAGGTGGTGATATGGTCATCGCCCGCGCCTCAGAAGAAGGAAGCGGCCAACCTTTATACAACTTTGTAGTTGTAGTGGATGACATCGATATGCAAATTACCCATGTCATCCGGGGAGAAGACCACATTGCCAACACCGCCAAGCAAATTCTGCTGTATGAAGCAATGGGTGCAAAAATTCCAGAGTTTTCTCACACACCGCTAATTTTGAACATGGAAGGGCGCAAGCTTTCTAAGCGGGATGGAGTTACTTCCATTTCTGACTTTAAGCAAATGGGCTTTACTGCTGAAGGTTTGGTGAATTACATGACATTGCTGGGTTGGTCACCACCTGATTCAACTCAAGAAATATTTACCTTAGAAGCAGCAGCCAAAGAGTTTGGCTTTGAGCGTGTAAATAAAGCAGGTGCAAAGTTTGACTGGGACAAGCTGGATTGGTTGAACAGTCAGTATATCCATAAGACGCCAGTAGATAAACTCACAGATTTACTCATACCCTATTGGCAAGCGGCTGGGTATAAATTTGATGGTGGAAGAGAACGCCCCTGGTTAGAACAGCTAGCAACTTTAATTAGCCAGAGTTTGACTCGTTTAGTAGATGCAGTACCTCAAAGCCAACTGTTTTTTACTGACACAGTTGAATTTAGCGAGGAAGGTAGTACACAACTCAAGCAAGAAGGTTCTACTGCTGTCCTTGAGGGGATTGTCACAGCTTTAGAAAATCAGCCGCAACTGTCAGAAGCCGCCGCGCAGGACATTATTAAACAAGTGGTGAAAGAGCAAAAAGTCAAAAAAGGCTTGGTAATGCGATCGCTCCGAGCAGCCTTAACTGGAGATGTTCATGGCCCCGACCTCATCCAATCTTGGTTACTACTAAATCAGATTGGTTTAGACAAATCGCGCTTGAGTAGGGCAATAACGGAAGCTAATTAGCGATTAATTCCAGATTTTAGAAATCTTTGAGATTTTAGGGGCGCACATTTGTGCGCCCCTATCCATAAGGTAAAGCAACTATAAGAACAAGAAATCATTGGCTAATTACTAATGAATCTGCCCCAATTTCAAATCTAAAATAGGCAGTCAATTCTCCTCACATTGGGAACTTGGTGTGTAAAATTCATGTCTTCCAAAATACTTAGAAGCGAACGTAATTACAATGCTGACAAAAGCGCTCAATAGAGGGATGAGATTATCGTTCATAATAGTTACACTCTTTATCACATCGACAGTTAATGCTGCCGTTGATGCTCAGGAAGCGCCAACAATATTTGGAGATGTCACCATTAGCCCTCAGTTTTCGCCAGACCCCCTGACAGTTCGCGGGATGAGCGGTGGTTCAATATCTGGCAATCAAGTAGGTGGGAGAAGCGAAACAGCCACTGGTCCTTGTACCGGATTTATTGATGAAACACCAGACCATACATTAGCGCTAACAAGTAAATTTGACTACCTGAAGCTGCAAGTGCAAAGTCCTGAAGACACCACCATCATTATCAAGGGGCCCGGTGGTACTTGGTGCAATGATGATTTTGATGGCAAAAATGCCGGCATGATTGGTGAATGGCTGCCTGGAAATTACCAAATTTGGGTTGGTTCCTACGAAAAAGGTAAATATCTTCCTTACACTCTAAAAATTACAGAAGTTAAGTAGGGAATGGGGCATTGGGCATTGGGGACAAGGAGAAAGACTTGTTGCAAGTTCTCACAAGTTACCTTGTCCCCTTGTCCCCCTGATCCCTGCGCCTCATCCCCAACTTCCTGCTTGCTGATGATGATTGTCAGGGGCTAAAACCACACGAGGAGCATTGTGAAGAAATTCTCCATAGCTTTGCATCCCGTTGCCTCCCTTTTCTCGTGCGATATTGTATTAAAATTAAGTTAACTTTGATTAAGATTCTTGTTGGCATTGCCATAATGAGTCAATCGCTCTATGGCAGTGCATATAAGAGATCCAATTAAACAAAATGGATTTATAGACATCCGTTTAACAGCTTAAAGTGACAGAGTGATTCACATTCAGTTGCTAATGCTAACGAGTTGTATAGGCATCTAGAGGCAAATTAAAATGAAATTCTCTTGGAAAGTTGTAGTACTCTGGACGTTGCCGGCTTTGGTAATTGGCTTTTTCTTCTGGCAAGGGGCCTTTGCAGGCGCTCCTACTGACATGAGTAAGAATGCAGCCAATACCCGCATGACTTATGGTCGCTTTTTAGAATACTTGGATGGCGATCGCGTCACCAGTGTGGATTTGTACGAAGGCGGTAGGACAGCAATTATAGAAGCCCGCGATCCAGACATCGAAAATCGTGTCCAAAGGTGGCGTGTAGATTTGCCTGTTAACGCTCCTGAGTTAATTAGCAAGCTCAAAGAAAAAGACATTAGTTTTGATGCTCACCCGATGCGGAATGATGGCGCAATTTGGGGATTGTTGGGCAATCTCATATTTCCAGTTTTATTGATTACCGGGCTGTTCTTTTTGTTCCGCCGTTCTAGCAACCTCCCCGGCGGGCCAGGTCAAGCGATGAACTTCGGCAAATCCAAGGCGCGTTTCCAAATGGAAGCGAAAACCGGGGTCAAATTTGACGACGTAGCCGGGATTGAAGAAGCTAAGGAAGAATTGCAAGAAGTTGTCACCTTCCTCAAGCAGCCAGAAAGATTTACTGCTGTAGGCGCACGGATTCCCAAGGGAGTGCTGTTAGTTGGGCCTCCTGGAACTGGTAAAACTTTACTAGCAAAAGCGATAGCTGGTGAAGCAGGCGTACCTTTCTTTAGTATTTCCGGTTCGGAATTTGTGGAAATGTTCGTTGGTGTGGGTGCATCCCGTGTCCGCGATTTGTTCAAAAAAGCTAAAGACAATGCCCCCTGTATCATCTTCATCGATGAAATCGACGCTGTTGGACGGCAACGGGGCGCTGGTATCGGTGGCGGTAACGATGAGAGAGAGCAAACCCTTAACCAGTTGCTCACCGAAATGGACGGGTTTGAAGGTAATACAGGCATCATTATTATTGCTGCCACCAACCGTCCCGACGTACTAGACTCAGCATTGTTGCGTCCCGGTCGCTTTGACCGACAAGTAACTGTCGATGCACCCGATATCAAAGGGCGTTTGGAAATCTTGCAAGTCCATTCACGCAACAAGAAACTAGACCCTAGTGTATCTTTAGATGCGATCGCTCGCCGCACTCCTGGATTCACTGGTGCTGACTTAGCCAACTTACTCAACGAAGCAGCAATTCTGACTGCTAGAAGACGCAAAGAAGCTGTCACCCTCCGCGAAATTGATGATGCAGTGGATCGGGTCGTCGCTGGGATGGAAGGCACTCCTTTGGTGGATAGCAAGAGCAAGCGCTTGATTGCATACCACGAAATTGGACACGCTTTGGTTGGGACTTTATTAAAAGACCATGACCCAGTACAGAAAGTTACCTTAATCCCAAGAGGACAAGCGCAAGGTTTGACTTGGTTTACTCCCAACGAAGAACAAGGGTTAATTTCTCGTTCTCAGTTGAAAGCCCGGATTACCGGTGCTTTGGGCGGTCGCGCTGCTGAGGAAGTAATTTTTGGGGCTGCGGAAGTTACAACTGGCGCTGGTGGAGACTTGCAACAGTTATCGGGAATGGCACGGCAGATGGTGACTCGTTTTGGAATGTCAGACTTAGGACCACTATCGTTGGAAAGCCAGCAGGGTGAAGTATTCTTGGGTCGTGACTGGACAACCCGATCTGAGTATTCCGAATCTATTGCCTCTCGCATTGATGGACAAGTCCGAGCGATCGTGGAAGAATGCTACGAAAACGCTAAGAAGATTGTCCGTGATCATCGCACTGTCACAGATCGCTTAGTCGATCTGCTAATCGAAAAAGAAACCATTGACGGCGATGAATTCCGCCAGATTGTGGCTGAGTACGCTGAATTACCTGAAAAGCAACAGTACGTACCGCAACTGTAAGCTCTTAAGTAAAAATCTTGAGCTATTGCTCAATTTAAATGGGGATGGTGTTAACTATCCCCATTATTTTATGTAAAATTATAATACAAAAATACTACATAGCTTTTTAGTCTAGGAGTGAATTGTGCCAACAACAAAAGATCCTCGCCTCCTTTGCGCTCAACACTCCCTTGAGGGTCTATCGGTAGGTGATGCTTTTGGAGAGCGATTTTTTCTCCATCCAGATGTGGCAGAAAGTATGATTATCGCCCGTGCCATCCCAGCATCACCTTGGTACTATACCGATGACACCCAAATGGCGCTTTCGATTGTGGCAATTCTTCAAGAATATGGAGAAATTAACCAAGACAGGCTGGCAGAAAGCTTTGCCAAGCAATACGACAGCGAACGGGGCTATGGTGCAGCAATGCACGGACTACTAACGCGAATACTGGATGGCGAACCCTGGCAGAAGGTGGCGAGTAGTCTATTTGGCGGACAGGGTTCCTATGGAAATGGGGCGGCGATGCGGGTTGCACCTATAGGGGCATTCTTCGCTGAGGATCTGGATTTGGTTGTCAGCCAAGCTCATTCTAGCGCCGAAGTAACTCACAGCCATCCAGAAGCGATCGCTGGTGCAATTGCCGTAGCAGTTGCTGCTGCTTGGGCGGCGAGATTACAAGGTTCTATACCCAGTAAACAAGAGTTTCTTAACCTTGTTTTACCTTATGTACCAGAAAGTGAGGTAAAGTCAAAAATCCGCCTTGCTTGTGGTTTGTCGGAGAGAACACCAGTGCAATCAGCAGCTACTATGCTGGGAAATGGTACTCATATCTCAGCACAAGATACAGTCCCCTTTGCACTATGGTGTGCTGCCCAGCACCTTAATAACTACGAAGAAGCACTGTGGTTAACTGTAAGTGGCTTAGGAGATAGAGATACTACTTGTGCGATCGCGGGTGGTATTGTGGCGGTATCTACAGGTGTGGAAGGTATTCCCACGGCATGGCTGCAAGCACGAGAGCCTTTGCCCAAGGGTAGATAAAGAAACAATCATACTCTTGTGTCCCACTGGGCAAATTGACGTAATATCGGAATTTCGCCAATCATTAACGGTTCTTCCGCTACTTTTATGGTAAGAATCAAAATTAATTAGATTTTAACAACTAGAATTTAATATAAAAGATGGTTATAATTTAGATATTGCAGTAGTTTACAAACTTTCAAATATTATCAAATAGAACTGATGCTACAATACAAATTGTAATCTACCAAAATTTTAGGCGATCGCTATGAAATTTCCTGTAGAGGAAATACTGAATCTTCCCGATATGAGAGTGTTAGATTGTCAAGAGATCGAAGGTATAGGAATAATTATAACAATAGAAAAATCTGTGAACTATTGTAGTTGTCCTTCGACGGGAGAACCACGAGTGGTACTGTAGAGGGAATTAATAATAAACTTAAGTTAATTAAAAGACTTGGATATGGCTTTCGTAACTTTAGCAATTTTCGATTACGCAGTTTATTAAACTGGCATTTTAGTATTAATTCTCCATAAAAGTAACTGAAGACCCTCATTAACTTGAAAATCCGAAACTGGTAGCCCAGGTGATGTATACAAAAATCTACCCACTTTTATTCGCACAATTTATGAATAGTAAAGCTAAATTATTGACTCTTGCTTCCTTAACGTTGGCAGTTTCTTCTCTAACTGTCGGCACAGTTGTAGCAAGAACGAAACTTACAAATCAGGCAAAACTGTTTATCAATGGAATCGGTACAGTAAGAGTTGGGATGACTGTTTCCCAAGCGGCAAAGGCTGCTGGTACTAAGCTAGTGAGTGATCCACCCAATAACAATTGCTACTATGTTAAGCCACAAAATGAACCTAAAAATGTTTCGTTCATGGTGACAAAAGGTCGCATTTCTAGAGTAGATGTGCGGCAGAATACCCAGATTACTACCCTCAAAGGTGCAAAAATTGGCGACACCGAAGCGCAAATTAAGTCTCTTTACCCAGAACAAATTCAAGTTACACCTCATAAATACGTCCAAGGCGGACACTACTTGACATTTATCCCCAAAGACCGTGCTGACCAGAACTATCGCGTTGTCTTCGAGACTGATGGTAAGCTTGTTACTCAGTTTCGCTCAGGTAAACTACCAGAAGTTGAATTTGTCGAGGGTTGTTCTTGATTTAATAACTTTCTGTTATTGTTCCTAGTGCCAAAAGTGACGATCGCACAGATTCTGTCAAACCAACGACACCTGTAATATTCATGCCTTCATAGGGTCTAGGAGTTCTGAGAATTTTCAGACATTCACCTGTTTCGACATTCCATAAGCGGATGGTTTGGTCTTCACTGCTGCTGGCAATAATTTGGACTTTTAACTTTAAGCATTTCCTCTGATTTGGAGTGACAAAAAGTCTTGCGATGTAATCGAGCAAGATTTTGTCTTAAACGGCTGTTTTCTCACATCACTCTATCCTGCAACCGTTGATTTTCTGACTCCAAGTCTTTAACCTTTGAATTTAATTCCTCTACAAGGTTCAATAATATCTCTACGGTGCAACACATTGATTCATCTGCAATACCTGAAGGGCCGATGGTTTGCAGTAACTCTGATACTGACTTGTCACTCGAAAGAAGCTTTTGCTTTTACGTCATGTGTCATAAAATATGACACTGTGTCTACCTCGCTCACCTTATTTTCCTGCGCATACCCCTAATTATTGAGCCGATACGTTTGACGCACTATCCTGTTTTCTTGTCACCAGTTACCTACTTGTAGTTTGGCTTGTCGAGGTTAAAGGAACCAAAATATTATTTTTCCTTCACTTCCAAGACTTTTTAGGGTGGGTTTGTTCGGCATATCAGAGCGCTTTGATAAATATGCAATAGTTTCACTCCCTGAATATCTCGCTGACTACTCCAACTCTATAGTAGTTTCAGTTTCGCTTTAATTATATCAATCCGATGCACTAACTCTGCTTGATTCGTCTTGAGTAGATTCAGTATTCATTTTTGATATGTGTTGCATAGTCAGGACTGAGCAGGGAGCATTGTGGAGTACATAATTGCTGACACTACCCAAGGCTAACTCACTCCAACCAGATAGACCTTGACGTCCAATTATGATTAGGTCAGCACCCCAAGTGGAGGCTAATTTACAGATGGTTTGACCAGGATTACCAGGGGATTGAATGAATTCTGTACTCACGCCTGCTAGACTTGCTTCATCCGTACACGATTGTAGTAGCTCTAGACCTTGCTTTTCCAAAACCTCCCACTGCTGTTGATTGAACTCCAAAGTTTTTTTACTCATCACGGGATACGGATAGTAATCCTGCCTGGGAAGTATAGGTATATTTACTTTGCTCTGTTCTTCACCCGACAGAACATGCAACAGCATAAGGCTGCCCTTGCTCGCTTTTGCTAAGAATAAGGCTTTATCAAAGACATCCTTGGCGGATGCAGAGGTGTCGATTGCAACTAGAATCTTGTGAAACATATAGACTTCCTCCAAACTGTTGTGACTCCATATAAGAGCTGATTTATATAGGTTCTCTTTAGCCAGAAAGGCGCTTCAACATCAAGCGCAGCATTGCCGTTTCGCTCATCAACTCGCTCACGCCTGTCAATAGTTCATAGTCCGTGGCTTTTGCCATGCAACCAGGGAAACCACTCAAATGTACACTCGACAACCCAGGTTTTGGCAACACCTGAAATTATGCTTCGGTTCGCTTGATAATTTCAACTTTGGCACCACAAATCTGCAAAAATGCTTGGGTTAACTTCTCCTTACTGTAGCCCTAGTCTATCTAAATCACAACTAACGTAGATCAATCTTAGTTCCTTTCTTTCTATCTCCTGTCTCATCAATAATTAAAATGATTGGTCTATCTTTTAGTATCTGTAAAATTAATTAGTTATAAACACAAAGCTTTTAACTTCTCTACATCCCAAGATGATGTTGTTAAGTGCAGGATGTAGCCCTTGATAGTTATCTAATCCGACAATTTTTGCTATTTTGAGGAGGCTTTTGGGTTTTAAATCAGAAATACATCCTATATTCCTATATGTAGATACTTAAATGCTTCAAAAAGCCTAACATCTGAAAACAGCTTTTTATACAACAGACAATATTCGTCCACAAAGTTGATGGTTTGTATGGATGAGCGAGGCTCTACATACTCTGTATCTTAATTTTATTTTTGTATATTATCATACAATTGCTGAGGTGACACAACAGGACTAATAACCCCTCATTCCCTAACGTATCTTTCAAAACGATTGTCCCAGTAGGCTGATGCGCGCCTACTGTTCTCTACATTAAACCAGCAATTAAGCCCGCGTTAACTCTTTTTAAATTTTGGCTATTCAGTATGTTCCAGGAAGTAGAAGACGAAAGCTTACTAAAAAAGATCCCTCTCCCCATTCAGGAAATACCAGAGGATAGGGAATTACCAGAAACGGTAATTCCTCCCACAAATCTGCCTATTAAACTTTCCAAACCGCAAATTCGCACAAGTCTCAGGGCATTAACTCTCGAGAGTCTTTTTGCTGCGGTTTTTTACAGTATCATCGGTTCAGCGTTGCTCAGTAATTTCTTGCTAGAGCTGGGTGCCGGTCCAGTAGAAATTGGTCTGCTCGCCTCTATCCCTCAGCTGGTGAATCTGCTCCAACCGCTGGGAGCTTATTTGGTAGAACGAAGTAGCAGCTTCAACTGGTATTGCATGATCATTTTCATCCCGGCGCGGCTACTGTGGATAATTCTCGTGCCAGCAATTTGGTTGGTCAGCTCATCTAACCATATCACTAAGCACCAAGTGGTGCTGTTGACATTGGGAATTATGTTAATGGCTAATATCATTGAAGCTTTCGCCCGTGCTCCCTGGATGACCTGGACGGCTGTGTTAGTACCTGGGCGGTTGCGGGGGCGGTATTTTGGCTTTCGCAATAGTGTTCTTAGTCTGATGAATCTCATCGGTGTGCCGTTGCTGGGTCTAGCAGTATCGATCTGGCCTAGTGGAACGCTCCAAGGTTACGGTGCAATCTTGGTTCTAGGAATTGTGCTTGGGCTGCTTAGTCAGGGCTGTCAGTTCTGGATGAGCGATGTGAACCCGCAGCTTTTAAAAGTTGTGGGGTCAGATATACCCCAACCATACCGCAGCGGGATACATCTTCGCTTCCTCAATGATGCCAATTTTTTGAAGTTACTGCTTTACCTTGCCATCTGGTGCTTTGCCGTTAACGTCAGCGCTCCCTTCTTTAACCTCTATATGCTAGATGACCTAAATATAGATGTCAGCTTAGTAACAATCTATAACGGTTTAGGAGCTGGTGCTAATATGCTGCTGCTGGTTTTCTGGGGTAAACTGTCTGACCGGATTGGGAATCGTCCCATCATGTTATTGATAGGAATCTTAGTGGCGGTGACGCCTCTATTATGGCTAGTAGCTGGCAATGATTCAATTTCCCTTTGGATATGGTTACCCTTTTTACACGTGCTGGGATCTGGGACGTGGGCGGCCATAGACCTGTGTACCAACAATCTGATGATGGGAGTGGCACCGGTAACGAATCAGTCTACTTACTTCGCGATCGCCGGGGCGGTTGCTGGTGTCACTGGAGCAATGGGAATCATAGCTGGTAGCTTTCTCACGACTCTGCCTGGTGTCGGTGGCTTGCTGGGACTGTTTGTTCTTTCAGCCGTCCTACGGACGGCTGCTCTCTTGCCCTTAGTTTTTGTTCAGGAGCAAGGCTCTGTACCTCTGGATCAGCTTTGGCGAGTCCTATTCTCTGTTAAGCAGCAAAGAGTACCGATTTAACAATATTAAAGGGGCGGGTTACTTTGTTGAAGCCGGGTTTTCTAACGTCTCCCAATCTGGGAGAGAGACTTTGAAATTAGCCCCCCTTCTCCCTTTTTTATCTTTCCACTTCATCTACTGCCTTAGGAACTCCCGCAGTTAACACCTCATGTCCATCAGATGTAACTAACACATCATCCTCAATGCGAATACCAATACCAACCCATCGAGGATCAGTCTCTGGCTGGTCTTCTGCTAGTTTGGTATCAGGCACAATATATAATCCTGGTTCCACTGTCAAAATTTGGCCTGGTTGCAAAATCTGCGGTTTGTCTTCACCGTGCTGGTAAACTCCCACATCATGAACATCCAAACCTAACCAATGGCTGGTGCGATGCATATAATATGGCTTATATTTCTCTTCTTCAATTAACTTATCAATTTCACCTTTGAGAATGCCAAGTTCAACTAAACCTTCCGTGAGGACACGCACTGCTGTATCATGAACTAATTTGAAGGGGTTACCTGGTTGTACTTGAGCGATCGCTTGTTTTTGCGCCTCCAAAACAATCTCATACAGTGTCTTTTGTTCTGGCGTAAATTTACCCCCAACAGGAAATGTCCGGGTAATATCCGAGTTGTAATAACCGTAAGCACAGCCGGCATCAATTAGCAGTAATTCTCCATCCTGCATTTGACGATTATTTTCAATATAGTGGAGTACGCAAGCATTCACACCAGAAGCCACAATCGAAGGATAAGCTGGCCCCATTCCACCTCGCACTCGAAAGATGCGTTCCATCTCCGCCTGTATTTCGTACTCATAACGTCCGGGTGCGGCGATTTCTTGGGCGTAATTGTGCGCTTCAGTTGCGATCGCAACTGCTTGACGCATCAACCCCAATTCAGCTTCACTTTTGATCAATCTCATGCTGTTGAGGACAGGGCCAGTATCTTCAATGGCGATCGGCCCAGTACCCCGTTTAGGATAAGTCCGCAGTAAACTTTGGTAATGTCTCAGGATTTGGTCATTAAAAGTGCGATCGCGTCCTAAATGATAGTAAATGCGGCTGGCTTTTTCCAGATACTGCGGCAACTTTTCATCTAACTCGCTAATGGGGTAAGCTTCATCAGCACCATAAATTTCCTTTGCTGCATCTACCCCAGAAAGATGACCAGTCCATACTTCCTTTTCGCGATCCTTCGGTTGGACAAACAGCACAAATCGATGTTCTGAATGATGTGGCGCTAACACTGCAACAGCCTGTGGTTCGTTAAAACCAGTCAGGTAGAAAAAATCACTATCTTGGCGATAAACATACTCGACATCGTTGTGCATCACTGCCATTGGCGCACTGCGAAAAATTGCTGTACCATCACCAATTTTTGCCATTAACTGCTCACGACGTTGCCGATATTCTGCTTGCATAACTGATATATGTATTAAAGTATTGTGTTATTTTACACTTTTTACAACTAGAGAATGCACAAATCATGCCTCTTAATAGTTGCTTATCTAAGTTATTCTAACTAATATTTTTTTCAACTCAAGTTATAAATTATTAGAGAATAATCAATTTTATTGAAAAGTTAAAATACGGTATTTTTTTAAGAAGTCGCGTATCTTATTATTCATTGATAAGCTGATGCGTGTCTAAAGTATGTAAACACTCTTGATGGTTGTTAGATGTTGACTGTTGAGGGTTAACGGTTAACAGTCATCAGTCATCAGTCATCAGGTAAAGGTACAAATTAAATGCGTAACAGCTTAATTTAGGCTTACTCAGGACTTACGCAACTGGCACAATTGACCTCGGCGCGGCTTCGCCGCGCCCTCGGTTGATATTCACAGGCTAGTGCTTAAAAAGCGATAGTAAGCAAGTAAATTTTACAATTTTTAAAAAGGGATTT
>JAHHHS010000064.1 GCA_019359215.1 Nostoc indistinguendum CM1-VF10 | reverse complement strand
GATTGCGGTAGCCACTGTTTATCCCAGGAAGGGCGATCGCCGCATAGCCCAAAGTAAGCAACGCCCCTGCTTTTTTGGCCCCTTCACAAATCACAACTGAGATGTTGTACTTCCATACCCAATGCCAAAAGCCTAATGCCCTATCTTCATCGCTAATGGGCAAGTCATATCGTGCGGCCACACTCTCCCAGGTGTAATCTGGTACTGCCAGGAAGAATGCCCTTGTTGGCACTCGCAAGGGATGTTCATACTTGATGAATTTAAGAACTTTGTTCAGGTCGCGCCTGGGGCGGTCGGGCTTCATGCCGCCCCACATCATGGGGCTATAATCGTTGAGCGGGTCAACGCCACTGCACCACCAGTTATTACCTTCTATGTGGCGATAATTCTTGAGTACCCCGTCTCTGAGTCGTCCATCGTTACGGCGGGGGACGTTTTGACCATAAAACAGGTAATCGTAGGCGGCATTACCGGATACGGAAATGACGTTTAGCGCAATAATTCCAGGGTCAACAGCACTGGCTAACCATTCATTCCAGTGGTGCGCTTCTATGTGAGAGGGACGGGATATGATCTCGTACCTCTCAGTGACTTCAATTTGTTGAAGCCCACAGCTACTATTTTTCACAGCTTTTTCCCTCAAATACATTGGTTTTTAGTATTTGGAGGGGGTTATCGCGCTGCTTTACCTTATATCTACATAAATCGCTGTATTGCTCTAATTTGCCAATTTTAGGACGATTAAATCACATTTTGATGAATTTTTCTGCCAAAATCTGCCGGCAGAAATTTTTAAATAGCCACAGCAACTCATATAATATTAGTAAGCAGCGCGGACTAGTCTCTTTTGCCAATCAGTGGTCATTAGCTTCCAACTTAACTTCCACTTCTTTGGTCGTCTAGAGATAAACCCCGCTTCCCAATATTTGAAATATTTAATTTTTTAGATTGGACAAAGCGTTCACTACTTAGTTGCGCTTTGTCTTTTTAGTTTTTGGTGCTTTTTTATATTTACCTCCTTTACAAACTTCATTTAGGTAATAGCCTGATTTTACAGAACTTCTGGTCATCTGATATCTATAAGAACTGATTTTTGCTTGAAATTACTCAAAAAATCGGTTGATTACCTCTGATTGGTCATGCTATTCCCTTACCCTCATCCGTTGAAGAAGATTGTCTGTACTCTCGTAGGGCTTTCGTCACCAAACGCTCTACTAGATTCGACAAAGTACGATCCTCTGATCCGGCTACAGCTTCCAGTTCCTCTCTGAGTTCGTGTGAGCAGGTAAAAGTTATTTTGGCTTTTTTGGTTTGACCCATAGCTTCAGAAGACTTTAGATATCTCCAGTATCTTCTGAAGTTGATAAAACTAGTGTAGCTTCAGAAGTAGTAGTTTTTATTTGACAGCTTCCGAAGCTATAGATTATCATAGCATTAGCAAGCCAAAAAACGACACAAAACAAAGGCTAGAGTTGCCGGAAAGTGATGCTATGGCTTGCCCTTAACTGGATATCTGGATTTGTGTAGATTTAGCTAAAAATCAACGCCTTGCCAGAAAAAACAAGACTTTAACAATTATCTGAACCATGACAACGACATACACCAATGCCAAAAATTGGCTCGTCCAAGTAGACTTGTTAGCCAAATCAGGGCTAACTGACCTTATCGCTGGAAAAGACTCAGGTGCAGGGTATGGGAAGGCAATCATCGGTGATTTTTCGATCATGATGCCAGCCGCATACTCACTTGTTCGCAACCGCAACATCATGCACCACGAAACCATCTCAAAAGATGGGGCATGGCTGCGTTATGTAGAAGGTTCACGCCTGGACTTAAAAGACGTTCAATTTTTCTGGGGCAGTGCGGCTCTAGCTCAAAGTGACCACACTCCACTGCACGAAGATAAGGCGAAAAAGGCAGAACTGGCATTAGAAAGCATCCTTGCAGACTTATCAGTTCTGAATATTCCTTCGGGGGTCAAGCTTTCAATTAGTTTGAGCAATCACAACCCAGAACGCTGGGGCCAAGAGATTAAACGCAGGGTTGAAGGAACTCACACCTTTGAACATTTGCATCCTGTAACTCGTTCCATTGTCACCAAGACAGTTGAAATCATAGTCACAGGCATTTATCCCGAAGGATTTGGAAGCATTGCCCACTGCTTGTTTGGTGAAGCATCCCTGGTGCTTGACCCCTCAGAATTAGCGATCGCTCTCGATATCGGTTCATCAACGTGGCTTGTAACTGTCTTTAACGGCAGTGGTGCAGTGATTGACCGTCACTTGATTGAAGGTGGAGCCGGTGAACTGCACAGCATGATTGCAGAAGCTCTCGACAAGCGAAACGACCGAGTGAGCTTGCTGTCCAAGGATGTGAAACACTCGCCCAGTTTGGTGAACCAAGGGATTATTGAAGGCACTTTCACTTATGGAGGCAACCACCTCACGGGTAAGAAGTTTGAAACCGAGTACAGCCAATGCCTTGATCAGTGGTGGTCAAACAGGATTGAGAAATTCGCCAACTTTGTGACTGCTGGTAATTACCTGGATAGAGCGAAATACCTTGTCGCCTGGGGTGGGGGTGTTGACTTGCCAGTGGTGGATCAGAACTTAGCTGGTTTTGGCTTTGTGGTCTTGAATAATCCCCAATTCATCAATGCTTTGGGGTTGAAACTATTAACTCAAATTGCAGAGGGAGCCTAATCAATGAATTACGAATCTCGGCGTATAACCATCTCCTACTTAGCAGTAATTGAATTGTGCAAGATGTTTGATTTACCCCAAGATGCACCGACACAAGCATTATCGGCAGGTGTAGAGAAGCTGATTTTTCAACACGGTAATGTACAACCATCACCAAAAGTTGAAACAGCGCAATCTACACAGCCCAATAAATCAGCACTTAGCGCAATGGTCACTAATTTCAAAGGGGCAGCATGACCAAATCCAGATTCAGAAACACGGTTTTAGGCATTGGAGCAACAGTAGCAGCGATCGCTTTTGGCTATTTCGGAGTGCAGCAGCTTGGCAGAAACAATATGTTCACCATCGCCGCAGCCGTGGGAGGTGCAGGGGCTATCAGCTATGTACTTCAGAAACCGAGTCAGCCACAAGCGCCAAACAGTGAGCCAGAAGCACCAACCGCACCAATCAAAACCCAAAGGAGAAGAAACAAGTCATGAGCGACCAAGACACCCAAAAGACACAGCCATCGCTAACGACTACCGAAATTATGACCATCATCCTCGGTTGCGAACAGACTCTTAGGTTCGTGCAAGCATCCCCAAATTATCAACAAATCGAAGCGTCCGAAAGGTTCAGTACATCGAATGACTTAAAAATAGGTGATGCTGTCCAAGCCTTGATGGAGATTCACGAAGCGATTCTAAATATCGAGTTCTATTCGCAAGTTTGAGGGACTTATGTTAGAAACGACAGCCCTACAACGTAACCACTTGTATGAATTCCGTGGTCAACAATTGCGCTACAGCCACCGCTCTAATTGTCGAGTCAATGCCCCTTTCATTTTCAATGACTCCAAGGGCAGACGCAAAGAATTAAGCCAAAACCAAGTGCAGAGGGAGGTTTTTGAACTTGTTGAGTTTTGTGAGAACTAATGATGAAGCGATTGCACCGACGACCAATCATTGCAATCGCCTCACTCCGAGACGTATCTCTCGCCGCAAAAACGAAAGTACAAAAGGATTCTAACAAATGACACTTGATTACAAAAATCCCAACGATTGGGGCAAATCGCCTCTGACCGACTCCGCCCTGAGAAAGCAGCAATTCAAAGCAGAAAATCCTGAACAATGGGCAGCAAGGATTGAGTCTGATATTGAGGCACTCTCCACGCCAATATTCGAGAGTGAAGATTACCCACCCTTCACCGGAACCGAATTCTTAGCAACTCATTCAACCATTGATGACCATCCATACTCTGCTGCATTTGGTCAATTCTTGGGTAATGGGATTGACCCAGATATTGCAAATATATTGGCGTTTGGCTCCAACAGATTTGATTTAATCTCTGAAGATTTGGACGACCCTGTAAGGCAATTAGCAACGAGAATTTATAGCCGATTTGAAGACATGGGTTATTGGGATGAATTGCCCCAAGAGTCGAGCGATATCGACTACGACAACATACCTTATTAGGAGATTAAGCAATGGACTTTGCAATACGTAATCCGGTAGTTGGTCATGCAAGCCATATTGACGAAAAAGCGCTTGGCTGGGGAGGGTTTGAGTCTGATATTCTAGCATATCTCTCTGATATAAATAAGCTCGAACAATTTGCGGATTATGCCAATAATGCCCAAGAATTATCTGACCGATTAGAGCCGTTCTTAGACAACGCCAAGGTCGTCTTTGAGGCGATGGAGAAGTTGACCAAAGGGCAAGTAACCTGGGTCGAACTTCGTAAGCAATACGGCTCTCATGTTGCGGGTGCTATCGCCAAAATTCGCAAACTTAACTCCGAGTTTGATTCGGAGATGAGTAAAATAGATGCCCAAGATAGAGCGGATCTGCTGCGAATTGATCAGAAGCGGAAACACGCTTTAACCGAAGTTGCAGCCCAATTACACCACGATTTACAAGCAGAATTGTGGAGGCATGAAAACAAGATTAGCGGTATAGAAAATAGACAGACTGTGCAAGCCGAAAGGCAAGCCATCACAACAGGACTGAGAGAGAAACGCCAACAACTTTTAGCCCGTGCGAGGTACGGCTCAAGGGCATTAGAGCCAAATCAAGCTCCCCAAGAAGTGATACCAGTTACTAACCAAAATCATGCACCAGCGTCTAGTGTTTCTGCAACAGGAACAGTGCGCGGTTGGGGTGCAATGTTGGGTAACTTGTGGAACAAATTGGGCGACAGATAACTAATCAATAAAGGTAAGGCTGATGCTAATAAGGAAACGAAATGAAGATCCTCATAGCGTCAGCCCTTTTTTGCATGAAGGGCTGGCACAAACACCACAATCAACTAAACAGCAGAAACAACCCGAACAGTCACCACCACTACCAGAAAATAACAGAGGTAGAACATTTAGACGTGCTGGTAATGCTTGTGAGATTGTCGCTGGCAGTTGTCTTAATAGTGCAGTGATTTTTACCTTTCACCTGTTACAAGTTCACCCAGTTGGAATGTTTCTTGCTGTGGGTACTGCACACCTGTACTTTACTGCTACTGCAACAGGTGAAGGGTTCAACAATTTTGTCACTAATTTAATGACTGGTTGCAGTGCATCACTGGCGTTCTTGTGTGCCCTATCCTACCCTCTGAGTGAATGGAATGAAGCGAGAACTTCTACACAAACAGCTAATACTTCAATTCAAAAGATGTATCAGCCCAAAACTGCGGATTATTCAAGTTGGGGCAGTGGTGCTGGTGTGGCGATAGTAATGGCGATATTAATAGTTTTTCTATTTGGTGGAAGGAAGAGTAAATGAATTATTTAACCGACAAACATAAACAGTTATCCGAGTCGCAACAGTCGGGTTTGATGTTGTGGTTTGGTCGCTTACCAATGGACAAGAAAGCTGTTGCCATTGGGCTTAGTTTAACTGTAGGAATTAGCTCGGCTGCGATGGCGTGGAAAGGGGAGTCAAGCGACCGCATTTATTTCTGCGTTCGGACTCCCCAAAGCTACCTAAAGTGTAACGACAAGAATAACCGACCTTTCAGAATGACGCTCTACTACTGGGAGCAGTGGCAGTTAGAAGGAATGCCGCGCCAAATAGTGCGTAACCCAGCTATGGGGGTAAACGGACTGGTGAAAGCGACCAACCCATATAAGCCGTTGTGGGCGTTTGGTGGATTCTTGGGGTTTGCGCTAGCTGGGTGGATGCTGCGGCACTGCCAATCGGAAGAGAAGCAGAGAGCAGTTTTTGAAGATATTGCCCAAAAGCGAGATGCTGCGAAGGCAGAGATGGCTGCACGTTCCGAGCTACTAGAGAGTTACCGAGACGTTGCGATCGCAGAAGTCCAATTGCAAGCCGATTTAGATTTGATAGCCAATGATCGCACTGTTGATATTACCAAAGCCGAGATTTACGCCCACACGGAAATTGAAGTTACCCAGATGGAGGCAACTGACGCTATTTTTGAGGCGCAAACGGCGGGGATGACCAAGCAACAGAAGGCAGATTATATTAAGCAGTTGCGTGAGATGAAAACGCCCTATCTGCAAGGGAGTCAGACTTTACAGGGGACGATTGACCCCAACGATAAGGTTACAGGGGCAGACAGCCAAGCGATCGCTCCGACTGACAAATATCGCTGGATTAACAACACCATCGGCTACCCCACTTTAATATTTGGTGGCATGGGTGCTGGTAAATCCTGGACTACTAGAGAGATTATTTGGAAGAAAGTACAAGCTGGGTGGAACATTGTTGCCCTCGACCCGCACGGCACACAGGTCGAGTGGCGAGGTGTCCGGCTGATTACTGGCTACAAAGAAATAGCCGAATTCATGCAATGGTACATGGCTGAAATGCGCCAGCGCTATGAAGATTACCGCAAGAGTGGATTAACAGAGGAGCAATGGACGGAACAATTACGAGCATCGGGCAAGATGCTATCAGTTATCTGTGAGGAATTCACCACCTGGACGGATAACATTGTTGAACCAATGCCAGACGATTGTGAGGATGAAAAATGGAAGCCCGACCCTGATTTTATTGGCAAGTGGTTTCGCTGTGCCATGACTGAATCTCGCAAACAATTAATGATTCCTTTGTTCGTAGCCCATGACCGCACAATGGAGATTTTAGCCAAAGCCAAAGGACTATCAAAACTTCGAGATGCAGCACTGTTAGAAGTAGAACTAATCGCAACTATTGACCCAATCACCACAGAAGCAAAAGCTAGTGGTATGGGGAGGATTAAATTACCTGGGCATGGGCAATGGATTGATATTGAACTGCCTAAGCTCGACCAGAAACGGATTGATTTTCGGCTTGATAAACCTGTGACCAGTAATGAACCGCCAACCATCGATAAAGCCACTTTGGAGCGCATTTATGAACTGGAATTCAATCTTGGTAACAAAGCAAGTGACACCCAAAATGAACCGAACAAATTATCACCAATGGCGCAAAAGCTGTATGAATATCTCACCAGAACTGAACGAATTGAAGCTGATGTAAGAGAGTTTAAGGGCAACTTTAAAGTGGCTGGTGAGAGATTTACTGTGGAGCAAATAAAGGGCTGGATGTACGAAATTGTGGGGGCAGGATTGGCGGACTGGATAGCCGAGGGTGTTATCAAGCTTAATCAAATTTGACTGCTAAGGTGTCTGGTGTCTAGCCCCAAAACCGCCCTTTTTTCGCGGACACAGGACACCAGACACCACAGACACCAAAGCCCAAAACCCTTATACAGCACAGACACCGCCAGACACGACCCCAGACACTACCCAGACACCAAGTGTCTTCAACGTGTCCGCTAGACACCAATAAGAAATAACCGAATAAATAGCCATTTATTATTAGAGGATTAATAAAATCATGCTGAGAATAGTAATTGTTGAACCAGAAACATTCACACTCTTAGGCATCAAAGGTGCTATTTCACAATCTCCTGATATAGAAGTAACTGGTGATGCCACCAGTGGAAAGCTAGGGTTTCAGTTAATTGAACAGACCAATCCTGATGTTGTGTTAGTTGATTTACTATTGCCCGATATGAGTGGTTTAGAACTGACTCGCTCAATTAAAAGAAAGACTAATAGTAAAGTGGTGATTTTTACTAATCAGACTCATTCAGACTTTATTAATTCAGCTTTCCGTCATGGGGCTGATTCTTATATGCTAAAAAGTGCTGATGTAGAATTGATTGAACTAGCCATCAAGAGAGCTTACTTTGATGAATGCCTGCTTGACCCGAAGCTGGCTAAAAAATTATTAGAAAGCCTTTATCACAACAGATATATCGACCCTAGTTTTGCTGACAAAAACTTGTTTGAACCACCTACTGAGCGACAAATACAAGTCCTGCGTTTACTGGCTCAGGGTTTAGTTTTTCAAGATATTGCCAAAGAAATGTTTCTCTCAGTTAGTACAGTCAAATGCTATGCCAGTGATTTATATAGTAAATGGCACGTCAAGAACCGTTATGAGGCGATAAAAAGAGGGGCAATGCTTGGTTATATTGACTATAACTTGATTGTGAATGAATGATGTATTGGTGAGGAGAGCGAAAGGATTAAGTCGGGGAGTGGTGGGGTTTATTTTTGTACAAAATCTCTATATCCCTAACTGGGGTAGTGTTACGGAAGCTGCGTCCAGGGGCAAACTAAACTGTCTAGTTTAAAATTGAGGAATTTTTCTGGTACGAACACTTGAAAAAGTACCGAATTTACAATTTGAGTTGGTACTTTGACCAATTTGAACCCGGAATGCTTGGTTAGTAGAAGCAATAAAAGCCCTAATGCCAGGGGAAAGTTCCGACTTTAGGCATTAGCGGAACTTCAACTATGATTGAAGCGAGTGCCTACATCACAGCGTAGTTGATTGCTGTCTCAAGAAGCGCATAAAATTCTGAAATGCTTATTATGTAAGCCTTATAGAAGACTTAGCTCCCAAGCGTGTTAGTCATATTCGCCTAAAACATACTAACTATTTGCAGCATATCGGGTTGAAGGTGGGGGAGTGGTGTACTCCTTTAATTAAAGTTATTTGTGCTGTACCTTGACTGCCTTGAAAAAATTAATTGTTACTTTGTTAATTGCAGTAAGGATTAACAAAAGTTAAAAAATCTCCTGTCATTGGTGAACCAAAAACCTGTACAAAATTACCTATGTAACCGGTACCATTATCTACGCGTGAATAACCAATTCCTATTTCTGTATAGTTAGGGTTTAAAATATTTCCTCTATGTATGTCACTATTCATCCAAGCATTAATTGCATCCTCAGCTGTAGCATTATCTTGAATTGCAATGTTTTCTCCATAATAAATTTGTAGATAGCCAGATCGTATAATACGATCTAAAACGCTAGATCCATCTGATCCAATATGAACTTTCTGTCTTTCTTGGTTTAATGGTGATTGAATAATTTCATAATAATAATTCATATTTTGTGCAATATCTTTTGCATGACAATTGGCAGCAATATCTAATACGTTAGAACGCGTTAGCGGTGACAAACCATACTCTTTTCGTTTAACATTAGTTAATTCTAGAATATCTAAAGGTATAATATCTCGAAATAGATCTATTGCTTGTTCGCGTAATTCAATCTTACGATAATCAATGTCTGCAACTTGTGTAGTCTGATCAGATATTTGAGCTTTCACTGTATGAATTGGAACTGAGAATATTAATACCAAAGCCGATATGGGAATAAATCTTCTTAGTACAAAATTATTTTTTATAGGGCTAATAGATGAATTATTAGATATGACTTTGTGTCGACAATTACTTAATTTTGTAAATAGCGAGAAGTTATTAAACATTTTGTCCCCCCTCAAGCTTTACTAGAACTGAATTTATTACGGCCTATACATAGTTTATTACAAACCATTTTCTGATTTATGCACTTAAACAAAAGAATAATCACCCTGATCTGTACTATTAGGTTTAATGGTTATACTGAAAATTTACTCTCATATCTTGCACCTAAGTTACTTCATTACAAGATGGTTATCAAAATTAATATTGGTTTGTAATTGATTTTACTCAGCAATTAACTAATATTCCTTATGGTCTGGAGTCTAGACTAAAAGCGATATGAGAGAACGCAAATCAAATGGAACTATTGGGTCATTTGGCACGCTTATAGCCATTTTTGTAAAATTATTTTAGGGGTTCTAATGTGTCGAGTAGTACAAGCACCAGAACCGCCTAATCGATGTTGGTGCGATCGCCAACGAGTACGTTGACGACGAGCAGATCGTTTACCTGCCCATTCAAAAGGAGTTGGGCTTTGATTCCAATGGCACGCCACAGTTTCTAGCCAGTCAATTTAAAAAAAATATTCTATTACCAATAAAAGCTAGAAGCAAGAGGTATCCTTAATCTGTGCATCTGGCTCAAGCAAGAGCGGTGTCAGCTGTTGTCTACAGTTGATATCACACAGCGATAGCAACAATTTATCAACCAAGGGTAGACAAAAGGCGCGAACCCCAACACTATGACCCCAACAGCTGGATAATGGTAGTCGGTATTGGAAAACTCCGTTTTCAATACCGTAGCCTGGGTGGGGTCATGAGCAAAGATACAGAATCCGTTGAGTTGGTTGTAGTCCAAAAATTAGAAAATGCCCTCAGTGCCAAAATTGAGGCATACTTTGCTGGTGTAATTGACTCTGACCCCGACGTGCTTGAGGAGTTGCTTCGCTCGAAAAACAGTGAGGGAACCCGTAGAGGATACCGCCGAGACATTACGGATTTCTTTGTTCGCATGACTGGGCAACCACCACAACGCGATTCTATCTTGGAATTTTTGCATCTATCAGGTCACAAAGCTACCCAGGTAGTGACTAAATATAGAGCCATACTGGCGGAAGCTGGGTTATCACCTAACACGATTAACCGCCGACTGGCTGCAATTAAATCTCTGATTACTTATGGGCGAAAGCTGGGTGTGTGCAACTATGCTGTGGATGTAGACAGTATCCCAGTGCAGCTCTACCGCGACACTAGCGGTGTAACTGAGCCGGAATTTTTGAGCGTGATCCGGCAGTGCGATCGCTCGACGTTGGCGGGGAAACGGGACTATGCTTTGTTGCTGCTACTGTGGGGCAATGCTTTGAGGAGAAATGAGATTAGCACCTTAGATGTAAGACATTTTGACGCATCTAGAGGGACGCTATCAATTTTTGGCAAGGGCAAGCAAGTACGAGTGACAGTCAATCTGCCAAAAGTTACTGTGATAGCGATTACTGACTGGCTGATTGCCCGTGGTGGTGAAATGTCTTTGTCCCGCCCGTTATTTACCTCGGTTGACTTTCAAAATTCTGGTCACAGGTTAACTGGGGATGGCATTTATAAAATAGTCAAGCGATTGTTTAAACGGGCTGGTGTTGAAAAGCACATGAGTCCGCACCGTTGCCGCCACAGTGCTATTACAGCTGTACTTGAAAAGACTGATGGCAACGTCCGCAAAGCTCAAAAACTCAGCAGACACGCCAAACTAAATACGCTCCAGATTTACGACGACAACCGCAACCGCGATCAACTGGAGATGTCTGAGCTATTGATGGATGGGTTGGATTGAATTGGATATTATATTTTTTTAGATAAAGTTTGAACAAGCGATTTTAACAATAATTGAGGAAAAAGTTTTTGATTAAAACCAGTTATGCAATTACTCTAAAAATTTTTTTGGCATAATCTTTTGTACACCTTAAACTTATTCATCCTCAAAACCGTGGTTTTTAAACTTTAAGGTGCGACAATTTTCACTTACTGTGCGAATCACATGGTCTGGTACTCCGTCAGGTAATTGCACCTGAACTTCCAAAGTTACTTGTACATCTGCACCTACTAAACTTGCTAGGTGTTGCAGAACTTCATTGGCTACAAGTCCGGCATCTCTTGTAACACGAAGTGGATCTAAATCTATTGACCCATAAAAACGGCGCAATTGCTTCTGTGGTGTAGTAATGGAATTGTCTGAACTTGTTCCAGCATTATCTGTAATAACAGTGCTGTTGTCATCGATCGCACTCTCTCCCCTGGCAATCTGTTCTTCTTGTTGCTGACGCTGTTGTTCATCTGCATCTGCATTCAGTTGCCGATCTGCGACATCGGGTTTAACGAGCCAGCTTTGGCTACTAAGTGTTGCTGTAATACCTTCACAAGCTTTCAATCCTAAATAGCGTTGCTTGGCTTCATCGTAGCCAGTAGCATAAGCAAAGTTTTCTGTTCGCAGCAATGCTGCCACTCCTTCTTGAACAGCATCTAGTAGGACTTGTTCATTTTTCAGGCGGGGTAAATAGGGGTAGTTGGTCAGGTATTTCCACAGTGCTTTCAGATCAATGTGGTTGGCATTGCGCCAGATATAAAGGTCAAGAACTTCTAGGCGCAGACGTGAGGCAGAATAATTAGCAATCAGGTGTTCTTCATGGATTAGTTTGCGACTGGCACGAAGAATTAGAGAATCTTGTCCTTGGAGGCGAATTTCTTCCCAAATAATGGGATTTTGTGGGTCGGGTTGAGTAGGAACTAGCAACCACTGGTAAGTTTCTTGCAGTAAAAAATCGACAGTTTTATCGGTATCTTTTTGTTTTTGCGTTGCTTGCTTACTTTGGGAAACATCCAGATTTAAAGTATCCTTGTCACCAACAATGGAATCCCAAGCTAAGAATTGACAAACAGACTGCACTAAACCATCAAGTTTGGTTTTGTCTGGTGTTAGGAACAACAGCAGATTCTTACAATAACGGGGGCTAGCTCCTTTATAGGAGACAATTTCTGTGACTTTCTCATAGGCAGAGCTATCTTTGGCTTTGCCATTGTGTGAATACTGTGGCCCCAGGACAACTAACCGCACTCCCATGTTTTCATCATCTGGGATATCTGCACTGGAATTGGGGGCTACGTGGACTCCAGCAAATTCACCACGCTCCTTGTCAGCCCTTAGCCTGCGAATAATCTCTTCCCAAACACGGTCTGCATCTTGTTGAATTTGGTTAGCACGGTCTTGGGCTGTGCGGGTAACATTGGGTTGAGTTGATATCCAGTAACGATTACCATCGCCTACATAGAGATAAGTGGCTTGGTCGCTAAGGCGGCGCAGGGCATCACCGAAGGTGGCAGCACTTTCACCAGGCTGGACGCAGCCGAGTTTGATGCGGCGGTCTTCTAAACCTCGGTTAGCGGCTCTTAAAGTGGGAGCAGAGCCAAGGTAAATAGTGCGGGTGACGCGGCGACAAGCAGAGTAGCGTCCCAGGTTGGGATTTTGACCATCGAGGGCAACGGGCAGGGAGTTAGTACCATCCACGTCCTTTTCAATGACAGGCACCCAGGAGTCTTCTAAGTAGCGGGTGAGTTCTGACTGTACTTGGGTGTCAGCCATAGGTACATTAGCCGGTAGAATCATTAAAGAGCGATCGCTCTGCTCCCAGAGAAAGTGAATTACCTTAGCCATCAGGCGCAGTACACCCCTAGTGCGTTGAAATTTATCTAAGGTAGACCAGTCGCTGTAAAGGCGGTCAAAAAGTTCGGGATGGATGGGATAGGCTTCTTTCAGGCGGCGTTCGTAGTCTGCTTCTCGGCACTCTAAGGGGAATTCCTGGGACTGGGTGCGATACATTTCGCTGAATGCACGTATCACTGCATCACGGGCAACAAATAAGTTGGAATCGGTAAGGGGTTGGAACAAGCGACGACGCACAATTTCAAAACTTTCTTCCGCACTAGCAGGTCGCCAGGGGGACTCAACCCGACCAATAGCATTTTTTAAGCGGTTGAGGGCTTCTTTCCCTCTGTCGCCCCCAATTTCAATGTCAGAAGCAGGTATACTGACTACTAACAGTGTGCGATCGGCGTTTTTGGCTGATTCGCTTATGGTTTGAGCAAAGGTGAAGTGAGTATCAAAGCTGCCTGCTGGTAAATCCCTGCCATCATGGAGTTGACGGGCGTAGGATACCCATTCATCAATGAGAATGAGGCAGGGGGCATAGCGGTTAAATAGATGTTTGAGGTTGTCACCGGGGTTAGTAGCGGTTTCGTCAGCTTCCCGCACCATCTCATAACCTTCTTTACCGCCTAATTGCCAAGCTATTTCACCCCAAAGTGTTCTTACAACAGTACCGTCTTTCTTTTTATGCAGTTGACCGGGGGATATTTTATTGCCTACTAAGACAACAGTTTTGACATTTTCAGGCAGTTCTGAGACACCAGCCGTGGCAAAAACTGGTTCTAATCCTGGTAAAACGCTTGCAGAAACTCCAAAGAACAAGTGATACAATGCCAGCATCGCGTGGGTTTTACCACCGCCAAAGTTAGTTTGCAGTTCAATTACAGGGTCGCCGCTTTGACCAGACAGGCGGAGTAAGGCGTTGCTCAGTAGTTGTTTAAGTCCTTCAGTCAAATACGTGCGGCGAAAAAATTCTGTAGGCAAGCGGTATTCATCAGAACCTTCATCTAAGTAAACTTGCCACAGGTCAGCAGCGAATTCCGCTTGCTGGTAGCGACCGGAAGCGACATCGGGATGGGGGGTGACTATTTCTCGCCAAGATTTTAGACCGCCAACGGGATTGGTTTCTATGGCTGTAACTGCTGCTTTGCGAGTTTCGCGGCGGGCTTGTTCATCAAAGCGGATGCGGAGTAGTTCTTGTTTTTGTTTTTCCACAGCATCAGCTTCTGGGGCGGAGATAGCAGTGAGGAGGCGGGTAATGCTGTCGAGGGCGCGATAGGTGTCATCTGTAGAGAAAGCGTCATTGTGCGCCCAAGCGTTGCGTGTGACCATTAACTCGCCAACTAAGTTTTTTTCCGCGTTACCTAGAGTTTCTTTAAATAAATCTCGCCACTGATTCCACATCACTTTCAGCAGTTCCGAGACATCCTGTTTGAGAATTTGGGCAACAGGGCGGCGCAGGTTACGGTCTTCTGATACAAAGGGAGTAGCAGCGACTACCCATTTATCACCGTATTTTGACCGCATTTCCCGTTCTACAAAGGGATATAAGCCTTGTTGTAGTGACTCTAAGGCTCTGCCTACTCGTTCGCGGTTACTAATAGCCATAGTTAACTTTTAGACAATAAAATAAGAATTTTTCCGGCTAGGCTCTTAGTTAGCGTAAGTGGCCGCCTTAATTTATAGTATATTTTAAAACTTACGTAACAGCATACCCCGTGTGTTCCCTGAGATTAGACGGGTAAAATCGCAAAACAATTTTCTCTTTTGGAATACCTGCGGCTACTAACTTTTAGGTCACGCCATCTTCGGTGTCATCGCGTTGTATGCAAATTTTGTCATTAATTTCTTTTAAAAGTGTACCAATTGCTTTTTCAAACAAAGCTGTAAATATGCTGTCGCGCACTGCCAAATATGATAAGGTCACTATGGCATAATATCGTCAAGTTTAAGTTGTAAGTTGGGAAACAGAGAAGAGAAAATAGTATCTCCCAAGCGATATTGTTGCTGCTGATATATGCCATTAACTAGTTGACAGATTGTGAAGGTAGGTTGTTTGGGATTACCGATAAATTGCAAGCCACCCAAACCGCGAAAATCTACAATCCAATATTCTGGTATTTGCAGAAAGGCATATTCTTCAACTTTTCTGGCATAATCATCCTGCCAATTTGTACTCACAACTTCAGCAACTAACTGAATAGTATTGCCATTACAAATAATCGGTTCTTTTTGCCAAAGTGGTTCGTTGCTAAGTTTTGCTTTATTTAGAACAATAACGTCTGGACGGAGTGCTGTTGCTTCAGCAGCAGGTGGCTTAATCAAACAAGTTTTTGGAATCAGCCAGTTTAAATTAGAACGAAGAATTTCAGCATAAATTCTACCCGCAATATTTCCTGAAACTTCTTCATGAGGGCCAGTTGGTTCCATGTCACGTAGTTCTCCGTCAATGAGTTCGTAACGGGAGTTGTCCCCATACTCGACTAAAAATTGCTCGAAAGTGAGGAGTTTAGGTGGGCTGTAAGTCATAAATTTATATTGTGACAGGAGGTGGTTTTATTTTAACGAAGCTTTAAAACAACTCTCTTTGCACTGGTTCTGGTTTGGTTTCTACCGCAAGGCGCGAAATTTCTGCCCAGGAGATGACTAGGCTGTTGTAAGCAATGGCTTCTTGTGTCCAGCTTTTTCTGTCGCAGATGTTGTACAAGCGATAAGCCAAGTCTCGTGCTATTTCGCCGCGATCGCCTAACTGGGATAACATGGTGGCAGCACCAGTTTCTCCTTTTTGGTCGAGGGTGCGGATAAGGTACTGGGTAGTTTCCCAGTCTGATGTGCGGGTATCGGTGGCTGGGTTCCAGTTATCAGGTAATTCGTCACGGCGCAGCAGTCGCACTTTGCCGCTTTTGGCTGTGAGTATACCGCCGTTAACCAGTCCTTGTACACTGGTGTTTTTGGCTTTGGAGAGGGTTTCAGCATCTCCGTAAAGTCCTTCGTTAAATTGATTTTGCTCAAACCAAGTCAATGCCCAACGGGTATCAGCGTCAAATTCCCCTTCTTGTTCGGTAAGGAATTCGTCAAGCATTTGGTTGATTAGTTGCAGGGCGGTACGTATCCGCATGGGTGAGCCGTCAGCATCGAGGACTTTCGTGTAGCGGGAGAATATTGCCATACCGGGGCCGATGCTGGCTTGGGCTAAGTCTACGGGGGCGATGTTGCCTTGTTGGAGGTTTTTCAGGGCTTCTGGGAGTTCCCGTTTGAGTTCATTGAGGAATTGGCGGCGGGTGGTGGAGGGGGCAGAGTCAGAGCGGGGGCGGCAGACGAGGACTATGGATGAGGCGAGGGCGTTACTACCCATTGCTCTCATACGAGTCGTACCTTCTGTACGAACTGGCCATGTTCCTGTTATCTGAAAATCTGATTTGAGAAGACCTTCCAGCATTGTTTCCCAACCAGTAGAAGCAAGCGCTCTTTGGCTTTTATTAGTATTCTTATCTTCCTCAGATTGTTTAAAAGCGTAGTAAATGGTAGTTGGATATGATTGTGTTGCATTAGCCCTCATATGATTAAATACATTAGTCATTCCTTGAAGGAAATGAATTTCAGCCCCCTTCTTACCACCAAATCTAATTGGATCAGCAACTAATTCTTGATTTTTAGGTACAAGCAAGGTACTGAATAAACTAGGAAAAATATTATTTAGGCAACGTCTTAGCCACACATAAAAAATATCGGATAAGTCAGCATACGGTACATTATCGTAGTATGGGGGGTCTGTGCTGAGTAAAGTTAATGGTATTGACGCTAGTTCACTAGTAGCATCTATCTGGTATGTTCTGCCTGATATATCAGATGAAGATCGCTCAATAACACTAGCTGTGCCTTCAATCAATCCCTTAAAATCACCGCCTGTATTAGAAAAAGGGTTTGTTTCTGCAAAATCCCATGTCATTGAGGCAGTTTGTCTTCCAAATGCACGAGATAACTTATTTTCATCTGCACGCCAGTAAGATAGTGTAGTGATGAAACGAGCAGCTTTGCTGGATGTTAAACCAAGATATGTAGCTATGGCATCAACATATACTATTGCATCGGCTCCATCCTTATGCAGCAAAGTTTGATTATCAAGTATTCCTCCCAATAGGGCATCACTCTTGGCTAAGTTCCATGCTGAACTTACTAAATCACAAAAGGTGGTCAAAGTTACTAGCTGTCGGGGTGTAAACAAGTCTCTGTGCTGAGTCATGCCGTAAAGAGGTGGAGACATATGCCGTGGGTTATTAGCAAGCTCTGCTTCTGTAGGAAACTTATCAGGGTGACTCGAAGGGTCATCTACTAATGAAGCAAATAATACCGCACGACAAGCAGCTAAAGGTCGTCTAGCCCACCATAAATGTAATGTGGAAGGATGCCCATGTCTGATTGATTTCTCTCGTGCTGATTCTTTATTAATTGCTTCTAAAGGTAAAGCGACTTCAATTAATTTTTTCTTCATTAATAGACAATTCCTAAATGTTTTTCAGCACAACTTTGACAGATATCTTGCTGTGACATCCATCCAGATGGCAGTTTTTGAGAACAAAATTTACAGACACCAAAAGTTTGAGCTTGTGCCTCCTGAGCAGAGGCTATAAGTTGAGCAATATCAAAGTTTTTTGAATTATCTAAATTAATCCGCTTCCAAAGCTTACTTGATCTAACAGACGTATGCGACCCTAACCACTCAAGCGTTGGTAATCTTAACTCAATTGCCTGTGGCGTGAGAATAACCACAATCCCTTTTTCATCACGGAAATCACCCAAATTAATCTGAATTACATCCGGTGTTCTTTCTGCACGCGCACCCGGAAGCATCTCCAGAATTTGCAGGGCATATTCTTCAAATGTTCGCAGTTCAGTGACAGGATAACGTTGTCCTGGCTCTATATAAATTTCTAATAAATTATCTTCTTGATTCAATGTCACAAGGTCTGATTGATTTAATTCAAACGTAGTCCCAGCTAACTGTTTATAAATATCTTCCAATACTTTTTTAATAGAATTTCCTAAACTATGACAAGTTGGTTTTAGCCCAGGAATATCAGCTACATAAAATTTATTTTCTACTTTACGAATAACAATTTTAGCTTTCATATAGTTCTATCAGCCTTTAATTAGGCTTTTTTATTAATTTGGCTAATTTCTAACAAACAAGAATGTTAACTTGGTTAACTTCCCCGTTGCCATAATTCCTGCCAATTGTAGTTTACGCTCGTAACGGCAAAATCCGGTTCTTTTTGAAAGGGACGCTGTACGTAGCGAATAACACAGCCATTATCTCGCACTTTGTAAATTCCCTGTGATTCTTTCGCTTTCCACACATCACCTTCGGTAAATTCCTGGGATTTAGGCACTTGCACCAGTGCCAGAATAAAGTCATCAGGTTTATTCAGGGCAGTGATAATTTCATTTTTGGTGACTGTCACCGTATCAGCTCCCTCTATCCGCCCCTTGACTTCAATAAACCGCAGCCGTCCAGTACCAGGGATGCGAGACTCTATATCATAGCCGCATTTGTCACCACTCACGTCTTTTGGTTCATAACCCAACTGCTGTTCAGCATTAATTACCGCCTGCATAGCCAGCATTTCCACCCGTTGCTTTTCTTGGGCGAAAGTATTAGCTGTGGCTTGACGCTTACCTTGCAGCCGTTGCAGTAACCCCATTGACACAACCAATGCACCACCAACCACTACAGGGGGTAGGGGGGAAATACGGCGTTCCTGCTGCAATTCATCCATCCGCTTTTGTAAACGCGCTTGCAGTTCATCGGCTCTTGTCCTAGCCTTAGCTGAGTTAATTTTGGCGTTCACCTTCCCAGCCATTTCTTGCAGTTGCAAATCTGCGGCGCGATGATCCCAATAATTAATTTCCTTAATCAGTCGGTCTTTCACCGCCGCCATTGTCTTGTCTATCAATTCCTCTTTATGCTGCTTGACTTCCTGGAGGTGTTGGGGGACGATGTGAGCGATCGCGTAAGCTGCTGCTTGTGCTTCAATATCATTGAGCAACCATGATTGTTCTAAGATTGGTTCTATCAATGCTTGGTCTGCTTCTGTCAAAGCCTGATAATTTAAATAAGGCGCATACCCGGCATTACGAGTCTGCCCGGATGAATCAATTTCTACATACTGCATTCGCCGCGATACTATACGACGATTACCAGCAGCATCAGTGCGGGCATCTTGAATAGAATGTTCTAAGTAAACCAAGGCGCGGACTTGTTCGCTGGGGTCGTTTTCGTCCACAAGAATACTGCCTTGTTTAAGGACATCTCTGTGGCGTTCTAGTATCAAGTCAATGATGGCATCCAGCAGGGGATGACCAGGACAAACTAAAGTTGCTAATGGCTTACCCAGAATGCTAATCAACTGCTTGTCAAAACAAATCCGCTCATAGCGTGTCAAAATTGCATCCCGCGTACCTACAACCCGTCCCCGGTTGCGAATTACGGCTGGGACATAGGTTATTTCGTAGCGGTGGGTTTCCCGTTCTCTGACAGTTCCCCCTAACTTTTGAAAAGCTTCTAAGAAAAATGAGGCGACGAAGTGCGGCTGTAATTTCCTGGCTTCGGCTCGTTCCATCTCTTCCCGTATTTGCCGCACTCTAGAGATATCCATCGTATCTCGTGCCAAGGCTTTTTCTTCTAGTAACTGTTGCAGACGTTGGCGGTCTAGGTATTCAGCTACAACTTGGCTCAATCGTGCTTTGGTTTCGGGAGAGTCGCCATAGCGAATTGCTTCAATCAGCAGTTCTCGCAGCTGCACACCATCAATGGCTTTACCCAGAACATCAAATACTTTACCGCCCAAGGCATCCTGCTCAATTTCTAGCTTTTTTAGCAGTGCTAGGTAGACATCGCCTTCACGGGTTTCTTTAGCTACCAGATTCCACAAATGACAAACTTCGGTCTGCCCGATGCGGTGAATGCGCCCGAAACGCTGTTCTAGGCGGTTGGGGTTCCAAGGTAGGTCATAATTAACCATCAGGTGCGCCCTTTGTAGGTTAATTCCTTCCCCGGCTGCATCAGTAGCAATCAGTATTTGTACATCTGGGTCTTGAGTAAATGCTTCTTGGGATTTTCGCCTTTCTTCCCGCCCCATACCACCGTGAATCGTGACCACAGCTTCGGGATTTCCCAGGAGAGTAGTAATTTGCTGCTCTAAGTAATTTAAAGTATCACGATGTTCGGTAAAAATCACGAGTTTACGGCGATAACCCCTAGCATCAAACAATTCAGCTTCATTTTGCAGAATTTGGGAAAGTTCCTCCCATTTTTTATCTGTGCCACTACGACGAACTCGCAAGGCTAACTGCTCTAATTGTTGTAATTGGGCAATTTCAACTTTTAGTTCGGCAATTGTCCGCGCTGCTGATGCTTGGTCAACAACTTCTTCTTCCGTCGCTTCTCGTTCATCACTGGGAATATCTTCTTCAAATTCGTCCACATCTTCAATAAGGACTGTGGACAATTCAATCTGGGCATCATTTCCGCGCTTCGATATTTCTTCTTCTCGCAGGCGTTTTTGCAATCTTTCCCGCCGCCGCCGCAGTGACTGATAGATAGCTTCTGGGGAGGATGCCAAGCGGCGTTGCAAGATAGTCAAGGCAAAGCCCACTGTTCCCTTACGTCCTTGATTATCTAAAGCGTCAGCACGGTTAAACTCTTCACGGACATATTCTGTTACCTGCTTATACAGCACTGCTTCCTGGTCGGAAAGTTCGTAGTCAACTGTATAAGCACAGCGTTCTGGGAATAGAGGCGTACCGTCAAATTTCAGCAAATCTTCTTTGACTAACCGCCGCATCAGGTCGGAGGTATCGCAGACGTGAACGCCATCCCGAAATCTGCCTTCAAAGCGATCTCCGTCTAACAGTGCCATAAATAGCTGATAGTCCTCTTCCTTGCCGTTGTGGGGCGTGGCGGTCATTAGCAAGAAATTGCGGGTGACACTGGACAGTAATTTCCCTAGTTTGTAGCGTTTAGTTTCTTTGATATCGCCGCCAAAAAAGGAAGCGGACATTTTGTGGGCTTCGTCGCAGATGACCAAATCCCAGTCGGTTTGGGCTAACTTAGCTTGCAGGTCATCGCTACGACTTAATTTATCTAGGCGGGCAATTACCAAGGGCATCTCTGCTAGGGCGTTCCCAGTACGGGCAGCTTCAATGCGATCATTCGTGAGAATTTCAAATGGTAGATGAAAACGCTGATATAATTCATCCTGCCATTGGGCTGCCAGACTGCCAGGGCAAACAACAAGGCAGCGATGCAGATCGCCGCGAATAGAAAGTTCTGCCATTAGCAATCCCGCCATGATGGTTTTACCAGCACCGGGGTCATCGGCCAGGAGGAAACGTAAGGGCTGACGGGTGAGCATTTCCCCATAAACTGCGGTTATTTGATGGGGAAGAGGTTCAACTAAAGAAGTATGTACAGCTAGCAAGGGGTCAAAAAGATGAGCCAAGCGGATGCGGTGCGCTTCCGAGACGAGGCGCAACAACGAACCATCAGCGTTAAAACTCCAGGGGCGGTCTTGAGTAACGATTTCCAATGTCGGTTCCCGATCTCGATACAGCAACTCGTTCCCTGGACGACCGCCAGCATCCTTGTATGTTAATTCAACGACATCAGAGCCAAACCATTTTACGTCAACAACTGTAACCACCTGGTTGGGCAATATGCCTTTAACTGTAGCTCCCTTGGTCAAATCCTCTAGCAGCATCTACTATACAGTTTTCTAGTAAGAATCAGTTATTCTTTATACTAAACGGCTTAAGATATATGTCAACTGAGATACGGGACTGTCATTCATCTATTAACAATGCTTCTAATTGTTGGAGGAGACTGGCAATCTTTTTAGCTTTCTTGGGGTTATCCCAGGAGTAATATTTTCAGGCGACGCATGGCGACAAAATGCGCCTTGGGTACTTTTACCCCATCTACATACGATAAAGTTATATAAAATCTGCTGCAATTTCTATCTAAAATAAAAACTTTTTTCATCTAATACACGTAAACTGGAAACTAAAACCGAGTCGGTTGACCAAACGTTAACGTATCTTCTAGGAACGAAAGCCAGTGTCAACTTCTGACCCTCCATGCCGCATTATCGCCCTGTTTAACCAGGCGGGTGGTGTATTAGCACCAACATATAGCGTTGCTGTTCACCGACTGCAAATAACCTTCGCATCCACACCAGCTGCTTTAGACAGTCCGCTGCAACAGAGTTGTTAAATTGCGTCGGTACTTGTCCCGGATTCTTCAACTTGCTGCTGATGTATCAAGATAGGCAAGCAACAAAGCCTTAATGTAAGCCACCAGATGTACGGCATTAAAGGACTCATAAACTCACCATCAGTAATCAAACCATGAGCCATACGATTTCTTAGGTTACTGCCGGCGTGTTCGACCAGCAAACACCTTAAGTCAAATAGTGTGTCTTCATCAAAGATAGAAGCTATCTCTGGACGATAGAGAGTAGAGTTCAAATTGTGTTCGTTCTGAATACCGCTATCGTCTAGACCAGAAGTGATTATGCCCCTTCGCCACATCAGATAACGGATAGAGTTTTCAATTTGGGGAACCAGGATGTGAGTAGATGTGAAAAAGTCTCCAGTCAGTCCGGCATAAAGCCCCTTTGCAAACAAATACTCACGCTCTGGAGGAATAAATGGACTATGCGACACAATCGATAGAATATCGTTGATTCGCACACTATGCTCTAGATTGATTTGATATCTGGCAGGCTCAATGTATGCTTGAGCTTGCAAGTTCTGGTAATAAATAGCATTTCGGCACATCTCAAAACGAGTTGCAGCTTCTGCTTCTTCAGGATTACTGGAGAGGACAGAACCGGGTTGACGAGCAATAACCTTACCCATTTCATTCACCATGACAACAGGGAAGAGGTGAGAAGCTACAAACTCACGAGCTTGCCTCTGCACTTGTTGCTGCAATTGAGTAACATTAGTCGGAGCGCCTAGCAGAGTTAAAGCGAAAAGTGCATCTTGAAAGTCTTTACCCCTAACATGATTTCTTGCTTCCTCTACCAACTGGCTAATATCCGTTTTGTGAGAACTGGTAATCATCTCGTTGCGAGTTTCTTCTTGGTACTGAAGAAGGAGCCTGTGAACCTCTTCGGCTCTTACTTTGGCATCCACAGTTTCTTCCCTCGTGCCGCGAATACTTCTGAAGGCTTCAACAGCGTGTTGCAAAAAGTGCGATGCAACCATGTAGCTTGGTGGAGTTCTCTTTAGGGCGGATTCGGCTTCCTTTACATAAGTCTCAGCGGCTAGCATTGAAGCAGCAAACTCTTTGCCGTAGTCTTTCTCAATGCGATGCCATACCGCTTTAATATCCCAGAGAGTTCTTGCCCTGCGCCAGTCATGAGCCGATTCTGCTAATGTTGCTGCTTTTTCGGTAAGGGCAGCATATTTTGCTGGTTCGCCAAGTCGGTACTCTTGCAATAACGCCATCAACTTTGCAGACAAGCATATTTTGCTGGTTCGCCAAGTCGGTACTCTTGCAATAACGCCATCAACTTTGCAGACAACCATAAAGGATCTTCTCCTTTGTAACGAACAAGAACTGCTTCTATATGTGCAACAACAACTTCATCTTGATATTTGATCCTGCGTGCTAGGCGAAGTGACCGCTCGATTCTGTCAACACAATGAGTCCAATGGTCAGGACTTTCTAATGTAGTTGCTGATTGCAAGTAAGCAGGAATTGCCAACTGAGCCATCCGATAGTTACGTTGCCTAACCCAGAGAATATCCGCTACTCGTGCCTGAAGTTCGGGGTCTGATATTTCAGTTGCAATTTCAGTAAGAAAGTTTAGCTGGTCATCTGTAAGATTCTTAAAAATGTCAGCAAAAAACTCTTCAGTTGACTCTGGCTTAATCGCAGCACTGCTTATGGCTGCCAAAACTTCAAAAACAGCTTGCTCCCTAAAATTTTCTGCTTCTTGTGCCTCCTGTGCTTTTTTCCAAAAGGAGGTGTGGTAGGTGAGACAGTCTCTCCGTTCGCTGCTGTTCACCACATCTTGCCAGCAGGCGTTGGTGAAATCGTCTTTCGTGAGAGGTGGGTTCAGTGGTGACATAGTGTAGCTTCTTTTTTGCATTTTCTACTATGCCAAATTTGTAAGGATTCGGCTTGAATTTCTAGCGAATTTCTCCATGTTGCCGAATATGCTCAACTAACCGCTTGGTTTCACCGCCAGCTAATTCTAGTTCCCTGAGATTGCCCACCAAAATAAACAATTCCCTTGCCCTACTAACGGCGGTATTTAGTAAATTAGGTTTCCGGTTGAGGAACCAAAAACTATGCTCTTGATGGCACTGGTAAGGAGAGAAGATGATGGCTGCTTTCTCTCCCCCCTGGAAGGTGTGAACTGTGCCAATATCATCCCAAGAAAAGTTTCGCCAACGGTTAGATAGTCGATACTTGAGCGCGTTAGCTTGCTGCGAAAACGGCGACATCACCCCAATTGTTTTTGAGTTGTCATCCGAGTTAGTAGAATACCCATGTTTTAGCAAGGACGCAATTATAGTTTCTACAGCATCGATTTCTTCTGGATTGGTGTGATTTAAGTGGCTTCCCTCTACGTGGTAAGCCAGCAGGTGCTTGACTGTTGCAGTCTGGTCATAATCTGAAAGGATTTGCAGACCCCCAGGATAGTTGGGACTGCAAAACTGAATAATAGACGGGGTGCAACGGTAATGATTAGAGAGAATAATGCCATTGCCTAAGTCGCCTTCTGTGCCACTAGCACCAGCAGCACGATGATAAGCCGTAGCTGTATATTTAGCAGTGGGAGCATAGCGATAATAATCTTCATTCCTCATGCCCCGATCCAGAAAGGCAGTTTTGAAATATTGCTTGATGGTATCGTCGCTCATGTTAACGATAGGCTCAATCTGTTGGGGGTCGCCAGCCACTACTGCCTGAAGCGATCGCACTAGCAAAGGAAATAATTGATGTATGAGAGTTGTCCCCGCTTCATCCATCAATGCCAGCTTAACGCTATTGGGTTGGAGAATTGGCAGCATATTACGTATTGATTGCAGACTGGAGCTAATGACGGGGAAAATCAAACTCAAGTCACGGTAGATGGCATCACTATCACTTTCCAGTTTGAGCAATGCCTCTCCGTCGCCCGTCAAGACGCTGCCATAAGTTGACAATGCCCTCATAACGCTCTCCTTGCGTCGGAGAACTTCTTGCAACAGAAAAGCCCAGGCACGTTGAAACAGTTCTACCTGTAATTGGTGGTGGTCGCGGTAAAAAAGATTGTAGAAATCCCCTTGTGGGTAACTATCGATTTGTTTCTGAATTTGTTGATGTTCTGCTTGTTTTAGCTCTCTTTTCTTATTAAAAGCTGTTAGTTGGGTTTGAACTGAAGTTACTTGCAGGTTTTGATTCTGCCATTGCTGTGAAAAATTGAGTTTTTGGTTAACAGAGGTCACTGCTGTGATTAAACTAGAGCGGTCAAGGGGGGTCTGAAAGGGATGCCCTGTCGCCAAGGTGTTTAAAACAGCAGCGTTTATCCGCAAAGCTAGACGCTTAAAAATTCGCTGATCCGTAGTAGCATTAAGCCAATCCAAGGCGCGTTTTGTGATGGAGTCGGACTCTTTTGCTAATTCGCGTTCTGCCTGGGATAACTCTTCTCGTATTTGCTGGTAGGCATCAATGGGAAAATTTGCGTAATCAGACAAATTTGATAGCTGTTGGTGGAGTGCTTGTAACTTGGAATCAGTAACAGCAATCTCGTTATTGAGTGATTCAATTTCTCCATCCAGTTGCGATCGCCGTTCGGTATCAGTAACTTTTTGAGCAGTATTCAAGCAGTCTTGCTCTTGGAGTTGCTGAATTTCACTTTCCTTCCTTTAAATGTATCTTCTAAAAATTTTCCAATTCCTGAAGCAACAATCAGTGATTCGGCTTGCTCCTCCTCTAGCCCGTACAGCCGCATCAAATTAACAACCACTGGCTGAAACTCGTATTCGGTCAAGTCCCAGCCAGTTTTGCGGTAATTACCTTTGAAAATCGGTGAAATATCAATTGTGAATAAAGGCAGGTATTTCAGCTTTTGGTCTTTGCCCTTGCCATTGATTATATAGATTTGTGGGAAAGCAACAGCCATCTGAACATCATTCTTGTTCCCTCTTTTAGCTGCTTGTTGCTGTTGCTGGAATTGCGTAAATACTTCGCTATCTAACAGTAGCTTGTTGGCAACAAGCTGCACTCCCTTATCTACTACTTTTGAATAGATATCTGAAGAACGCTCGACCTCAGCTTGAGTCAGTTCTTCTAACCTGATGTAGCCTAGCCAGGATTGTACTATCTGGATAAGTTTTTCTGACTCTAGCATGGGGACTTAAACTTAAAAAGGAACACAAGCTAAGTATAAAAAATATTTGAGCCTTTTGCCTTCTACGTCCTGGTTTTGGTATGTCAGGTTACTCAACATTTGTAAGCGTTTCCAGTTGTGCAAGTAGTTTCTCTATCTGTTTGCGCTTCTTAGGGTCTGACCAAATGCGTGATTTTCTTAGTTTGGTAGTCGCACTAGTAAAACGCTCTTTGTAATTGTTCGGCTCTGTACTTTCGCTAGAGTCCACGGCTTTCTTCTCACTAATGCGCTGTCTGATTTCGCTTAAAGACCAGTTGTTAGCAATAGCTTGTTCTAAAAAGGCAACGCGCTCATTCAACTTGGGAATCTGAGCAATGGCTTTGGCTTTGGTGTACTCAAGTGAGCCTTCCCTTAGCGCATTAAGGATATCTTCTGGGAGGTTGAGCAAGGGCAGGCGGTTCTTAACGAAAGATTCCCAGGTCATTAAGCCTAAGCCTTCAAACACTGTTACAACGATTTTGAGGTCTTGGTTTACAGCAGGCTCCTGGTTGAGGTCGGAATTGTGGGTTTCGGTTTCGCCCATAACGTTATGGGTAGATAATTCAATATCGCCTTCATCGTCGCTGATAGCGTTATTGGTAGAATCATTTTCAACTCCGCCCATAACGTTATGGGTAGGTTCATCACCTTCGCTATCGTGTGCGCCCATAACGTTATGGGTAACTGTAGATGCTTTGTTCTGTAGGCGTTGTAGACGATACAGTAATGGGGGTATCTCCTCAACACTTCGATCTAGTTTGAGAGACAGCAGTTGCAGGATACCTTCAGTTTCTTCAATGGGGTTAAGGTCTTCTCGAAGTAAGTTTTCTATAAGTGCAAATTGAAAAGCTGCGTTATCATCTAACTCTCTAATGACGACGGGGACAACTTTTAGCCCAATTTCTTTAGCAGCACGATAGCGTCGCTCTCCTGCGACTAATTCGTGTTTTTCTCCATCAATGGGGCGGACTAAAACGGGTTGGAGAATGCCATGCTGTTTGATGGATTCAGTTAACTGCTTTAATGCCTCGGAGTCAAAGTAACGGCGCGGTTGATTCGGCGGCAGAGAAATCTGGTCTAATGGCATGGATTGAGGAGAACCAGCATTCGCTACGCCTGTGGTGTCCCAAGGTACTTCAATTTTGCTTTTAAGGGGTTGGCTGGCTTTAGTAGTGCGTCTCATTTTAAGGATTCTAAACTAACGGCGATTTTTTTCAAGATTTGGACAGATGGGTGCTTTGGATCGTAAACTGCAAGGGGCATTCGTTCTTCTGAAGCATCAACAAAAGCAGTAGAGCGAGGAATCGGGGCAAAGACAGTTCCGGCGCTGGCTAGCTGTTCGGTGATGGCTGCTAAGGTACGAGTATCCTGGGAGTTACGGGCATCGTATTTTGTTGGTACAAACCCAGCTATTTGTAGTTTGCGGTTTGGTTTGTTGCGTACTGTAGCAACCGTTTTTAAGAGTTCGCCTGTTCCCTCAAAGGCTTTGAAATGGGTTTCTAGGGGAACGAGAACATGAGTCGCAGCTACAAGGGATATGTAAGACAATAGCCCTAAGCTGGGAGGGCAATCTATTAAGATAAAATCATAATCTGATTCAATTGGTTCGATGGCTTCTTTCAGGCGAAAATCGCGCATGGAAGCACTAACCAATTGCATTTCTGCCGTACTGAGAGAGATGTTGGCAGGTGCTAAATCCATGCCGTGAATCCCCTCATGAATTGGCAGAGGTTGTTCATCCACAATGGCATTGTTGACAGTTTGCTCTATCTCTCTTGGAACCAAGCCCATAAAAATAGTTAAGCTGGCTTGGGGGTCTATATCGATGAGCAGAACACGATGACCCAATTGCGCTATTTGGTAGCCCAGGTTTTGGGTAAGGGTGGTTTTGGCAACACCTCCCGCCTGATTAAAAACTGCAATGATTCGGCTCATAAGTAAGTTTGTTTACCTGCACCATTACACCTTAAGATAACGGGGAACAGTCAAATGGCAATGTTTATTTTTGTTTTGGGTAAATCTCACCATCAATATAGAACCCATTTGACATCTAAGAAGGTGCAGCAAGCCTCTTAACCATTAACCGAATAAAACAAAGATTAACCTTGGCAGTCGCATTATCTAAAGTTCTCTCAAAGTTCTTGACAAGGATTTTGCATCTTTCCATCCAAGCATTTGACCGCTCAATGACCCACCTCGCTGCAACCGGAACAAACCCAGATTTACCTTGGTCTTTCTTTTCTTGTTTCGATGGTTTTGCCGAAAGTTCAAACCTGATTTTCGTCATCATTTGGGGATAAACTTTTTCTAACTCCTCCCTCAAATACTCAAGGTGATAACCGTGGTCTAGCAGAATGGTGATTTTGGGAATATTAACGGGCTTCGACTGGAAATAACCAATGTTTTTAATCAACATCTCAATCAAACCCTTATCATCAGATACATTTGCTTTGGTGCAATGAGTAAAGAAGGGAAAGCCCAGGGTATCAACGGCTAGATGCCTCTTAATCCCATTCGTCGAGAAAGTAGAAACAATATCCTTTCGATTCAACACTAGCATTACAAGTGTTTTTCACCGCTTGGGAGTCAATTATGATCAACGTCGTCCATTTGGGTTTTTTTTTACTTGCTCACGCACTTGAGAATGTAAGATACCCATTAGTTTGTCGATCGCTCCAGATGCCCGCCACTGCTTGTAATGCCAATATACGGTTGAGTAGGGGGGCAAGTCCTTGGGCAAGTCTTCCCAATTACAGCCATTCTTCAGTTGATAGAAGATGCCATCCAAGAGTTCTCTTTTTGTCCAATTCGAGGGTCTGGTCTGCTTCTTAGGCGGCAATATAGTCGGCAGTAGGGGTTCAAGGATTTCCCACTCTTCGTCTGTTAGGCTGCTAGAGTACGGCATGACTGCTGGATACGGCTTTTGCGGTAACTGTACTTCAAGATAGTAAAAGATGTCAAATGGGTTCTATACAATTCATACCCAGTTTTATCTCGAATTTCAGTGAAAGACTAATCGCGCTTATTTAGATTTATCTTTGCTGTTGCTCGCATATCTGGCAAGATTAGTGGGGCTAAATAGTCAAAAATATCTTAATGACAGCTTGCGTAACTTTACCCCTACCAGGGATAAAATTGGTAGACCTGCTTTGGCATTTCCATTTTAGTGCAGCCCGTATTGCTGGTATTTGGCACATTACAGGTGGGTTCTTTTTTAGGTAAAGAGCTGTTCTTTCTCTAACCCCCATTGGATTATATGTATTAGAACGACTTGTGCGAATTTGCTTTAAAGCATTAGCAGCACTAGCGCGTACTTTACTGTCTGGATCTTCGAGAGCGACAATCAAAGATGGATCTGCGGATTTTGCATCTGTGCCAATTTTCCCTAAAGCATCAGCAGCACCAGCGCGTACTTTACTGTCTCGATTTTGGAGAGCAATAATCAGAGATGGAACTGCATCTTTACCAATCATTCCAAGTGCATGGGTAGCGCTGGAACGAACATCATTGTTTTTATCTTTGAGTGCCTCAATGAGAGGTCTAACCCAGTCTTTACCAATTATTTGTCCTAAAACATAAACAACAACAATACGAATATTTTCTCTTCTATCGTTTAATAATTTATTTAATACAGGAACTGCTGGTGCTGCTGACGCACCAATATCACCAAGTACAGCAATTGTGATGATGTTAAAGTTTTCGTCTTTATTTTCATCGAGGGCTTTGATAAGAGCAGGAACAGCTTTTGAGTTGCAGGCTACTAACAGTTTTATATCAGTGCTTTCACCTTTGTTTAATTGCTGAATATGCTGTTTAATGTCTGCTTCGGTACATTGAGGTTGAACCGATGGAGTTTGAGCGAGTGCTGTTGCATTCGTAAACTGGGGTAAGGTTATAGCTCCCAGCACAGCCAAAGTCATAAATATAGCTGCTGTTCCAGATTTCCATTGATTCTCAATCAAAACAACCTCCTGCAAAAAACACTTTAAAAAAAAATGCGTATTCATTACAACTCATTGAGCATGAATACGTGTATCTCACTTATAAAACTAGAGCAGATTGCACATTGATGAAGTATTAAGATAACTACTTTTAAGTTTTTATCTTATTATTCATTTACTTTCACAAAAAATGTTTATTGAAACAGGTTTATACTAGAAGCAAAACTTTGCTAATGATCGGAAGTATTTTAGTACATGCCTCTGCAAGTTTTGCTGCTTCAGGCAAGCTAGAAACAGTACCTTTCAAAATCTTCATAGCTGTTTTCGCAGCCTTTTGAAGCGCACCATCTTCAGGCTTTTGCCCCGCCTCTGCTAAAGTTTTTACTTGCTCTAAAGCTTCGACTTTATCTTCTTCAGGTAAATCTAATTCGGCTTCAATTGCTGCTTGTAGTTCAGCTAACAACTCTTTGATGCCAGCCTTGCCTGATTCAGAGGAGTCGGGTAATTGGCTAATAGTGTTGGTGACTGAGCCGCTAATTGCTCCAATTGCAGATCCTGTGATGGTTAGGTTTTCACCTGCTCCTGCAATACCACTAACACTTCCTTGAACACCACTAATACTAACGTTGCCTTTACTTTCGGACATGATAAATTCTCCTTGATTTTGATAAGTTTCTACATAAAATTTAGGCTGATGAATGGCACTCTCTAGGAGTTTTTCTAAACTCGAAATTCTTTCATCTTTTTCTTTTATTCCTAATAGCACTGCTTGTAAATCGCTATAGGGTAAAGATTCAATTTTACTGTATGTTTGAAAATACTCTTTGTATAGTTCAGAGCGATTTGCGTCACCAGTAACTTTAGCTTGGAGTCGAATCTTTTCTTGACCTCTACCTTCCAGTGCTACTATTTCTAACTCAGCTTCTGGGTGATTCTCTGCTAATTGTGTAATAGCAATAGCGGCAGCACTTGGATCAATACCTTCATAGTGGAATAAGTCTAGAGTTTTGAACTTCTTGCCTACGTCACGCAAATCAACATTTTGAGTGCGGTAAAGGTCAAGAGTTTTAATAATCGGAGCAATAAAATCAGCAAAGTCTCCTTCTTTGAAAGTTTCCTGTCGATTATCAGGTTTACGGCAAGGATCTGGGTCATCCTTGGTCGGTAGTTGCATATAAATGTACTCGCACTTCACCACGTCCAGTTGGGTGTCAGTGGAAATACCCCAATTTTCAATATAGGCTCCAGTTAAACAAGCCTGGGTCAAGTTAGTATGATATAGCTGTGCTTGGGCAAGTTTTGCCCCTGATAAATTAGCATTCTGTAAAGTGGCTGCACTCAGATCAGTAGATATCAAGCTGGCATCTTGCAAATTAGCATCTTTAAGGTTGAGTTCCCGCAAATCTAGGCGATCAAATTTTTGCTCTCGACCATCTTTGGTGATTAGCAACTGTTGCACTTTTGGATGTTCCAGATATGTGCCTTCGACACGGGCTTGTTCTAGTTTTTGTACACCAAACCAACAAGTACGGGTGAGGGTAGCTTTTCTGAAGTCTACACTTTTGAGGGTAGCTTGGGTAAAGTCAGCATCTGTTAAATCTGCACCGCGAAAACTGGTTCCTTTTTGAGCAACGATACCAATTGCCAGCATTCGAATTAGAGAATATTTTTTTTCTCCAGCTATAGCTTGGCAACCAATATAAATACCCGATACAATCGCCACTAAACCAATCAACCCCGCCGTAAGGTAAGCTGACTCATGTGACCTAACTCCTAGTAAAGCACCAAGTACAGCACCGATAAAAGCCATCAGTCCTGCTAAAGTTCTAGCTCTTGGTAAAGTCATTACTCTTGCTACAGCTACAGCTACAGCCATATTGCCAATTCCGGCAAGCACACCGGTTAAAGCTAGCGTAGTAAATACTGCGCCAATTACTAAATTTCTTCCCGCTTCATTTTCTGGAAGAAAAGCCAGTGCTGCGATTAAGCAAGCAGCTACTACCTCAGCTAGTGTTGCTAATGTTGCTCCTAAGCCTTGCCAAAAAACTACAATCAAAAATATTGCTAATGTGATTAAAGAAAGAATACCAAAAAATAAATTTCCATAAATATTATTAGTTAATAAATCACCAATAAAAGCACCAGCATAAGCTGAAATTAATCCTGCAAATAATGACAGAATAAGTGACAATACAACCAAGCCAATCGCCCAAAAAATTGGTAGACCTGCTTTGGCATTGCGGAAGTTAGCACCAATTAAAACAGCATCACGGAAGTCCGCACCTCGGATATCAGCGTGGCTAAAGTTTGCTGCTACCAAATTTTTACCGCGGAAGTCTGCACCCTGTAATTTAGCAAGGGGAAATTCTTTTGCCATTATTGTTTACCCGTTGCACTCAAAGGCATTTCCATCTTAGTACAGCTTTGATTATTGGAATTTTGCACATTGCAGGAGGTTTACTTTGTTCCAGGTAAATTTGTCTTATTTGAGCCGTAGAAGAACATTTTAGAAAACGGCATCGGCGGCGGAAATCTTCAATTTCCTGTTGGTCATTCACAGATTTTTTAATTTTCTCTAGAGCATTAGTAGCCGCAGAGCGTACTGTACTATCTGGGTCTTTGAAAGCAATGGTTAAATACGGAACTGTAGCTCTTGCATCTATACCAATTTGCCCTAAAGCATCAGCAGCACCAGCGCGGATATTACTATCTGGATTTTTGAGAGCAATAGTTAGAGCCGGAACTGCATCTTTACCAATTATTCCAAGTGCGTTAGCAGCACTTGAACGAACGTTCTCATTTTTATCTTTGAGAACCTGAATCAGAGGTCTAACCCCATCTTTACCAATTATTTGTCCTAAAGCAGAAACAACAACAATACGAATATTTTCTCTTTTATCCTTTATTAATCCGTTTAATACAGGTACTGCTAGTGCTGCTTCCGCACCAATTGTACCGAGTGCAGCAATTGCAATAATGCGAGGATTTTCATCCTGATTTTCTAAAGTTTTAATTAAAGCAGGAACGGCTTTTGATTTGCACGCTACTAACAATTCCTCCAGATTAGTGCTTTCACCTTTGTTTAATTGTTGGATATGCTGGTTAATCTCTACATCAGTACATTGAAACTCAACCAATCGAGTTTGAGCGAGTGCTGTTGGATTCATTAACAAGGGTGAGGTTATAGCTCCTAGCACAGCCAAAGTCATAAATATAGCTGCTGTTCCAGATTTCCATTGCTTCTCTGGTAAAAATAACCTACAGCAAAAAACAGTTTTTAAGAAAAAAGGGTAGTAATTAAAACTCATTTAAGTATAAATACTTATAAAGTTAAGTTTTATTATCCTAAGATTATATTCCAAATAAATTTGCAAAAACGAAATTAATATAAAATATTATACATATTTATAAAGTATAAACCGTAAAGCTAATGTATAAATTTTAGAGCTTGTTACAAAATCAGAGGGAAGTTGTTGCCAGTTATTCTTAAGCTTGGATCAAGTTGAATCAAGTGATCGCTTTTATGGAAAGAACTAAATTTAAGGGAATCGGGGTGTGTTAGGCTCTGACAAAAGATAATTCTTCATTGCCTGAAACTGCTTTTTAACTAGCCAATGCTGCATAAATGTTGTAGCGCGGTCGAAGTTATTTTAACACCAAGATTTAAGAACTCGTGGCTCGGAGTCGGCGCAGCGGAGTGGCTCTTGCGGGCTTGTGGGATCTAGTCGGCCCAACCAGTAATCTCTCTGCCCGTAAGAGCCACCGACTCCGAGAGCGAAGCGGTCACGAGTTCGGTCTGCACGGCGCGGATCACAAACTAAAACCACGGTCAAGCTGTTTCTGCTTTTGTTGCTCCTCCCTCAAATGAGCTTCTAGTTCCTGACTCCAATCAGAATTATGGGTTTTGAGCCTTTTACCCTGTGGCAACAATTCTAATACTGCACTAGCTGCGTTATTCCCTTGTTCATCATTATTGAATGCTACGACCACCCTATTGAAACTCCTGAGAAATTCCATAGGTAGGTTATTCGGGTCATCAACTGCTATCAACATGGTTCTAGTTGGTGGTAGCCCCTTGCAACTTGAAAGAAGGTAGGTGGCTGCTGACATCGCATCAATTGGTGTAGAACACAAAAAGACGTTTTCTACCTTGTCCGTTGGTTGCCCTCCTAATCTCAGATAAAACCAACCTTTTTGTGTAGAGGTGTTTTGGTCGTACTCCACAGTGCGATGATTTTCTCTAGGCTTTGACCAAACTAATGCGCCAGTTTTTTCACCATCTAAATCACGCTTGATAAACAAAATATTTCGCTGCTCATCCATGTAAAGCAACTGATTACCATGTAATCCTTGCACAATATAATCTGGTATGTAGCGTTTCTCGCTTAAGTACTTGTGCAATACTTGCCAAAGAACTTTATCCTCTGGTGGTGGCGTAAACTGAGGCTGTTGTTGTTTGTGTTCAATTTCTTGAAAGAGTTTTTCTAACTGCTCAACTGGGAGTGGTTTAACAGGTTTGAGCAGCAATTCGTTAATCGGCTCATCATCACGTTCTGGTTGGTAGTCAACAGCAAGATGTTTTTGCAGGCCAGGGAATGTATAAGCTGCGCCTAACTGTGTGCCACTAAAAGCTTGCCCATCTTTCTCATAAGAAATGCCTTTAGACTTACCATTTCTAGTGAAACCTGCCCTGACGCTAATGCCAGCTTGCTGCAAGCGCATGATCAGCGTTGGCATTTGGGGACTATCAACTCTAGCCCTATCTATTGTCTGCTGAAGTTCCTCTTTGATAGTGCGTCCTGGTGGCTGCTCAAGTTTACCTAGTTCAAATTCTTCTTGCTCTCGCCTTATGCGCCTGATTTGTCCGGTGCTGGGTGTGCGTTGAAGCTTCTCTCTACTGCCCTGCACTTGCACTAAATCATAGTCTTGCTCGATTTGTCGCAGGACTTTCTCAGAGCGTACATAATCCCAGGAATCATGCACTACTAGCCCCGTGTCCATCCTGATCCGGCTGGCTGCAATATGGATGTGGTCGTCGTCGGTGTTATGGTGGCGGAAGATGACAAACTGATTGGCATCAAAGCCCATCTCCTTCATGTAGCGATCGCCAATCTCGCTCCACTTCTCATCATCTAATTTATCACCCTTAGCTGCTGACAGCGAGACATGGTAAACAACTCGGTCTGCATCAGAATTCAGTTGTCGAGATAGCTTAAACTCCCGCGCCAATTCTCGCGCATTTCTTCCGCTCATGTTGCCGCCGATGAGTTTGGCATCTTCGCGGGATTCTAAATAATCTAACAGCTTGCGAAAACCTCTCCCCTTAGTCTGCTTCCCAATCATCGTCTTCCTCTTCTTCCCAGTCGTCAGATTCAATATCATCCGAGGCAATGTCTCGTCTGCACTGATGCAGCAGTTCTAAAAGTTCTCGTAAAAGTCCTGGATCAGCAGGTAAAGTTCGCCCCATTAATATAGCTGTGTTGGTGGCTTTGACAAGCTGGTTGAGGTTGTTCCCGATTTGTCCTAATTCCCAATATGTTTGCAAGCTAATTTTACTGAGTCGTTTTGGCAATGGACGCATCAACGCATTACGTCTCATCAGTTCACTCGCTGACATTCCCGCGTCTTGTGATTTAATACGAATCATATCCAGTTCGATGTCGCTCAACCTCACTGGAAAAATATGCTTTCGAACTAGAGCTTTTGACTGCTTGCGATTCGCCATAAGTCGAGAAGATATCGGGACATTGCGAGGGGGGTTTTTCAAGGGGGGTTTCCCCACTTGAACCAGTCTGCCGTTCGAGCGCAGCGAGACAAAGCGTAAGCTTTGAGGCATGGCTGACTTCTAGCCCAAATACTAGGTAAGTGAGGTGTCAATTACTACGTATGTACGGAGGCACAGCGATGGGCTGAAGGCGGGAGTACAAAGGCGTAGCCGTGATGCTGATCATCCTACAACTTACAAGGGAGGATAGCAACGGCGTAGCCGGAATTTGAATCAAATCAAGCAGGAGATAAATTCTGGTTCGGCGTAGCCACTATAGAGGAGATAAAAATGGCGTAGCTGCTATATGAAAATTCTCTTTTACAGCGAAGCTGCCACACAATATAGTAGTCCGGCGTAGCCGTAATACGAAAAAATAATTCAGTGTAGCTGTTTTAAGTAAGATTCTAAATTCAGCGTAGCTGTAATAGTCAGATTTTTTAGCATTAGCTTGAATAATCAGACCAGCGAAGCTGCCACACTAAAAAATATAAAACGTAGCCCTAATACGAAGAGGTAATTCGGCGTAGCCGCAATCGTCAATTTTTTTTAGGATTTTGAAAACAAATGGGTACAAATTATTTCAAATAGCCGATAATTATCAGTTAATCGGGATTCACGAGATAACCATGAGTGAACATCAGAATTCAGAAGTAATTACGAAAGAGAAGATTGATAAGGCCATCAATCTGCTGAAAGAACAGAAACCGAAAGAGCGAGAAGATGTATCGGACAGAGAGGCCATCAGGAAAATGAGACGGTACATTGAGAAGCTGACCTCTGATAAGTACGGCTACACTTACGATGAAGTTTCAGAAATGCTGAAGGGTCTGGGCATTAATTTGACTGGTAGCCGGATTAAATATTTATTGGGTGAGGTGAAGAAAAATACTCATCGCCGTCAAAAGACCGACTCAAGGGGCAACAGTAGTACTTTATCAAATCCGGCTACTGAAACTCAGCCAACAGTGGTAAATACTGCGATTGAAAATACTGCGTCAGTTCAAGCTAGTAGTGAGCCGGAGAAATCAACAGTCAATAGTGCAAAGGGCAAGAGAAAAAGTAAACAGCCTTTCTCGCAGGAGCAATCGGCACAATCAAACCTAGAGGGTGAATTAAACAACGCTGCCTTTCAACCAAAACTTTACAGCGCTGAAGATTTATAAACTGGTTGAATTATGAGTCAAACTTACCCGATTAATGGAGAAAGAGTAGCACTGAATAAAAGAATAGTAGTGTGTACTGGAGAAAAGGGAGGCACAGGTAAAAGTATTGTGGCTAGGTTTCTATTAGATATGTACTTGGCCAATGATATTCATGTTGTAGCGTATGACTGCGACTCTAACAATCCACAACTTTGGAGACACTATAACAGAGTTGTAAATGGAGGGGTCAAAACAATCAAATTTAATCAACATGGGTTCAACGAGATTTTCAAGAATGATTTACAGCAATTAAGTCCTACTGTAGCTTTAATGGATCTGCCGTCTGGAGTAGGAGATTATTTTAAAGATTTTGTTCAAGATGTGCAATCGTCAAGCTTGGGCTATCGCATTACTATGGTATCGGTACTAGGCAGAGTCAAAGACAGCGTAATTCAACTCAAACGATTAATAGAAGCTTGTGGTAATCAGGTTGATTATGTAGTGGTGAGAAATTTGTATTGGGGTGAAGACGAAACAGCGTTCATCAAGTACAACTCATCTAAAACCAGACAATCTGTATTGGAGTTAGGAGCAATAGAGGTAGATTTTCTTCCTATAGTAGATAGAGTTATCGATAGAATTGACTCACTTGACGCAGGCTTTACAGAAGCAGTGAACTATGAAGGAATAGAGGTTTCCGTTATGGGCAGGTTAACTGCATGGATTACTAGAAATGAGCCGGAGTTGATTAAAGCTGGCTTATTTTTAAGGCTTGAAGGCGCAAAATCCAGAAATTATCAAACCCTAAAGCAAGTAATAATTTAAGGGATTTGAATGTAAATTAATTAACCGCTTAACTCCGGTAAAATCTCTCTCAAGAGCAGCGTAACGTTAGAGCAACTCAGAAGCATTCATAAGCAGATACACAAAAGTGTTATTGATAGGAGAAATACAACATGGGCGAGGCCAAACGGCGCAAAACGTTAGATCCTAATTATGGAAGAGTTCGTCAGTCTCCCAAAAACAATGTACAAAATGATATATCGCCTCTAGTAAATGCCTTAATTAATTTACCTAAGAATTTATGTTGGGAGCTTTTTACTGCGGGAAACTCTAGCGATTGGTTGGGAGATGAAATCGAGATTCCCATAGACAAAGATACCCAATCAATTATCTCAAGATTGTTCTGCCAGGATCACCTCAGCCCGATTGATGCACAAACTGTTGAAAATATATCTACTGTCTGTTCAGTTCAGAGGCAGAATAATCATGAGATTTGGTGCGACTTATATCGCATAGTTTGTCTAGTGGATGAGGAAATTCTCCTCAAAGTTCTAAAAAATAAATCTATAGAAGAAACAGACTACTCACTGCGCTCAATGATTCTGTTTGAAATGGCTTGCCCATGTATTCTCGATGACGACGAGGAGTTTTGGTCGGATGACACCTCCCCAACCCCCACAGAGATTTCAAACTTTTTATTCGAGCGCCTGTCCAAAGAGAAATACAGTAATACTGAGGTACAACAATTGAAAGCGTTTTGCTCTCGTGTCGGGTCGCTATTTTCTCGAAAGTGGGCAGAACACTGGTTTGAACAAGATTTATAAGCTGACTTTGAAAACGAATTTTAGTAAGCTTTGAAGTTATTTTTCTTCTGTTGAGAGATGACAGTCGCTTTACAGCTTTAATACATCAGGCTGGCTGGCTGACTGGCTGGCTTTAAATCCATTACTGGGGGTTAATGGGTTCATGACCATCTACCTGTGTGATTGACCTGTATGGATCGTCCAGTAAATTTGTTTATCTATTTATTTACCGTTAGTGGACGGAACCGAAAACAGGCATTTTGGGATGAGTGGTAGTCCTAACTTTTACATTCTTAAGCTTGCAGCGCAAGTCACTCTTCCGAAAATCGCTACTATTGCATGAGGTAACTGGGCTGTAGTCTATAAGCTACAACGCTGCTCCCGCTATTTAGTTAGGTGGAGAGTTGGAATTTGTGGTTAAGCCTGGGCTGTATCTAATGCCAGCCAGTTTTTGAAGATTTCATCTCGCCCATCGTCACCGTCAACCACACGATAAACTCGCTGGCGTTCACCCGTGCCATCACGACAGATGTATTTCAATTTCAGCCCTATCTTCTTCAGCAATCGCCGTAAAATAACGATGGGGCTGTCATTGTCATTGAGGGTAATTCCCAGGACGGTTTTCACCTGCCACTTCACGGATAGAGCATTGTTAGCCATCTGCACTAGGTCGGCATCAGTCCCCCGGAATTCGCGGTCATCGGCGATGAAATTGGGGATGTTGAACAGTTCTAAGGCATGAATCACTAGCCCAAGCTGACCGCCGTTAAAGTCTGGTAGCCAAGCACTCTTACAAGCAAGCATCTTTTCACCCAGTTTGCGATCGCGGTCAGCGACTTTCGCTCTGCCCAAGGTCAGGTAAAAATGCAGCCTCAGTTGTGGGTAATAACCTTGATCGTCTTTTTTGATCAGTTCTGGGGTAACATCCACACCGTAACGTTGCTCTAGCTTATATTTGCGCTCAATGTGGCGTTCAGTTGTGGTTTTAGCCCGTTGCTGTTGTAGCGCCGAATATTTGGCAGCAGTCATATCAGTTGTATCGGCAGCAGAAATGTCCTGACACTCACCGTTGTAAACTTCATTTGTTTGGGCGATGATTTCGTTCTTTAACTTTTTGCGAATTTTGTTGTCATGAACATCGACAATGTTATGGCCTTCGTTGCCTAATTCCTCTAGCACTGTGTCGCGGTAATGAATCATACCCGCATTGATCCGACAGGCCATTTTGCCAAAAACGTTTAAGGCAGTGCGGTTAATGTTGATTTCATCGCCGTTAACGATCAATGAAGCATTTTGTAGCAGCTTCAAGTTAGCTTGAAAGCGTTTATGCTCACAGGCTAACAGGGATTTGAGGTTAATTGCTCCGTTACCAATCTTTCCTAAGCCATGACTGGCTACCCAAAGATAGCGCGGTATAGCTTCTCGCACACGAGCTAAAGCTTGACGGGTAGCATTTTCTGGAGCAACCCCCTGGAAGCATCCCCAAACGCTGGTAAAATGCCCCCAAATGTCAATGCTGACTCCCGTGCCGATGGATGGAGAGGCCAGCACAATGTCATATTCCAGCAGCACCTTATTTAATCTCTCAATGCAGCCGTAAGCTTCGTGTTGCGGGTCGGCAATCGTTTCGGAGTCAATGCGAAGGATTTTTCTATTGGGAAATTGTTTCTTTAACCTTGCCTCTAAAACTTTGGTTCCCCATTTAGATTTAGCTTTTTGGGAATCAACGGCAATAAAAGGCTTACCCCCGGTTTTGATGTGGGCTTCCAGGGCAGCTAACCAATTAACCGGGGTAGTTTGTTTGTAGTGGTAGATGTTCCAGGGTTGTCCCTTCCAGTTGTTGACGACAACCCAAGGGGTAACGTTGGTTTCTGCCAGACCCATGACCATTTCTGGTGATAAATCAGATAAGTCAGCATCAGCCAGGATAACTTTACCCCGTCCAGGGGCGAAGGCATTTTTGAACAACTGGGAAAGTTGGTTGAGGACTTCGACCCGATGCTTCTTAACTTCAGTGTTGGCGCTTAGTAAGTGCCAGATTACCTGTTCAGATTCGTCAATGATTACTAAGGGTTCTTTCCAGTGGGCAGCGTTAAATCTGGCTTGACCGTTGGGGTGTAAACTGTCTACACACAGCGCAAAACCGAGTAAAACTCCTGTTTCGCTGTTTCTGACTTCGGTAATGTAGGGGATGCCTACCCTGTCAGCGATCGCACTTGCTAACTGTACCCTGTGCGATAAGAGGATAACGGGTTGACCGTTGGCGATCGCCTCTTGAACTATCGCGGCAAATGACTCGGTTTTACCAGAACCTTTAACGGATTTGAGTAAAATCAGTTTAGCGGTTTCCGGGATGGTCAATGCTCCCAGGTAACGCTGATTGAGGACGAGTGACCCTGAGTAAGATAGTCGGCTATACTCTTTAACCTGCCATTTTTCTTTTGTCAGTGCTAGTTTTATAATTTCATCAGTAACAGCTGGCCCCCTAGCAGCGATTAAGTCATCAATGCCTTTTTCGGGGTAACTCCACTGTGTCACTAGGACTTGACAGCCGCAGGCAGTTAACAGTTTTGCGGTTTGGCTAATGGCAATATTTACCCGTTGGACTGTTTCTGGTTTGGTGTCGTGGTCAAAGCAGATGATGAATTTACGTCCAAGGGTGGCGAAGTGTTGTAGCTCTGGAATTAGGTGTAAATTACCTGTGGGTTGCCCAAATTCATCTTTGGGATTGCGGTAGCCACTGTTTATCCCAGGAAGGGCGATCGCCGCATAGCCCAAAGTAAGCAACGCCCCTGCTTTTTTGGCCCCTTCACAAATCACAACTGAGATGTTGTACT
>JAHHHS010000062.1 GCA_019359215.1 Nostoc indistinguendum CM1-VF10 | reverse complement strand
AGACTCTGGCAACAGTTCTTTAAAAGGTAGCCCCAAACTCTGACTAAATTTGTCCTTGAGAATTTGTACTCTTAGTGTCACAGTGGTGTTTATGATGTTGGCTTATTCGTCTCAAAAAAGTATTTCATAGACGAGTAAGCTTTTTCTACCTCCGAAAATTTTTTAGGCAACTGTGCATCATCTCTTCATCAGCGATGCCGAAGGCGGTTCGCTTTGCGACCATCGCACCTACTTATGCCATTAATTACTGCGCTCTGTGGCATTAAAAGCTGTAACCCTTATTCTGCATACCTTAGAGTTTTTCTTAGTGCCATTCCGTTAAACCCAAAGTTCTTTATGTCCCTTGCGCGTCTCATAGAGACGATACCTGTTCTGCCGTCCCTGTGCCAAATCCTGAGAAATGGTCATGCAAGGCGATTGTAGCTTTTGTCAAGTATGCAACCAGAACGTATGCAAAAACTTAATCTGACAGGAAATTCAAGTCAACGCTTAAGTCTTATTTGAGTGGTAAATTCGCCAATTAGTAGTATTTTTTGAGATAAATGCATTTTTGCCAGATGAAGCTGCTAACATACTCGTTATAGTTTGCATTTACGTGTGGAAACGTCAAAACACTCATTTAGTGAGGCGATTGTTCTCTTGTGGCTAAGTAGAACAATTGCCTACTTTTTATGTCTTAAAAGTGATGGGATGAGGGGGCTAGCACTGCAATCCCTAAAGCACTGCGAGAAATATAACTGTAATAATCAATCCCTGTGGTTAGGGATTAATTATGGCGATCGCTCATACGGAACTGCGATCGCTTCTCTACGGGATAAACTTGCCATCACTTCTATTGTTGAAGCTGCGGCTGCATATTTTTTATGCAATTGTTATGGAGTGATGAAGGTAAAAATTCCGCCGCGCCCGTCGTAAATCCTGAAAAATGGTCGCATAAAGCGATTGTAGCGCGGTCAAATATTCGACCGGAGCGGATGCAAAAACTGAAAGTGGCGGGAAATTCGGGGCAGAATCCGGGGTTTGACTTCTTGCAGGAGTGTTGGGATGATCCGGCTTTGCAGATTGTGATTAAAAAGTTGCTGGCGAAGTTTCCGCATTGGGAAATTGCTTGTGTTGATGGGGTGTTGGTTGAGTGGGAGGGGTAGCGTGAGCGTCCTACTACTGTGAGTTTGTGGTTGTCCTTGGCTGTAACTAAAAAAGTGAGCAGCGATATTTACTCCTGCTCACTTTTATTGTGCTTTAAGTTAAGTTTAAAATCAAATTAAATTACACAATTACTTCAAAGCTTGCAGCACTTAGAATAGGGTTAGAAGCAAATACCGCAAATTGACCTCCCTCAGCAAAACCACCAGCTACACCATTGGGATTATAGAAGAGGATGCCATTACCGCTATTGTAAACAATTTTCGCAGCACTAAATTCTGCTGCTGCATCAGTGCTTACTGTGGCAAAGTCTGCGGGATTTAACAGACTTGGGAAAACTGAGTTGCTTAGAGCGTCAAAGGTAGTTTTCGATAGTTGAATCTTGTCCATACCAGGAGCGAAGTCTTGAATACTATCACGTCCAAGTTGGCTAAGAACAAACTTTGCCCCTGTTGTAAATGCAAAAATATCTAAATTCATACCGCCTGTGAGAACGTCATTACCGCTATCTCCTTGTAGGTAATCATTACCAAGACCTCCAGTCAGAAAATCAATTCCACTGCTGCCAAAGAGAATATCGTTGCCGTTACCTCCTACAAGGTTGTCGTCATCACTACCAGCCTCTATTATGTCAGCACCAGCTCCGCCAAAAAGAATGTCAGAACCAGCTCCTCCATCAATGAAATGATTACCAGTCACACCAGAGAGCGAAATACTGTCGTCACCTTCCCCGCCAAAGACAATTTTACTGCCATCTCTCGAAGAAAAGGACGCTGCATTAATAAAATCAGCGTCAGCTGTCCCCAGACCATCACTTATCACTCCTCTGGCTCTAGCAACTCCCTCTTTGATGGCATCAGCAATATTCTCACTGTTAGAATCAAGGGACAATACAGATCCTCGACCCAATTGTGTAACTAGTCCTTGGTAGGTTTTTATAACATTAGTCGTAGCTAGAAACACTGGGATAATATTATTTGCTTCTAACGCAGTTTTTACTTGTGCGATCTGTGCATAATCTTCGTTGAACTGAACTACACCATCTCCGTTATTAGCAATAGTACCCGCAGGATCAACTTTTGCACGATCACCCGCTTGATGATAAGAAGCGTCAGTGGCTATTATAGCAACACGAAATGAACCGACTCTGTAACCGATACTGCTATCTAGAGCTACGGACAAAAGTGCATCTAATTGCGATTCGGGTTCGTCACCACCACCACCAATTTTAGTCCCAAATCCGTTGTATGCAGTGTTAATGGTTGATGCACTATTTGTAAAAGCTTGGTTTCTTTCGTAAACGTAGTCCCCAATGCTACCCAAGGATGAAATGGGCTTATCTTTAAAAGAAGCAAGACCGAACTTCAAATCACTACCAAAAACAGGTGCTAAAAAAGGGTTAGTTAATCGGTTTACTACTGATGGAATTAGAACTCTTGAGTTGACAAAGTCATCGGAAAAAGATCCTGTCAAGTCTTGTACAAGAACGATATCAGATACGAGAGCCATGATATATCTCCTTATTATTTCAATCAATATGTAGTTGATACAAATTTTGCGATTTGCTTTGCCTATTCAATGACAATAGAACGTGCAACGAAATGTAATAACACGGGGAATCATAGTAATTTGTTATTCGTAATGAATATCATGTTCGGATAATTAGTTATGATTCCCACAATCATTGCACCCCACCCCTTAATCTCTTAAGGGCTTGGTTGCCACCCCCACCTCTGATCAGAGGGTTTACCAGAACCGGGGCTAAATCCAGATAATTCGCAATCATAAAGTTGCAATATCTTATTATTAGCTGTGGCAGCATCTCCTCCTACATCAATGCATCTGTTGGATAATCCATTCCTGAGAAATCCTGCTCCAATGTATTCCCACCTTTGGTCTGTGGCTACCCCAGGACTACTAAATCCAGATGTTTCGCATTCATTAAGTTGCAATAGCAAAAAATTAGTTGTGCCAGGTTTTCCTACGACATCAATACATTTGTTGGATAATTTATTTCTGATAAATCCCCCACGGATAAATTCCCATTTCTGATCTGTGATTCCACCAGAACTGTTAAATCCAGATAGTTCGCATTCATTAAGTACCAATTGCGTACCATTAACTACGCCAGAGCCAGTATTCCCAGCTACATCAAGGCACTTCTTTGACAGTTCGTTTACTATAAACATTCCCCCTGCAAGTTGTGCAATAGCAAATTGATTTTCTAAAATGCAAGTTGCTCCCCATAACATCGACCCGACAAAGCCAACTGCGATCGCTGTGCGCTTTTTAAACTTAGGTTTCACTAATCTTTTCTCCTTGAGCGTTAAATTGGTTTTGTTTGGCAATGCTTTTGTTCTGGCAGATAAACTCATCCCGTGTGCAACTTTTACTCAAAATTACTCCATCAACCCTCAACCCTTATATAGAATGGGGGAAATTACAGCAGATTCAAGTTGATGAGGTAGAAAAATAACCCACACGGGTACTTACGCACCCTCCCCGATGTATTGATGAGAGTTGTGGAGAGGTAGGTACACTTGATTTACTTGCAAAGTGCCGTAAAAGCTTATCTTATGCAAGAAGAAAAGAATTGAAATTAGGTCAGAATATTAAGTTGCACATTGCCTTCTTTATAAAAGACAATTGCCTACTAGACAAACAGAGTTAGCACTTGGTAAAGCGGTTCAATTATGCTTCTTTTAATAATGCTCTAGATATTCAAAATATTATTAGTCGAGTTACAGGTGGCTCAGTTTCTAATATTGATGGGATAATTCGCACGTTGGGTACGGCTAACCTGTTTCTAATTAATCCTAATGGAATTGTATTTGGTCAAAATGCTCAGTTAAATGTTGGTGGTTCGTTTTTGGCGAGTACAGCGAATGCACTGCAATTTGGAAATCGAGGATTTTTTAGCGCTACTGAGCAAAATATCTCTTCACCGTTGTTGACTATTAATCCTTCAGCATTGCTGTTTAATCAGATTAATCAAAACGCAGCGATTCAGAATAGCTCAGTTGCATTCGCAGGAACAGATCCAGCAGGCTTTGATGCATTAGGTTTACGAGTACCAAATGGTAAAAGTTTACTGCTAGTGGGTGGTAATGTCAGCATGGATGGGGGACGATTAAATGCTAATGGTGGACAAGTTGAGTTAGGAGGGTTGGCAGAACCTGGTACTGTCTTGCTGGGTGTAGATGGCGATAATCTCAGTTTGAAATTTCCTGATAATGTTGCGCGAACTTCGGTATCCTTCACCAATCAAGCAGGTATATACGTAACTGGGGCTGGTGAGGGTAATCTTGCAGTCAATGCCAGGAATTTAGAAATATTGGGAGGAAGTATTTTGAGCGGTGGTATTGGGCGAGGTTTGGGGACACCTGAAACTGTCGCGGGAGATATTACGCTGAATGCTACCGAGTCAATCAAAGTTGCTGGCACTGGGAGTAATGTTCGCAATCTTGTGCGTTTGGGGTCACTTGGCAATGGGGGTAACATTATTATCGAATCTGGTTCATTCTCTCTAAGTGATGGCACTCAAATTTCTACCTCAACCGGAGGACTTGGAAATGCAGGGAATGTGACAGTGCGTGCAAAAAATACTGTTGACCTTGCAGATAATGCTGCCATCCTCAGCACGGTGGCAGAAGGGGGTGTCGGTAAGGGAGGTAATATCGGCATCAATGGTGCAACATTATCACTAATTGATGGCGCTCAACTGCTAACTATTACTCGTGAAGCATCTGCAACAGCGCCAGCAGGACGGGGCGATGCAGGGAATATCAATGTTAATGTTACTGGTGCTGTTGATATTGCTGGAAGAAACAGTGGGATTGGCAGTGCTGTGGAAACAGGGACAGTTGGCAATGGGGGTGACATTACTATCGATTCTGGTTCCTTCTCGTTACGAGACGACGCTCAACTTATTGCCTCAACTTTAGGGCTTGGGAATGCGGGGAATGTGACAATGCGTGCAAAAAATACTGTTGACCTTGCAAGCGGTGACATCTTCAGCACGGTGGAACGAGGGGGTGTAGGTAAAGGTGGCAATATTGACATCAATGCTGCAACACTATCACTAATTGATGGCGCTCAACTGCTAACTATTACTCGTAAAGCATCTGCAACAGCGCCAGGAGGACGGGGCGATGCAGGGAATATCAATGTTAATGTTACTGGTGCTGTTGATATTGCTGGAAGAAACAGTGGGATTGGCAGTGCTGTGGAAACAGGGACAGTTGGCAATGGGGGTGACATTACTATCGATTCTGGTTCCTTCTCGTTACGAGACGACGCTCAACTTACTGCCTCAACTTCAGGACTTGGGAATGCGGGGAATGTGACGGTGCGGGCACAAGATGCTGTTTCCCTTGCAGATAATACTGCCATCTTCAGCACGGTGGAATCTGGGGGTGTCGGTAATGGAGGCAATATTGACATCAATGCTGCAACGCTGTCACTTACTGATGGCGCTCAATTGCTGACCATTACTCGCGGTGCATCTGCTACCCAACCACCAGGACGAGGAGATGCGGGGAATGTCAATGTTAATGTTAAAGGCATTATTGATATTGCTGGGGAGAAAAATGGTTTCCCCAGTAGGATTAGCAGCAACGTGGGCAGAGGAACAGTTGGCAATGGGGGTAACATTACTATCGACTCCGGCTCATTTTCGTTACAAGATGGCGCTCAACTTGAAGCCTCAACTTATGGACAGGGGAATGCGGGGAATGTGACAATGCGTGCAAAAAATGCTGTTTCTCTTGCAAATGCTAACATCTTCAGCACGGTGGAATCAGGAGGTGTAGGTAAGGGTGGTAATATCGACATCAATGGTGCAACACTATCACTAATTGATGGCGCTGGACTGGCAACCATTACTCGTGGTGCATCTGCAACAGCGCCAGCAGGACGGGGCGATGCAGGGAATATCAATGTTAATGTTACTGGTGCTGTTGATATTGCTGGGGAGAAAAACGATTCTTCCAGTGGGATTTTCAGCAGTGTACGAACGGGAACAGTTGGTAATGGGGGTAACATTACTATCGATTCTGGTTCATTCTCATTACGCGATCGCGCTCAACTTAGTGCCTCAACCCGTGGACAAGGAAATGCGGGGAATGTGACAGTCGGTGCAAAAAATACTGTTTCTCTTGCAGATGCTGACATCTTCAGCACAGTGGAATCTGGGGGTGTCGGTAAGGGAGGCAATATTGACATCAATGCTGCAACACTGTCACTTACTGATGGCGCTCAACTGCAAACTGGTACTCGTGGTGCATCTGCTACCCAACCAGCAGGAATAGGGAATGCAGGCAATGTCAATGTTTTGGTAACAGGTAATGTTGATATTACTGGACAGAAAAATGGTAATCAAAGTGGGATTAGCAGTAACGTGGGCAGAGGAACAGTTGGCAATGGGGGTAGCATTACCATCGATTCTGGTTCATTCTCATTACGAGATGGCGCTGCACTTACTGCCTCAACTTATGGACAGGGGAATGCAGGCAATGTCAATGTTTTAGTAACAGGTGCTGTTGATATTGCTGGACAGAAAAATGGTAATCAAAGTGGGATTTTAAGCGTTCTGGGCACAGGAGCAGTTGGCAATGGGGGTAGCATTACCATCGATTCTGGTTCATTCTCATTACGAGATGACGCTGGACTTTCTGTCTCAATTTTTGGACAGGGAAATGCGGGGAATGTGACAGTGGGTGCAAGAAATGCCGTTTTCATTGCAAGTAATGCTGGCATCTTCAGCACGGTGGAAAAAGGAGGTGTCGGTAAGGGTGGCAATATCGATATCAACTCACCTAAAATTACCTTAGACAACCAAGGTCAAATCAACGCCGAAACTGCATCCGGTAACGGTGGTAATATCAACATCAACAGCGATTTACTCTTACTCCGTCGCAACAGTCAAATTATTACGGGAGCAGGTACAGAAGAATTAGGTAGCGATTTATTACTCCGTCGCAACAGTCAAATTATTACGGGAGCGGGTACAGAAGAATTAGGTAGCGATTTATTACTCCATCGCAACAGTCAATTCACCATTAACGCAGGTACAAAAAAATTAGATGGCGATGGCGGTAACATCAATATCAACTCAAAATTTATCGTTGCAGTTCCCAACGAAAACAGCGATATCAGCGCCAATGCTTTTACAGGTGCGGGTGGGAGAGTAAGTATCAAAGCGAACGGCATTTATGGTATTGAGTTTCGTAAAAGTCCAACTCTCTTGAGTGACATCACTGCTAGTTCAGAATTCGGTACACAAGGCACTGTAGAACTTAACACACCTGGTATCGACCCCAACAGTGGTTTAGTTGCGCTGCCCACAGTAGCCGTAGACACTCAGATAGCGCAGGGCTGTTACAGTCCAGGTTATGCTCAAAACAGCTTTATCATTACTGGGCGCGGTGGTTTACCTCCTAACCCCAGAGAAGCTTTTAGTAGCAATATAGTTCGACCAGAGTGGGCAACTCTGGCCCCAAGCAATGATATTAACTCTCAGCAAACCATTAAAGAAAATCCCCCTATCCCCACACCACCAGCACCAATTGTCGAGGCTACTGGATGGGGAACTAATACTAAAGGTGAGATAGTACTTACAGCCAACGCATCTGCGGGCGCTCCCCACAAAAACTGGCAGCAGTCACCAGTTACTTGTAGTTCTGCAAAATCTGCTTCCAATTAATTTGGTAAACAAAAGAAATATGTTGTCAAGTAGATTTTAGCGAAGTTTCCGCAGTGGGGAATTGCTTGTGTTGAGGTAGAGAGAGTTGGTTAATTGGCAGAGAAAGTAATTATAGTGATTTGAAATTTGCGTCTGTAAAGTTTTGTAAAAGTTTTGAGTTTTCACGAAAAATTTGGGTTTTGGGCTGATGTCATCGTAGTAACCTTATTTAACAACTTTCTGCTGATTATGGCACTTATTAACGGTAGTTGATAACAATACCATCAACGGTAACCCATCTATCTTTCGCCCAGGACTAAATGGGACTGATGACAGTGATACCCTTAGTGGGGGTGCTGGTAGCGATATCCTGAACGGCAATAGGGTATCGATATCCTTGATGGGAATGCTGGTAGCGATATTCTCAATGGGGGTTCTGGTAGGGATACTCTCATTGGGGGTGTTGGTGACGGCGATGATACCTTCGTTTTCAGTGAGGGTGACGACAGAATTGATGGCGGAGACGGTTTCGATACCGTAATCTGGCGCTTTTGTCACTTTGGGAGAAGCCAATCGCTGGAAACCTTTCGGATCTTTAATTTTCAGATTTTTGCTACAAAACTTTAGTTACTGTTAGAAAATAAAAGTTTAAAGCGTTATCAAATCAGACTTTCAGAATTTAGCTTCGATTATTGTTTTCCGAAAGTGACAAAACAGGGTTAATGGTCAAGGCGGCCGCATCATGTCAATAAGCAAAGTCTATTATCAATAGAGCCAAGAATAATGTCATTAAATCTTGCTTATTGCGAAAATTTTAAGCGATCGCTTTGGGGCTTAAAGCGCTTCAAACTCCATCATTTGGATATAGGATTTGCGCGAAACGCCGCCAATCACCAAACCATACACAAAACTAATTAGGGGTTGAAGAAAGCCAATAATACTTAACCTTCGTCCCCTGCGTTTACTCTGCTCTAAGCGTTTTTGCTGACCTCGAAAATAATAACTGTAACTCGGTTCACTCCAAGCACAAAATCCTGATTCATCCAGATATTTTAGGTCGATTTCTCCAGCCGCCGCAGACAATTCCAACATTTCTAAGTCTGCTTGTTTGATTTGTTGTAATACTGGGTCTTGCTTTCCTTTGTGACTTTTTCGAGTTCGTTTCCAAATCACTCCCTTTTTTTAAGTACCTGCCTTAACCAGTCAGGACTTAATTTTATTGAACGTTCTTGTTCTAACTTTTGGGCTAATTGGACGCTGTTATATGTACGTGGTTCTTTCTTCAAACATTCTTCTAAAAAAACTATGTCACCTTCCGCCCACTTCTGTTTCCCTCCACGCCCTGCTTTTTCCCAAAGCCCCTTCACCCGTAGCTTTTCCCATCTATGCAAAACTTCTCGCACCGTTTGTGCAGTCCAATTAAAGTGAGCCGCTATTTTCTCTACGTACCAACCATTTGCGCTCAATCTAATCACTTCTGCCCTATCTTTCACTTTCTGGGGTACATCTGCCGTTCTCAAGTTGAAAAGAGTTTTATCTTGTTCTCTGGTCAGAAAGACCCTTAAACGGCTGCCCATATCTCTGTTACCTTCGTAGACACGTTATACGTATTTACTTATCTTTACACAGTTTGGTTTTTCTACCTCGTTCTACTTATTTCGAGATGAGAAGCACAAGAAATATTACGTCCTTATTAAATCTCCTCAATTTATTTATGGGGATTCCCTTCTGCCTTCTGCCTCCTGCCTCTTTAAGAAATTACATTCGTATGAGATTTTCATTCCAAGCATTAATTAAATGTAAGGATTCAGGTCTAATATTGGGGAAGCAAAGAAGGGCGAGATAGATGATTATTAGAAGCAGCAATTAGAGCTTGTACAAAAAAATCAATCACAGAGCGACCTTGACGGCGACAAGTCTGCACCACCGTCAACAAATTGGCAGTATGTTGAAAGCGCTCCATCGAACGTGAACCACCACTAACCTTACGTTTTGTCACAGCCAAACGCAGCGATCGTTCGGCCTGATTATTGTCAGGAGGAACTTCAGGATGGTCAAGAAAATACCACCATTGGCTTGCTTTATCACGCAAAGAGCGTAAAAGCTGGCCTGCGGTAGCCCCTGCTAAGTCAATCCACTGATTGAGTGAGGAGTGTAACTTAGATTTAAATTGATTGACCCAATCATTGTAACTAGCGCCATCAAGAGTCTCAAACCATTGGGCGTAATGTCTAAAAGCTTCATCAATTAAATCAACAAACGCTTCGCCAATCGCTCGGTTGTGAAGACCGGGAAGTTGAATTAGTTTTTTGAAGTGACGGCGTAGATGCGCTAAACATTTCTGTTGTGCAATAACTTGATAGCCGTTATAAACACTAAAATCGTCGCTGCTGAGTACGCCTGTATATTTAGTCCCTAAAATGGCTTCTAATTCGGATCGTGAACGAGTATCAGCAGCAGTAAATAGACAAAACTCAGAATTGGCAACTACCCACAACCATTCCTTAACTCCCTTGACCGACCAAGGTGTTTCATCCACATGAATATCGGGTTGTGTCTGTTTTATCCAACTACTTAACTCAGTGACACTCGGTTCAATTGCTTGAGTTATTCGTTCATTGGTTGCAACTAATGTCCCCAGCCCAATATCAATTTGCCCCAATTCCCACAACATTTCTTGTTGTTTCTCATAGGGCATATGTGCATAATTATTTGCCCACCCTAAAAATGCTTGTAACGACGTTCCTAAATCTTGCCCTGGAATAATGTTTTGTGGCCAGGCGGCTGTTTGTAAATTGCCACAACACTCACATATACAGGTATGGCGTTGATACTCCACTACTTCAATAGGACGTTCCACTAATTGCGCTACGGCGTGTTTTTCTACTTTTAATGCCTCATGAGCAAATGCTTTGTGACCGCAACAGACACAATCTGTAGGACGTAAAATTTCAAAACGATCTATTCTGCCAAAACCTTTACGAGTCTTACCTTGATGTCCTGGCTGTCCGCCTGGTTTTCTTTTGGGATGATTTGATTCCTCTTGGTGCGGTGCTTTTTTGTTTTCGCTCTTTTTGTGAATGTCTCCAGATGGTGGTTTCGACGAATTAGAACTGTCTAAATCTCTACTGACTTTTAAACGCTCTATTTCTTGCTGTAGTTCTAAGATTATTTTCTGTAAGTCACGTATTACCTTGCTCTGCTCAATGATGATATCCACCAGTTCCTCTTTCGATAACTGGTTCAAGCTTTCTCGATCTAATTCTTGAGGCAGGTTTTGGTTCATATTTGCGATATTCTCCCTCAAGTGTCACCTTTGTCAATACCCTGCCACCTGAATCCTTACAATTAAATTTTGCTGTTCTAAATAATCAAGCACTTGCTTAACACATTGCTCAAGAGTGAATTTATCAGTTTGACAGATAATTTCTGGATTTAATGGTTCTTCATAAGGATCAGAAATGCCAGTAAAATGCTTAATCTGCCCTACTTTAGCTTTGGCGTAAAGCCCCTTCACGTCACGGAATTCACAAACCGTCAGTGGAGCCTGAACATAAACTTCAATAAAATTGGTAGAAGTTTTTTTGAGTTCCTCTCGAACTTCACGATAGGGGCTGATTGCGGCAACAATTACTATGATGCCGTTGCGGCTGAGTAAGTTAGCCACAAAGCCAATACGACGCACATTTGTATCTCGGTCTTGTTTACTAAAACCCAATCCTGCACAAAGATGGGTGCGAACAACATCACCATCTAACACTTCAACTTTGTAGTTTTGCTTTTGTAGCTTTTGCGCTACACGATTAGCAATAGTTGTTTTCCCTGCACCACTTAAGCCTGTTAGCCAAAGAATTGCACCAAGTTGTTTCATGGTTGATTCAAAATTTAGGCAACGAAATTATCAAGATTTGGGGCGACCGATTCCGAAATACTTGATTTTAGATGCGTTCGCCCTGCCTTGATTGCAGGTTTGAGCGATTAGTATTGCAGGTTGCTACACATAGGGTATGCAATAACCATGAAATACATAATTAAGATAATCTAGCTCTCCAAGCCTTATTTAAAGGCTGTTTTACTTTTAACTCATGCTGTATGTTGCGGTAAATATACCGTCAGCATTTTGCCTAACAACGCACATTGTTCAATAAAATCAATTGTTTCATTACCCCATAACTTCTCCAGAATTAAACCGTTTATAAAGCTTAATAAAAAACAAGCCAATACCGAATCTTTAATACCGAAAAAATTATAGGCTGCTTCTTGATAACGCTGAGTAGGAAGCTTAAAAACACTATTATCCAACATCTCTTTAGAATTTTGATGTTGACAAAAATCAATGCAAATATAAGCCCATTTAATGAAGTAATCCTCATTTTTCATTAAATATGTTCCTAGTGCTTCCATTTCCTCTTGCAGGGTTTGCCCTCCTTCCAACTCAGCTAATGCTGCACTTACATCTTGCTCACATATTTCTTGAGCCAATTGCTCAAATAGAGCTTGTTTGCTAGGAAAATAGTGGTACAACGTACCAGTAGAGACCCCTAATCCTTCAGCTATTTGCCGCATAGTAATGGAACCATAGCCTTTTTGGGCCAATAAACCAAAGCACTTGTCGAGTAGTTTCTTACGGTATTGCTTATGGTCAACAATTTTAGGCATACTCAGTTATTTATATCGAATGCTTGTTATATATTATAATACCATCTTTACTCAGTGGCGGGATTCAAGCTCCAGTAATTTAATTGCGAGTTGTCAATTGACAAAAATAGAAGGTTCGTGTCACCAGGTGCAGTCTTATTACTTTTTGTAAAAAAAAACATTAAAGAGATGGTTAAGAAGTTTCTCACCCAGTAAACTTGCCTTGACAGACTACTAAAAGCTTATTTTTATTTTATTTTTACAGAGGATAAAAAAGCTATCAATCAAAAGAGGTAATGTTTTCTGGAATCTACTTTCGTGCATTTGTAGCTATGTACTGTAAAAGTGAAGTTATAAATCCAAATATGTTAGTAGATTACAAAAGTCAGACTAATACTTTCTTGGATATACTGCAATACCGGGCGCTATCTCAACCTCGACAGATAGCTTTCACCTTTCTCGAGGATGGTGAAACCGAGTCGGCACAAATAACCTATGCAGAACTGGCTAGCCGCGCTCGATGCATTGCTGGCTGCTTGCAAGTACATGGGATACAACCTGGAGATAGAGCTTTGCTGCTCTACCCGTCCAGCTTGGAATTCATCGTGGCCTTTTTGGGGTGCTTGTATGCTGGCGTGATTGCGGTACCCACCTATACTCCTCAATCTAAACGCCACTTGCCCAGACTCCAAGCCATTTGCATGGATGCTAAGGCCAGCATTGTCCTTACCGATAGCCAAATTTTGGCAGAACGTAACCGGAAATTTCCTTATCCTCCAGAGTTAGAGGTAGTGCCCTGGGCGGCCACCGATACTGAGCAATGGTCAGAAAGTTCTCTCATTACAGAAGTTACCAGTGAAACTTTAGCCCTTTTGCAGTACACCTCAGGTTCGACTAGTCGTCCGAAAGGTGTGATGGTCAGTCATGGTAATATTTTGCACAACGAAAAATTGATTGAGAAAGCTTTTGAACATAGCTCTCAGACAGTTTACGCAGGCTGGCTACCGCTGTTTCATGACATGGGACTGATCAGCAATGTTCTACAACCCATTTACTTAGGTATTCCCTGTGTTTTTATGCCGCCAGTAGCTTTTTTACAGAGTCCAGTACGCTGGTTAAAGGCTATTTCCAAATATGGGGCAACTACAAGTGGGGGGCCTAACTTCGCGTATGATCTGTGTGTTCAGAAAGTGAGTGAGGCTCAAAAATCAGAGCTAGATCTGAGCAGCTGGTCGATCGCTTTCAATGGTGCAGAACCAGTTCGCCTTAATACATTGACAAAATTTGCCACTGCCTTTGCTCAATGTGGTTTTCGACCGGAGTCTTTTAATCCTTGCTATGGCATGGCTGAAAGCACGCTTATTGTGTCTGGCACTAATAAATCAGCCGCTCCTGTAGTGCGATCTGTGAATAAATCTGCCCTAACAGTGGGTCAGATAAAACTAGAGGAAAGCTCCACAGCGCAAGTATTTGTCAGCAATGGTCAAGCAGTTCCCGACTTAAAGGTAGTAATCGTTCATCCGGAGAACCTCACGCCTTGCGAACCCGATCAAGTGGGTGAGATTTGGGTATCTGGTTCAAGTGTTGCTAAAGGCTATTGGCAGCGACCTATGGAGACAGAACAGACTTTTCACGCTTATTTGCAAGATCCATCTGTAGGGCAGTTCCTCCGCACTGGTGATCTGGGTTTCTTGCATGACGGCGAGTTATTCTTTACCGGAAGATTGAAAGACTTAATCATCATTCGGGGACGTAACTACTATCCTCAGGATATTGAGTTCACGGTAGAAAATAGTCATCGTGCGGTTCGCCCTAATTGTAGCGCAGCATTTTCAATTGAAATGGATGAAACAGAGCAATTAGTAGTTGTGGCAGAAGTGGATCGCCATAATGACAATCATCCAGAAGTTATTGCAGCCATTCGTACTGAGGTGGCTAATCAGCATGAATTGTCTGTATATGGGGTGATTTTGCTGAAAACTGCTAGTATTCCCAAAACTTCTAGCGGTAAGATTCAGCGTCATGCTTGTCACCAGCAGTTTTTGCAGAAAAAATTGTTGGTCGTTGCTGACTCTTACCTCAAAATGCCAGCAACATCTCAGGAAACGTCAGAATCTGTGGCTACTCCTATTGCTGTGGATGATGCCAATTCAATTCAGCAGTGGATTGAGCGCTGGTTAATCGCCGAGCTAAAACTGCCTCTTAGCATAATTGCTCCAAATAAAACATTTGCAGAATATGGATTGGATTCAGTTTCCGCAGCAGAGTTAGTGGTAGCCTTAGAAGCTGAGTTGAATTATCCTCTCAACCTAGAACCTCATCTATTTTGGGAATACCCAGAGGTTAATGTTTTTAGCCAGCATCTGAGTCAATTGATTAGCCAAAAGTCAGCCGATTTGGCCTCATTCGATTCGGTTTTAAATAATATTCAAGCTCCCACTGGAGGAAGTTCAGTAGCTTTCATCCAGAAAGGGGATTCAGACCCTTCTGAACAAAACTATCCCTCCTGCTCTCTGCCTTCTCAAGCTTTTGAGGAAATTCCCCAGATTCTTAAACAAGTTACAAAACAACGAAATCGTCAGGTTTTCATCGATGGACGCTGGATTTGTGACTTTGCTTCTTGCAACTATTTGGGATTAGATTTGCATCCGCAAGTACAAGAAGCTATTGCTCCGGCCATTAGTAAATGGGGGACTCATCCGAGTTGGTCACGAGCCGTGGCTTCTCCCGACCTCTATCGTATATTGGAGAATGCACTATCCAATTTGGTGAAAGCACCTGATGTTCTTGTATTTCCGGCCTTGACACTACTCCACATGGGGGTAATTCCTATGTTGGCAGGAAAAGAGGGTGTAATTTTCATTGACAATGCAGCCCACCGCTCTGTTTCTGAAGGCTGTCGTCTAGCTCAACAAGATGGTGCAAAGGTCATAAATTACAAGCACAATGATTTAGATAATTTGGCTGACAAGCTAAAGCGTTATGCCAATGCACCAGTAAAGCTAATTGCGATCGATGGCGTTTATTCAATGTCGGCTGATTATGCCGACTTGCCATCCTACGTAAGGTTAGCCAAGCAATACGATGCCACAATTTATGTCGATGATGCTCATGGTTTTGGACTGGTAGGTGAAAATCCCACCCCAGAGATGCCCTATGGTCAGTTTGGCAACGGTATTGTCAATCATTTTGGATTGCGATACGCCGAGGATCGCATTGTTTACTGTGCAGGACTATCTAAAGCTTTTTCTTCCTTTGGCGCTTTTGTTACCTGTACAGATGCCCAAATGAAGAGAATGCTGTCAACTGCCTGGACAGCGATATTTTCGGGGCCTTCGCCAGTTGCCAGCTTGGCCAGTGCGATCACGGGATTAGAGGTCAATCAACAAGAAGGAGGAATGTTACGACAACATATCTATCGCCTGACGCAAAAGCTAGTGATCTCAGCGAGAGAAATCGGGTTTGAAGTCGATAACCAAGGCTCCTTCCCAATTGTTAGTGTCGTGGTGGGGTCAGTTGAATCGGCTATCACTGCCTGTAAAACACTATGGAAGCATGGAATACTCATCACCCCGGGTATCTTCCCGGCTGTTCCCTACAATCGCAGCATCTTACGGTTTTCGATCACTGCGGCCAATACCGAGATTGAAATAGATCAAGTACTGGTTGCTCTCAGAGATATTCACACTCAACTGTCAAATGAATTAATCACCACAAAAAACTAGCTAACTTAATAGGATATTTCATCATGACACAATCAATCGATAAAACACAATCAATCGATAAAACCACCTTAACTTCTAGCACATGCGTCGTTAATTCTTACAACGAATGGGACCCATTGGAAGAGGTGATTGTTGGCATTGTTGACGATGCTATGTTTCCATCTTGGAACACTATTAATCAATGGACTGTTCCCCCAGGTGCGTGGGAAACGGTGGAAGAGATTGTTGGGGAAGGAGGTGTAGCCTACCCCGCAGAGTTTGTGACTGCTGCAAAAAAATGCCTAGACGAATTCGTACATATCCTGGAGGCAGAGGGTGTGATTGTCCGAAGACCTGATCGTATGGACTTTGCGGCTCCCTATTCTACCCCGGCTTGGCAGATCGACAATGGGTTTTGTGCGGCAAACCCCCGCGACGTTTTTATAGTTGTTGGTAATCAAATCATTGAAGCGCCAATGGCTGATCGAGGACGTTACTTTGAAACCTGGCCTTATAGATCACTGCTAAGAGATTACTTTAAGCAAGGAGCGCAATGGGTGGCAGCTCCTAAGCCCCAATTATTGGATGATCAGTTTGACCCAAATTATGAAGTGCCTGAAGATGGCGAACCAATGCGGTTTGTAACCACCGAATTTGAGCCAACCTTTGATGCCGCAGACTTTGTGCGATGTGGCCGGGATTTGTTTGCTCAAAAGAGTCATGTCACAAATAGCTTGGGGATTGAATGGTTGCAACGTCATCTGGGAGAAGAATACCGCATTCATCTGCTGGAGTCTCGCTGTCCCCAAGCTATGCATATTGACACGACCTTTATGCCCCTCGCCCCAGGGAAAGTTCTGGTCAATCCGGAATTTTTGGACATATCAGCCCTGCCTAAGATTCTCAATAGTTGGGACATATTAGTGGCTCCCTACCCACTATTTACGTCCACCAACAAATTAGGTGTCATCAGCGGCTGGGCAAATATGAATATGTTAATGCTAGATCACGAACGGGTGATTGTGGAAAAATCTCAAGAGCCAATGATTCAAGCACTCAAAGATTGGGGCTTTATTCCAATTCCCTGCTCGTTTGAGAACTATTATCCTTTTGCGGGGTCGTTCCACTGTGCCACTTTAGATATTCGTCGCAGTGGCGGTTTGCAATCCTACTTTTAGTAAAAGAGGCAGGAAGCACAAGGAGTAAGGGTTTAAGCCCACTCAAAATCTCTGATTTGTGTGGTGCAATCAATGTAGCTCTAAACGGAATGGCACTAAGATAAGTGTTAACCCTTGGTATTACTGGTTTTGGGGTGTGGGGTGTGGGGTGTAGGGAATTACGAACAACTTGGTTTTGTCTGGCGCACTAAAATTCAATTTTTATTAACACTACACCCAACACCCTACCCCCAACACCCTGCCCTGACGATATTTCACCTTTTCTTCGTGCCATTCAGCTCTAAACGCGAGTGCGTCTCTCAAAGAGAAGCTTACACTGCAAAAACAATTTCCTGCCTCCTGCCTTCTTCACGATATATATCTATGCACTTTCCAGTATCCCCAGTAAAGTCTGCCATTTTCATTACTGCTGCCTCCAGTGGTATCGGAGCCGCCTGTGCTAAAACATTTGCAAAGCAAGGGTTTTGGGTATTTGCAGGAGTCAGGGATCTCGACAAAGGAGTAGCATTACAACAGGAAGCCGGAGACAATATTACTCCGGTGCTGCTCGATGTTACCGATTTAGCTACGATTACAGCAGCAGTAGCTCAGATTAGTGCCGCGCTATGTGAACGGGATGTATTTCTGAGCGGTTTATTAAATAATGCCGCTCAGGAATACATGGGGCCTTTTGAGCTTTTGCCATTGGAGTGGGTGCGTCAAGAAATGGAGGTTGGTTATTTTGGCTATCTATCCATGATTAAGGCTTGCTTGCCCCTCCTGAGGCGATCGCAAGGCCGAATTGTGAATATTAGTTCGATCAATGGTCGTTGTGTATTTCCAATTGTGGGCAGTGGCTGTGCAACTAAATATGCGATCGAAGCATTGTCTGATGCCCTGCGGCTAGAGTTGGCTCCTTGGAATATTAAAGTAGCACTGATTGAACCTGCCGTTGTGGTAACTCCCCTATGGGAAAAGTCCCAAGCAACCTTTGAGAAGTTGTCTAATTTAGTCGCACAAGAACAGCTAAATCTTTACTACCCCTCTTGGTCACAAGCAGTAGAGAAAGCTGCTGTAGACACTCAACGATATTACGCAACGGGAACACCCGTTGAAGAAGCTGTCAACATAGTTGCTCATGCCTTGTTTAGTAAAAGACCCAAAATTCGCTATTTAGTCGGCTGGAATGCCAAATTAATCGCTGCGGCTCGTTGGCTTCTCCCCGATTGGTTGTTTGATCGGTTGGCAATTTCTGTGTTTCATTAGTTTTAAATTCACGAAAAAAGTATCAGATATGGAGCAGCGGACTGCCCAGAGCATGGGTGTTTTTATTGTCGTCTGGTTGGGGCAATTGCTCTCATTGCTCGGCTCTGGCCTAACCAGCTTTGTTCTCGGTATTTGGGTTTACCAACAGACTGGCTCTATCACTCAATTTGCGCTCATTTCTATGTTTGCCCATCTGCCGAGTATTTTACTTTTCCCCCTGGCTGGTGTCCTTGTGGATCGTTGGAATCGACGGTGGGTGATGCTTGTTTGTGATACAGGATCAGGTTTAACCATGTTGGTGATTGCCTATCTTGTTGTTAACGAACATTTGGCAGTTTGGCATATCTACGGAGCGGTTGCCATCAATTCTATTTTTAGCTCCTGTCATTGGCCAGCATATACGGCAGCAGCTACTTTACTGCTACCAAAAAAATACTTGAGTCGAGGGACTGGAATGATGCAGCTTGGGGATGCCAGCCGTTTAGTTGCTCCCTTACTGGGAGGAGTATTATTAGATACTATCCAACTGCGGGGTGTGATTCTAGTTGACTTCATCACTTTTGCGATCGCTTTTGTGACTTTGGTGTTGGTACGATTCCCGCAGGTTAAAGCAATACCTCCATTAACCAAACGTGCGGTGCTGCAAGAAGCAGTCTATGGCTGGACTTATATTCGGAAGCGTGTGGGGTTATTGGCATTAGTGTTGTTTATGGCCAGTGCTAACTTTTTGCTAGGGGTGGTGGAAATTCTGGCTACTCCTATGGCCTTATCATTTACTTCTCCAGCAACTTTGGGCACGATTTTTTCTATTGGCAGCATAGGAATATTAGCTGGCAGTTTGTTGGTTAGTCATTGGAGTATTCGGATCAAGCTGGTTTATGGTGTTTTGGCTTCTCAAGTGTTCACCGGGCTATCAGTTTTTATGGTAGGGTTTCATCCTACCGTTATAACTTTGACTATTGCTATATTTGTGTCGTTTTGCAGTTTAGCAACGACTAATGGCTGTAGCCAACTGATCCTCAGAAAAAAGGTTGCTCACAAGGTTCAAGGCAGGGTGTTTGCTTTTAGTCGCACACTTTCGGATGCTACTATCCCTCTAGCTTTTGGGGTTGCAGGTTTTTTAGCCGATCAGATTTTTGAACCATTGATGGCAGACAATGGTTTACTAGCCCCAACTCTTGGAAAACTTATCGGTGTTGGACCTGGACAAGGAATACGCCTGTTGATCATGATCGTAGGATGCTTGACAGTGTTTATAAGCATTTACGCCTGGCAATATCCGCGCTTAACGTCTGTTGAAAAAGAATTACCCGACACCATAGATTTAAAAGATTCAGAAGAGCATACGGATAAAAAAATATTGCAATAGTCCAAATTCCTAGCAATTTATGAACAGCCATCAGTGAAAGTTGAAAATGACTTAATTTTGTAAATTAGTAATTGTACTTAAAATAAAAGGAATTAAATGTATTAATTTAGCTTTTGTGTTGAATTTATGGGGCAATAATGAATCATGCGTATCAAAATTAAGCGATCGCCTGCTCAAAAATTGTATTTCCGGCCCCGATGTTCTGCAATAATATTTTAATAGGACTTACGCATTGACATAAAAGCAAAAATGACAGGTAGAGTTTTCAAGGCTTCTATCTAGGTTTTTCAATCATATTTTGGCGATCGCCAGCAATCAAAAGCAACCTCCAAAAGCCTGGAACAAGTATTTACGTTGATACACAAGATAGCTCTTTTGTACAGTGCGTAAGTCCTATTTAACTACTATTGCTTATTGACAAACAGTATTTGACCTTAACCTCTCACGAATCTGAAAAGCCAAATCGCTAAATACCTTTACACCCGAAAGCCATATAAATTATAGATTTGGCGAAATCTTAATGCTATTAGGAAGAATCACAATGGTAATTAAAAGCATCATCATCTCACCCTTCTAAATTGTCGAAGATATCGTAAATAAAACATTATGGCTCTAAAACCCACTACTCAGGAAAAGCCCACTCTACAAATTAATGCTTCGCGTCAGTTCACTTCTTGGTTGTACGAGCAAAATATGAGTTTGGCTTTTACTACTTATCAAGCAGGGAAATTATTATTCATTGGTTTGCAGACAGATGGTAAATTATCTGTATTTGAACGGACTTTCAATCGGTGCATGGGATTGTATTCTCATGGGAATAACCTGTACATGAGTTCTTTATATCAGTTGTGGCGATTTAAAAATATTTTGGAGCCTGGTCAATTCCATAATGGCTACGATGCTATTTATCTACCACAACTGTCATACGTTACCGGAGACTTAGATATTCATGATATTGTTATCAGTGATTCTCCTTACCAAATTCCCAACTCACCAGCCTCCAGCCTGCCAGCTAAAAAACCGATTTTTGTTAATACCCTATTTAGTTGTCTAGCAGCCATTAGCGAAACTCATAGTTTTTTACCACTCTGGCGACCTCCGTTTATTAGTAAACTAGCAGCAGAAGACCGTTGCCACTTGAACGGTTTAGCACTGCGGGATGGACAACCAAAATATGTCACTTGTGTCAGTCAGTCGGATGTGGCAGAAGGTTGGCGGGAGCATCGCTCATCTGGCGGCTGTGTGATTGATGTGGATAGCAATGAAATTTTGGTGAGTGGGTTGTCTATGCCCCACTCACCTCGTTGGCATCAAGACAAGCTCTGGCTGCTCAATTCTGGCGCTGGCGAGTTTGGCTATGCCGATTTAAACAGGGGACGATTTGAACCCGTTGCTTTTTGTCCAGGTTACCTGCGAGGCTTTGCCATTCATGGCAATTTTGCTATTGTTGGCATTTCCCAACCTAGGCATAACAAGACTTTCAGTGGTTTGGTCTTGGATGAAAAATTGCAGGATAAAAACGCCGAACCCCGATGTGGTTTATTGGTGATTGACTTGCAAAGCGGGGATATTGTTCATTCTATTCGCATCGATGGGGTCATCCTGGAATTGTACGATGTAGTGACTTTGCCAGGAATTCGGCGACCGATGGCGATCGGCTTACGCACTGATGAAATCAGGCGAGTAGTGACAGTGGAATAAATATAATTCAATTTCACACAAACAAAAAACGGAGATTAACGCAAATGACTAATTCATCTCTAAAAGGTTTTATTCTTAATGGCCTCGCATCCGGAGATCTCTCCGGCTTCTCTGTCAGTAACGCTGGAGATATTAACGGTGATGATTTAAACGATATACTAATTTCGTCACCCGGTGCTGGTCCCAACGGTAGTGCTTCGGGACAAAACTATGTGGTGTTCGGCAGTTCTACGGGTTTTCCCGCTAGTCTCGACCTCTTCACTCTTAACGGTAGCAACGGCTTTAAAATTAATGGCGTTGCTGTCGGTGACCTGTCAGGTTATTCCGTGAGCGGTGCCGGAGATATCAACGGGGATGGTCTTGACGATATAGTTATTGGGGCTAACTTAGCCGACCCGACCGGAACTTTATCCGGGCAGAGTTACTTGATTTTCGGTCGTGAGAGCGGGTTTTCCTCTAGTCTCGAACTCTCCGCCCTCAACGGTAGCAATGGCTTTAAAATCAATGGTATTGCCCCAGGCAATCGCTCCGGTACTTCTGTCAGCCGTGCTGGAGATGTCAATAGCGACGGCATTGATGACCTAATTATTGGAGCACGCAGCGCCAGTCCTAATGGTACTTCATCAGGACAAAGTTACGTGGTTTTTGGTAGAAAAGACGGTTTTTCTAGTGACTTCGATCTAGCTACTCTCGATGGCAGCAATGGCTTTATTATCAACGGGGAAGCGGAGGGTGACAATTCAGGAGTCTCTGTTAGCGACGCTGGAGATATCAACGGTGATGGTATTGACGACCTCATCGTTGGAGCCTCGACCGGCCCTATTGGACCTGCGCCATTCAACCCCAATAATAGCTCGTCGGGGAAGAGTTACGTAATTTTTGGCAAACGTGGTGGCTTTAGTTCTAGCATTGAACTCTCGACCCTCAACGGTAGCAACGGCTTTAAAATCAATGGTATTTCTCCCGATGATCGGTCGGGCTATGCGGTCAGTAGTGCTGGTGATATCAATGGTGATGGTCTTGATGACTTACTGATTGGATCATATTTTGCCTCTCCTAATGGTATCACTTATGCCGGACAAAGTTACGTAGTGTTTGGCAGCCGCAATGGATTTGATGCTGACCTTGACCTCTCAGCCCTCAACGGCAGTAACGGCTTTAAAATCAATGGTATTGCCGAATTCGATGTCTCAGGGGCTGCGCTTAGTAGTGCCGGGGATATCAATGGTGATGGTCTTGACGATCTGTTGATTGGTGCCCCCTATGCCTCTCCCAACGGCTTTAAATCCGGACAAAGTTATGTGGTATTTGGCAGCCGCAATGGATTTAGTGCTGATTTCGATCTCTCGACTCTCAACGGCAATAACGGCTTTAAAATCAATGGCATTCTACCCGTTGATATAGCGGGTGTGGCAGTCAGTGGTACTGGGGATGTCAACGGCGATGGTTTTGATGATTTAATTATTGGCGCAGCCTATGCCTCCCCCAATGGCAATAAGTCTGGACAAAGTTATGTGGTGTTTGGTGGGGCCGACATCGGCTCTGGCGGAACCTTTGAATTATCTCAACTATTAAGTAGTAGCATTCTCGGAACCTCAGGTGATGACATTCTCGTTGGGACTTTGGGAGTCGATGTAATACAAGGGTTCGACGGTGATGACAATCTCTTCGGTGTAACGGGCAACGACCACCTTTTGGGTGGCGCTGGCGATGACATCATAATCGGGGATGATGGAAACGATCAACTCTTTGGAGAAGATGGTGCTGACCTAATCTATGGTGATGTCCCAACCCCTGGCTTTGGAGGAAATGATACCATCGACGGTGGGGATGGTGCTGACTTGCTCTTTGGTGGGGACGAAAACGATAGTATCAGTGGTGGTCAAGGTGCTGACCGAATCTTTGGCGATGCTGATAACGACATTATCGATGGCGGTAATGGCAAGGATGTCCTCGATGGCGGGTCTGGCAATGACAGTATCACAGGTGGAGCAGGAAACGACATTATCATTGGTGAAGCTGACAATGACACTCTCGACGGTGGAGCCGGAGATGATCGCTTCTTTGCGGGAACTGGCAATGACCAAGTTTTTGGTCGGAAGGGTAATGACTATATCGAAGGGCAAGACGGAAATGACCTCCTGAATGGAGGTGCGGGCAAGGATGTTCTCTTTTCAGGTTTTGGTAGTGATATTATCGACGGTGGAGATGATGCCGACATTCTCGTTGGTGAAACCGATAGTGATACCTTAATCGGCGGCGGTGGGGACGATGTACTGATCGGGGTAGATACCGAGCTTGCATTTAATGGATTCGGGGGGACTTCAGACGATCCGGACGCTCCCTTTGAAATCGATATCCTAACCGGAGGTAAGGGCAGTGATGCATTCTATCTCGGTGACGATGGTACCGTACCTAGTACCGACCGCGCTATAGTGCTTACCCAGAGGCGCAATCCTGAGCTTTACTATTTCGGCGGTGGTAATGCTGACTACGCCTTAATTACTGACTTCAACTCCAGCCAAGATACGCTACAGCTATCTTCAAATGTCAGTTTTAGCGATCTCGTATTGGGTATATCTAACGGCAGCAGTCTTCCCCAGGGAATAACACTATCTTTTAATGGCGACTTAATTGCCATTCTTCAAGATGTTTTTTCGCTCCCCTCCACTCAACTCTATACGGGAACCCCTGGTAACGACTCTTTTACCGTAAATTCTCCTTTTCAGTCAGATAACTGGATTATACAAGGACAAGCAGGCAACGATTCCCTGACTGGAGGCAATGTCAATGACTATATCTATGGTGAAGTTGGCAATGATAGTCTGTCTGGTTTAGCAGGCGATGACTTTCTCGACGGAGGTGCAGGCAATGATACTCTTAACGGAGGGGTAGGCAATGATACTACGCGAGGAGATGTTGGAAATGACACCTTCATTGGCAGCCTTGGCAATGATAATTTTGATAGTGGTGCAGGAACAGATACTGCTGATTACAGCAATCTGGTTAACAGTAGTTCAGTACCCCAAAGTATCACTCTTTTAACCACCGGAACTGTATCAAAAGGCACTAGTGAAACAGATCAACTGTCCAAAATCGAAACTGTGATTGCCAACGCAGCCGCTAAGAATAACACGATTGATGTTTCTAGCTCTGTATCCCCTATTTTCATCGTGGTTAATTTAGCGGATGTGAACTCTAATTTACAAGTCTTTAACTCAAGCAGTTCGCCCATTCCCTTTTTAGCCTTCAATGCTCGCAACTTTGATGATGTTATTGGCACCAATCAAAACGACACAATTACTGGAGATATCCAAAACAACAAACTGTTAGGCAATAGTGGTAATGACACTATCAATGGCGTAGCAGGCAATGATACCATTGACGGCAGTTTCGGCAATGACTCGCTCAATGGCGGTGCGGGTAATGATTCACTCGTTGGTGGTGCTGGCAAGGATACCCTACTGGGCGGGGCTGGTAACGATTCCTTAACCGGGGTCAATTCCTTGAGTTCAACAGCAGGAACGAACGAAATCGATATTTTAACCGGAAACTTGGGTAACGATCGCTTTGTTTTAGCTGATTCAACTAAGCTCTACTATCAAAGCATCAGCGCAGCAGCTTTTGGGGTGAATGACTACGCTCGCATTAACGATTTCCAATCTGGGGTTGATAAGTTAGTTCTAAAGAGCGGTATTAATTATTTCACCAGTTCATCAAGTCCGGTTGCGGGCATTACAGGCAATTTCTTTGTCTACCGAGATAATGCGGCTGTGGGAACTCTGACGGCTGCGGATGATCTAGTGGCAGCTATCACAGGAACCTTTACAAGTTCGGATGTAGTGCTGGTCTAGAGTCGGTTTTCGAGGAGGATGGGCAGGATCTATCATTCTGCCCCCTAATTGGCATCACCGTGGTCAGGTAGGAGGACTATGGGAGCAATGCGATTTTGTGAGGTCTGGTCAAAAACAAGCGATCGCTAATTAACTCTTACGTACAAACTTAATATTTAATACAGCAAAACTAGTAGTATTAACTAGAAGAGACAACCTGTACCAAAAATGAGTTTTCTGTATATTGTTGCGACTATAAAAAGGTAAAATTTCCTTTCAGGAATAGTTTTGAAATAGGAAGTATCTACTTTTATGCAGAAAAAGATATATGCGAATCTAAATTTTGCCGATTTATTATCAGATTTTAAAGAGGATGTGACGAAACTTTTAGAGTTGAAAAATATTGAGGAATGGTCTGGAAGAATAGTTAAAGAAAGAGAAGAAAAAATTAGACAGGCTGCGTTAGTTTTAGCGGGTCAATGTATTGCCATATTATTGCATAAGCTTTCTCAATCAGAGTCAGCTCATAAAACAGCAATTAATCAAACCAAAGGTTGGTGGCATACCGATACACAAAGACACGGTTATACGAACAGAGAAATATTAACCGTAGGTAATGTTGTAGTAACTCTCAAATTACCATACGTTGTTCAAACAAAAGAAAAAAAAGCGAAGAATAAATCTACTCATGTTGGCTTTTGTCCCTTGTTAAAATGGTTAGGAATGTCAGAGGGCTTGACCCCATTAGTTTGGTCAGATATTGCTGTTAGGTGGTGCCATAGCTAGTTCTTTTGAAGCCGCACATACAATCCTGGGTGATTGGGGAATTAATATTAGTCTTAAACGAATTGAACGATTGACATATAAATTTGGTGAAATTGGCATTGATTTACGTCAAGCTAAAATATTTAACTTAAGTAAGTCGGCGGGAAAATTTATAAGTATGTAACGAAAATTTAACCAGAGCGGTTAGAGTTAAATTTAATACGTTGTGTCCTATAATTTCCTCTTTCTCCTCTAGCTTGAACACCATCTATTACTGCGTAAGCAAGATCCAACTCATCATCAAACATTCGTCCTGCTAGTTCATCCTTTTTGAGGTGTTGCCACTCCAATTCAATCGGATTCATTTCGGAGCAATATTTGGGCAAAAAGAAGATGTACAAACCCATCTGTTCCCACTTTGACCATAACTGCTGCACCTGAAGACATCGATGTATCGGCCCGTTGTCCTGCACTATTACTCTGATGCGCCCGATCTTTTGGGCTGACTCCGCTTCTTGCTCCATCATCTGGATATAAGATTTTCTGTCAACACCGCCAATAACCAAACCGTAAACAAAGCTGATTATTGGTTGAAAAAATCCAATAATGCTTAATCTACGACCACGACGTTTACTTTGTTCTAGTCGTTTTTGCTCACCTCGGAAGTAATAGGTGTAACCCGGTTCGCTCCATGCACAAAACCCTGATTCATCCAAATACTTCAAGTCTATTTCTCCACTAGCAGCAGACAGTTCTAACATATCTAGGTCTGCTTGCTTTATTTGTTTGACTTTTGGATCTTGTTTCCCTTTGTGGCTCTTTCTGACTCGTTTCCAAATAACCCCCTTTTTTTGAGTACCCGTCTTAATCTGTCGGGACTCAGTTTAATAGAGCGATGCCTGCGGCGGGCTGCGCCTACGCTCTCTAATTTTTGGGCTAGTTGACGACTGTTATATGTACGTGGTTCTTCTTTGAGACATTCCTCCAAAAATACTATATCCTCTTCGCTATACTTGGTTTTGCCTCCTCTACCTGGGTTATCCCAAAGCCCTTCTAAACCAAGTTTTCGCCATTTAGTTATTTATTCTTTAATGCAGTTCTTATTTGCACCATTATGGAGCAGCTTTAGCGATCGCACGCAATACGATCTGATCAGCAGCAATCAGCTAATGCAGATATTTAACTAAATGGAATTTTACACGGTAGCAATGCCTGAGCTATTAGACACGTCCAAAATATAATCTAGGCACAAAAAATGGTAGAAAGTTAAATTAGCAATCTACAACTTTGATTATAAAATGTGTATTGTCTTTGATTATATCCAAAAATATCCTAAGAGAACAAAACAGATTTTGGGAATTAATTACGAGCAGTTTCAATCGTTACTGAAAGCCGCGACTGAAGAACATCTCAAAATCAAAAACGAAAACGAGAATGAAAAAATAAGAATTAATGCTTTTGGTGGAGGACGTAAAGAATTATTGTCGATTGACGAACAAATATGTTTGTGTCTATTTTATTTAAGACAGATACCAACGTTTGAAATACTAGGAATGTTATTTAGTGTATCGAAGAGTGAAGCCCATGTAACTTTTCATTACTGGAGAAAAATTATTAAGAGAATATTACCTCATAGCTTATTAGAAGAAGTAGGGAAAAAAGAGGGAGATTTAATGATTGTACAAGAAATATTAACAAGTTTTCAACTATTGGTCGATAGCGTAGAACAACAGATTGATAGATCCTCTGACAATGAAGAACAAAAAAAGTTTTTTCTGGTAAGAAAAAACAACACACTTTAAAAGCCAAGTAGTGGGTTTGCCAAAAGCTAAAGATATAATTGACATAGAAGTAGGATTTCCGGGGCAGACAGCAGACATTAATTTATTTAAAAAGCAACAAATAAAATTTGATGAACAACAGAATTTTGAGGGTGATAAAGCATATCAGGGTGGTAAAAATATTACGACTCCTCATAAGAGAAAACGAAATCAAAAATTAAGTGAGCAACAACAAAAAGAGAATAAAGTTTTATCAAGTAAACGTATATTTATAGAACATTTAATACGAATAATTAAAATATTTCAAATTGCTTCGCAAAGGTTTAGATTGAATTCCCAGGTGTACAATGAAATAATTTTAACTGTATGTGGGCTGGTTAGACTACGAATTGGTGCTTTAATTTTATGATTTAATTAAAATTAATTGAAAATAGCGATCGCATTCATTAAGGTATTCTATCTTTAAGCTCTAAACTATCGATAACCATATCAAATGCTGATTGCTACGTTGAAAACAAGTCTGCAAGGTTTAGTCTCAAAGCCTTGTAAATATTGGTTTGTGAGTTTTAGGACGTGTCTATTGGTTTGCTCACTTGCTCAGGCATTACCAGGGGAGCGATGGCTTGAGAACTTTATAAAGTAAAGTTTTGTAAATTTTTTAAGCTTTTGCGAAAAACCGGAGTTTTCGGGTGAAAGATTAGTAGCCTAGTTACTCGCTATTTACCAGTTAGTAACTTGATTTATGCTTAACTGATCTTTGGTGCTGCTATTAGTGGAGGGTTGCAATGTTAGGTTTGGGTTTTATTCATTGGGGTGCTTCAATGACTATCGCTCTAATGGACAAGGAAATGCGAGGAATGTGACAGTACTTACAGCCAACGCATCTAATGGCACTCCCTATAGGGACTGGCAGCAGTCACCAGTTACTTGTGGTTCTGCAAAATCTGCTTCCAATTAATTTGGGAAATAAATATGTTGTCAAGTAGATTTTGGCGAAAAGCCCAGCGCAGAGTTAAACAGTTGCAAACAATAGTGCAACGCAATGTAAACGTAATTATACTTGTAGCACTGTTCTTAATAACAACAGTTTTGCCTAGCGCTGCTCAAAAGGTTGTAATTAACATACCTTCTCCAGGTTCACTTAATGCAGAAAATCTGGTACAACAAGGCAGAGCTTTGTATGAAGCTCAACAGTTTGGTGATGCTGTTAAGAGTCTAGAACTAGCTGCGGCTAACTATGGTCGTAACGGAAATCAGCTAAAGCTTGCGATGACTTTAAGAAACTTGTCCTTGGCTTATCAAGAACTTGGTTTATGGGCAAAAGCGCAAGAGGCAATTACCAAAGGTTTCAAGTTATTAGAAAATTTAAATAACTCGCCATCAAGTTCGCAAATCCTTGCCCAAACATTAGATGTGCAAGGGCATTTGCAGTTAGCACGAGGACAAGCCGAAACTGCACTACAAACTTGGGAGCAAGCTGCCAAGATTTATAGGCAAACAGGCGACTGGGCTAAATTTACCCGCAATCGCATCGTTTCTGCACAAGCTTTGCAAATGTTAGGACTTTATACTCAAGCTAAGAAGATTCTCACTCAAGTACAGCAAAGCCTTGAAAAGCAAGAAGACTCAGCTTTGAAATCTATAGGGCTGCGTAGTCTTGGTGATGTACTACGAATTGTAGGAGATTTAAATGAATCCCAACAGGTATTAAAGCAGAGTCTGAAAGTGGCTTTATCCTTGCAAGCAAATCCAGAAATTGCTGAAGCTTTAATCAGCCTAGCTAATGCAGCACAAGATCAGGGGGACACTGAAGCTAGTTTAGATTTTTATCGACAGGCTGCTGCTATATCCATTCCCCCAACTATGCGTATCCAATTGCTGTTGAATCAATTTAGTTTTCTTTTGAAAACAAAGCAATGGAGTAGTGCTTTTGCATTGGTGTCCCAAGTCCAGTCGGAGATTAACAAGTTACCTCCAAGCCGGATCGCAGCTTACGCTCAAATTAATTTTGCACAAAATTTAGCACGATTAAAACAGGAAGCAAGCGGGATCGCTTTTTCATGGATAGATATTGCTCATCTATTAGCAAAAGCGATTGAGCAGACACAAAGTCTAGAAGATAAACGAGCAGAGTCTTATGCTTTAGGTACTCTCGGCTGGTTGTACGAACAAACAAAACAATTCACTGATGCTCAATCGCTTACGCAGAAAGCTTTATTCATCGCACAAAGTATTGATGCGTCTGATATTGGCTATCAATGGGAGTGGCAAATGGGGCGTTTACTTAAAAACAAAGGAGATAATAAAGAAGCGATTTCATACTATTCTAAAGCAATCGAAACTCTTCAAATTTTACGCAGCGATTTAGCTACTACTAATCAGGGAATTCAATTTACTTTTCGTGAAAGTGTGGAACCAGTGTATCGTGAATTGGTAGAATTGCTGGTACAAACAAAAGGGAACTTAGAGCCACCGCCAGACAACCTAAGACAAGCTCGGTTTTTAATTGAAACTTTACAACTGGCAGAACTAGATAACTTCTTTCGGCAAGCTTGTTTAACTGCAAAGGTAGAAATTGACCAAGTGGTTGAGCAAGATCAGAGCGCAGCAATTGTTTATCCAATAATCCTACCAGACCGCTTAGAAGTTATTTTGAAGTTGCCAGGACAAAAGGACTTAAAGCATTACGCTACTAATATAGTTAAGCAAGATGTGGAAAGGACTCTTGAGCAATTACAAGTAAATATCCCTGAACCTCACACATTACGGCTGGTTCAGTCTCTATCTGCACAAGTATACGATTGGTTAATTCGGCCTGCTGAAGCTGAACTAGGCAAAAATCAAATAAAAACATTGGTATTTGTTTTAGATGGCGCATTACGGAATATACCAATGGCATCGCTCTATGATGGCAAACAATATTTAATAGAAAAGTATGCCCTAGCACTTACCCCAGGTTTACAACTATTTGATCCCCAGGCTATACCAAAAAGACAATTACAGGCACTAACAGCAGGGTTAAGTGAAGCACGTTTAGGATTTTCAGCTTTACCAAACGTAGAACGTGAATTACAAGCAATTAAGTTACAAGTAGAAACAAAAGTACTACTGAATCAGCAGTTTACTTCAGAGGCGCTCCAGAAGCAGATGAAATCGTTGCCTTTTAAAGTCATTCATTTGGCAACTCATGGACAGTTTAGCTCCGATGTTAATAAAACGTTTGTTCTTTCTTGGGATAAGCAGATTAAAGTTAACGAATTAAGTGATTTTCTCAGAACTAGAGAGGAGAACAAACCAGAACCAGTTGAATTGCTAGTACTGAGTGCTTGTGAGACAGCAAGTGGTGATAATCGAGCCGCTTTAGGGTTAGCTGGGGTAGCTGTTCGTGCTGGGGCACGTAGTACCCTTGCCTCCCTATGGAACATAGATGATCAATCTACATCGATACTGATGAGCCACTTCTACCAAGAATTAGCTAAAACACCTAACATAACTAAAGCCGAAGCATTGCGTCGTGCCCAACTAGCTTTGTTACAAAATCCTAGTTACCAACGTCCAAGGTTCTGGGCACCCTACGTTCTTGTCGGAAATTGGCTGTAGTCAAAAAGAGGAAAAGGGGCGGGGGGCTTTCTAGCAGGGGGAAAGATACTGGAATTACCCTGCCGCAAGGATTAGGAGCAAGTAAATTTATCTATGACCCAAAAGTAAAAATATTTATTTCAAGATGTTTAGCATATTCGCCTTTGGCGTCTCATACTGAGAGATAATGCGTCCAAACTTTCAGCAGCCCTAACTAAATTCATGTATGAGGATTTCCCCCCTGCTCCCTGCTAGAAAGCCCCCTGCCCAAGAGCCTCTTTGCTGATATTTGCTTGTGTTATTGCTGTTTGTGCTTCAGGCTTACAGCAATCAAGTATCGGTTCCGTAACCAAGTTTTGCAAGTCTACAGACTCTAATAAACTAGCCCAATCGCTTACTAAGTTAGTATCTTGTCTAAAAGTGCGACGCAAATTAGCCAAAGTAGTCAAGGCATCGTACCAAATACCATTGGCAGCATAAAGAGCGACTTGTTGCTTTGGTGTTGCTTTACTTAATTGGTCTTGCACATTTGGTTTGAGCGCTGACAGTTGCACGTTTCCTTCTACAGAAGTCAGAAATTTATTATTTTGCTTGCAATAGATATTGAAATACCAACGATATTGCTTACCAATTTCAAGGGGTGAAGAGCTAGGGGGCAAGGTTACACCGATTATCCCTGGACTTTGTGCTAAAGATGTTTTATAAAAAGTTTGATCTTTTTCATCCTCTATTACTAATTTGGCATAAGAAGAGTCAGATGTATAAGGAACATAAAACCAGAATGTAGGGCGCTGCTGAGTCGTTAACCCCGAAACCACTCGTAAACTCGAATATTCAGGTACTAAAGCTATGAGCAACTTACTCTCAAGTGGTACATTTTGTGTGGTTTCATTTAAACAGCCACGGCTTCCACCTCCTCTGCGTTGTCCAGAGGCACCTGTATTCGGTGGTGGCGGTGGTGGTGGTGTTTGGAAAATTAATCTATTTTTTGGTTGTTGGCTGATGTTTCCCGTTGCGGGTTGCACCGAATTAGTCGGTTTAGCAAGCTGTGCTTGGGCTGGTATCGCATTAATCAACGCTAAAATAATAGCTAAGGATAGTTTAATAGAGTTAGTCATAATTAAAATTTTATAGACTCATCGTTGTTAATTTGTTGAAGACGGAAGACTACTACGCTTCCTCCAGTCATCCCTAAAGCCAAAACCGAAGGAACAAGTGGTATCCAATATCCTTGTATTAATAGGTAATAACAGAAGCCATATAAACCCATAAGTGCTGCTCCTGTTGTTAATCCCCAAGGCACGATTGTTTGGAAACACCGAGCAATTGTCCCTCCAACACAAGACCAACTCAAAACCCATACTACTTCGCTCCAAAAAGGCAAAACTTGGAGCAAGGGTCGTCCATCCAAAACTGCACTAAGGATCTGGCTCACCATTTGAGCATGAATAATTACGCTTAAAAAATGCAGACGGTTTAATTTTAGATTTAAGAGATGGATGGGGTGGAGGAGATGTTAGTTATCTCAATATCTTTACTGCCAAACATAATCTCAGCATCACTAACATTCCACGAAACCAACGCCGTTATACTTATAACTATCAATGGAAAAAACCTGTAGTGATGTTAGTGAACTCAGGCAGTCGTAGTAGTAAAGAAATTCTGGCGTTTGGGTTTCAACAAAGTAAGATTGGCCTAGTGATTGGAACTCAAACGGCAGGAGCCGTACTTGCAGGTCGTCCTTATTTGATGCGAGATGGGAGCTTGCTTTATGTTGCAGTTACGAATGTATTTGTTAACGGCAATCAAAGGCTGGAAGGTAAAGGTGTAATACCAGACATTAATATTCCATTTTCTCTAGAATATGCCCAAGGAGTAGATCCTCAAAAACAAACAGCTATAGAAACTGTGTTACAAGCAAAATTCTCACCAATAGATAAATAGCTCAAAATGCTTTCGGAGAGTTAAAACTAATTTCTTCTGTTCATCGATGAGTTTGCTTGCAAGAGTTCTAATGTCAGGCACTTACTCAGAAGAAAAGTACTTTCGCCTCGCTCTTGGGCATTTAATTTTTTAGCTATCCCATGCTTAGATCCCTCAAATAAGTGTAAGTGATCGCCATAATGTAGTCTATTGTTGGTGTGGAAACGAGCTACGCGCAATGCTACTCATCTATTGGTATATCCTTGACAGCAAGACAACAAAACTTTTGGGTTCGCTCCGAGAACTAGCTACTTTCCTTACCTTTGAACAACCGATGCCAGCATCTGCACGAAAAAAAAATTTGTACTCGATTGGTAAATTCTTACAATTAGGGACTCGTATTTTCCATAGATTTGGTGTATCTTGTTAATTCCGTGCAAATTATTTATACCCATCTTCTCCCAACTTTACTCATCCAAATTTTAAGCCACTGCCTTTGAGGGAACAGCCAATGAATACTTCTAATGAGATACATACAAAAAAAATCATCAAAAAATCCGACAAGCTTACCCTAAGACAGATGAAGTTAATCGAAGAAGCAGAAGACCAACTTCTTCAAGCTAATACTGTCAATCCTTCAGCCCCTGTGGTCGAGGAGAAACCAGTAATCGCTCCAGAGCCTAAAGTTCCTGACTATATTCCATTGCTTGATAATCCTCCGGTACAATCGGTGGGCAATTCCGGCTGGCAAGTTTCTGATGTCTGGCGTGATATCCGAGTGGATGATTTTTGTAATTAAAGTAGACAATTTGTATTCCCAGACGGTTCAGCATCAAGGCGGTTGCAGCTATCCACGATCCAAATGTCAACGGCTTGCAGATTGCCGATTGTAGATTTATTGTTGATATTAGAGGGTAAATTGTAGATTTCCCCCTGCTTGAAAGCTAGGGGCTTGTGTGTCACTGTAACCATAAGTTTGCCGCTTTTGAAAGCATAACTTTGCCGCAGGACAAGCGCAAAGGCTTGATTTAACGTTCCGCGATGCCTACGGCGGCAAGCTACGCAGCCTTAAAATTTAGTTTTGTAACCAAAAAGTTGCCGAAAGTGTAAAAATCAAGCATAAACATGCCGAAAGTTTAGGGATTATGCACCCTCAAATACCTAAACTAGCAAGATTGTCTCTTAAAAACCCCAAAAATTCAAGCTGTCGTAAGTCCGTTTGAAACCATAAACGTGCCACCCCGGCAAACTTATTGTGGGCTTGCAGACTAAGTGAAATTTTTTTAACGCAAGAATAAGGGTTTGGGCAACCTTTGTTGCAGACTAAATGAAATTTTTTTGCGGACTAAGCGAAAATTTCCCCTAAATTCGCAGACTAAATGAAATTTTCCATCAAATGGGCATAAAAGGTTCCAATTCATTACAACACAAGGCTTTGGAACAAAAATTCTATAAGTAGCGATCGCTGAAGGCTACGGAATAATCAGGGTTACACAAGCACACTTTCAATTAGTCCGCACAAATTTCATTTAGTCTGCAAACCGACATTATGGTTACAGTCACATTGTGTCTGGGGGTTCGTTGGTTTTAATCGTAGTTTATGTCGGATAAAAGATAAGGGTATCTTATTTTGTATTCACACTTTTGTAGTATAAATGTAGTACAAAAATATCGGCTTGACATTTACTAAAGCGATCGCTGAGGTAAATGTCAAGCCGGCGAGCGAGTTGTAATTAATCGTTTGTTTCTAAAAGCTTGCCCAAAGCTTCAACGGACTGCCGCCAGCCGCTTTCCATGCCGCTGGCAACCATGCCGTCACGGTCTGACTGGTTCATTGCTGTGCTATGGGTACGAATCTGGGTTGTATGTTCGTCAATTGCGACAAACTCAGCTTTTTCCAGCATCACATGCCCACGTTCCGGCATTCCCAAGAATTCAAATGTCTGCACGATCCGTTTATCTAGAGCGACTTCATGAAAACAGCCAGTAAACTCATACTCGTTACCATCTTCTGATTGTTCAGCAATGTGCCAACTGCCGCCGTCTTGACAATCGAAGTGATACACTTTCATTGAATTACCGCGACACCACCAACTAGCAAACAGTTCCTCTTTGGTATATGCAACAAAGCCCCTTTTCTAACGGAGCCTTGATTGTGACAGTACCGAAGATATTTTGTGAATTTTCTGGAACTGTTACTGTAAGATGTGCCATATTACCCTCCTGCTACTTTGTTATCGATCTTCTAGTAGTTTTTCCAGAGCATCAAAGCGGGCACTCCAGATTTTTTCATACTCGCTCAGATACGCTGCGGCTACTTTGAGAGTTTTCGGCTGAATCTGAATAACTTTCTCCTTACCACTTCGACGCTTGGTAATTAGTCCGGCTTTCTCCAACACACTGATGTGCTTTGCGATCGCTGCAAAAGACATCGCATAGGGTTGTGCTAATTCGCCGATAGTATGTTCTGCTGTTGATACCCGTTTAAGAATGTCTCGCCGCGTCACATCAGCCAGAGCAGCAAAAATTTTATCAAGGGCTACATTTGATTCAACCATATAGTTGAATGATATCCAAAGATACAGATCGTGTCAAGTGACGAGGCGGACAACTTTTACCTTCTGTCGAATGGCAAATTCTACCTGAAGTCACATACAATTTTGGGTGTTACTTCCAATGTGCTTCCAGGCGATCGCCGCGATATAGCAAATAACACCCAGTTTGACGACCTACCACCGATCAAACTTATTCCCTTAAATGATGAAGCTGTATCTATGGCGCAGCCACCAGGGAGGGATAGACCAGCAAAAATAGCTGCGCCCACGGATATTCGGTGGATAAAAGTGCTGGAGTTTTTACACAGAAGCAGCGTAGTTTACCGCCGTAGGCATCGCTGCTTACTATCGTGCGATTGGCGAAGAAGTGGAGTAAGGTATGCCCAAGCCACTTGACCCCAAATGTCAGCTATGTTCTAAACTACCAACAACTCAAGCCAAAGTTCTACATGGAACAGCAGGAGACGGGTGTTGGAATCCAAAAGTCTGCCACAATCGCCGCTCATTCTATCGCCACCGCTCCCAGAATAATTCAGCAGAAATTGATTCAGTAACAGTCGAACCACCAGCAACATATTTTGCAGTGCTATATCTATATAAAGAACCAGGGGATAAACCATTACACGCCTTAGGTGCAGAACTCTGGCTGGGGCAAAAGCCTATTTGTCGCTTAGAACCAATTCACTGTTTTGGGCTAACGGCAGGCAAGATCCGTGCCTATACAGATCAGGTGTTGCAGGCATTTGCCAGACAATATGGTGTTTCGCTGTATCAATATAAAGATATGTTTGAGATTACCTCAACCTACTGCCCAGTGCGTCCTTGCCCCTTGCATCCCCAATCTTAGAGATGACCGAATAATTCGTAATTCGTAATTCGTAATTCGTAATTAATTAGGAGTTAATTAATAATTAAATCATTGAGGGTACAAGCCCCAATATCAGTTATGAAGAAAGAGAAAACGCGTAGCAACTTTATTCAAGCCCCCGGATTTATCCGTAAGGCAATAATTACGAATTACGAATTAGAAATTACGAATTATTATGACCACATATCGTCAATTAACCATCTGGGACGTGCTTGATGAGTTGTCTGAATCTCCAACGACATCAACACTAGCACCGATGTGGGAATGTTTAGATGCGGAGCTTGAAAAATTACCCTTGGAGGCACAGTTATCAACCGCAGCGCTTGCCTTCAGTCAAATTGCGGATATTCTCAAGTCTCGTGCCGAAGTGCTGTTGCAAGATACCCGTGATCGCAATAGTCTTTTGGGGCCTGTTGTTAGCACCGATCTCTTTGCTGGTCTAGTGCGGACAACAATGCACCTAGATTTAGATGATTTGATTGAACCGCAAACACCACAAACCTTTAAACCACATGGCCCACACCAATTTTCATATCCTAACCAGGAGGGTGATTCTGTAGCAGCACCCGTTGAGAAAGCGAATGTTTTGGCAATGCTCGATGAAGTGACAAGTTTAGAAGATGTCCACAATCTGGCATCAGATGAAGATGTGCCAAAATGGCAAAGTGCCATCGCCAACTACTTGATAAATGTCAAAGATGAGATTTCTTTAGTTAAACTGCAACGTGCGTTGGAAATGCCGATGGTAGAAATATGGTTGGGATTATTGCTGGGTGGGTTTACATTAGAACAGCGTGGTGATTTTTATCTCAATCAAAATGTCTGGGTGAAAAGCTCTCCAATTATGACCAGCAACATCCTTGAGGGATGACGGTCAAAGAGTCCAAAAAAGCGGATAAAATCAAGCTAGTATCTGCTGAGAACGAGAACATAAAAGATTGCGGCTGCTCCTACTGTCACTGTAACCGTAGGATGAGCAATTTGCTTGCTTTATACTTTCAATAGTTGCTCATTTTATCGTTACAGTGACAGGAGAAATTTTGGTCGCAAAGGAAAATGATGGTGCTGAAAGCTAGATATAACAAGCACTTCAGCAATCAGTATCAATTCAGCCCACTCTGATATTTGAAGGAGTTAACTGTCCCACTTTTAGGCTGGAAATCCGACAGCTTTTATTGTCCCAAACACCTGCTACTTCGTGAACCACTCACCTCAATTAAGCCACGCTTATCTTTTACACCCATCAAAATCCCAAGTTCACCCCTATTGATAAGTTTGGCAAATATTCATACCTCTCTATACACCAGTCTGTACAAGGACTGAGGGTTACTGCCTGTAGTGCTAAGGAGGCTGAATGTAGCACTACAGGTAATGAAGTGTTCTGTTGCGCTAAATTCAGCCAAACAAAAGCCCCGCATTCATAAATATCTTGGTAGGGGCATTGATATCATGATTGATATCATCAGTTCTGCTCTTTTGAAAAGCGTAAGCCCCAATAAAAAAAACCTAATAATGGAGAGTAGCGCAGGCACGATTTTTCCAATTTTGGGAAAAGTGATCGCAGACTAACCAATCACACACAACGGATAAAGAGCTGACTTTTCACGGGATGTGGAAAGTCAGGATTGATGAGCGGTAATAAAGATTAAACAATCACAAAATTCTTTTCGGTTAGTGACAATCCAGCAGTAACTAAAGCAAATTGTATCTGAGTATACTCAGATTTACTGCCATCAAAGTCAAAGAACAGTCCACCTGTAGCGCTATTGTAGATAAATCGCTCTTCGCTAGTAGTTGCAGATGTTCCGATGGTAAACTGACTTGTCTCAAGTAAACCTAGTGATAACCCGGGAGAAAAATAATAAGCCGATACTTGAATGAGTTCATTAGTCGCGTTGAAGTCATCAATAGTATTAATGCCTTGAATGTAATTATTGAAAGCAAAGGTGTCAGTACCAGCTCCTCCAATAAGGGTGTCATTACCACCATAGCCCCCAGAGAGCGTATCGTTGCCATTACTCCCTACAATCAAGTCATCGAAGGGTGTACCTGAGATATTTAATCGTTCGATATTCTTGTAACTAATTAGATTAGTACCTGCCGTAATTGAGCCAATGTTAGTAGTAGCATTAAATGTCGAAGTGATCCCCACCTCTGTACTGTAATTGGCGTACAACAATAAATCCTCACCCAAACCCCCATCTATCGTATCATTTCCACCACCTGTGGAGAGTGTATCGTTGCCATTGCTCCCCACAATCAAATCATCGAAGAGTGTACCTCTAATATCTAATTTTTCGATATTCTTGTAACTAAGCAGATTCGTGCCCACTGTAATTGAGCCAATGTTAGTAGTAGCATTAAATGTCGAAGTGACCCCTTTTGTAGCATCAATGTAATCTACAGACAACACATCGTTACCTAAACCCCCATCTACCAAAGTAATCCCTTTTGTAGGATCGATGTAATCCACAGACAACACATCGTTACCCAAACCCCCATCTATAGTATCATTGCCACCACCTGTGGAGAGCGTATCGTTGCCATTACTCCCCACAATCAAATCATCGAAGAGTGTACCTCTGATATCTAATTTTTCGATATTCTTGTAACTAACTAGATTCGTGCCTGCTGTAATTGAGCCAATGTTATTAGTAGCATTGATGGTCGTTGTCATCCTCCCTGTAGCATTATTGTAATTTATGGACAATAAATCCTCACCCAAACCTCCATCTACCGTTTGAGTCACTAAATAAGAGGGGGCAGTATCTGGGGATGTAGTGCTTAGATATAAGGCATCATTGCCATCGCCCCCAAAGAGCAAGTTATTACCTGTTGAATACTCAGCATGCAATGTATCGTTACCAGCGCCACCGTTGAGAGTATTATTGCCCTTGGAGGGGTAATAACTATCTCCACTGCTGTACTCTATGACATAGCCAGAACTGGAGAGATAATCATTGCCATCGCCCCCAAAGAGCAAGTTATTACCTGTTGAATACTCAGCACGCAATGTATCGTTACCAGCCCCACCGTTGAGAGTGTTATTGCCGTTAGAGATAAAACTAAAGTACCCTCTATATTGATTATAGCCAGAGGTGGAGAGAGAATCATTGCCATCGCCCCCAGAGAGTAGGTTATTGCCGAATTCTGACTCAGCACCCAAGGTATCGTCACCAGAACCACCGTTGAGAGTATTATTACCTGAGGAGGCAATATAGCCGTATCCGAAGTTAGTAATAAGGTAAGAGGCGTTAAGAGAATCATTGCCATCGCCCCCAAAGAGTAGATTATTCCCAGATGAAGCCCCAGCACTCAAGGTATCGTTATTAGCGCCACCGTTGAGGGTGTTATCGCCTGTTGAAAATTCAACATTCAAAGTATCCTCACCAATACCACCAACAAGGAAGTTTTTGCCCGTATTACCAATCAGGGTGTCATTACCGACACCACCAATCAAAGTATCATTACCCATACCACCTCTGAGCAGGTCATTGCCACGCTTGCCGTCAATGATGTCATTACCCCCCTGACCATTGATCACATCATCTGAGTCGTCTAAACCCGTAATGTTGTTGTCTAGGTCATTGAGGAAAGTCACCGTATTTTTGATACCGACGCTTGTATCTCTGGAGTTGGCATCTAGGACATTAAAGCTGTCGGCGATGCTAGTTTGCCCATAAAACAAGATATTGCCAATAGCAGGCCTTGCACCAGTTGCTTTCAAGTTCTCAAAGTTTTCTAATTTGAAGTTTTGCAGGATGACTTTGGGACTAGGCTCATCAACAAATGCTTCAAAGGTGATTTCCAGATTGCTGCCGTTTTGGGTGAGCAACAGATTTTCGGCACGTAAGTTATAGCCCTCGAATTTTAGGGTGTCCACTTCGGCAATGACTGCGGAAGTCGGGTTTATTCCTTTACCGACGCCACCGAAATCAGTGATAGTAGCAGTATCGCCCAAGTTGTAAACAAATTGATCCTTACCGCCCCCACCAGTCAAGGTGTCGTTCCCCTCATTAGGTACAATGGTATCGTTGCCTGCAAGACCGTTAATCGTGTCCGCGTCGTAAGTACCCACCAAAGTATCGTTACCTTTGGTTCCAATGATATTTGCCATAATCTTTACCTACCTAAATCGATTTTTTCAGTAACTTCAGTTCTCAACCTGAAATTTAGTGCTGTTTTTAAGCACAAAAACTCGCCTCAAGGGTGATGCTTTCGGCATACTTTACTGGACTGATTTTGAGACTCACTTCCGTTTGTGGTTTCGGTTTAGGAGTGTTATTGAGTCAACACTGTTGTATTTAACAGAGGTTCATTGAGGAATTATGCATTCGTCGAAGAACCGTTTCTTCGGTTCTTGACTTTGATAAAAGTGCTAGTGTCCATGTTCCGCATTAATGGTGGGAAAGCAGGTTATTATCTATCTGATCTTAGGCAAAATTAACACCGATAGTTAAGAGCGCTGGTTGGTATTTCTTAAATACCTCGTACTCAACCGATTCCTTTTCCCAAAACCACATAGCATACCCCTAACTATGTTGAGCATCTAATCAAAATTTACCATTGAGCATCCCAAACTGGGGTATGAAGTCAGCATAACTAAGAATTCCCGTGGGACTACCGCCAAGAGTGCGATCGCTTTCTTGGCGGGCGGTTACGTCATCGCTAAATTGATTTTTTAATCTTCACAAAAAATTAAAATTGTAGTGTTTTTAGCTAATTGAAGAGGTTAAACCCTCAGAGACAAGCTCAATATCGAAAGTGGGTATGAAATTAGGCTTGTTTTCAAGAGTAGCGAATTGGGTTCCCTGGAAAGACAAGCCACCAGTGTTGCGGTTGTAACTGAACTCGTTAGTGGAAGTAGCGCCAAACCTAATTGTGGAAATCTGAATTTTGTCGATCTGTAAGTAGCTGAAGTCTTTGATGATGTCAATGCCTTCAGACCTGAAGTTGAAGACAAATGTATCAGCACCAGCATTGCCTGTGAGTATGTTGTTACCAGCACCGCCATTTAAGAAGTCGTTACCAGAACCCCCATTTAAGAAGTCGTTACCAGCACCGCCAACAAGTGTGTCGTTACCAGCCTCGCCAACGAGTGTGTCGTTACCAGCCTCGCCAACCAAAATGTCGTAGTCCCCATAGCCAAGCAAGTAGTCATTGCCATCGCCGCTAACCAAAAAGTTTTGACCGACATTCCCCTCAATTCGATTGTCCAGGGCGTTGCCTATGCCATTAATATCCTCGCTACCTGTGAGAACCAAGTTCTCTAGGTTGTCACCCAATTTGTAGCTGGACGAAGACTTAACCGTATCGGTTCCTTCATTTAAGTATTCTATAATCTTACTATTGATAAACAGATCGCTGAGTACATCGCCCCTAGACCCGAATGCAAAAGTAATATAAGTGTCGTTGCCAGTTCCACCAATTAAGGTATCAAGCACCTCACCGCCATCAAGGATGTCATCGCCTTCCTCGCCATACAGTACATTGCCACCGCCCAAGTCTTCTCGGCTATTCAAATAATCATTGCCCAAACCACCGTACTGTTTGTCAGCATTTGCACCACCGTAAAGGCTGTCATTGCCCGAATCACCATAGAGTATATCGTAACCATCGTTGCCATACAGTACATCGTTGCCTTCCAAACCATAAATAATCTCGTCTGCCGAGCTTCCTTGGATTGTGTCAGAACCTGTGATGCCGTAGATGGATTCGGTTTTTCCTGGGCTAAATACATCGGGTGATCCGTTAGAACCTATACGTGAATTTATATTTACATACTTACGATTCTGATTTACAGGGTCAATATTGATAATACTATACTCATACGAAGAGAAGTTTTTAATGATGTCAAAACCATCAGTACTATAGATGTACACATCCCGTGAAAATTCAGAATCAAAAACGAGGACATCAATTACATTGTTGAAGACAAACTCATCATCACCATTAAGACCATCAAGAATGTCATCACCTAAATCGCCGAAAATGGAATCAGTTTCTGGAGTTCCAGTCAGATTGTCGTTACTAAAAGTACCGTTAATAGATGCCATGTCCATCACTCCTTGTCAAACTATGGTTCAGTGCAGAGTTAAGTTAATTTAACGTTAGTTCGACAGCAACGAAAGTCAGAAAGCTTACTCTCAGAAGAATTGAAGGAATGGGGAGAGGAAACAATAACTAAAATTTATGGAGAATGAATAAAAAAAAGAATAAAAACACCGAGATTAAAAAATATTTCAAAAAAATCATGCGCCAGTGCGATGCCGAACGCGCAGAGCGTCTCCAAGAGTTAGCAACAAGCTACGCTTTTTATTCTTTTGTGACACCTCCTCAAATTTCCATTTCCTCTTCTGACAATTCTTTTGCAATCATGGATGATGACCAACTTTTTGGGAGTGCTAGTGCATTTTTTTTCATGATTGATATATGTTAATAAGTTGGTTGTAACAGTTAATTAACAGCATACTCGAATAGGGAAACAACCGTTTACAAGTAGCAGAAATGACACAAAAGTTTTTAATGTCATACCAGAGAATATTCAGAGATTGCAAAAATTAATGAATAATTCAAAAAAATGAAGAAGTTTTAATTTGATTTTCTATTTCTACCTCCAGAATTCCCCAGATGGTTGGTGAATTATTCCATTGGGAAACTTGTAGTGGGGAAAAAGCTCAGGAATTCCCACTAGGTATCACTGTGCCAAAAAAGGTTTTTTGTAAAAATCGAAAAATTCAAGTACCTGAAACGACAATTTTTCGTTCAAACTCGATCAAAACTAGCAGCATAATCATAGTTTTTTCACCAAAAAGTGCTTCTTGAAAGGCTTACCTCATCAACCGCCCAGTTTCAATCCTTAATTCTCCAGCAGTTCCAGACCTTGTTGTCTCAGTTAATAGACGGCTTCCTCGCAAGAGTTCTACTGACTCCGATGCGTTCACCCCTAATGTTCCTCCCGATTTTGAGACTAGAGTATTAAACGCAATATCTGAACTATCGAATGTAACGCGCCTGCCTTGTATTTGGATGCCACCACCGCCTTCACCACTAGCACTTACTGTAGTGAAATTGGTAAAAGATACATCTGCTCGCGCTACGCTCTCAGGAAAACTTAAGCGGAAATTGTTGTTATCAATGTTCAACCCTACTGTTCCGAATGCCACTAAGAAAACGTGAAACCTTTGTCTGAGGAAGGTGTAGGAGGGGTGGGAGGATGGGGAAGAAATCTGGCTCCCCACACTCCCCACACTCCCCACACTCAAAAGCCAGTTAAATCACGGGTTTGCGCTTATCTTAGTGCCATTCCCTACTGTTCCCCCTGCTGCC
>JAHHHS010000061.1 GCA_019359215.1 Nostoc indistinguendum CM1-VF10 | reverse complement strand
TTACTTATATTCTGAGTCCAAGAGAGCTTCTCGACACTAGTATTTAAAATTATAAGTATTAAGCAAAATTTTACTGGGATAGGCATTCATTACAGAGCGATCGCCAAACTTTTCGGTCTACTGACTGTCTTAATCCTTCAAAAATAGGAACATATTGCTCAGGGGTGAGTGTTCCCGAATACGCCAAAACTCGATTTATATCTAATCCCCGCGTTTAATCTAGTAAGACAATGGAAGACAGAGACAAACCACCAGCATCGGCTAACAAACGCGGATATAAGCTAGGATTATTGAACGCCCAAGAACCACTCTGGGTAGTTAAAGGTGCAATCATTAGCATTGGATAGCGGACTTCTCCCCAAGGTATACCGACCACTACAGCAGGTCGAGTTCCTTGCTGTTCACGTCCTCTAGGAGTACTAATAGGCAAACTTACTATAACTACGTCGCCACATTCAAGCAAATCAGGTTGGAGCATTCTTGCCACCAACAACTTTTAGCCCAACTCCAGGGATATATTCTACTGGCTTGCCTTTTGGCTGTCCTTGAGAACCCCAATCATAAGAGTCTTCTGGAAATAAATTTCCTTCGCTTTGATTAATTTCGTCATTTAACAATTACCACAGTTGATGTTTTTCTTCTAAAGCAAGGTTGGCAATGGCATCTAGAAGTGATTCAAAAGGAATTTGCAGTTTGACAGTTGTTTTGGTCATAGTAGGTTTTGAGTTTGTTTAATTAATTTCTGATGAGATTGCGCCTCACCCTACCCTCTCACTTCTAGCCCCCTACCTATATCAGCATTACCTTCTAAGAAGTCGTTAACCTTAAGAATTTCATAAAGATTAATATCTTCCTCTAGCAAGCAAGCGTGTCCGCAATCGGGCAGCACCAAAATTTTGGCATTTGCTAAGATATTACCTATCCGCTTCACTTCAGTTACAGAAGGCAAAAGGCGATCGCTACCACCGGCAATCAATAAAACTGGTTGAGTTAAGCGACTTAACTGTTCTTCATCAACTTCAAACTCTCGCAGTAAAGACAACCGCCAAAGAACGGTTTCTGAAGGGACAGAACGCATAGTTTTTAGCAGTTCATGGCGATCGCTCCGAGAAATGCGTTGCAAAGATGCTAAAAACGGCAATAATCCCAGTGCGCCAACATCATACAACTCTGATGGCACCAAGTAAGTAAGTTGGGATGCCCAATTCAACCAAGGGCGAAGACGAAAGGCGGATGCTGGGTTAATTAAGATAATTCGCTTAAATAAATGCGGCCTTTGGATCGCCACTTTCATTGCCAAACAACCACCAAACGACTCGCCACATAGGTAAACTGACCTCTGAGAGCTTTTTTCTAACTCAGCGTGGATCAAGTCCAATACACTCTTAGCTAGTACATCCCAAGTGTTAAGGTCTTTGCGTGGGATCGCCAAACAACGGACATCAAAGCCAGTTTCTAATCCTGCGGTTTGCGATCGCAATAGTTGACCTGTTCCATCCATTCCTGGCAAATATACCAACAGTGGATACTCTGGCTTTACTCGTTTAGGAGTTAGGAAACAAGGCTTTAGCTCAACTTCTGAGATAGTCATTGGTCATTAGTCATTAGTCATTAGTCAATGGTATAAAACTTTTGGATTGCTGATTGTTGCTTTTAGAAGCTTCGGTACTTTTGAGCAAAAACAAAAAAAGTCTTACAAGCTACTGAAACTTATGGGGACAATCCAAAATTGTTCGACTGAGCAAAGCCGTACCACTTAGTGGAAGCAAGCTACGCGTAGCATTCCCAAAATCGAATGGCTCTAATAGCAACCTTGACGCAGTAAGTTCCTAATTTCACCATGACAGTGTTCTGTCAGTTCAGCCACAACAGTTCTGGCTTGTTTGCCATGATATTGTTTTTGATGTTGGGGCGTAATCCAATAAGGGCGACCGATTAACACTGCAACCCGACGATAAATTACCAGAGGATGCCAACCACTTTGGTTAAATAAAGGTTCTGAAGGGTCAAATAGACTCAAAAGCCTTAAGGGGAAACCAGAAGTGTTTACTTCTTCTAAGGAGGCGATCGCGATCGGTAAAATAGCTAAATCCTGAACATCAGCCCGCAATGCCAAATGGGCAAAACCCCTCTGAAAGTCACCCACATGGTTTGGCTGAGTAAATTTCACCATTGGTTGAGTCCCTTCTGGAAATACTCCCACCATCTGCCGAGACTGCAATAGCACCTGCGACTGCGAAAAAAAGCTTTGCTGGCGGTTTTGAGTTTTCTCTAAAGGAAAACACCCCAATTGCCCGGTGACAATTTCCCGCATTACTGGCACTTGTCCCATGTAGTGATGACAAGCAAAGCGAATCGGACTTGATAACGCCGCCATTAAAATCAGCGCATCCATAAAGCTGCGGTGATTACTAACTACCAAGACGCTGGCATCCTGGGGAATGCGATCCTCGTAATAACGAAACATTTGCGTTGAGAGTGCCGCCACCAAAGCGCGAGAAATCTCCAGGGGGCTATTTCGACTCATACCTAATCAATATATTTTCCGTTAAAGGTGGCAGTTTATCTTAATTTAATTTTTACATTTCTTTACCACTGCCATGACCGTCTTAAGATAGAAATGTCTAATCTACAAAAACAGCTAAATTTTCACCATCCTAGATTATGTATTTTTGATCACAATATTTTCTAATAGAAAGTATTCAAAAAAATTATCATTAGTTCATTCCTTTCTTGTAGGCAAAAATGAGTTGAATTGATGCATATTACAAAACAATTTTTGACCGGAAAAATTTGCTAATATTAAGGTATCATTGGAAAAAATAAAAATATTATTGTATAATTGCCTGGTTTTTCCGATAAAAGTAAAAGATTTTATAAGTTAATTTTTATTTTGCATGAATCCAGTGAAAAAAAAAGAATTGACATTTGCACTAACAACACCACTATATTATGTAAACGATGTCCCTCATATAGGCAGTGCCTATACGACGATCGCAGCAGATGTAGTAGCTCGATTTCAAAGACTCCTGGGGCATCGGGTATTACTGATTACAGGTACAGATGAACACGGGCAGAAAATTCAGCGATCGGCAGAAAGTTTAGGCAAAGCGCCACAAGAATTTTGTGATGAAATTGTCCCTAGCTTCGTTAATTTGTGGCAGTTACTTGACATTCAATATGATCGCTTTAGCCGGACTACTGCTGCTCGTCATGAAGCGATCGTTAAAGAATTCTTTGAGCGAGTATGGAAATCTGGTGATATCTACCAGGGACAACAAAAAGGCTGGTATTGCGTATCCTGCGAAGAATTTAAAGAAGAACGCGACCTACTAGAAGGACACCGTTGCCCAATTCATACTAACAAAGAAGTCGAGTGGCGAGACGAGCAAAACTATTTTTTCCGCTTATCCAAATATCAAACTAAGCTGACAGAATTTTATCAATTTAGACCAGATTTTATTCAACCAGAAAGTCGGCGCAACGAAGTCCTCAGTTTTGTAAATCAAGGGCTGCAAGACTTTTCAATTTCGCGGGTAAATTTAGATTGGGGCTTTCCTGTACCAGTTGATCCCAAGCACACCCTTTATGTCTGGTTTGACGCGCTGTTAGCTTATGTAACGGCATTATTGGAACCAGATGCAGAACCGACTTTAGCAAATGCCTTAGAAACATGGTGGCCAATCAACCTGCACCTAATTGGTAAGGATATTCTGCGCTTCCATGCAGTTTACTGGCCAGCAATGCTATTGTCGGCTGGCTTACCCTTGCCAGAACGAGTATTTGGACATGGCTTTTTGACCAAAGATGGTCAAAAGATGGGTAAAAGTCTGGGTAACACCCTTGATCCTGTGGCGTTAGTTCAGCGCTATGGTAGTGATGCCGTTCGTTATTACTTCCTTAAGGAAATCGAATTTGGCAAGGATGGAGATTTTAATGAAGTTAGGTTCATTAACGTTCTGAATGCAGATTTAGCAAATGATTTAGGTAATTTGCTCAATCGCACCCTGAACATGGTGAAGAAATACTGCGTTGACAATAGTGTACCTTCAATCGGCAATGAAGCAATTCCTGACGAAAATCCTTTGAAAAAAAATGGTTTACGTCTAGGAGAACAGGTAAAACAAGCCTATGAAGAGTTAGCTTTCAGTCAAGCCTGTGAGGTCATCCTTTCACTGGTACAAACCAGTAATAAGTTTATTGATGAACAAGCTCCTTGGTCATTATATAAACAGGGACAGCAGGAGTCGGTGGAAAAAGTTCTCTACGCAGTTCTAGAATCGGTTAGACTAGCAGCTTATCTGCTATCCCCAATTATTCCCAACATCAGTAGCGATATTTATCACCAGCTGGGCTTTGGAATAAACTTTAACGATCAAATACAAATTTCAGTTAGCGCTCCTTTTACCACCCATGCAACATGGGGGATACTATCTAGTAAACAACAGTTGGGTACACCCCAACCGATTTTTAAGCGAATAGAACCCCCAAAAAACGAGTAGTCCTTATCAAAATCTGATTTTGTTCAATTTCTTATTTCTCTGGTAAAAATTTATCGGGGCTGAACTTAAATTAGTCCCGGAACATTATCATAAGCCGCTGTGACTAGCATCTAAAAGTTGGTAATTTGTATCAAAAATAACAGGGATAAAAATTGAGGTATCACAATGATGTTGAATAATTTTGAAACCGATTCAATATTTACGCCAGAACAAGTTTTGGAGAATCGGGGCAGAGTCGCCATATTTATTGATGGCTCAAATCTATTTTACGCTGCGCTGCAACTAGGAATTGAAATCGATTACACGAAGCTGTTATGTAGATTAACTGGTGGTTCTAGACTACTGCGGTCTTTTTTCTACACTGGTGTAGACCGGACAAACGAGAAACAACAAGGGTTTTTGCTGTGGATGCGCCGCAATGGCTATCGAGTCATTGCTAAAGATTTAGTCCAGCTACCAGATGGTTCTAAAAAAGCTAACCTGGATGTAGAAATAGCAGTAGACATGATGGCACTAGTAGATTCTTATGATACCGCAGTTTTAGTAAGCGGGGATGGGGATTTGGCATATGCGGTAAATTCAGTCAGCTATCGCGGCGTGCGGGTAGAAGTAGTGAGCTTGCGTTCGATGACTAGCGATAGCTTGATTAATGTAAGCGATCGCTACATTGATTTAGAAGCCATCAAAGAAGATATTCAAAAAACCCCTCGCCAAAGCTATCCATACCGACCATTATCTGGGATCGGTTTTTTGGAAGATCCAAGAACTAGTGATGGACACCTAGAAATCCAAGAATAATGGCTTATCAATTTCATAAAAGGGGGAGACAGGGGGAGAGAAAAATTAAAAATTACTCCCCCACTCCTCCCTTCCTTTTTTTACCTTTGATTTGTTTATTGATATTTAGTTTAGTTGCTTGCAGCGATAAATCTCCCCTAGCTTCTCAAGAAAATTCTGCGGCTTCATCTAACGAAGATAGCAATTTGACTTTCTTTGATGTCACCTTAGAACAGGCAGATGAAGTGGGACGACCAACTTGGAAAGTCCAAGCTAAAAAGGCAAAATACACCAAAGAAAAACAAATTGGTCAGGCTGAAAGTCCTTATGGTGAACTATACCAAGATGGCAAAGTAGTTTACCAAATCAAAGCAGATGTTGCAGATATTGAACAAGATGGGAAGCAGTTGTTTCTCAAAGGTAGGATATTTGCTACAGATCCCAGTAATGGAATTATATTGCAAGGTAATGAATTAGAATGGCGACCCCAAGATGATTTGTTGATTGTCCGCAACCAAATTAACGGTAATCATAAACAACTACAAGCTGTAGCGCAAGAAGCGCGAGTTAAAACCCGCGAACAGCGTATAGAATTTTCTGGAAGGGTAGTAGCAAATTCCTCTGATCCCCAATTACAAGTAAGAACCGAGCATTTGATTTGGAATATTAAAGAAGAAAAATTGATTGGCGATCGCCCTTTAGAAATTGACCGTTACAAAGATAATAAAATTAGCGATCGCGGCAAAGGAAATTCTGCCGAAGTCAACTTAAAAACGAAAATTGCCACTATTAAACAGAATGCTCAATTAGAATTACTAAACCCGCCAGTGCAAATAACTAGTAACTCGATGACCTGGAACATGAACGCAGAAACTGTTACTACGAATTCCCCCGTACGGATGTTCCAACGTGCCGAGAATCTTACCGTGACCGCCAATAAAGGTGAAATGAAAATACCGCAAAAAACGGTTTATTTAACAGGTAACGTCAACGCCATTGGTCAGCGTCGCCAGTCTTTGAAATCTAATACATTAACTTGGTATTTAGACAACAAGTTGGTTGAAGCTCAGGGAAATGTCGTTTATTGGCAAGTTGACCCAAGGTTAAATTTTACAGGTGAAACAGCCGTTGGTAATCTGCAAACAGAAAATATTGTTGTCAAAGGTGGCAATTCTAGCGGTAGGGTAGTAACAGAAATTATTCCCCAAGAAAGAGCCAATCGTCAGTAGTAGAATTAGGGGGAATGGAGAGTAGGGAGTAGGAAATAGGGGGGACAAGGTGACTTGAGTGAGAATTAGGGACAAGGTGAAAGACTTGTCCCCAAGTCCTCTTACCCATTCCCCACTCCCTGCAACGCACTAGGCTAGGATTTTAGTACTACAAGTCTTTTGATAACCTATGAACGGATCAAACCAATTAGCTAAGGAATCCTTGCCAACATCCCAGCAAGCAGAGCATTCCCACCATCACAATACAGACCACCAGCATACTGATCATACTCATGACAGTCCAGAGTCGGCTCATCCTCACGTCCATAGCGAAGAGTCATTACGACGAATTGCCAATCGATTATCGCGGATAGAAGGTCATGTTCGTGGTATCAAAACAATGGTGCAGCAAAATAGCCCTTGTCCTGATGTTCTACTGCAAATTGCCGCAGTGCGGGGCGCATTAGATAAGGTAGCACGAATTGTTTTGGATGAACATTTAACTGAGTGTATTGCTAGAGCCGCACAAGAGGGTAATATTGAGGTTGAAATTAAACAGTTAAAAGCTGCTTTAGATCGATTTTTGCCTTAAAAATTAGAAGAATAATGTGAAATACATTTGCAAAATTGGTGATGCACTAACAGCGATACATTAAAATTCAATAGTGCATCATGATATTCACAATAGCAACATCAGCTTGTGAACTGATAGCCAATCTATTTTAATAAACTTTCTCTGCTTTTTCCTCGTTCCCTCCTAAAAACGGGAAACGAGAAAATAAGCTTATTCAATAAGATAATTTGCTGTATAGCAACGATGGTTTTGAGCTAGACTATGATCGGAGAAAACTATCAATTTTACTATTCCTTAATTGGCAACCCAGACAAACCACCAATTCTTTTTTTGCACGGTTTTATGGGCAATATAGATGAATTTCATGAAGCCATAAAATTATTATCTGACGAGTTTTATTATTTAATACTTGACCTTCCTGGACACGGCAAAACTAAAGTTTTGGGTGGGGACGAGTACTATACGATGGCAAACACTGCTGATGCTTTAATAAACTTACTGGATCAGTTAAAAATTGCTAAATGTTTTTTAATTGGTTATTCAATGGGTGGGAGATTGGCTTTATACCTCACTCTGCATTTTCCAGAACGTTTTCATAAAGTTGTCTTAGAGTCAGCTTCCCCAGGTTTCACAACAGAATTAGAAAGATTAGAACGCATTAAACTTGATACGCAAATAGGCGGAAAACTGACAAGAAGTCTTGGAAAAAGTGATTTTGTAACTTTTTTATCAAATTGGTATAATCAACCAATTTTTGGTTCTATAAAAAATCATTCAGAATACGATCGCATGATAGAAAATCGGTTGCAAAATAATCCACAAGAATTAGATAAATCATTACGCTTCATGGGTATTGGATGCCAACCTTCTTTGTGGGAAAAGCTACAAGAAAATAAAATACCTCTGCTCTTACTAGTCGGTGAATATGATGAAAAATTTATATCTATTAATGCAGAAATGGCTCAAATCTGTGAATTTGCTCAACTAACAATAATTAGTAATGCTGGACATAATATCCACTTTGAAAATACCTTAGCATTTGTGGAAAATATTAAAGATTTTTTGTATGCAGCAAGTGAAAAATTAGAATAACTTCACGGCTTTGGCAACTTTTTTACTGCATTGCTAGAAGGAGTTGGGGATGGTGTCGAATTCGGGGTTTTTAGTTGATTAACTGCGGTTAATTCCTCTTGCAACATTTTCTGATAAATCTTAGGTAAAGAGCTACTAACAGAATTAGTTTCTATACCATATCCTAGACTTGTCCAGGTGGGAGAGAGTCGCCGCAAAACATCATTTAACTTTCCCTGACGCAACAGTTGAGAAATATCTGTTCTCCAAACTTTAGAATCATTTAGCCAACGGTAAACAACTACATCTTGATATTCTGCTTCAAAACTATAAGCAGTCCAAAACATCATTTGCATTGGATTTGGGTGATAAAGGGGGGCTAAACGATACCAAGTAATATTGATAATTTGATATCTGCCAGCAGCCGTAGAACAATTACCTGTATTTGGACCTGTAACAATTGTGACGCATATCTCAGGATGTCGGCTAAGGTCGTTGACTTGTTGTCCACCATATAACAGCGAATAGGGACGATTACCACTCGCTTCACTCGCCGAGATGGTTCGCATTAAAGCGCGGATATAGGGGTCGCCCCCTTTCATTACCAAAGGCGGCTGTTTAACTGCAAAGATGGGATCAGAAGGCGATCGCAAGTCTCCAGTAATATACCATTGCAACAAATACACAAAGCCAAGAAGCGCGGCTATTGGCCCAATAAGTTTTTCAACACCTTTGAATTTAAAGCCTTTCAGAGTCCGACTCCTTCAAATTCGCTCTTTTTGCTCACAAAAATCATCGACGAACTCATTCTGGCAAAGTTCACTCTAATACAGACTGCCTGTTCGTGGGGGCACAGCAATGCTGTGCCCAAAGCGCGTGTTGTATCCAAGCAAAAGAGTTTTAACTCCTAACTCCCCACTGGTTGATTACGCGACGTTAGCAAATAACTCACCAAAAGTTTTGGAAGTAGCTTCAGGTTTGGCAACAATCTCGACAATTTTATTGCGTGCATCCGCTTCAAACAGCGCCTCAACAGCAACTTGGGCGACTTTTTGCCTGGGGATGCTACCGTCAAAGAGTGTATCAGCACTCTGCATTACGATCGCGTCGGTGTTATCTTCATTTTTCAACCCACCAGGTCGCACAATGGTATAGGTTAGACCACTTTTCTGGATATACTCTTCAGCTTGTTTTTTCCACACTAAAATCAGCCAAAACAAGTTCAGTGGATGGAATAACTGCGAAGTACACAAAGAAGAAACTAAGACAAAATGCTCAATTCCCTTTGCCCTAGCAGCTTCTACTAGATTTTTAGTTCCTTCAAAATCTACTTTATAGGGACCAGTGGGGTCAAAGCTAGGTTTTGCACCAGTAGCAACCAACAAAACTGTGCTATCTCCCAACGCAGCATTTAAACTTTGTGGTTGTAACACGTCACCTACTACTAATTCGGCTTCAGGAGACAGAATACCCCTAGCTTTCTCTATATCCCTTACCAAGGCTCGGACGGGAATATTCCGCGCTATCAACTCTTGCACAATCCGGCGACCTGTTTCACCCGTTGCCCCTGCTACAAATGCTTTCATGAGAAATGCTATCCTGGGAAACTATTGTGTGCTTGTTCAGTTCTTTATTTTAGTAATTCTATGGAGTTGATGGCAGATTAATGAGGTTTCGGTAAAAATGATATATGAGCGCGAAATCACCCAGGTACGTGGGGAATTATTGATATAGACGAACGCCAAAGTATACATTAATGCATTTATGCTTTCAAGAAAAGCCGAATATAAATCCTGGGAAATAACAGAAGCAGTTTTACCTGTAGCCTCCAGCCAAGAAGAAGCCGAGGACATATTAATAGAAGCAAATGTAGCGACGGTTACAAAATTTTATGGTCGTTATCAAGATTTTATGGAAATGCCCGCCCCAATAGAAAAGGTTGCTGAGTATCTTAATGCTCACTCTTCATGGTTTTCGCGTTGCGCTGAACCTATGAAAGTGCAACCATTGGGGGAGAATGGCTACGCTTTAGTAATTGGTCGTTTTAGTGCTTTTGGTTATGATGTAGAACCAAAAATTGGTTTGGAATTGTTGCCCCCGGATGAGGGTATTTACCGCATCCGTACAATCCCTATTCCTGATTACCAACCGCCTGGTTATGACGTAGACTATCGGGCATCTCTACAGTTAGTAAAAAGCGATACTTCTACTAGCATTGGTGGAGTTACAAGAGTTGAATGGGAATTGGATTTAATAGTTGATTTGCACTTCCCTAAGTTTATTCAGCGATTACCCAAATCTATAATTCAATCTACAGGTGATCGCTTACTTAACCAAATTGTCCGCCAAGTTTCCCGTCGCTTAACTCGCAAAGTTCAAGAAGATTTTCATAAATCTTTGGAAATACCATTTCCTGCTAATTCTAAGCAAAAACGGTGAGTCAACAGTTCTTTGTCATTTGTCAAAAATTAATGACAAATGACAAAGGACAAATGACTAAGCTTTAGTGAGAATTCTTTGGACAATTTGCACGCCAGTAACAGCCTGCCAAGCAAAAAGTCCTAAAAGCGTGAAATTTAGCAAAATGTGAGTTGCACGCGCCCAATTTGCCCCTTTTTGCATATAAGGCGACAAAGCAGCAGAAAATGCAATCAGACCCGTCATGCCTAGTCCTGCTAGCAGGTGAGGCCCGACAAATAACTTGCCATTATTGATGTAAGTGACACCCATCCCTCCGATCGCACCTACTACCATCAAAGCTAGGAGTATAGATCCAATTTGGTAGTGTCTAACGTTATATCTACCTTTAAGCAGTTCTTTCTTTTCTTCCCCCTGAGCATTTCTGGTACGCTGGAGTTGCAGCCCCAAGTAAGCAGCATAAATTGAGAGTACTAATAGCGCCCACATGAGCACCGGATGAAAGAAGTTCAGCCAATATTTCACCGATGCAGAAAGTTCCAGACTCATAGTGTTCTCGCCCAATTATTAAATCTTCATAAAAATTAGCATAACTCTATTTCCTGTGCTTAAAGTTGCACAAGCTAAAAGAGGCTGAGAAAGACGAAAAAACAGAAGAGTGAAGCCTCCCTCAGTTTAATTTGCATCAAGTCAATAGCCAGAATATTTGCCAAGACTGAATTTATTAAATTTTAAATTAAAATTTTGAATTTTGAATTGTATAACCCTCTTGCCAAAGTGGATAAACAATCTCAGACTAAATTTTGAGGGTAGACGAACAAAACCCCTGTGGGGGATCTCATCCATGACTGAAAACAATGATACTTTGCTGCTAAAAGCGGCTAAAAGCGGGGATATTAAGCATCTGTGTGCCCTACTAGCTGCTGGTGCGAGTGTGGACGCGTGCGATCGCCAAGGCACGACAGCATTAATGTTTGCTGCCAATTTAGGCTACACCGAAATTGTGCGATCGCTGCTGGATGCTGGGGCAAATATCAACTTGCCCAGAAAACTCTATGGTTTGACGGCTTTAATGTTGGCGGCTAGTGCCAAACAGCTTGACATTGTACAGCTTTTACTATCTAAAGGTGCTGATGTAAATGCCACTAATGAAGATGGCAGCACAGCTTTAATGGCAGCTGTACTCAAAGGCCATGTCGATATAGTGCGAGTCTTATTGGCTGCTGGTGCAAAGGTGAATATCGCAGACCAAGATGATGATACTGCGTTGAAACTTGCCGTTAAGCAGGGAAAAATAGAAGTTTTACAAGTAATTCTCCAAACTGGTGTCGATGTCGATCTCCGAGATCAGGAGGGTGAGACACTCTTAACATTAGCGGCAGATTTGGGACATTTGGAGGTTGTAGAAGCACTGCTAGCAGCAGGGGCTGATGTGAATGTGAAAAACGCTGATGGTGGAACTGCCCTATCGGCAGCAGCAGCTGCTGGACATAGTGCGATCGCAGCAGCTTTACTAGATCGAGGTGCTGAAATTAATCTCCAAGACCAAGATGGTGAAACTGCCCTACACCTTGCCGTTGTAGAAGGCTACATTGATGTCGTGCAAGTGTTACTTAACAAGGGTGCAGATGTCCAAATTAGGAACCACCTGGGTGATACACCACTGCTCGTAGCAGCATTGCAGGGGCACAGCAATATCGTCGAAGCATTGCTGCGTTCTGGGGCAGATATTACCGAGAAAAACCTTGGCGAAGTACCTTTGACGCTGGCTGCATCACAAGGACACAGCCAAACAGTGAAAGTGTTGCTAGACTATGGTGCTGATGCCAACACTCCGGGCGATGATGGCAAAACTGCTTTGAGCAAGGCAACCGAACGCAAGCACACAGAGATAATACATTTGCTGCTGGCAAGGGGGGCAGATGTGAATTTTCAAGACTCAGCGAGGGCAACAGCATTAATGTGGGCTGCCTCAGCAGGTTACAGCGAAATTGTGCAGTTATTACTGCAAGCTGGGGCAGATATGAATTTGAAAAACCGGGGTGGTTATACTGCTTTGATGATTGCAGAATTTAATGGTTATAAGAATGTGGTGCGGAGTCTGCAAAAAGCTGGGGCGCAAGAATAGTTATCTGAATTCTTTAACTAAAATATTTTCAGAAATATCTTGACAAATCATTAAATGAAGGTTATTTCCTTAAATACCAAGGAGATTTAAAAAGCCAAGTCTAGGCGTAAGAGATAAAGAAAGCAAAACTCCGTCGTAGCTGTTGTGAACTTACTACGGCGGAGAAAATAAAAATTAAAACGCTAAGGGGGAGCAGGCGAAATGCTTGCGCCACAAGGATAGAAAGAAAGCAAAAATGAAGAAGTAAATTTACCTTTTACTTTTTACCTTGTACCTTTTACCTAGTCTCCCCCTCGGCGTTTCCTACTGTGCTAGATGTGCAAAATATATAGTTTTTACTTTAAGAGAAAAGTATTGTAACGATCATTTTTTATGTATCCTCCTAAAGACTGAATATAAACGAATCTCAAAAAAGGTTGATGTGCGACCATTTGGGCGATCGCTACGGCAGTCAAAGAAAAAAATAAAGAAAAAATTAAATTTATAGGACTTATGCACTGAAGCCTGAAATCTAGATCCCCCCTAGCCCCCCTTAAAAAGGGGGGAACTTCTAAAGCCCCCTTTTTAAGGGGGTTGGGGGATCTGAGTGCGTAAGTCCTGATTTAGTATGGTAAATCCTCAGTCACCATCGGTTTAATCATGACTTGACCAAGCAAAAATGGCTAATAACTATAAAATTTGTAGAACAACTAGTGTCATATCATCAGTGTTTTGCTTATCAGCACCGATGAATTGCTCAACTTGGTCAAATAAGTAATCCACAATCTCTTGTGGCCCATTGCAGTACTTGCAAGCCGTATTGAAGCCAGTGACAAAATTATCTTCATCAAAGCGATCGCCACTAGCGGCGGCGGCATCGGTCAAGCCATCTGTATAATAAATAATTGTATCCCCAGGCTCTAATTGTACCTGGGCATCTTCATATTGGCTGTTAGCATCCAAACCGATTAACATTCCTAAAGTATCTAAACGGCTGACAGTTTTCGTAGCTGCGTGCCACCATAAGGGAGGATTGTGTGCCGCATTGCTATAAGACAAAATTCGGTTGTGGGGATTATATTCTGAGTAAAATAGCGTTATAAAGCGGTGGGAATTTTCCAAATCCGCATACATAACTCTATTTAAGTTTTGCAGAATTCCGGCTGGGGAATTACCATGTAGCACTTCACCGCGTAGCATTCCCCGCATCATGGTCATAATCAGCCCTGCGGGGACACCCTTGCCCATGACATCTCCAATAACCAAACCCCAGCGACCAGTTTCCGTGCCGTCTTTGGCCTTGGGTTGAATTTTATTGTGATTGGTAGCAATAAAGTCGTAGTAGTCTCCGCCGACGCGATTGGCCGGTTTACAGCGTGCCGCTAAAACTACACCAGGGATTATGGGACATTGACGTGGCAGAAGTCGCCGTTGAATTTCTGCGCCAATTTCTAGTTCTTGGTCTAGGCGTTCTTTTTTTCTTAGTTCTACAGCTAGTTCATCGTTTTCGATCGCTACTGCTGTTTGGTCTGCTACTAACCTAACTAACTTTTGCCTGGTTTCTGTCCAACTATATTCTGGATCGCGGCTCAAGACATAGAGCCATCCCCTTTCTGTATGCTTTACCAGAATCGCTGTACCAAAGATTTGTACATCTCTCCCCAGATAGCGATGCATCTGGTCATCCAAAATCCCGGTGGTATTGGCTAGAGGGGCAGTATTGGATACAAGCGGGATTTGACTGCTAGCTATTTCTAGCGCTTTACGGATATTCTTGCGCTGGCCACTATCTTGCCAATGTAACTGCTCTAACCTGACTTGACCATTTTTGTAGAGAAACAGGGCGCTACCGTCTGCATCTGTCACTCTTGTTGCCATCAGGGGGATCAGCTCCAAAAACTGATTCAAATTATTGAAACTTCTCAGGGCAAATCCTAAAGAACTTAGCAAATCTTGAATTTTGTTCTGTTCCCGGTGCAACCTTGCCACGAGTTCTTTAAGTGCTACGACTGGTGTGACATCTGTCGCGGCACTACTATTGTTGTCAGTGGGTTGAGAGGGCAGTTGAGACACAGGCACAGGTACTATTGCACTTTATATTGGTAGATTTTAGATTACTTATAAATCTTTTGGCTTTGGCATTGCTAAACCATATTTAGACAAGACTTGTCACTTTAGCAAGAGTATAAAGACGTAACAGGCAACTTTTATCAGTATTTTATTGGCTTATTGTATTTTTGATGGAATATTTACTAATTTCAAACCAGGTATTTTTAGTCAAAAGCCAACCCGTAAAAATTACTAGTTAATTACTAATTTCGGTGATATTTAAGAAAGATTTTCATTTTTTCATAACTTAATTCTCAAAGCATATCTCTATAGTCATAAAAATACTTTATTAAAAGAATAATTCATCACGCTTTCAGAGTGGCTGTTTAGGCAGAGGCAACTAGGAGACTGGAAGTTTTTTGAGTGAAAACCTCTATAACCACTCAAATCGAGCTTGGGTCTTGTAAAAACAGACTTAAACTCAATTTCCATACCTGAGAATATGTAAATAAGTATTCAAATACTTAATTTATATACCATAATTGCCGGGATAATCGCCAAGATTGAGCTTTTAATTTTGAATTTCTCGTTTTGAGTTGCCGAATATGCAAAAATTCAACCCATTAAAACGGAATAAAAGTGAGATAACCCAATCTTTTGAGTTAGCGGTAACAGACTCAAACCATTAACCTGTATTGGATTTTGGGAGGAGTCATTTGGTAAGTGTAAGATATGAATAGAAGAGATAACACTAAATCTAAAAAAATATCCTCCAAGAAGTTTAAGTTAAAAGCGAGAAAGAGGGTTTTAGTTTAACCATCAGAGTTAAAACCTCTCGATTGACTACAGAAAACATTTGTAGATACTTTTGCAAGTAGGAACTGAAAATACACCTGAGAGTGTTGAATCAGCTTACTTACACCAATTCACTTTTTAAGTCCACAGTGGACGATTTTCCGAAGTTATGATGTCGGAAGCCGTCCTTTTCCTAATGTCGGCGCTGGGCAAACAGATGAAGCTCGTACTCCTACTTTTAAGTAAGTTACGTGCAGTGTGCATCTCTCCCACCTCCCGAACGCAGTTCCTTCTCCTGTAGTTGCCCGTGCGCGTAGCTTGCTTCTCTGTTCACAAGCAAGTCGCTATAGTCAACACAACCAACCTGTGGAGGCAAACCATTCCACAGTGCTGGACTCATCCGCGCTGGCTCTCCAACGTAGTGCTCACCGTTAGACTGCTGTCCATCCTCCAATAGTTATATTTGTGGGGGTGAGCGTCTCGCTTGTCCTTTAAATTACTACAAAATGGAAGTTTCCGGAGTTTTGCGTGTTGCAACTAAATGCCCATTCAGAGCGTGAAAAAAGGGCATTAGCTTGAAATTTTAACAAAAGTTACCCATTTATGCTGACAAACTTATGATTTATAGAACTTGATCTGTTTCTAGTCTTTTCTTTCTAATTAGTTCAAGTGATAATACCAGATCAGTCATCCCTAAATTTATTAGTTGTCAAGAAAAATATTTAACTCCCAATTAGTCGCTCAATAGAGCTTCGACAAACTCATAGCTAGAAAAGGGACGCAAATCTTCAATTCCTTCGCCAGCACCAATAAAGCGAATGGGTAAACCTAGCTGTTGCACAACAGCAAGAGCAACACCGCCTTTGGCAGTGCCATCTAGCTTGGTTAAGACAACGCCACTCAGTTGGGCAGCTTGGGAGAAAACTTCGGCTTGCCGCAGTCCATTTTGACCTAAAGTGGCATCTAGAACTAAAAGCGATTCTACTTTCGCATTTGGGGCTTTTTTGTCGATAATTCGCCGGATTTTGCCGAGTTCGTCCATTAAATTTTTCTTGTTTTGCAGTCGCCCAGCTGTATCTACCAGAAGTAATTCTGTTTGCCGGGCTTGGGCGGCTGCGATCGCATCAAATACAACTGCTGCCGGATCTGTATTCTTTCCCGGATTGGCAATTACTTCTACACCACTTCTACTACCCCAAACTTTCACCTGTTCGACGGCGGCGGCGCGGAAAGTGTCTGCTGCACCAATCAAGCATTTATAACCAGATTTTTGTCCCAAGTGGGCAATTTTGCCGATGGTAGTGGTTTTACCGGCACCATTCACCCCAGTGATTAACCAAATATTCAGGATTTCTTTTTCTGGGGTAAAGCTAGTTTTCTGGGATGCTTTGCTTGGTGCATCCAGCATATCTCGGAGGATTTTTTTCAGATAAGCGATCGCTTCTTCAGGTGCAGTTACTTCTTCTCGAAGTTTTGTCTGTAGGGCATTGATAATAAAGTCCGTTGCCTCTACACCCACATCAGCTTGCAGGAGCAATGCCTCAATTTCTGTCACAGCAGCTTGGTTAAGCGGCCCTTGACCAACGATCGCCTTCAGTTGGTTGAGAATGCTACGACGAGTTTTATCTAACCCTTGCCGGAGCTTTTTCAGCCAGGTAATTTCTTCAATAGAAACGTCTTCTGGACTTCTACCTTGAGCTGCTAGGACTTTCGCCGACCAGACAAACCCATCATCAAATACCAGTCCAGGAATTTCCTCTCCTGTGTCTGAAGTTGCAGTTACTGGCTGTACTACCTCTGGTTCTGGAACTTCAATGGCAGTAGCCATTAGTTGTTCCAGCTTGGCTTGCCGTTCTGCTGCTGCTCGTTGTAAGAAGGATGAGGCGGCTGGTGCTGTTGGCTGTGTTGCCTCTGGCGTAACTAGTGTTTCAATAGATGTTGGTTCAGTTTTACTTGTCCTTATTTCTGGGCTTTCAACATCTGGATATTCAGCAATTGCTGCTACTAAGGAATCTTCTGTACTTTCTTCCTCAGTAGCAGCTTGAATAACTTCTGGAGGTGCTGTTTCTGGGGTTGTACTAACAGGTTCCTCAGTTGTTTCTGGTTCAGTGATTTCCGTAATTGCCGTTTCTACGGTTTCAGGTTCTGCTGAGTTATCTGCTGAATCAGGCGGAGTTTCTACTACCTCGACTTGTTGTTTTTGCTGAATATTTTTGTAGGCAGCTTTAGCAAACGCTAACAAGTCTGGTGCAGTTTCAGCAGTTGCTGTTGACGTTTCGGCTGGCTCTGGTTGGGGTTCTTGTGCAGGAGGAGTTTCTTCCTGTTTTTTATCAGAGGGAGTCTCAGAGGAATCGTTATATTGACGACGGAACCAATTAAAAACCATTGCAGCAGTATTAGTTCTATGAGTTATAAGTTATAAGTTATGAGTTTAATTTAAGTTTGCACTTTTTCTTGTGGTGAAAACTTCCCGGTTATCCTCACCTTTCAACGCTAGTTTGAAAAGAATCGCTATAACAGGAGCTTCGCTTTGAACGTTCGCTCTGAGGAAGCCGCAGAAGCGGCTACAGACTTTTCTCCACGGCAGTATAAGAATTATGCTGTTTTTTTCTGCTCAATGACTCGGCGCAAAACACCGTTAATAAATCGATGACCATCGTCTCCACTGTAGCGTTTGGCTAACTCTACAGCTTCGTTGATGGCAATGCTGTCTGGAACTCCTAAAAACTTCATTTCTGCCACAGCGATTTGCAGGATATCGCGGTCAATTTGGGCGAGGCGAGTTACTTGCCAATCTACTAAGGCAGTAGAAATGAGTTCATCTATAATGTGTCGATTTTCGTTGACGGTAATCACAAGCTCTTTAGCGTAATTACGAACTCCCTTATCCTGATTCGCTAGCTGAATCAATACTGGGAAATCCATTGCTGTACCCAACTGATTGATTGCTGTCTGCGTACAGGCGATCGCTTCTTGGAGCATTGTTCGAGCAGAATTGAGGTCGGAGGCCCGAGTTTGGCTACTTAAAAGGCGGTCATTACTGCGTTGCAGTTCACCTGCGGCATTATCGAGGGTATCTTGCACTTCTGAAGTCAGAGTGCGTACTGCTCCTAGCACCAACTTAGATACTAGTTGATCATCTTCCAATTTATCTAATTTTTTGGGGTTTACTGGCAATTGGCTAAGGCTTAAAAGCGCCAATTCACGAGCAATTTGCTGGGGTTTACGAGGTTGCATAAAACTGAGGGGTGATTGTGCAAGAACTGATTAACTAGGCAGGACAAACTTATAACTCTATCAATTTTGGCACAGTCAAACAACAACATTACGTATTTGCTTGTGACTTTGCCAGATTGATTTTAAGTTTCTTCAACGGGAATAACCTGCTGCTTGATTTCGTCGTGTTTTATTTCTAGTGTGGACTCTTTGGGGAAAAGTAAGGGCGTATTGGGGGCGACAATCCCACCTGATACAACTATTTTAAAGGCGTCTTCAATTGATATGGAGAGGTTTACCACCTCGTCTTCAGGAACGACTGCGTACCATCCAGTAGTCGGATTCGGGGTGGTGGGTATAAAAACACTTAGTACGGGGCGAGACATCTGAGCTTGGATATCACTGCTGATTACACCAGTGACAAAAGCGATCGCCCAAATGCCTCGACGGGGATACTCTACCAAAATTACCCGACGAAACTTGCCATTAGAATCTTTTAATACTGTTTCTAAAAGCTGTTTTAGAGTTTTGTATACCTGTCCTGCTAAAGGAATTGCCTGTAAAAATCGCTCACCAAAATCTAACAACCACCTACCAGCAATATTCCGAGCCATCAAGCCCATCAACAAGATGCTTAGTAGTGGTACAGCTAAACCTACCAATAGATTCAGTAGATTTACCAAAAATGGATTTAACCCATCAAAGGGATTTAGTTGTTTGGGGATTTGGGTGAGGAAGTTGATTACCCAAGTAGCAATGGTAATCGTTAGCCAAATAGTGGTTGCAAGGGGAATTACTACCAACAAACCAGCGATCAGGTCGTTTTTTAAGTCCTGTTTTAGGCGATCGATTACCAAGCCCCGATTCTCCTGTTTTAAGCTAGAGAAACTTTTGTTATTAGTATTCATACCAGCAGATTCGTTAAATTCCGAAGACTTTAACTTTAGGCAGTTTCTACCGCAAGTAACTGTCCAAAACGCTAGCAGCTTGGCTGCCGCCGCAAAAACACGTACTTTTTGCTGGAAATCAGCTATTTTCCTACAAGCATACATATAGACATTAACCAATCCAATGCCGACTGGTTATTCTCAAAGGATGTTACTTTTCTTTGTAAGACTTGTAAATGATTGTTGCAAGTCTCTTAGGTATTACTAATCTATCGCGCTCAATCAAAAGCTGCTCGTGATTGTAAAAGTCAGAGCGGATAAACAGAAGAATTATTTTATTTGGTCAGTCACTGACATTTGAGCAGGTGCGGCTTTTATGAAATGCTCTGTTAAAAATATTAATTTATTATGGTGGTTCTCGTTTAACGTGGAAAACGCGATAGGGACGCATAGCTAACTGTGCGTCCCTACTTCTGAATTCTGATTTTGCGATCGCGTACCCTCCAATGGCTGCTTGTTGATTTTACTGGGAATCCTTCTAATCTCCAATCTTTTTCACGCCACATCAACCTGTGTAGTGTCAGAATCCGCGCACTGTAACTGTTGTGTATTCTCTTGCGCCAGAATTGCTGTTGCGTTTAAATTAGGTTTTGGTAGATACTTCATTTCCCAGACTTTGAGCAAAATCAGGTATTCGTAGAATGCCTGCAATGTACACCAAGCAAGTCCGGCGCGTCCATCTAAACATCCGCCTAAGATAAAATACATATATACAAACCGTAGCAACGGTCTGGCGGGTAAACGCAAAGACAAATCTTTTAGAGCGCGGCGTTTTTCGACTTCCGATTTGCCAAAGAATAAATCTCGCCAGTTAACTTTTCCTTGTTCTAGCTGATACAGCGTTTCTTGAGCTTCATCTGTAGAATAACGGTTATGCTTGTCAATCCAACGGTTCAAACCTTTGCTACAAGTGTAGTGTGGGTATGTTTCTTTTAAAAAGCTAGTTGCACCCTCACAAACTTCCCGCTCAGTATGACCATAGTCTGTAAACCAGACTTTACCGTGGCAAAAGAGGCGCATTTGGTAACGGGGATACTGTGTGCTGTAGCGAATCCAATGATTCATGAACATGACACGTTCAGCCACGTAGTAACCGATGTAATCTGGATTCTGACTTACCTTTTCGCATTCCGCGAACAGTTCTGGTGTCATGCGCTCGTCAGCTTCGAGAATATAAACCCATCCGTGCTTTGGAGGGATAGACTCTAACATCCAGGTGCGTTGGCATCCGTGGCTTTCAAAAGCGTGTTGGACAACGCGGATGGGATAGCGACTGGCGATTTCTACAGTGCGATCGCTACTGCATGAATCCACAACAATTATGTCATCCGATAGCATCGCCGATTCTATACAAGCAGCAATATCTAATTCTTCGTTATATGTCAGTATGTAAATTGAGAACATTACCCAAGTTTTATAGCGATTTTACTCAGTGATAATTGCATTTTTATTGTTATTAGCTACTACGCGCATGGCAGTATAAACCATCAATAATTATTGAATACGTTCTACTGCCATACCGATAGTGGATTAGCGTGCAGTAGCTCTAGGTTTACCACCTTGTACAGCACCCCTGCCTTTTAAGCCTGTCCAGCCGATGATAATGTAACCAATAGACAACAGCAAACTGCTAATCCCAATCCGCAGTCCAGACTTCCAAGCATTATCTCTAGCTTGTTGCTGTGCTTCGTCTCTGCGCTGGCGAACTTGGCTTAGTTGTTGACTTTGCAGCGTCTTAATATCTGTTTGTTGTTCGATAGCTGTGTTAAGTGCTTGGGGATCTGTTTTAGCCTTCCTCAACAAATCTTTGATATTTGCAGGAATTTGAGGACTTTCAAGTGCTTGCTTATATCTCTGGTCATCCTTAAGGATTTCACTAAACTGAGCTTTAGTTTGGTTTCGCAGTTGCTCTAGTTGAGCTTTTCCTTGCTCAGTATTCAATTGTGCTTGCAATTGTGATAACCGAGCGTTCAGTTGATTTTCTGCCTGATCTGCTTCTTGGGTGATTCGATTGAGTGTTTGAGTCTTAGCTTGATTGACGTTATTGAGGTGTAGGGGAAAAATCAGCAAAAACATCAACCCTAAAATACTTGAGAGGATCACAGCAGGAAATCTTAAATCAATACCTTGGGGGCGATCGCCTCCTGCATCAGCACTATCAATCCAATAGGCAGCAAATAGAAGTCCCAAACCTACTAAAGGAACAATTCCCCGATCAACTACCGCTGTTGCCAAGTTGATTTGCCATACCCGATCAGTTGGTTGAAAGGGTAACAATAGAATAAAAAAGTCAACGAAAAAGGACAAAATGCAGATTATTCCAACTACTTTAAGTGTGAGGGCAGTAGTCACGGAAGGAAAACGGTTAACCATAATTTTTCAAACTGGCGGTGAATACGAGTGATTTTCATATTTCAAGCTACTTGAATATTGTGCCCATGATGGTAACTTTTGTGTAGAAACACAAAGCAGATTCAATACTGGTAAAGGCTATCTGCCTCTTGGTTTTCAACTAGGCCACAGTAGCATTTGTTATGTAGAGTGTCTTCAGGAAATTCCTGGTATTTGAAGATACGAAGCTAATGCGGGGTAGTAAGAAAAGACTGATTAATTACCCGATCTCCCTTATTGCAGTTTTCAATCGGTCGTAATACGGGCCTTTTATCGGGTCATACAACTAGCTGTGCGCCTGTAGCATATCTTGCATCCATACAAAAATTGCTATATCTTCCTTATCTCTTCATTTTTCTATCTCCCCTGCAAGGGCTTGTTCCCAAATCGGCAGATCCTCCGGTCGGTCAACATCGGCTAGAGGTGACAAGTTTATATGTGATAAATTCAGTTTCTGGGCAATATCCACGGTTTTCTGGAATACTTGAGCTGTTCCCCACTCGATGTTAACGAATAACTCCGGGATGGGTTGGCGCAAACCAATTAAGTAATATCCACCATCGATCGCAGGGCCAAGTACCAGATCAGAGGTGTGTAACTTTTCAAAAGCTGTCGCTAGAATCTGGGCATTGACTCCAGGACAATCTGTACCGATGATAATTACATTTTCTGCACCAGATTGAAAGGCATCGAAAAGCGATCGCGCCATCCGCGAACCTAAATCCCCTTCACCTTGAGACTGGTAAACTAAATCCAACCCTAGCCAATCTTGCATAAGTTGCAAATCGCCACCTGCAAACCGCAATTCCACAGATATGTCAATGACTTTTTGCAATTCTTGAACCTGAAATATTGTATGTTCAGTCATTTCCCGTTGAAGGTTGGCAGCACCAACAGTTCCCAAAGCAGGAATAAGTCGGGTTTTAGTCTTCCCTGGTTCTGGATAGCGAGTGAAAATAATCAGGTGCTGTTTTGATTTTGCTGGTAAGTTCAGCACGCAATACCTTATTTAAATAAACTAAAAATATCTTATTTTAAATAGAGTTCTTCAATAGCATTAATGTATTTTATCTGAGAGGATGTTGCAAAAGTATTTTTATTAACATCAAAACCTCAGAAACCTAACCCCCCAGCCCTCCTTCTTTACTTCCTTACAAGGGAATGGGGGTTTCAAAGCCTCTCTCTATTGGGTCTACGGTGTACACACAAGTCTAGAAATCCCACGTGAAACTTGCTTTCGTTGCCCTAGTCCTAAAATTAGGGGGAGAAATGGAGTTTCAAGTCGCCCAAAATTTGGGTATTTATGAGGCTAAAAAATTTGAAACCTTTGCGGTCTCTACTTGTGCGTACACGGTAGCCCTATTGGGGAGAAATTCAAAGAGGGATTTTTAGTATACTTTACAACTTTTTAAACAACCTTTGAGATTGATTAATTACATCCATTATCCTTATCAGACCGCATTGCGCCTAGCAAGGTTGAAACAATGGCACATCTTTTAGTACTATTGTTATTTCTAGGTGTAAAGGTAATTTTACCCAGTTCTCCAACTCCATTTACAGAACCATCATACTTGAACTGTACCCGATAGTAGTTAGTAGGGTTTTGAGTAAAAGTGGAAGTAAATGTAATTGCTTTAGAGTCATCTGTAATCAAGGATTGTCCATTCGTGGCTTGACATGAAGAAGTTCCACGTTGTACTGAAGCTAAAACTTGATTGCCATTATCCCAAAAACAAGCTAGCCAAAGAACTCTTTCGCGTTTGGCATTAGCTTGGGCATCACGCAATAGTGTCAGTGCTGTCTTTTGGGCGGTGTTTACCCTTTGACGATTTAAAAATCCAAGCCAGCCAGGAATAGCGATCGCAGATAGTACACCAATCATAAGAATAACTACGAGTAGTTCAATCAAACTGAAACCAGCTTCTGATTGCCCTGATAGTGATTGTTTATTCATCTTTTTTTTATAACCCAGCTATTATTCTGGAATTTTATTAATAACGCCACGTATCAGTACTTGAGTTTGTAAAACCGGACGATGATTATCAGTTGTTACTCCTCCTTTGCCATTAGCATTACCCCTGAGATAGATCACTACATCTTGATTGACTCCACTGGCAACTGCTGTTGATCCTGAAGCTGGGACAGTAGTCCTAATACAGGCAAAAAAGCTATTACTTGTAGTGTTACTACGACTATACCCAGTATCACATATAGGAAGAGTACCAGTATTTGTTGCATCAGGAGCATCAACAAAATCTACTAAAACAGCAGGGTTAACGCCGCTTGCTGATGGTAGAGATGCTTGCAGGTTAGTACCATCAATAGATTTTTTTGGCCACATTTGAAATGAGGTACTATCTATTTCGGATGGGTCTACATATCCTGTAGATTGAACCAGATTACTACTGGTAATACTGCTATATTTGCTTAGAGCATATCTTATAATTCTAGATTTTCCCCGCCAAAGGCTATTAGAAGTAGCTGATTGTAAATAAACTACCAACGTATAAGTCCGGCGCTTAATTAAAAGGTCTTGACAATCTTGTTTTGTTATAGTTTCAGTTATACCACTGCAAGTACCTAAAGCACTCAAGCTATCCGAACCAGTATCATCAATTACTTCCGGTTTCCAAAAGGCCAAAACAGGTTTTTGAGTAGTACTAATTAATGATGTTGGTAGATAGTTTTGCAGCCCAGGGCAATAATTAGCGCTAGCTATATTAGTAGTAGTTGGGGCAGTACCTTGAGCTGTAGCTGACATACAGTTGTTGTCGTAAACATACACTGCCTCACGTAATTCTGCTGCTATATAGTTTAATGCCGTTTGCATTTCCTGTTGGGTTTCATTGCGGGCATTTTCCCGGCTGTCAACTTGCAGGATATCTACAACCAGTGATAACAAAGCCAAAATAATCAAAGAAGAAATTATGATACCTACCAAAAGTTCTATAAGGGTAAACCCTGCTGTTTGGTTTTTTTTAGAATAGACCCAGAAGCAATTTATGAACAGTCTTAGATGTTTTTTAGTCATAGATATTCAGCCTGATAAAATAATGAATATGATATTAACTAGGTCAACTTTAAAAAATATAGAATAGACTTAGGGCCTGTTTTGAAACTACTCATTAGGCTTCCTAAAGTTTTATATTTCTCTAATTTACCCTTTTTAAAGGAGACTTTAAGAGACTTTGAACAAGTCTTTTTTAAGGGTGTTGGGGGGATCTAAGACTTTGAAAATACACTAGTCTTCTCCTCCTTAAAAAACTACCGTGTACACACAAGTATAGACCCCAAAGGTTTCAACTCTTTTAGCCCCATAAATACCTAAATTTTGGGCGACTTGAAACTCCATTTATCCCCTAATTTTGGGACTAAGGCAACGAAAACAAGTTTCACGTGGGATTTCTAGACTTGTGTGTACACCGTAGCCTTAAAAAGTGAGTAATAACCTTCTCCAAGTCCTCCTTTTTAAGGAAGATTTAAAATGATCTAAAGTTTTGGATAACTTGCCAGCACTTTTAAAACATCCTCTAAGGTTAAAGTTCCAAGAAGGCCTTATATTTAATTAGAGAATCTTTGAGGTCGCTGCGAACTACCGAAGTGTACATCACAGCCAAAGGCTTCTTTCGCTGTTGTCCCTGCTCTGTAGTGAATTTAAGAGATGCTTGGTTCGTTAAGAGTCCTGACTGTCCCTCGGCTATAGCTGAGTACACCCTCACCCCCATTTGAAAAGCAACTACCTGGGATGGATTTCCATAACTCAATTCCTTAGTGCGGAATTTTTGTATATAAAAGTCATTTCTAGCATCACCATTAATATCGACAGGGCAAGCGTTAGATGAAGCAGTACCGCAGGTAAAATTTGTAGGTACTGGCACCATCTCTGCATTATCTGCTGCTTCTGATGGCAGAGTGGGTAAAGAGGGTAAAATGCTATTGCTATAATTTCCCTTCTCGACCGATACTCGTACCTGATCAACTTCGCGTTGAGCTAGTTGCATTGCTTGTTGAGCTTTTTGATTTTGAACGCGAGTAGCTACCGCTAAAAAAATCGGAGGAGTAATTGCTACAATAACCATCGTAACTACTATTATTGCCATCAAGGATTCTATGATGGTAAATCCTTGTTCAGGGTGAATTTTAACAACTCGCTTTTGTAACTCAAGATAAGTTTGAAATCGTCTTAAGAGATATGAGTAGCTGTTCATGAGTAGTAATTCTCCTATGACTGAAAGCGTTAAGGACAAGAGGCAGCAGAATCGATGCGGTTTCCACTGGAATCCGTTGCACAACGCAGTTTCTTAATGTATGGGTCGTCTGCTGCTAACTCACGGTAAACCTCACTACGCGTAGTACCAGGGACGGCAAAGCGCCTAGAAACTGGACCTCCTGTTTGATACTGCAAGGCGACATCATAACCCCAGCGGCGGTTTGGTGGCCGAAAGTACCAGTTATATTCATGGATATCACTTGAGCCAGCAGCTGGAACAATAGGATTTGTACTGGGTTCCCAAGCATCTTGGTCAAAAGTACCTGTATCTTGAGTACTGAATCTTAGTTGTAAAAAAGCTCCTGACATGAATAGATCCTGTCCATCCCAGTTTTCAATCATTCGAGGGAACATATGAAAGCCTCCATAAGATTGTCCAGCTCGAGTATCCGCTCAATAAATCGGGGCAACTACCAGTTCAGGAACGAGTTTACGCCATTTAAGCCTTGTCACTGAGCGATTTACCCCGGATTATTGAGCGGTTACCAGCTCGAGAAGGGATGATATTTTGCACAATAATCGCATTCACTCTAGTGCTATTAGCAGTACCAACAGCTTTTCTATTACTACTCACCAAATCGCCATTAGGATCTAGATCTGCAAATCTTAGGTAACTGTGCGGGTAAGTGCTGTTACCAGTAGTATTGGGCTTTACCCAATCTATACTGATAAGCTAAGGTTACCCACTTACTTTGCAAAAACTATCAACGTCAATTACAAAAAATAGATAAAATTTTTATACATCTTTAGAGTGCATTATGAATGCGTCCTAAATTCCTCAAAAGGATGTTCACACGATTAGTAAAAAACTCAGTCTTTAATGAAGGCGCTTAGTGCGGCGGTGAAGTGAAAAAGTAACTGCAAAGCCTTTATTTACCTGTGTGTCAGTTAGTTCACATTTATCAAACATAGCATCTTCAGATATAATTGAATATTTTACAGAAACTGAACAGGCACTGATAAAGTAAGCAATCACCATTATTTGCCTATGTAACAAAAATGTAAAGCATAAATTCATCAGGAATACTTGACTTTTAGCAAAATTAATGGTTAAGGTATTTTCCTGCATGGTTATACTGGCAGTCCTTGTGAATGTGGCATGAGATAAAGCAAAGCGTTAATTCTTGCAATTATCTAGGTAATATAAATTTGAGGATCAAAACTTTATCTTTACTTGTTCCTCAAGCAGCCCGCGTTATAAAGCATTCCATTATCCAAAGCAGAAACTCACAAATAGAAAAAACTTAAGCCAATACACTGACGCCTTGTTGCTAGAATGCTGTTGCTGTCAACCCAGATCTGCACGAGATTGCTGAACATGACTACATTAACTGATTTTACTGTAGCCATTTGTACCTACAATGGCGAAAAGCGTTTGCCTGAAGTTTTGGAACTGTTGCGAACCCAAGTTAACATCCCATATCTTCGCTGGGAAGTTATTGTCATCGATAACAACAGTACAGATAACACCAGCAAGATTGTTCAAGAATATCAAGCAAATTGGTCAATTACTAATCCGCTCATTTATTACTTTGAACCACAACAAGGTGCAGCCTTCGCGAGGAAACGGGCTATTCATGAAAGTCATGCTGAACTGATTGGCTTTCTTGATGACGACAACTTGCCAGCATTAGATTGGGTTGCAGCAGCTTATGCTTTTGCACAAGAGTACCCGAAAGCTGGTGCCTATGGTAGCCAAATTCACCCCAGTTTCGAGGTAAAACCACCAGAAAATTTTCATCGAATAGCTCCATTCTTAGCAATTACAGAACGTGGCTCACAGCCTCTTTTGTATGAACCGCGCAAAAAATTACTGCCCCCTTCAGCTGGACTTGTTGTACGTAAACAAGCTTGGCTAAAGAGTGTTCCTATAGCTTGTGTCCTAACAGGGAGGGTAACAGGGAATATGTTGACCAGTGAGGATTTAGAAGTATTATCATATATCCAAAAAGCAGGCTGGGAAATTTGGTATAGCCCTACAATGGAAGTGAATCATAAGATACCTAGTTGGCGCTTACAAAAAGACTACCTAATTCCATTTTTTCGTGGAATTGGACTCAGCCGCCATGTCACTCGCATGATCAGTATTAAGCCTTGGCTTATACCGTTGGCAATAATTGCTTATATGACCAATGACATACGCAAAATTATTGTTCACCTGCTTAAATATCGCACCCAAGTTAAGACTGACCTAGTAGCAGCTTGTGAGATGCAACTGATATTAAGTAGTCTGTTCAGTCCTATTTACTTGTGGAAAAACCGATATTTAAACCCGAATTAAAAATGAATTTAATCGACTTAACAGTAGTTATTCCAACCTATAATGGCGAGATTCGTTTACCCATAGTCTTAGATAAACTGCTTTATCAGATGGGAGTAGAAAATCTTAATTGGGAAATTATTGTTGTTGATAATAATAGTACAGATGGTACTGCAAAGGTTGTTCGCAACTACCAACAAAGCTGGTTTCATCCTTTTGCCTTGAAATATATTTTTGAAGCTGAACAAGGGGCAGCATTTGCAAGAGCGAAAGGCATTTTGGAAGCAAGAGGGGAAATTGTCGGTTTTTTAGATGATGACAATTTGCCTGAAGATAATTGGATCATGGAAGCTTATAAATTTGCACAAGAGTATCCTCAAGCAGGAGCATGGGCTAGCCAAATTCATGGTGATTTTGAAGTAGAACCGCCAGAGCATTTAAAACCAATTTTATTTTATCTTGCGATTACTGAAAGAGGTGAAAATCCTCATATATACGAACCTGGCAAGAAAGGCTTTCCTCCTTCGGCTGGCTTGGTTGTACGCAGAAATGTCTGGAGAGATAATGTTCCCATTCGCCTTTTTTTAGTTGGTAGAGTCGGTTCATCTATGTTAGGGAGTGAAGATGCTGAATCTTTACTATATATTTATCAAGCTGGGTGGGAGATTTGGTATAACCCAAAAATGGTAATAGCTCACATTATCCCATCTTGGAGATTAGAACCAAATTATTTACTTTCTCTGATGTATGGGGTTGGTTTAGCTCGCTATTACTTGCGTATGAAGCTACTTAAAAGTTGGCAAAGACCCTTTGCTTTTTTAATGTATTTTGTTAACGATATACGCAAAGTAATATCGCATTTTATTTTATATCGAAAAATTTTCAAAAGCGATATTGTTGCGGCCTGTGAAATGGAAAGACTAATGGCTACTGTTATCAGTCCTTTCTATTTGTGTAAAATAGCTTTTCAAAAAAGATTAACATCTTTACAATGATTACCATTGGTAACTATGTTATAAAGCAATTACTAAGCTAATCTAACTAAGTTTGTTTGAGTAAGATTTTATTTTGCGACTTCTTATGCATATTATTGTTTTGGAAAATGAAGTAAGCTCTCTGCGCGGTGGACAAGAGTTAAGCCTATTTGATGTTTGCTTTGGTCTATATAAACGTGGACACTCTATCACTTTAGTTTATGTAACAGAAGGCAACTTACTTAAGGAATATCAGTTTTTTTGTACTAATACAATAAAAATTAATGGTTTTAGAATCGAACGAAAAAAAATAATTGATTCACTATACAAGTTTTTTATAGATATAAGAAAAATAAAAACCCTTAAAGATAGCGTAGTATATAGTAACCAATACCATAATAGTTTTTTTGCTTATACATTAGCTGTATCCAAGAATATACCGTTTGTTTGTCATCTTCGCTTACCGCCACCAGAAATCAAAAAGCTTGGTTTCCAGTGGGGTATTGGGATGCACGGTGCTAAACACTTAATTGCCGTTTCTAGCCAGACTAAAATAGATTGGATAAAGCAAGGTTTTAAAGAAAATAAAATTGACGTTGTATACAACGGAATTAATATTGAAAAATTCCAACCATCAGTCCATGTACCAATTACTAAAAAGGAATTGGGTATTTCTGACGATGTAGAAATTGTCTCCTACATTGGAAGATTAGATAAGGAAAAGGGACTCGAAACACTAATTAGAGGTTTTTCTTTATTTCTCAAAACTCACAAAAGTGCCAAGTTATTGATTGCTGGTAAACCCTTATGTCATACAGAAGAATATAAAAAGTCTTTAGAACATTTGGTATCTGAACTAGACATAGCAAACTCTGTTAAATTTCTTAGTCATCTAACTAATCCTGTTCCTCTTTATCAAATAAGTGATGTGACAGTTTTAACTAGTTTACATTCTGAACCATTTGGCAGAACAATTATTGAATCAATGGCATGTGGAACTCCTGTGGTAGCTAGTCGTACTGGTGGAATACCTGAAATATTGACAGGAGAGTTTCAAGCGCTCCTCTGTGAACCAGGAAATGTACAAGATTTAGCAGATACTTTAAATTCTGTGTTTAAATGGAAAAATTTAGATCCTCAATTAAGTACGAAATGTAGGAAACATATATTACATAATTTTAATGTAGACAAAATGGTTGATGGTATTGAAAAAAGTCTATTAGATTATCAAAAATAAAAGTTAATTAATATGCAAATAAATGAAACAAAAATTTCAATAGTTATTCCTACTTATAATCGCAAGCACTATTTAGAAAGAGCCAATAAATAGTGTTTTGAATCAAACATATACTGATTACGAATTAATTGTAGTTGATGATGCCTCAACTGATGGAACTAAAACTTTTATTGCGGAAAAATATCCTGACGTTTGCTGCGTTAGTTTACCAACAAATTCAGGTGCTAGTGGGGCAAGGAATGAGGGTATTCAGCTTGCAAGAGGCAGCTTTATAGCTTTCTTGGATTCTGATGACGAATGGTTACCTAAGTATTTAGAGACCCAAATTCAATATATTGAGAATAGCCCTGATAATGTAATAGTTTTCTGTGGGTGTATCCACCAAATGCTAGATGGGAAAATCGAAAAGTTCAGTTGTCAGCCCTGGCTAGCATATCCCGATTTAACTTATCATCTATTGTCTGAAAACTTTATATTGACAGCATCAATTGTAGTAGTAAGTAAAAAAGCTCTAAATAAGGCAGGTTATTTTAATGAAAGCCTCAAAGTTTGCCAAGATAAAGAGCTATTTTTACGATTATTTTGTTTAGGTAATGCTGTTCACGTTCCTTATTATTTAGTAACTAAATATTCTCATTCTAGTAATTTAACAGGGGATTATAAACTATGGGCCAAAGAGACATTTGATCTATTGGATATATTTTTTGCTAATACTTTGAGCCTGCCTTATAGGCATTTTGAAATTGAAACTAGAAGTCACAATGCTATGAGATTAGCAAGAATACTATGGGGTGAAAAGAAGAAATTTTTATTTGCACTACAAATGTTGCTGAAGGCCTTTATAATTTCCCCAAGGTATATAAGCCAACACTTGAGGATAAAAATTGGTTAAGAGTACTGCATAGTTCTATTTTGCTGTATATTATCGAGTTTTGCAATTTTTACCTGAGTTAAAATTAACTCTTAACTTTACATTTTTACGGCTTGTTCAATTCCCCTTATCCGTTGTGGAGAAGGGGAAAAGGGGAAGGTTACGCGCTAAAGTATTTTGCTAGTGGGTGGTAAGCAATAATTGCAGTGGTAGATTGTTCTGGATAAAGTTGTTCACTTTCATCCATATACAAGTTAATCCTGTCAGTCTGCAATAACTCCAGTTGCTTGTATTGGTCTTGGATATTTGGACAAGCGGGATACCCAAAACTATACCGTGAACCACGATAGCGTTGTGCTAATATATCCCGAATATTGTCAGGTTCTTCAGCTGTAAAACCTAACTCTCGGCGGATTCTGGCGTGTGTCCACTCAGCCACAGCCTCTGCAACCTGCACCGCCATACCGTGGAAATACAGGTAATCGGTGTATTGGTTATCAACAAATAGCTTTTGAGCAAACTCTGTCGCAATCTCCCCTACAGTCACCGCCTGCATTGGAAAGACATCAATAATTCCTGACTCCTTAGGTGCAAAGAAATCTGCTATGCACAGCCGCCTTAAAGACTTTTGTCTGGGAAACTCGAAAGTTGTAACCTGCTGTGATTGGCTTTCTGGATTATATATATGTAGAGAATTACCCTCAGCTTGACAAGGGAAATACCCATAAATCACCTGGGGATGCAACAGATTTTCTTCAAGAATCCGTTGTTTCCAAGTTTCTAAAATTGGGTAGACTTTCTCAGCCAAGAAAGCCTGATATTCTTCTTTAGATTGCTCTTTTGGTTTGCGGAATTGCCACTGTCCAGCAATCAAAGCTTGCAAATCTAAGTGCCAGAATATTTCCTCGATGGGAATATCACTAGGCTGCAATAACTGCGTTCCCCAGAAAGGCGGTGTGGGACGTTCAATATCTACAGCCACAGCTTTGGAACGTCTCGTATCTACTACTTTTGGTTCAGCAGATGTTTCTTGAGCAGTTGTAGCTTTTGGTTCTTTCTTACCATTGGTCGAAACTTCAGCCGTTTCGATTTCGTTCAAAAATCCCTGCAAATCTTCCCAGTTACCAGTAGCCTTTGCTGGCATTAATTTATCCATGAAGTGCAAGTCAGAAAAGGCATCTTTGCCATAAACAACTTTACCTTTGTAGGTATTCTGGCAATCTTCATAGACAAACTTGGGAGTCAATGCTGCACCACCTAATATCACGGGGACACTAATTCCCTTTTCGTTGAATACCTCCAAGTTCTCTTTCATGAAGGCGGTGGATTTTACCAGCAAACCACTCATCGCAATACAATCAGCTTTGTGCTGTTCGTAAGCGTTGATGATATTTTCCACTGGTTGCTTAATTCCCAGGTTAATTACCTTATAGCCGTTGTTGGATAAGATAATATCCACCAAGTTTTTACCAATGTCGTGGACATCACCTTTAACTGTGGCAATGATAAAGGTTCCCTTGGCATTGTTGCCTGATTCTGATTTTTCCATGAACGGTTCTAGAAACGCAACAGCCGCCTTCATGGTTTCTGCTGATTGCAAAACGAAGGGTAACTGCATTTGTCCAGAACCGAATAATTCCCCAACAACTTTCATGCCATCTAGTAGGAAGGTGTTGATAATTTCCAAGGGGGGATGTTCTTCTAAGGCTTTTTTGAGATGTTCTTCTAAACCAATCCGTTCGCCATCGATGATGTGACGCTTGAGACGTTCTGGGATAGGGAGACTTTCATCTAAGGAGCGATCGCGCTTAGTTGTTACTCCGGCAAACGCTGTGGTAAGCTCTCCCAAAGGATCGTAAACGCAAACATCACCCTCAAACTTCCGCTCATCATAAATCAACTGGCGACAAATTTCTTGATGGCGTTCGTCAATCTTCGATAGCGGTAAAATTTTGTTAGCACTGACAATGGCTGCATCCATCCCCGCCGTCGTCGCTTCGTGCAAAAACACCGAGTTCAGCACCATCCGCGACGCTGGATTTAAACCAAAGGAAATATTGGAAACACCCAAAATCACATGACATCCAGGCAATTCTTGACGAATGCGCCGGATGGATTCAATTGTGGCTTTACCGTTTTCTCGGTCTTCTTCAATCCCCGTGGAAATGGGTAATGCTAGAGTATCAAAGAATATTTCTGTGGGTGGTATGCCATATTCTACAGCTTGACGGTATGCACGTTGCGCGATCGCAAACTTTTTGTCTGCCGTTCGTGCCATGCCATCTTCGTCGATAGTACCAATGACTACACCAGCACCGTATTTCTTCGCTAAATCCAACACCTTCAAAAAGCGCGGTTCCCCGTCTTCGTAGTTAGTGGAGTTCAGCAAACACTTACCACCAGCAACCTTTAAACCCGCCTCCATCTTTTCCCATTCGGTGGAGTCAAGCATTAAAGGCAATGTCACATTATTAACAATGCGCGAAACTAGTTCGTGCATATCCCGCACGCCGTCGCGTCCCACATAATCGACGTTGACATCAAGGATGTGTGCGCCTTCTTTTACTTGCGCCCTCGCCATTGAAACGAGTCCATCCCAATCTTCGGCATTTAGCAAATCGCGGCACTTCTTGGAACCACTGGCGTTGAGACGTTCGCCAACTATCAAGAAGGAATTATCTTGATCGTAAGGCTGAGTGGTGTAAATTGATGCTGCTGCTGGTTCTAAACTTGGATGCCTAACTTTTGGCTTTAATCCTTTAGCTACTTCTGCCAATTGTTGAATGTGTTCTGGACGCGTCCCACAGCAACCCCCGATCACTTGGACACCCAAATCTTCAACAAAATGCATCAGCGACATCCGTAATTCTAACGGTGTCAGGCGGTAGTGCGCTTGACCGCCGACGTTCTCAGGTAAACCCGCGTTGGGAATACAGGAAACGATGAAAGGTGAATGTTCTGCCAAATACTTGATATGTGGTTTCATCAAGTCTGGGCCAGTGGCGCAATTTAGACCAAGAATGTCTATTGGATAAGGTTCCAAAATTGTCAGCACAGCACTGATTTCTGAACCTACCAACATTGTGCCCATGCTTTCCATTGTTACAGAAACCATCAATGGTCTGCGATCGCCTTTTTTGGCAAACACTTCTTCAATGGCATTCAGCGCCGCTTTAATTTGCAGCACATCTTGGCAAGTTTCCACCAGAAATAAATCGACACCACCATCCCATAGCGCCTCTGCTTGTTCAGCAAAAGTAGCTTTCATGGTGTCAAAGTCAATATGTCCCAAAGTTGGGAGTTTCGTTGTAGGGCCGATGGAACCTGCCACAAACCGGGGTTTTTCTGGCGTGGAAAATTCCGCAGCTACACGTTTCGCCAATTCTGCGGCTGTCTTACTGAGGTAGTAGGCTTGGTCTGCCAAGTCATATTCTGCCAGCACAAGGGACGTACTGCCAAAGGTATCGGTTTCTATAACATCTGCACCAGCAGCGAGAAAGTCGCGGTGAACTTTAGCCACAGCTTCGGGTTTCGTGTGGACTAAGCATTCGTTACAACCTTCATACTGTGGACCGCCGAAGTCCTCAGCAGTGAGGTTTTGCGTTTGTAAGTTGGTTCCCATCGCCCCGTCGAAGACGAGGACTGGTCTATCTGGACTACGCAGGCGTTCAAGGAAAGGATGAGTCATTTTTTCCTAGAAGAAATGAGGATATCAAGTGAGTCTTCTGATACTCGACTTACTTTATTATTTTCCAAAATTATGATATTTTTGGCATCCTTTTAATAAAGTCTGTTTTGCTGAAACTCACCATTCGCTCATTTTGACTTGATTTCTCAAGGTTGACGATTGCAGAATTATCCAAAAGCGCCCTCAGACTCGCCGACTTGAACAAGAGACAAGGAAGCAGGGGGAAGCGGACTTTGCCTGTGTAGCCACGAATCCCGTTCGCCAAGGCTTAAGTTAACTGATTCTACACATAGTAAGATGAAATATTTTCGCCAAGTTTCTTATCTTGGGATCACAACTTAGAGTTGTCACTCCGTTCAGATCAAAGATGGGAAAAACACCAGGAGTATTACTTGAGTTTTACTATGGATTTAATTTCTTTGTTCACTCTAAATACATTTATTGAATTATTACTAGGGATTAGTTTGAGCGCGGCGGCTGGCTTCAGAGTATTTGTACCACTGCTAGTATTGAGTGTGGCTTCAGTTTTTGGACATTTAGATTTGCCGACTAACTTCGATTGATTGGAAACACCTCAAGCTGTCATTGTTTTTGCAGTCGCTTGTTCGCTAGAAATTATCGGTTATTACATTCCTTGGTTGGATCATCTGCTAGATATATATTGTTGCCACACCTGCGGCATTTATCGCCGGGACAATCGTAACAGCATCTGTTGCTCCAGAGATGAATCCACTAGTGCAATGGACGTTAGCTTTAGTTGCTGGTGGTGGAACCGCAGGATTAACTCAGGGATTAACGAATATATTACGGATAAGTTCTACAGGCGTTTCAGGTGGATTAACCAATCCAGTTGTGTCAACCATTGAGTTGATCATCGCAATTGGGCTGTCTGTACTTGCACTGGCTTTACCAGTAGTAGCAGGAGTAATTGTGATTGGTTTTCTAATAATAGCTATTCAAAGAATCTGGAATTTTTTCTTGAGTAAACCATCTTCTCAAACTAACGAAACTGTCTCTACATCAAGAGAATTGGGGTAAGTAGTTATGGATTTGTTTCATCGCTGCGACGCCGAATAGCCCGTCGTAGACATCGCAATTATAAAGTGATCGTAGTAATTTATAATTCCAAGGCCGCTATTAGACAAAAATTCACCTGATTAATTGTCTCAGAGGAAAGAGAACCCAGCTTTCTGAGAATCATAGATTTATTTAATGTAAAAATTGACTCACAGCGAACTACAGACTCAACTCTAATACCTGCACTGCCAATTTCATCGCCCGTTATTAAGTATTGCGTCACAGTTAAAGGGCGATTAGTGTTGGAAGTACAGGGCACAACCATCAAATCATCAAGAATTTGATTCAAGTGATTTGCCGAAATTACAACAGCAGGACGAACTTTAAACTGTGCCAATCCCGTTGAAGGCATGGGGACTCGACACAACACAACATCACCGCGCTGTAAGTTCATCAGCAAATACTTCGTCGTAAATATCATTTTCAGGGCTTACCCAATCTTGATAAGCCTGAGACTCAACAGCAGGATTAACAGATTTTTCGCTATTCTTGAAAGAAAGAGCTAAATCAAGCAATGCTGATAACTGCTCATCATTCAGTTGTTCAATCAGACTTAGAAGTTCTTGACGAATATTCATCGAATTGCCGACTGTTAACTATATTCAATGTATCCCATAAGGCGATCGCGCTTTCCTCTTCTTTGACTTGACTCTAATTTTTTTGACTTAACATCAATGGCGAGACGTCCACCCCACAAGAAGTAGTTGAGTATTTTTTTATTTGGAAGTCTCTTGAGAACCGCTATATATTCAAGTTCACTACAAAATTGTACTCAACAGTACCTTTTTTTGTGTTGGATATTTTTAATATTCATAAGAGTAGCTTATTAAATAGTGAATACTTTTTCTAATTGTACTTATAGTAGTATTTCTGCCTACTTAAAATTAAATATCAGCATTGCAATGTGCTACATCTAACCTATACATGAACAATTATCCGAAATGCTGCTAGTTTAGTTAGTAGTTTGGGTGAAATGTACTTAAATTAAAGGATCAATTCCCTAAAACCAATATTTAGCCAATATATTTTGTCATCCCTATTCCTGAGTGAACTCGATTAGTTATGCTCCTAGATTTAGAAAGATTTTATCAGGCTTGCAATCCGAGCAGACCTCTAATCATAGGAAATCCCAGCGATCGCAGGTACTATATCGATTTTGCTGCGGTGCGGGGTGGTAAAATCATTGAGGCTTTGCAGCGCACGATCGCTCGAATATCGCCGGATGTACCAACTTGTCAGCTATTTACAGGACATCTCGGCTGTGGAAAATCAACGGAGTTGTTGCGGCTCAAAGCTGAGTTGGAAGTGCAGCAATTTCATGTAGTTTACTTTGAGTCTACCCATGTCTTAGAAATGGCAGATGTGGATGTGACTGATATTTTGTTAGCGATCGCAGGACAGGTGAGTGAAAGCCTAGAAGCAATGAAAATTAGGCTCAAACCTACTTACTTTACCAAGTTATTTGGCGAACTTGTGGATTTTCTGCAAACGCCAATTGATCTTGGGGTAGAAGCAGAGTTGTCTGTGGGGATTGCCAAAATTACAGCTAAAACTAAAGAAAGTCCCCAGTTGCGGCGGCGTTTAAGAGATTATCTAGAACCGCGAACAGCAAATATTTTACAGTCAATTAATCAAGAATTGCTAGAACGTGCCAACAAAAAACTGAAAGCCAGGGGTAAAAAAGGACTGGTAGTCATTGTTGATAACTTGGATAGAGTCGCAATTCGACCTTTACCATCGGGGCGATCGCTGCCAGAATACTTATTTATTCAGCGTGGTGAACAGTTACGCAAACTGAATTGTCATGTAGTCTATACTATTCCCCTAGCTCTGACTTTCTCCAACGATAGCGCCGAACTTCAGCATCGTTTGGGGGGAGGAGTTGCACCAAAAATGTTACCAATGATACCTGTACGTCTGCGCTCTGGGGAGATTTTCACCCAAGGGCTAGCAATGATGCAGCAAATGGTGCTAGCTAGAGCTTTTCCAGACATTTTGCCTAGCGATCGGTTAGGCTTAATTACAGAAGTGTTTGATAGTCAGGAAACCTTAGATCGATTGTGCCTGATTAGTGGTGGTCATGTACGCGACTTGCTAGGTTTACTGTTTGACTGTCTGCGAGAACAAGATCCACCCTTTGAGCGGGAGTGTGTCGAATTGGTGATTCAAAGACAGAGGGATTACCGAGCTAACGCTATCGACCCTCATGAGTGGGAACTAATCTTTCAGGTGGTGCAACAGCAGAGAGTTAGAGGTGATATCCAATACCACACTCTATTGCGAAGTTTATTTATATTTGAATACCGCGATCATCAGGGAGCCTGGTTTGCCGTCAACCCAGTTTTAGCAGAGACAGAAAAATTCAAATCATGGTTGAAGGACACCCACAAGTAGATATAAGAGCAGCTAACGAGCGTGCTTTGCGGAGTTTGGGGAGAGCAATTGCCCTTTCTAGCGGTCAATTCTCCCTGGTTTTGGTGTGCTGCAATTATCGAGTTTTGCAAGAGCGAATGCTGCAACGACTCGAAGAAATCTCTTCAGGAGTACACCGAATTGAAAAGGTAGTTCTGTCGCATAATGCTAGAAGCCTTTACACAAGTATTCATTTACAACTGCTAACGGAAGATAATCCGCCATTAGCGTTGATGATTTTGGGTTTAGAGTCAGTAGATGGACTTAATGATCTACTTAGGTCTATCAATCATATACGTGATGAATTTCGTAAACGCCACCCATTTCCGATGATTGTGTGGGTGAATGAGGAAGTGTTACAAAAAATAGTGCGTTTAGCACCAGATTTTGCTAGTTGGGCGGCGACACCGATTCGGTTTGAAATGACAACTCATTCATTGTTGCAATTTTTGCAACAGGAAACTGACTCTCTATTTGCTACGGTGTTACCAACCGATGCTGCACAACATCAAGCTCCTCAAATCGCAAAGCATTATTTCACTGTGGAGCAAGTCTGGGAACATAGCTATGAACTCCACTTTGCCATTAGAGAGTTGCACAATCGTGGTATTACCTTAGAGCCAGAACTACACGCTAGTTTAGAATTTGTTTTTGGTCTAGATAATTATATTAGCGATCGCATCAATACAGCTTTAAACCATTTTCAGCAAAGCTTGCAAGTTTGGCAAAAGTTAGAAGAAAGAGGGAATGGGGGGGCAGGGAGAGATCAGGAAGTATTTTCTTCGCCATCTCCTCCATCTCCCCCATCTTTGCTACTTTTGCGAGAAGGAGTTTTGCTATTTTATATTGGGTTGTGTTATTGCCGTTTGGCAGAGCAAAATCAAACAGAAAACCGTCGCCATTGGTACACAGCTAAATCTTATTTTCAGCAGTGCTTGAATATCTTGCAGGTGGCTGGGCGTTCAGATGTAGTTGCTGGATTTATTGGTCAACTTGCAGAGGTTTTGCAATATCTCCAAGAGTGGGAAGAGTTGCAAACTGTTGCTCAAAAGTCTCTGGAGTTGCATCAAACTTATGGTAGTCAAATCCAATTAGCTTGTGACTACGGTTTTCTGGCGCAAGTGGCTGTGCAGCAGTCGCGATGGGTACAGGCGAGTATATTAGCACACGTATCACTGCTGAAATTAGGTGAGTCGCAAAAGCACAATGACCCTTATAACTGCTTATTTCCGTTACTGTTGGGGCAAATTTACTATTTAGTTTTAGCGAAAGCACAGCGAAATTTAGGTGAGTTAGAAGTAGCTCGTGAATACTTAGACAAAGCGACAAAAGAACTACCAGCAGCCTTAGAAAGCAGTGCCCATCAATACGATGCCCATCGTTATATTCGCTTATTGCGGACACTGCGATCGCTCTATTTTGAAGAAGGGCGATATCTGGAAGCCTATTACATTCGACAAAAACGGCGTTCTGTTGAGCAACAGTATGGTTTTCGAGCTTTTATCGGTGCAGGGCGTTTGCAACCGCAAAGACAGGTGACAAACCCAGCATTGATGTCATCTTCTGGGAGTAGCAGCGTTGCTTTAGAAATTGCGGCTTCCGGTCGAGAGCGTGATATTAATAACTTAATTGGCAGAATTAGCCGCGCTGATCAAAAATTGACGGTGATTCACGGTCAATCAGGGGTAGGTAAGAGTTCTATTGTAACTGCGGGCTTAGTTCCAGCACTGCAAAATCGAGCCGTTGGCGATCAAATAGCTATACCTGTGGTGCTGCAAGTTTACACCGATTGGGCGCGGGAACTAGGGAAATCTTTAGATGAGGCGATGTCTAGTGACGCATCCCTTGCCATATATGCTGACATCATGGCAGAAGCAGCTAGTGAATCGGAAGCTTTGCCCTACTCTGTTACACCTATTACCATCCTCAGAATTTTACAGCAACTAAAAGAAAATGCTGATAACCATCTGATCACAGTTTTAATTTTTGACCAATTTGAAGAATTTTTCTTTGGTTATAGCGATCGCAATCAAAAGCAAGAATTTGATAAATTTATTAGCGACTGCCTGAATATCCCCTTTGTCAAAGTTATCTTTACTTTGCGAGAAGATTATTTACATCGTTTATTAGATTTTAAACATATTTCAGCATTAGAAGCGATTAATAATAATATTCTTGACAAACATATTCGCTACCAGTTAAATAATTTTTCGCCAGAATATGCTAAAGCAATTATCCGAAAATTGACAGAGCGATCGCAGTTTAATTTAGAGCCTGCTTTAATTGATGCCTTAATCGAAGATTTATCCACAGCATTTGGAGAAGTCCGCCCCATTGAATTACAAGTTGTGGGAGCGCAAATTCAAGATGAGCGAATCACTACACTAGAAGAATATCAGCCATATAGGCCCAACAAACTTATCGAGCGATATCTTAAGGAACTAATTAAAGACTGCGGCCCAGAAAATGAACGAGCCGCGTTACTCGTCTTATACTTATTAACAGATGAAAGTAACAACCGACCTTTTAAAACTCGTGCTGAGTTAGCGGTGCAGCTAGCAGAATTAGAAGATGTTAGTAAATTAGAGTTAGTATTAGAAATTTTAGTTAGCTCCGGTTTAGTAGTACTATTCCCTGATGTACCAGAACGCTATCAGCTGATTCACGATTATTTAGTAGACTTGATTCGCTACCTGCAACAACAAGAATCGAGCTTACAGGTACAACTTAACCAACTACGCTACAAAGTAGAACAGAGTCAAGCTGAGATTGAACGGCTTAAGAGTGAACTTAGCCAAAATGAGCAGCGATCACAATTGGTAGATCCTCATCCCCAACAGGGTTTGGATTTATTAACAGAATTACGGGAGTTACACAAGCGCGAAGAATTGAGTCAGTTAGAAATTGAGCAATTACGAGTTGAACTCAAAGAAAAAGAATTAACAGCTAAACTTGCAGAAAGTCAAAAGAAACAAAGGCTCAGTGAAGCTCAATTAAACCGTTCCTTAAAAATTGCCCTGACTGCTTCTGTTCTCGCCATATTGGGATTAAGTGTTTCCATAGTAACAGCAGTAGATAGCGAAATTAGAACCCTCAGCGCATCTAGTGAAGCTCTATTTGCATCGCAAAAAGGTATTGATGCTTTAAAAGAAGGTTTAAGGGCGGGGAAAAAATTACAACAAACAGTCTGGGTAGATTCCAATACCAGAGAGCAAGTACAGACGGCGCTTTATCAAGCAGTTTCTGGGTTAAGAGAATATAACCGCTTGGATGGGCATATATCTGGGGTAAATAGTTTTATATTTAGCCTTGATCGCTCTTTAATTGCCTCAGCCAGTGCTGATACTACAATCAAACTCTGGCATCTTGATGGTAGATTGGTCAACACATTATCTGGGCATGAAGATGTAGTTAATAACGTCAGTTTCAGCCCAGATAGTCAAATGATTGCTTCCGCCAGTCAAGATAAAACGGTGAAACTTTGGAGTCGAGAGGGTCAACTGCTTGCTACTCTATTAGGGCATCAGGGTGTAGTGAATAGTGTCAGTTTCAGCCCAGATGGTGAGATTATTGCCTCGGCGAGTACAGACAAAACAGTAAAACTGTGGAATCGGGATGGTAAGCTGCTCAAAACCTTGCTCTTACATGAGGGTGCAGTCTTAAGTGTCGCTTGGTCAACCGATGGACAGACCATTGCTTCCGGGAGTGCTGACAAAACGGTGAAATTATGGAATCGAGATGGCCAACTGCTTAAAACCTTGCTCTTACATGATGATGCAGTCTTAAGTGTCGCTTGGTCGCCCAATGCTAAAACTATTGCTTCAGCTAGTTTAGACCAGACAATCAAACTGTGGAATCTGGAGGGTAAACTACTGCGAACCTTATCGGGGCATAGTGCTGGAGTTACCAGGGTCAGTTTTAGCCGTGATGGTAACATGATCGCTTCCGCAAGTACCGACGAGACAATCAAACTTTGGAGTTTTGAAGGTGTGTTGCTCGGAACCCTGAAGGGACATAATAATTGGGTTAATAGCGTCAGTTTCAGCCCAGACGGTCGCACTCTGGCTTCTGCAAGTCGGGATAAAACTATTAAACTTTGGCATTTGGACGGTGTGTTACTGCGAAAGCCCAAAGCCGATAACAATGACTGGGTAACTAGCATCAGTTTTAGCCCAGACGATCGCACCTTGGCAGCAGCAAATCGAGACAAAACTATAAAACTTTTCAGTCGAGACGGTAAATTACTGCGTACATTCACGGGGCATGAAGGTCAAGTTTGGGGCGTTAGTTTCAGTCCAGATGGTCAAGTAATTGCCTCGGCTAGTAAAGATAAAACGGTGAAGCTTTGGAGTGGTGACGGTAAACTAATCAATACCTTACAAGGCCATACTAGTACCGTCTTGAGTGTAGCTTGGTCGCCTAATAGTCAAGTAATTGCTTCGGCTAGTAAAGATAAAACAGTAAAGCTTTGGAGTCGAGACGGTAAACTGCTCAACACCTTGCAAGGGCATGAAGATGCAGTGAATTGGGTAAGTTTTAGCCCAGATGGTAAGTTGCTAGCCTCAGCCAGTGATGACAAAACGGTGAAAATCTGGATAGAGGGTAAATTACTATACAGCTTAAATGGTCATAGCCGCCGAGTAAATGGGGTTGCTTGGTCACCTGATGGTCAGGCGATCGCTTCAGCTAGTATTGATAGCACCGTGAAGATTTGGAACCGAGACGGGAATCTGCTAAATAATCTCGCGGGCGATGGTGATAGTTTCATCAGTGTGAGTTTTAGCCCCGATGGCAAGACTCTAGCAGCTAGCAGTGATGACAAAGTAAGAATTTGGAACCGAGAAGGGACATTGCTGATTGCTTTGAAAGGCGATAAGCAAGAGTTAACCAGCGTCAATTTCAGTAATGACGGTAAGACTCTGGCTGCGGGTAGTGGTAATGGTACAGTGATTTTCCAGAATTTAGCAGATATCGAATTGGAAAAATTGCTGGCACGAGGTTGTAATTTGCTACATGATTATTTGCAGACTAACCAGAAGGTAGTGAAGAGCGATCGCGCTTTGTGTTCTAGTAGGTAGGTCAGTACACTATAATAAATACGAACTTTACAACGTTCGCTAGTTTACATTCATACTTTCTTCTAAAATTTTACTTATAACTTGACCGCGAACATTACGCCCTTTTCTACTAGCAGTACCTTGATGTGTATAATAATAATATTGAGCAAACATATTTTTAGATACATCTTCTTTCTTCTTTATATGTAGTTCTTCTTCTAAAGATTTTAAAGCATGAGCTAAAGCTTGTTCTTTAGGTAAATAACCATACTTATTTTTAATTTTTATTAATTCAACAATTAAAGTAAATAAACTAGACTTCTTTATCCACAAACTATCTGGAGGAAGATTAGACCCAATAATTAATTTAGATGCTTCATTAAAATTATTAGACATCAAGTCTTTGTTTGGATATTCATTATTATACTTTTCTACATAGGTTTTTACTTCTTTATCACTAGTGAAATAACCACCTTCTTCTATTGTTGACATAACTAGCAATACATATTCCAGGTCTTTCATGCGAGAAAATTCACCTTCACTAAATACCTCTAAACTTGTAAAAAGAGCATTATTTTCTAGAATATCTTTAGCAGTTGTGATGAACTCTCCTTCGTATAATGAGTTGCTAATTTCTATTGCATTTAGTGCGTATTGGACAGAGTTTATTCTCTTAAAAACTTCTCTAATTTCACTTTCAGGAATTCTTCCTAAATCTCTAACTACAACTGTATAATCAAAAAAATCTGTTTTTTCTTGTGTAGACAATTTTTCAAACTTACTGATACTTTTGATACTGAATTCTGGTGATGCTGTGACATATTGGTAGATTGTACTTAATCTTTGTTGACCATCTACGACAAGTGTTTTTGATGTTTGAGTATCAAGGTCAATTTCACCATCAGCGAGATATATTTCAGGAAAAGGAAGTTTTAATAAAATTGTTTCTATAAATTTTTCTTTATGTGCATCATTCCATACAAGCTTTCTTTGAAAAGATGGAGCAAGTATTAAAGTACCAGTTTTCATCATATTGAATAAATCTAAAACTTTTTTAGTGGAGACGATACAGTTATTGATAAACCCTACAGCGACCCGTTATTAACAGAGTTAATTGGTTATTTTTGGTCAGGTAAACATCATCGTGTAGTGAAAGGGATTCAGTTAATTACCTTGTATTACA
>JAHHHS010000060.1 GCA_019359215.1 Nostoc indistinguendum CM1-VF10 | reverse complement strand
CTCGTTACCGTTGGCTGGGGTAGTGCAATTAGCCAAGGGCATTCCGCTACCTTCCGTAAGCGTGTGAATAAGAACACCTTTCCCCTTGCCTCCATACGCAACTTCTTCACCTCCTCCCTTTCCAGGGTAGGTGTAGCCCGCCGCAGGCATCGCTAATACACGTCCTTGTATATATTCAAATGTTCCATCAGAACGCCATCGCTTTAACCATCGGTGGGATGAGCTTTTGGATGCCCACACATTCCCCCGAGGTAGGTCACACCATCGACATCCAGTTATCAGGATGTACAGCATACTATTTAATACATGACGATAGGGAGCATGAGGCATTCCTTTGCCACGTTTTTTTGGCTCATTAGGAAATATATCTTCAAACAACTTCCATTCCAGGTCACTTAATCCTTCAAAACGCCCAGCCATACACAGATACACCCCTCTCATACGAGAGGTAGATTACCATATTTCGGTATTAGTGGGATAGGTTCATGTCACTCAGATTTTGGTTCCGAATCTTTGGCCAGGCGCTTGTGTAGTTATGGATAATTTCAGTTCTCACAAAGTCACAGGTATCAAGGAAGCCATTGAAGCCGTTGGGGCAAGGCTGGTCTACTTATCTCCTTATTCTCCTGATTTTTCACCCATTGAAAACTGTTGGTCGAAGGTAAAAGAGTTTTTGCGATCGTTTACGGCGGGCGGGTACGCCATCGCAAGCTGCTAGAACTTATCTTGAGTTAGACGAGGCCATTACAAATGCTCTGAATGCAGTAACTAAAAAAGACATTATTGGATGGTTCACTCACTGCTGTTACTATATTGCACCCAACTGAGAACCGCTATAAAGCTTTAATTGATACTTAGCCTCCTGCCCCCTGCCTCCTAACTCCTGCCTTTTTGTAAGTTGTAATTCGTAAGTTAATCGGCATTTAAGTTGCATAAAAGCAGGGATGAAGCCCTTACTACAAGCGAATCATTCTGGAAAAATGAATGACGATTACCTTAATTCTTGGGTTTAATTCCCTAACTCTTGGAGACGTACTCGCATTCTTCTATACATGACGCTTTTTTTCAGTCCTTCCCTGCGGGGCGCTACGCGAACGACAGGCATCTTCAATTACGAATTACGAATTACGAATTATTTTAATCCCCCTGTGGATGTTCATCCCACAAGGGTGTCACTTCCCGTAAACTCTGATGATTGCCATTACCCAAAATCAGATGATCTAGTACCGGAATGCCCAAAAGCAGCGCCCCTGTTAATAACTGACGCGTCAATTCTATATCTTCCTGGCTGGGTTCAAGGTTGCCAGAAGGATGGTTGTGGGCAACTATTACTCGCGTTGCACCTTGACGAATAACTTCCCGAAAAATATCACGGGGAGAGGCTAGGGTTTCAGTTGCTGTGCCAATAGTAATGACTTGCGTACCCAATAAACGATTCTTAACATCTAATAGCACTACTGCAAAACGCTCTTGTATCTGCCACATCAAATCTTGACTGAGGGTAGCAGCAGCAGCAAGTGGGCTATCAATTAATGTGCCATCATTCGGACGAGATTGAAAGGCGCGTTTACCCAATTCAATTGCTGCTAAGATACTTGTCGCCTTCGCTGGGCCAACACCAGAAATTTGCATCAACTCAGTAGGGCTAACTTCTCGCAAAACAGCCAAAGGATCACGTTGGTGTTTGCCTAATTCGCTTAAGATATATTGTCCCAAACCCACAGCAGATAGTTTTCCCGGCCCTTGATCGGTGCCTAGAAGAATTGCGATTAACTCTGCTGTGGCTAAAATTTTGGCACCATGCGTCATTAATCGCTCACGTGGACGCTCATTTGTATGTAGGTCGGCAATTCTAAGGCAATAGGTCATAAACTAAGATAATCGTCACCACACATCAAACTATCTTTAGTTATCCCTTGTTTGCTCTAGAAATTATCTTTACTTGATAAAATCTTTAATTTTGGGGAATTTTACCTCTAGTTCCTATGTAGAGATACGTGTGATAACACCATCTTCCCAAATACTTGCCACAAGATTTAGATTTGCGATTATGAGCAGCTTTCTTGCTTTCTTGGGTGCTATCGAGCTTTCAAATAATAAATTTTCAAGAAGCTTTTGAAGATAGTTGTCGTGATATTTTACGTATATGGGGCGTGGGTTATCAGTTAGGTTAGTAATCCTCTGGTTACACAAATCAGTTCAGAAGGGTCAAGCATCCCGCTATTTTATGCAGATGTGACAATTAATGCAGAAAATCGATACCAGTTTATAAAGTCATATTTACTTGTTCAAATTAAGAGGAGGCTCAACTCTGGTTGCTAGAAGATGAGTATGAGCCAATTGAAGGGCGCATTTCTGCATCTGAAGTTTGGATAGCGTCAGCAAAGAGTGTAGTTTAGCGCCGTAGGCATCGTATAATTCAACAGCCCAACGCTAAATGCGATCGCAAACCTGTTAAACCCCTTCATATTCGCTGATTACTGATGAATTTGCGTCGCTTTCAACATATGGTAAGTAATGATCAACTGAGTAAGAGCAAGGGGGTAACTTTGCAGTGTTTCCCCAGTTGTACCAGCAACTTTACCCAGTTCTGGATTACTTTCGCGATCGCAAATATTTCGTAAATGGGGCATATCAGAACAAATAATATGCTCTAGCTTATTCACCTGTTCTAAGGTTGCATGACCATCAACTTCTAAGACATCTACTGGCTTACTCATATCCCTGTCTAGCCCCAGGCGGATCGCTGAGTCAGAATTACCATAGCTAGAATTGATAATCTGGGTAAAATCTGGGTGAGGAATTGTCGGACGAAGCACCAGTCGGACATTCAGGTGTCCATTCGTTTCATCAACTTCTTCTGTGGGTGGGTAAAAACTAATAACTATATCAGACCATTGCCGCTGCGGACGGATGAATTGTGCTGAGTCTGGTTCGCGCTTTTCTAGTTCCGCTAGCACCTGTTCGGCAGTGTAGCCCCGCTTTTGCGTGTCTCGCTTGACTTTCCACTTAGTGCGGATCGTTTCCGGGGGTGCAAGGTAAACTTTAACATCGTAAGAGTCACGGGCAGCACGAGTAGAATAACCGAGCAATCCCTCAATAATCACGAATTTATTCGGCTTGATATACTGCGGTGGCTCGAATGTGCCGGTTTTATGACTGTAAACTGGCTTCAGAATTGGCTGTCCTGTGCGTAGCAGCGACAGATGTTGCTGCATAATATCTAGGTGGTTGCAGTCCGGGTGGAGGGCAGTGATGCCAATCTCTGCACGTTGTTGGCGATCGTAACGGTGATAATCATCTGTACAAATGAGCGTAACATTTTCTGGGCCGAGTACCTGAGCGATTCCTCGCGTTAGTGTTGTTTTCCCAGCAGCGCTGTCACCTACAATACCAAGAATTATTGGACGGCTCATCAATACCTCCCAGAATAAAAGCAAGTTTAGTAATAAAATCTTCCTACAATAGTTTTTATTCTAGAGGGGTTTAGGCAAGTAACTCAAACAAAGGTTTGGTATGCAATATCTCTACATATAGAATGTCTGTGCGCTGGTTGATTGCAGGTTGAAATATCAAACCTGGTCTAACATCTTTTTTCACTCAGCGATATTGAGATTAAACCAGAGAATTAGTGTGTAGGGTTTAGGCAAAAGAGGAATGAACGTTTTATGACAACTCAAACACTAGGACTCGAACAAAACCTTTATGACTATTTATTGTCAGTCTCTCTCCGAGAACCAGAGATTTTAACCCAACTGAGACAGGAAACAGCCCAGTATCGAATAGGGAAAATGCAGATTGCTCCCGAAGAGGGACAGTTCCTGGCGTTATTGGTGCAGTTGCTGGGAGCTAAGAAAACTTTGGATATTGGTGTATTTACAGGTTATAGTTCCCTGGTGGTGGCATTGGCATTACCAAGCGACGGTAAGGTGGTAGCGTGTGATGTGAGTGAAGAATTTACAACGATCGCTCGGCGCTATTGGCAGCAAGCAGGAGTGGCGGATAAAATTCAACTGCACATTGCACCAGCTTTGGAGACTTTGGATCGGCTACTGGCAACCAAAGAAGCGGAAACCTTTGATTTTGCTTTCATCGATGCAGATAAGAGCAACTATGATGCTTATTATGAGCGATCGCTGCAATTAGTGCGTCCAGGAGGACTAATTGCGATTGATAATGTTCTTTGGTCAGGCAGGGTTGCTAACCCCCAAGTGCAAGATAATAGAACTAAAAAGATTCGTGTCTTTAATCAAAAGCTGCATCAAGACCAAAGAGTTAATCTTAGTTTAGTAGCGATCGCAGATGGCTTAACTCTGGCATTGAAGAAGTAATACCGTTCATAATTTGCTAACGTTTGCTAACAAACTGAAATCTTCCTGCTTCATCTTGGAGAAGTTCTTGATCCTATTGAGGCTAGATTTATTTATGGCGGGTAAAATTATATACCATTTGTTCAACAAGAGTAGTATTTAGAACTTCGCTGAAAATGCGATCACTTACCACACTTACCAAAGGCGTAGTCTATCGCACAATTTCCCCTCCAGTACTAGAGACAAGCGCTTGCTTGGCGTGGGCATAGCGTAGGATAGTATATAAAGATGTATGTTTCAAAGTCTGCTGTAGCAAAATAAGAGATTATCTAGGTAGATAATATATAATAATTAATGAAAATAATTTAATCCAACAATACCTTCGCCAAGTTGCGAGGTGAGTTGATGTATGAACTCCCTTTTCTCTAAGGCTTGGCAAAAACAATAGACTATTTATAACAGCTAATTTTTCCAACTAAAATTCCCTTTTGCTACTTGATAGTGTCAAACTAACAATTTTTTTTATTGAAGATTAATTATGGTGTACAAAATTGTACTCATACAGATTAGTTTTTATTTTTTAAGCGTTTATTTGGTTGTATATTATTAATAGACCAAAGTAAATAAATGTCTCTACTAAGTGTTTAACCTTTAATATTAATATTCGTGGAAGATATTCTGCAAGCAGTAGAAAGAATTTTGCAAGACAAGCCTCTCGCCTCCATTCAGTGGTTTGTGCTCTCTCAATCGTGGTTGGGCAAAACTTACGATGAAATGGCAGAGGTATCAGGCTACCGCAACAATTACATTAAGGAAGTTGGCTCTGAGTTGTGGCAAGACCTTTCTGTTGCACTTGGAAAAAAAATAACTAAAAAAAATCTGCATTTAGCGTTGGAGAAATATCTGCAAGAGAAGATAAGCGATCAGGAGAATCAAAGCCAACAAAAGTTCGGTGAAGAATCTAGTTTAAAAAAGGTTTCTCCAAACTTATTTTCAGGAAGCAATATCGAATTTCCAAGCGGCCCTGTACCACTGGGTTCTCCTCTTTACATCAATCGCCCTCCTTTGGAAGAACTTGTTTGTAATGAGATTTTACACCCTGGTTGTTTAATCCGGATCAAAGCACCTCGAAAGACGGGTAAAAGTTCGCTGCTAAACCGGATGATTGCTTATGCTAAAGAGCAAGGTTATCAAATTGTCTATTTGGACTTTCAAGAAGCTGACCAAGATGTTTTTGCTTGCCTTGATAAATTTTTGCGTTGGTTTTGTATCAATGTCAGCAGGCAATTAAATCTCCTTCCCTGTCTAGATGATTTTTGGGATACGGAAATGGGCAGCAAGGTAAGCTGCAAAATCTATTTTGAAGCATATCTGCTGCAATACATTGATCAAAGTCCTGTAGTTTTAGCTTTGAATGAAGTCCATCGAGTTTTTGAACATCCTAATATTGCCCAAGATTTTCTGCCAATGCTGCGATTTTGGCACGAACAAGCAAAGCAAGATCAAATCTGGCAAAAGCTGCGGATGGTGGTAGTTTACACCACAGAAATTTATATTCCACTTAAGCTAAACCAATCGCCTTTCAATGTCGGGATAACAATTACTCTGCCACCATTGACTCTCAATCAGGTACAAAATTTAGCATTATCTTACGGGCTATATTGGGCAGCAGACTCCGAAGGAGCAGAACGCCTTGTACCCTTACAAGTAATGGTAGGAGGGCATCCCTATTTGGTGAGTCTTGCACTTTATCATTTATGTCAAGAGGAAATGCCATTAGAGGTGTTACTAGAAACGGCATCTACACCAGTAGGAATTTATAGTCAGCATTTACGAGAACTGTTGAGTTTACTCCAAAAAGAACCAGAATTAATGTCAGCTATGGAAAAGGTAATTGCAACAGATGAAAAAGTAGAGCTAGACGCGATCGCTGCCTACAAGCTGGAAAGTATGGGTTTGGTTCAACTAAATGGTAATCAAGCTCACACAATGTGTGAATTGTATCGCCTTTATTTTAGCCAACAACTAGGAAAGCACTCAGGGTAATATAATTATGGGAAACCTTTGAAACATAAATAATCAAAAGAGTTGCCACTATTAATATGAACCTAATTAATTGTTTTGATACAAATTTATTTATTAAAAATGATAACTAATTTAAAATTTTAAATCAAATGAATAATTATCGATATCAAGTTGGTGGTACGCTCACTAGTGATGCTCCTAGCTATGTTGAGCGCAGAGCAGATGTAGAACTTTACGAAGCCTTGAAGCAGGGTGAATTTTGCTACATTTTGAGCAGTAGGCAAATGGGCAAATCCTCGCTTATGGTAAAAACAAAGCATCGTTTCCAACAAGAGGGCTTTAAATGTGCCACCGTTGATATGACTAATATTGGTTGTGAAAATATAACCCCAGAGCAGTGGTATAAGGGAGTCGTGGGTGATCTATGGTTGAGTTTTAAACTGTTAGGAAAAGTCAATTTAAGAACCTGGTGGCAAGAACAAAATGATATTTCTTTAGTTCAGAAAGTCAGTCGATTTATTTCGGAAATTCTGTTAACTCAGTTTCCTAACGAAAGACTATTTATTTTTATTGATGAAATTGATAGCATTCTCAGCCTTGATTTCTCTGTTGATGACTTTTTTAGCTTGATTCGCTTCTGCTATAACCAACGAGCAATTGATCCAGAGTATCATCGGATTACATTTGCAATTTTCGGTGTTGCAACACCTTCAGACTTAATTCGATATCGAAATAATACTACCCCATTTAATATTGGTAAAGCCATCCAAGTAAATGGTTTCACATTTGAAGAATCTCAACCGCTATCTTTGGGACTAAATATTAAAGAAAATCATCCCCAAAAACTTTTGAAAGAAATATTAGCGTGGACAGAAGGGCAACCATTTCTTACTCAAAAACTATGTCGGTTAATTGTCAGTTTATCTCAATATGATGTGGGTAGAAAGCTAAGAATTCCACCTGGCGCAGAAGAATTTTGGATAGAAAATGTGGTGCGATCGCACATCATCGAGAAATGGGAATCACAAGATGAACCGGAGCATTTGCGGACAATTCGCGATCGCATTCTCGGAAACGAACAATTTGCCGCCAGATTGCTGGGAATTTATCAACAAATTCTCCAAGGAGTGGAAGTACCAGCCGACGATAGTCGAGAACAAGTTGAACTATTGCTGTCTGGTTTGGTAATCAAAAAGCAAGGATTTCTGAAAATCAAAAACCGAATTTATCAAGAAGTTTTCAATTTAGAATGGGTTGGAAAAAAATTAGCTTACTTGCGTCCCTATTACGAAACCTTCAATGCATGGATAGCTTCAAACCAAAAGGATGAATCTCGCCTGTTACGCGGACAAGCGCTGATTGATGCCGAAACCTGGGCACATGGTAAAAGCTTAAGCAACTTAGATTATCGATTTTTAGCTGCTAGTGAAGAATTAGATCGGCGAGAAATGCAGCAAGCATTAGAGGCCGAACGTGCCAAAGAAGTTGAAGCACGACTTGCAGAACACCAAAAAAGGCTGGCTCAACAAAAGAAAAGTGCCACAATAGTGACGCTTTTACTTGTGGGTATGACAATCAAGTTGGCGATTTCTATGGTGTGGGGAGTGTCCCTTTTACAAAAGATTAATGCTTTAGAATCGCAGCTAAAATGTAGTCAAATAGTTCATGAAAGTAAAGAAATAACTGCAAATTCTCAGTTAGGTGGATGCTAACTGAATTTTGGATTTTGGATTTTGGATTAAATTTTCCCAATTATTTTATTTTTCTCACTGTTCAAAGTCAAAGCATTCATTGAGCCGAACGTTAGGAGAATAGTGCGATTGCCCTAAAGAAACCCAAGTCTTCCCAATGCTGCCGATGATGTGAGTTAAAATCCTGATATCTTTGATAACTACTCACGCAGACAGCCCCGAAAAAGCGATCGCTATGCTTCAGTATCCCCATCTCGAACAAGCGCTAAAATATCACTTCGGTTACGACAAATTCCGCCCCGGACAACGGCAAATTATCGAAGATGCGCTGCAAAATCGAGATTTATTGATCGTGATGCCTACGGGTGGGGGAAAATCTTTGTGTTTTCAGTTACCTGCATTAATCAAACAAGGCTTAACGGTGGTGGTGTCGCCATTAATCGCTTTGATGCAAGATCAAGTGGAAGGACTGCGAAACAATAATATTAACGCCACATTTCTCAATAGTAGTCTGAATCCTTATAAAGTGCGATCGCGGGAAGAAGCCATCCTCACCGGTAAAGTTAGACTACTTTACGTCGCCCCAGAACGTCTGTTGAGTGAAAGATTTCTCCCGTTTCTTGATTTAGTCAAAGAAAAAATTGGAATTGCGGCTTTTGCGATTGACGAAGCCCATTGCGTCTCTGAGTGGGGACACGACTTCCGCCCTGAATACCGCCAAATGAAATCTCTGCGGAAACGTTATCCTGATGTGCCTACTCTCGCCCTTACCGCCACAGCCACAGATCGCGTTCGTGCTGATATTATCCAACAACTAGGGCTAAAGCAACCCAGTATCCACATTGCTAGCTTTAACCGCCAAAATCTTTACTACGAAGTTCGTTCTAAAACCAAGTCTGCGTATGCTGAATTATTAGAACTCATCCGCGAAAATGAAGGTTCAGCAATTATTTATTGTCTAACGCGCAAAAAAGTTGATGAACTCACCTTTAAATTGCAAAATGATAAAATTTCTGCCTTGTCTTATCATGCCGGATTAACTGATGAAGAACGCAGCAGCAATCAAACTCGATTTATTCGAGATGATGTGCGCGTTATGGTGGCAACAATTGCCTTTGGAATGGGAATTAATAAGCCAGATGTACGGTTAGTAATTCACTTTGATTTACCACGTAATTTAGAAAGTTATTATCAAGAATCAGGTAGGGCGGGAAGAGATAGTGAACCTTCACGTTGTACGCTTTTTTTCAGTTTTAGTGATATTAAAACTATTGAATGGAGTATTAATCAAAAAACTGATCCCCAAGAACAGTTGATTGCTAAACAACAACTGCGTCAGGTAATTGACTATGCTGAAGGTACTGTTTGTCGGCGGACAATTCAGCTAGGTTATTTTGGGGAACGTTTTCCCGGTAATTGCGGTAACTGCGATAATTGCCGTCATCCCAAACCAATGCAAGACTGGACAATTGAAGCCATGAAGTTTTTATCTTGTGTGGCGCGTTGTAAAGAAAGATTTGGGATGCTGCACATTATTGATGTGTTGCGGGGGGCAAAAAAAGACAAAATTATCCAGTACGAACACGATAAACTTTCTACCTACGGTATTGGCAAAGATAAAAGTGTAGATGAATGGCGAATGTTGGCGCGATCGCTTTTACATCAAGGGTTGCTAGAACAGACTAGCGATGGTTACTCAGTTTTGAAACTTAACCCCCTCAGTTGGGAAGTGATGCGGCGACAGCGCACAGTTTCCCTTGTTGTTCCCGTAGCACAAAAGGTTACTTGGGAAGAAGGGAGTAAGAAGGCTATTGAAGCAGAGATATTAATGCAGAGGTTGCGATCGCTCCGTAAACAACTTGCTGATGAACAATCTGTACCACCTTACGTTGTCTTTCAGGATTCTACTCTAAAATTGATGGCGCAAGTACAACCTACAACACTAACCGAATTTGGCAAACTTTCGGGCGTAGGTAGTCATAAACTTTTCCAATATGGTGATAAATTCCTCACAGAAATTCGTGCCTACCGCCAAGAAAAAGGTTTAATAGATCCACCCCAAGTTAGTTTTACACCCTCTGTTAGCTTACCTTCTGACACAGAAATATTCACATTACAATTACATAAACAAGGTTTCAGTGTTAATGAAATTGCCAAAAAACGCAATATTCGCCCCACAACAATTATTCGTCATTTGACAGATTTGATTGAAAAAAATCAGCCTGTAGACATAAATCAGTTAGTACCTCTTGAACATCAGCAAAAAATTTGGCAAGTTTTAGAAGTGCTTGGTGATATCTCTTTAACACCAATTCGAGAACAACTTGGCGAAAGCTACACTTTTGATGAAATTCGCTTAGTACGGGGTAAGTGGCGGCGCGAAAATCGCAAGTGATTATTAAATTTTAAAGGATGTTTTAAAAGTATTGGGCGAATAGAATTCGCTACTACACAAGCAAAGTCCACCTCCGTGGACTAAGATAAAATCAATGGCTTCAAACCCACGGAGGTGGGTTTTGTCTGTATAGCCGCGATTTCTAATCGCCAGGGCTAGTATTAATTGAGACTTTACAAATATGCTCTTATTTTGTTGAGAATGCACCCTTCATGGCTGTAATTGGAGATGAACTAAAACTCTCCGAAAAAAGGCCCGCTTTTGATAGTGCCATCGGGCATAGTAGTCTGGTAAACAAAATTCCCATAACTCCAAATAATGTTTGGAGCGATGTAAGCATCTCTAAAGTTAGTTTTAATCAGAATAGCGAACTCGAAACCACTGATGTTGGCTCCACAAAAGAAAGCACTAGTAGCATTCATCTGAGCCAAGTTGGTTCCTCGCAAATCCGCTTCATGTAAACTACACCAATGCAAGTTGGCAGAATACAAATTAGCATCCCTGACAATAGCACGTTTCAACCAAGCGCCTTCCAAGGAAACACCAAACAAATCGGCTCCAGTCAAATCGGCTCTACACAGATCGGCTTGTCTCAAATAGGCTCCGCGCAAGTTGATATCTCTCAAAATAGCCCCTTCGAGGTCAATCGAACTGTCGAGGGGAACACCCTCGGATTGAATCAACTCAATCCCAGCAAAGTTTCGCTCTCCATCAGCATACCGAGCCAACAACTCCTCAGCAATTATTTTCCAAGGCATGATTTAACCTCCAAGTTTTTTCTAATCTCAAATATATGGATGTCTAAGCTTTTCTGGACGGTTTCTGTTTAGAAAAATAGCCATGTTTAGTATACTTTGCGACTTTCCAAACATCCTCTAATCGCCACAGCTTTACAAACATCCTCTTATGATTAAAATACAAGAGCAAGATTAAAGGAGTTAGCTGATGAGTCAGATGCTTAATACAGGAGTACGCTGGACAATTCACGATGTAGAACTCTTTGCAGAAAATGAAGGGACGCGGTACGAGATAGTTGATGGAGAATTATTTGTGACTAGGGCACCTCACTTCAAGCATCAGCAAACTTGTGGCAGAATTTTCCGACAACTTGATGTTTGGTCAGAGTCTACTGGTTTAGGGGAAGCTGTGATCAACCCTGGTGTTTTGTTTTCAGAATCAGATAATGTGATTCCAGATGTAGTTTGGGCTACTAAAGAAACCTTGGCGCTAACATTAGATGAAGCGGGACATTTAACTGGCGCACCAGATTTAGTAGTCGAAGTTTTGTCTGCTAGCCAGGAAGACTTAAGACGGGATAAAGAAGCTAAACTTAAGCTTTATTCTTCCAGAGGAGTAAAAGAATATTGGATTGCTGATTGGCGATCGCGTAAACTAGAGGTCTATCGGCGCGAACAAACTCAACTTAAATTGGTAGAAACCCTATTTAGTAGCGATATTATAATTTCTCCTTTATTGACTGGTTTTAGCTGTACTGTAAACCAGTTTTTTCCTGTATAAATTTTAGGTTTAATGGATAGGCTAGTGTTTCCTAATAAATACTTGGATTTGCAGAGAAAGCGGGATAATTTAGCAACTTCCAAAATTCCTCCCCTGCCTTAAAAGCTTGCCCCAATTCATCCTACTATTCTGCAACGCTAAAATTTATTAGGAAATACTCTATAAATTTGGAGAGCAATTGGAACAGAAATCAGGGCTGAATTTGCAAAATTGACTACCTGTTACTGGATAAGCTGTACAATAAGGAAAACTGGTAAGTTCAGCTTTAGCAGTTTGTGATTTCAAACCATTAGGTAACGCTTCAGTAAGTTTCGTTTCATGAGCTAGAAGGATAGCTAAAATCTTAGGTAACGCCATGCAAGCAGCAATATTGAGCAGCGTTAGCAATGTAGCGTCTATCAAATTCATAGGTAATCATCCCCTGTGAAAAATAGGCTTAGGCGTAGCCCGTCGTAGACATCGTTTTTCTTAGCTGCAAGCATAACTTCTAAAATTGATCTTCAATCAATCTATTGCTTGCAGTCTATGTAAATTAACTTTAACATAAATTTTTGTAAATATAAACGTGGAATTCCTGGAATTATCGTACACAGAAGGGAATGTGGATAATAAGGATGGATATTGTAGCGTAATAACAAAATAAGCTGGAAAAAGATCAATTTACTATATTTAGGTAAGGTGTTATGAAAAAAACCCAAACCGCGTCTTCTTTTTTATCTAACATCAGTGAGCGAGAACGCCAAGCCTTAAAACGGTTGGTAGATTACACAAATGTAGAATCACTGCCAGAAATTTGGCCTTTAGCAGCTAAACAATTTGGTAATATTGTCGCCCTCCGTAACCCTCACGCTAAACCAGAAGTAGTGATTACTTATACGCAGCTAGCAGAGCAAATGCGGCTATTTGCTTCTGGGTTACAGTCCTTGGGAGTAAAGGTAGGCGATCGCATTTCTTTAATTTCTGACAATAGTCCTCGCTGGTTTATTGCCGATCAAGGCATAATGACGGCTGGAGGGGTTGATGCCGTGCGTAGCTCCCAAGCGGAAAAAGAAGAACTGCTGTTTATCATTGCTAATAGTGGCAGTATGGCAATAGTAGTTGAGGATTTAAAGACACTCAAAAAACTGCAAGATCGCCTCAAAGATTTACCAATTCAGGTGGTAATATTACTTTCGGATGAAGCACCACCGACAGACGAAACCCTAAAGGTGCTGAACTTTGCCCAGTTGCTCGAAATTGGTAAAAATCATAATTTTGTGCCAGTCAAGCAAAATCGTGATGCTCTGGCAACCCTAATTTACACCTCTGGCACCACAGGTAAACCCAAGGGTGTAATGCTGTCTTATAGCAATTTGATGCACCAAGTAACAACCTTTGGGACAGTATTGCAACCAAACGCTGGCGATATCGTTCTCAGTATCCTACCTTCCTGGCACAGCTACGAACGAACTGTTGAATATTACCTACTATCTCAAGGTTGCACGCAAGTTTATACCAACTTGCGCTCCGTGAAAGCAGATTTGAGAGAATTTAAACCCAACTACATGGTGGGTGTACCCCGGCTGTGGGAATCGATTTATGAAGGAGTGCAAAAGCAGTTCCGTGAACAACCAGCCAAAAAGCAACGCCTAATTAACTTTTTATTGGGCAATAGCGAGAAATATATCAAAGCGCGGCGAGTTGCTCAAGGATTGAGTTTAAATAATCTTCATGCTTCAGCCGTCGAACGATTAGCAGCTAAGATCCAAGCATCAGCTTTATTACCCCTCCATGCCTTGGGAGAACGACTGGTTTATGCCAAAGTGCGCGAAGCCACAGGAGGACAAGTTAAGCAGATGATTAGCGGCGGCGGTGCGCTTCCCAGACACATAGATAATTTCTTTGAAATTATCGGTGTGCAGATTTTGCAAGGTTATGGCTTGACAGAAACTTCTCCTGTTACCCATGTGCGTCGTCCTTGGCGGAATTTGATTGGTGCATCAGGGCAACCACTTCCAGCTACAGAAGCTAAAATCGTAGATCCTGAGACAAAAGCGCCTTTACCAGTAGAAAAGCGAGGCTTAGTATTGTTGAGGGGGCCGCAGATTATGCAAGGCTATTACCAAAATCCCGAAGCGACAGCGAAAGCAATTGATGCTGAAGGTTGGTTTGATAGCGGCGATTTGGGTTGGCTGACACCACAAGACGACTTGGTGCTAACAGGCAGAGCAAAGGATACGATTGTATTGACTAACGGGGAAAACATCGAGCCACAGCCGATTGAAGATGCCTGTTTGCGATCGCCATACATCGATCAAATTATGCTCATCGGCCAAGATCAGCGCAGCCTGGGAGCCTTAATCGTCCCCAGTGTCGAAGCCTTAGAAAAATGGGCAGCAAATCAGAATTTGATACTGGATACGCAAAATGATCAGGTGACTTCTTCACCTACTCAAAAAATTGACTTCGAGAGTAGAATGATCCAGGATTTATTTCGGCAAGAATTGAATCGAGAAGTGCAAGATCGTCCAGGCTATCGACCGGATGACCGCATTGGGACATTCAAACTCATTTTAGAACCGTTTTCCATCGAAAATGGTTTGATGACACAAACACTGAAAGTTCGCCGACATGTCGTCACGGAACGTTATCGCGATATTATTGACGGCATGTTTGCCTGATAATTCCACCTCCCAACTGTAAAGAGTGAACGTGAAATATTTATGGATGTCTCCAAATCTAACTTGCTTCTCAAACGCGTCGTTAACGTCAAAGTCATTGTGACTCCCCTCTGGAAAGAGGAAGTACAACAGCAGCTGCAAACGCAGATCAATCAACTTGATCAGCAACTGCAACAGCTAGACGTAGAAGGACAAAGAGCGATCGCGGCAATTCAAAAGCAGAGTCTGCAACCACCTGGGCCCCAAACTCTCCAACAAATTGACAATATCCAACTCCAAGTCAATCAAAAGAAAAGTGAATTTCTAGAGCAGAAAAATCAGTTGCTGCAAAATCTCCAGCAAGTACAGTTTCTTCAGCAAGATCAAGAAGTCAACCAATTCCAAATGGAAGGCTTTTTCCGCGTAGAGACGGGTGATAACCTGATTAGCAAAATGCAGGTCGAAATCGTTTTGCGCGATGGTGTTGTAGAAGAAATTCGCGGCGACATTTAAATTTGTCCTTTGTCATTTGTTTTGTGAGAAATGACTAATGACCAATGACTAATGACAGATGTGATTTAACTTGATATTTGGGCGGCTTCCAGCCCAACATTCCACCTGGGAGCCAGCCCAAACAATTTGCCAGACTGGAGGTGAGCTAATAAAAAGCGATCGCCCGAAGGCTGTCATTTCAACTCGATATTTAATACCAACTGAATCATCACCTTGCTTGATTTGTGTAATGGTCACAAGGGCCTGATTTCGTTGCGGATAAGCTACTTCTACCTTTCGCGTTCCTTTCACTGATGCTATGCCGTCAAAAGCATTTAGGGCGAGGGTAGCAGGATCGCTACCTTGGAGAGATGAGTTAATCTTTTCTAAAGGTATGCTTTTATAATTGGAACGCTCTGAGTATGCCACAACCTCTTGAGACTCATGTATTGCTCCCACCTGCTGAGTTTGTCCATTACTAGTCTTAACAATCGGTGCAGGTGGCTGGCGCTGGGTAATATAAACTCCAGCGCCAGCAGTGGCAAAGATACTTAGTATCACAATTAAAAAGAATTTCAACTTTGCCGACATAAGGAATTTCAAATAGGTTTATGACCAATTTTGAATTCTAGATTGAACTGTATCTTATATCCTCTACCTGTAAACAGCTCCTGTATCTTAAGCAGTGGTTATGAGGAATATAAATAGCAATCCCATTAATCTGTGAGAAACTCGTGCTGTTTTTTGCAAGTCAATAACTAAAACGAGATTGAGATATTGGCTAACCATTGAGGATAGCTCTGTATTATAGACCTCCAATTCATATTTAGGTTCCTGGAGAGACGTGATTAATCGCGTCTGTACAAGAGTTAGGGGTTTGGAGTTAAAAGTTTGGAGAGCCGCAACTCCCCCCCTGCTCCCTCATCTCCTCCATGCCCAATGCCCAATCCCCAATCAAAATATAAAATCTCCAGTCCAAAACTCTCCTGCCAAGATACAATTCGATCTGATAAAAGCTGTTAAAGTCCATAAACCATTGATTCCCAAACCACCCTATGAGCATTCACGAAGTATTTATGCCGGCTCTGAGTTCTACCATGACCGAAGGCAAAATCGTCTCCTGGGTGAAATCGCCAGGGGACAAAGTGGAAAAAGGGGAAACAGTGGTGGTTGTAGAGTCAGATAAGGCAGATATGGATGTAGAAACCTTTTACGAAGGCTTTCTTGCCCATATTATAGTTGAAGCTGGTGAAACTGCCCCGGTAGGATCTGCGATCGCCTTCATTGCCGAAACGGAAGCTGAAATTGAACAGGCGAAATCTCTTGCCAATTCCGGCGGCGCGGCTGCTACTCCTACCGCTTCCCCTGAACCAGTTGCCGCCACAGCCTCAGCCGCAACACCTGCCTTAGCGTCTCAAAACGGTTCTAACCACAAAGAAGGAAGGCTTGTAGCTTCACCCCGCGCCCGCAAGTTAGCCAAAGAACTCAAAGTTGATTTAACTACGCTCCAAGGCAGTGGGCCCTACGGTCGCATTGTCGCCGAAGATGTAGAAGCATTGTCCAATAAGGGGAAACAACCCACCCCTGCCCCAGTTGCCCCACCAGCACCTGTACCAACCAGCGCCCCAGTTGCACCCCCAGCACCTCAGACACCAGCACCTGCGCCAGTGGTAGCGGCTGTTCCTGGTCAAACCGTTCCTCTAACTACCTTCCAAAATGCCGTAGTGCGGAACATGGTAGCTACCATATCCGTGCCCGTCTTCCGTGTCGGTTATACAATTACCACCGATGGATTAGACAAACTTTATAAACAAATTAAATCCAAAGGCGTGACAATGACAGCGCTACTGGCGAAAGCTGTAGCGGTAACGTTGCAAAAACACCCATTGTTAAATGCTAGTTACTCAGACCAGGGGATTGTTTATCATTCTGATATCAACATTTCCGTAGCAGTAGCGATGGATGATGGCGGATTAATTACACCTGTGCTGCAAAATGCAGACGCAGTGGATATTTATTCTCTATCGCGTACTTGGAAGTCTTTGGTAGAACGTGCCAGGGCAAAACAATTACAGCCCCAAGAATACAACAGTGGTACTTTTACCCTGTCCAATTTGGGGATGTTTGGCGTAGATAAATTTGATGCGATTTTGCCGCCTGGACAAGGTTCAATTTTAGCGATCGGGGCATCCCGTCCGCAAGTGGTAGCAACACCAGACGGTTTATTTGGCGTGCGGCAACAAATGCAAGTCAATATTACTTCTGACCACCGCATTATTTACGGTGCCCATGCTGCGGCGTTCTTGCAAGATTTAGCGAAATTGATTGAGACAAATCCTCAATCTTTGACAATGTAATTTTGAAAAGACACCAAATTTAAATGTTAGCGCTATCAGTGAACAGCAGTTTTCGTAGAGTAGCGCTAACAATAAATAATACCTACACTTAAATTTTTTATGGACAAACTGTGTGGTGATATCACATCTCTACATGAGTTTATATCTAAACTGATATAAAAGTGACATACGACAACACTCTGAAATATCTGGTTGAGCAGTATCCAGAAGATTTTATCCGCTACTTACTCGCATCTGAGGCAACGGATATCCAGATTCTCAAAACAGAATTAAATCAAGAACCAATCCGTGCCGACTCAGTAACCTTTTTGCAAACTGCCAATCAAATACTGCATTTAGAGTTTCAAACCTTACCAGCATCGATTCCACCCTTGCCACTGCGGATGTTGGACTATTGGGTGCGACTATATCGACAATACAATTGCGATATCGAGCAGATAGTAATTTTTCTTAAACCCACAACTTCAGAAGCTGTCTTTGTAGATCAATTTATTGCCCGCAATACTACCCACCGTTACCGCATCATCCGAATTTGGGAACAAGATCCAGAACCATTACTGTTATCTCCTGGTTTATTACCTCTGGCAACTTTGGCGCGAACAGATTCTCCTGAAAATCTGCTCCAACAAGTAGCAGTTCAGGTGAGTATGATTGAAGAAGCAGCCACCAAGCAGAGTATCTCGGTATGTACCCAACTTCTAGCAGGGTTGGTTTTTGAGCCAGAACTCATTCGTCAGTTTTTAAGGAGAGAAGATATGAGAGAGTCTGCTATTTATCAAGAAATTCTCCAAGAAGGACTTCAAGAAGGGAGACAACGAGGCATTGAACAAGGCATTGAACAAGGCATTGAACAAGGTATTGAACAAGGAAGGCAATCAGAACTGCGGCTAGTGATGCGTCTATTAACTCGTAGGCTCGGTTCAATCAATTCTCAGTTACAATCTCGGTTGCAAGAGTTGTCCTTAGTTCAATTAGAAAACTTGGGTGAAGTATTACTAGATTTCGGCAGTGAAACTGATTTGATGAATTGGCTAAATACAATAGAAAATTAGAGCTTGCTTTAAGCCTTTTGACCAGTTACAAAAAAACTAAGAAATTCATACCAAGCGCCTTTCTTTGTTGCCTCTGCTTCAATTTTTTGACGATAATCTGCTTTTAATTCTGCCATTTGCTCTGATGAAACTTGTAACAAAGGGTTTTCTCTAGGATGAAACCATCCTCCATTCCATTCTCTAGCTTGCTCTAGATTGTGGTAGAAACCTAGTTGTTTAGTCTTCACTTCAATATTTTTAAAACCAGCTTCTGTAAGCAAAGCTCTGGACATTCAAAGGCGGGTAAATGATGCTGTTCAAGTACAATCCCGTTCCAGTGATTAGTGCTGGATAAGATAGGAGGTTTGCAGCTCATCGGCACAAGATTTCCGCTTGCCACCTCAATGGCTGAGAGTTGTTCAGATTTCATGTTGCCTACTAACTTATGAGCTACTACAAAAAAGATTGTAAGCTAATACGTGACAAAATTAGATTATTAGTTTATTTTCGCTAGCGCTAGCAGATGGCTCTATTTGTTCAGCCGATTCACTTAAAACAATCATTTATTCCTCAACGTACCTCTGCGTTTAAAAAAAAAAGGTGGGCATTACCCACCCTACCTAAATTATCCTTTCACACAAAGAAATTGCTTCAATGTTGCTACAACTTCAACCAAATCTGCTTGATTTTGCATCACTTGTTCTATAGGCTTATAAGCACCAGGAATCTCATCTAGCACACCCTCATCTTTGCGGCATTCTACGCCATTTGTTTGCTCTATCAAATCATCAAGCGTGTAGACATTTTTTGCCTTATTTCTAGACATCAAACGCCCTGCACCGTGGGAACAAGAACAGAAACTATGGGCATTACCTTTACCCTTAATAATAAAAGACTTTGCCCCCATCGAACCAGGAATAATCCCATAATCTTCAGTCTGGGCGCGGACTGCACCTTTACGAGTAACGTATACATCCTCGTCAAAATGCACTTCTTTTTCGGCATAATTGTGATGACAATTAACCTGCAATAAAGGTTTAGTTGCTTTTCCACCGGCTAAATGCTTCTCAACTATGTGCTTAAAACGCGCCATCATCACATCACGGTTGACACGCGCATAGTCTTGTGACCATTGTAAATCGTGCCAATATGCTTGGAATTCTGGCGTACCAGAGACAAAATGAGCTAAATCAGGGTCAGGCAACTTATTACCTGCCATTTTGGCTAATTCCCTGGCTGTATGAATATGGCACTGTGCAAGTTTATTACCGATGTTACGTGAACCAGAATGCAGCATCAGCCAAACTTGATTCTCTGTATCAAGACACACTTCAATAAAGTGGTTTCCTCCACCGAGAGAACCCATCTGTTTCATCGCTTTGCTTTGTAAGTCTTGTACGCCGCGATGCAAGTCTTTAAAATCATCCCAGTGCTGCCAGTTGGCGACAGATTTTTCAACGTCTTTGTTTTCGTTGAATCCAGTAGGAATTGCTGCTTCAATATCCAGACGAATTTTTTTCAGTTTACCTTCAAGTTGTTCGGCGGTAAATGATGTTTTGATAGCGCTCATCCCGCAGTTATGAACAAATACCCCAGCTTTCAGTGCAAAATTATGATACTCCGGTACTGTTAGACAGTAAACATCTTCTGTGTAATTTAGGTGATTTACTGCTACAACTTTGTGATTACATTGATGTTCTTTTTTGCGGTGGTTGTGGAGTCCAATTGGAGTTTTGACATCTACACCACAAATCTCACAGGTATAGTATCGGTTAGCAATTTCTTGAGATTTTTCTCTCCCTTTTTTACTCTTGTTATATTCAACTAGATATTGCTTACCTCGATTACCATTACCTGCGACTGCATTTTTAAAATGCTCTGGTTGCTGTTCCATGTACTGAAGAATATTTCTAGTTCCCCGTTCGGCATAGTATTGGTATCCTTCTCGAGTTTTTGCTTTTTGAGCAAGGGAAGCAACTCTTTTCTCTTCAAATTCGGCAGAGTGCCAGTGTTGGTTACGCTCCACTAGAGAGCCGTGGTAAGCAGAATGATCGCGATCGCCCATGAATTCAAGATTCTCTGGTCGATTATCGGATTCATAAAAATTCCGATGATGAATAACTGTTTTCTGTCCCTCAAACCTGGGAATCTTGCCGAGTAACCCAGACCTGGCAATAATCCAGTGGGCTTTTTGCCATCTACGGGAGTATGGCTGAACAATCAGGCTGTAGCCATCTTTGTCAGTCTTGGAATAAAAAGGCATTAAAGAAGTCTCTGCTTCAAGCAACTGAGCTTCTTTGTAGCTTCCATCCCGAAGCATGAATTGGTGATCGGGAGTACAAATAATTTCTTCGCCGTTATCCAGAATTACTTTCACGAGTGGAGCATTTCGTCTAGTCAATTTAGCAGTTGCTTGAGCCGCAACCATTTTTCCTGTTGGCGTACAAGCATAAACAATAAACTCTTTACCCCAATTCATTAGGTCTTTAATCCGATAGGATTTACCATCCACTAAAGGAATCAAAGTATCTCCTACAAAACAACCAATATCCACACCGACAGCAGCTGGGATAATTGCCTCTTTGGTCGCAATTACAGAACCAACTAAAGCACCTTTTCCTAAGTGAACATCTGGCATTAATGCCACGTGCTTAAATACAAATGGTAGCGATGCTACATTTTTTGCCATCTTAATCTCTTCTGGGCCCAATGAGTGATTTGCCCAAGATAAAACAGGTGCTGGTGTGGTAATTTCTAACTTTTCGTAGGGCATAATTTTTTGTATTTTTGATTTTAAATTTTAGATTTTAGATTGGGTATATGGCACTGAGAATTATCAGTGTGACTTATAACGCATTACCTCGTTAGTTGTAGCAATTTAATGTTGTATTGTCTTTGATTTGACTCGCTCAGTTTTGTGAAACTGAACAACTAATCTTAGGGAGTAACACGTTTGTACTACAAATGTAACCAAATAAGTTACAAAAGTCAAGCCCATACCACAGAGGGAAAACAGATGTTTCCCAAATATATTAAAATTTGTAAAGGAAATTACTCTGCTTAAATAAACCCTTAAAGTTCTGACACAATATGGCAGTGCGTCAAGATACAATCTGGGAACGTTTTTTATCCCCTGTAGTGCGTCTTTTGATTGATGAAGACGGGTTACGGCGTTACGCTGATAGTATTGACTGGGAGAAAGAATGCGATCGCTTCCGACGAGATGATGTCATAATTCCCTCGTACTACAGTAGCCAAAATTTTCACGGGATTACAGGCGGATATCTGACTTACGGTGCAGCAGTTACTTACGATCCGATTACGCAATATGTTGTGCCACCGAATGAAACTATTGTCCGTCAGGCTTTAATTGATGCCGTCAAGGTAAAACCACGACGCATACTTGATTTAGGCTGCGGCACTGGTTCCACTACCTTAATGTTAAAGCAGGCTTTCCCCCATGCGGAAGTTATTGGTTTGGACTTATCACCCTATATGCTAGTAAGGGCAGAAGATAAAGCTAGAAATGCTGGTTTAGATATAGTCTGGCGACATGGGAATGCTGAAAAAACTGCTTTGAGTGACGCAACATTCGACTTGGTTACAGCTTCTTTACTATTCCACGAAACACCGAATGAGGTGTCCCTAGCAATTTTGCGGGAAAGCTTTAGGTTGCTGGTAACTGGAGGGCAAGTATTAATTTTAGATGGAAATCAAAAGACTCTCCGTCAATTAGAATGGCTTAATGATGTTTTTGAGGAGCCATATATTCGTGAGTATGCTGCTGGTAGCGTGGACGCGAATATGGGTACAGCCGGATTTGAAGCTGTGCGATCGCAAGATGTATGGTGGATAAATCAGATAACTAGCGGCGTTAAACTGATCGCAACTGAAAATGTCCGTCAGTATACTGCCACATCAATAGATAATAATAATTTGGAGGAACTTGGATCTCCAGCGTTTGGCATAATGGCATGAGTTTAAAGGCAGTTCTCTTTGATTTTAATGGTGTCATCATTAACGATGAGCCAATCCATCTGCAACTGATCGATGAGATTCTCATTCAAGAAAATCTCCAACCCCAAAAGGTGAGTGAGCGTCAAGCTTCTTTAGGACGCACTGACCGCGCTTGTTTTCAGCAACTACTCGCTAATCGTGGTAGAGTAGGCGACGAAAACTATTTAACTCAGTTGTTGTACCGCAAAGCAGAAGCTTATACGGTGGAATTAGAAAAAATAGAGAAACTGCCTTTATATCCAGGTGTAGAAGATTTAATATATCAGGTGCGATCGCTGAATCTGAAACTAGGTTTAGTCAGTGGCGCTATTCGTAAAGAAATAGAATTGGTACTTGATCGCGCCAAACTAGCCCAACACTTTAAAATTATTGTTGCCGGTGATGACATCACCACTAGTAAACCAGAACCCGATGGTTATTTACTCGCGGTGAAACGTCTGAATCAAGAATATCCTGAACTGAATCTTCAACCACACGAGTGTCTGGCCATTGAAGATACACCAGCAGGAATTGCAGCAGCGAAGCGATCGCAAATGCAAGTTGTTGGTGTAGCGAATACTTACCCATTCCACATGCTCCAGCGCTGCTGTAACTGGACTGTTGATTATCTAAGCGAATTGGAACTCGAACGGGTGCAGAAGATTTATTCTCAAAAAGAGCCTCAGCCATCGGCAACTGAATGTTAGAATAATTTATGGTGAAGATGTATTGAGTTAATGAGTAATATTACTCTTGACTTAGCATCGATTAAGGGGAATTAGCTCAGTTGGTAGAGTGCTGCGATCGCACCGCAGAGGCCATCGGTTCGAATCCGTTATTCTCCATTTGTACATTAAATAATTATTGTCAGTTTTAAAGAATTAATGTCCAGTTTTTCCAAGTTCAGGGGCATAAGTTACGTATTTTCGGGGCTTTCAGCAATTAAATCAGTTTTAAAGAATTATTGTCCAGAGTTGAAACCAGTTTTAAAGAATTATTGTCCAAAATCAGCCTGTAAAACTCGGCTAAATATAATATATGGTTAGCTAATTTTATTTATTACAGCAAGCCCAAGGCTCTTGAATAACAAGAGTAGCTTTAAAGCCCTTTCTTTGCAGTCTAATTAAAAAAAAATATTACCTCTTGTTTTGCTGTTTTCACCCAAACAGAGGCTGCCCTACTATCTACTATATAGCTGCGTTTCTACGTGCGATCGCACTGACATTACTTACTTTAAAAGTCGTGAGAAAATAATCAAAGCAGAAATATGGCCCAAACACTTTTTTAGTAAGGCTTTTGACTTATTAGCAAACTATCCTCCTTTAACTTTGTCAAATCATAAACTGATCAAAGGTTCTACCTCAGAAGTATCTGCACTCAATCGGGTATATCACGCGATGATTTTATTGCTGCTTATGAGCAGATATAGAAATATAGTAGCTGCGATCGCGGCACTAGATGCGGAGAGGGCGGAGATTTTGGCGGGTATTGCGGAAATGGTATGCAGTTGACATTGAAGAAAAATCCAAAAAAAAGGAGCCTAACTTAGGCTCCTTAATAAAAAACTGGTAATAGAATTGTGACTACTTAACAGTCACTTTACCGCCAGCTTCTTCGATGCGCTTCTTAGCATCTTCAGCAGCATCCTTAGCAATACCTTCTTTAATAGCCTTAGGCGCAGCTTCTACCATGTCTTTCGCTTCTTTCAGACCCAAGCCCGTCAATTCGCGGACAATCTTCAGGACGGCAATCTTTTTATCAGCTGGCACTGATTCGAGAATCACTTCAAACTCGGTTTGCTCAACAGCTTCTTCAGCCGGAGCAGCACCACCACCAGCGCCAGGCATCATCATCATGCCGCCAACGGGTGCAGCAGCACTCACGCCAAAAGCTTCTTCAATTTGCTTGACTAGCTCAGAAGCTTCCAACAAAGAAAGGGTTTTTAGTTGTTCTAAAATTTGATCGGTTGCAGCAGACATTGATATAACTCCTGTAATTTTGATTATTTATTAGTCATTAGTCATCTAGTCATTAGCTTTTGAACGGCAGTTGCTCCATTTGGGGAGACCCCAAGACCGCACTGCCTCCTTTTGACTGATGAACCATGAAGTCTATTCAGCAGCAGTTTCTGTGCTGCTATCAGCTTCAGTAGCGGTTTCAGCAATACCACCACTTTGCTCTTGGTCAGACACAGCCTGCAAAGCACGAGCCAGCGAACCAGGAACTTCGTTGATACCCACAGCAATCTTGGTAGCCAAGGCGTTGATAGCTCCAGCGATTTGTGCAATGAGTTGTTCCTTAGATGGCAAGTCTCCCAGAGCCTTGACATCCGGTTCTTTGAGTAGACGACCTTCCATGACACCGCCACGAAGTTCTGTCTTCTTGGTGGCTTTTTGGAAGTCTTGGTAAGCCTTAATTGCAGATGAAAAATCATCTTTAACCAGCAAAAAGGCTGAAGAACCTTTTAGTAGTTCTGACAAAGGCTCCCATTTTTCATCATCTTTAATGGCAATGCCCATCAAGGTGTTCTTTGTCACCTTACATACAGTGCCACTGGGACGCAGCCGCCGCCGTAAGTCTGTGATTTCAGCAACTGTTAGTCCTTGATACTCTATTACCAGTGCCAGAGTTGACTCACTCAAAGTTTCTTTGAGGTCAGCTACAATCTCTTGTTTATTTTCTAGTGTTCTACCCATTCCAGTCTCACCTCCTTAAAATAATCGGGGAAGTGCCCTACTTGTACGTTTCTTCTAAACCTGAACCCAAACAACAAACCCCAGCTAATTTAGCCGGGGTTCAGTAGTAAGACTCTTAACGCCATAGTTATCACACCTTTATGGGTGGTAATTCTGACAATTAGAGTTTTAACCTCGGCAGGATATTTAAGCTATTAGCACCTGCTGTCTCCGGCTTTGCTTATTTAATTGTTCAGGGGGAGTGGGGACTGGAGAGTGGTGAGTGGGAGAATTATTTTATTCCCTATTCTCTACTCTCTATTCCCTACTTCCTTTTACGCTACTTCGCTCAGTTTTAAATCTCGTAGGGCGGTAACATCAATTTTAATCGATGGCCCCATTGTGGCTGACACATAAAATGTGCGCCAATAACGACCTTTAGCCCCTGAAGGACGGTTACGGTCAATCGTCTCCTGCAATGCCTTCAGGTTGACTAACAAATCTTCAGGCGAGAATGTTGCCTTACCAAACATAACATGGACAATGCCAGTTCGGTCAGCTCGGAATTCTAATTTACCAGCTTTGAATTCTGCGATCGCACTTCCGATATCAAATGTTACCGTTCCACCCTTGGGCGATGGCATCAAACCACGCGGCCCAAGCAATTTACCCAGCTTTGCCACCTGTGGCATCACATCGGGTGTGGCAATCAGCTTGTCAAAATCCATTCTACCTTTTTGGATTTCGTCAATCAGTTCTTCTGATCCGACTATATCAGCACCAGCGTTGCTTGCTTCGTTTACCTTTTCGCCTCTGGCTATCACCGCCACCCGGACGATTTGTCCTGTACCTTTGGGCAGTGCTACCGTTGTCCGCAACTGTTGGTCTGTATATTTAGGGTCAATTCCCAGCCGGATATGCGCTTCGGCAGCTTCAGTAAATTTAGCTGTTGCTGTGTCTTTAAGAAGGGCTAAAGCCTCTAAAGGATGATAGTCCTTATCTTCTACCTTTGCTTGCAGCGCCTGCAAACGACGCGATATTTTTGCCATTTTTTTCTCCTGGGGTAATTCCGAAGCCTCGCCTCTCCCCCGATAATTTTTAGTTATTTGTCCTTTGTCCTTCGTCACTTACCAATGACTAATGACCAATGACTAATCCGTGACTGTTATACCCATATTTTTAGCCGTTCCTGCCACAATCTTCATTGCCGCGTCTATGTCGTTGGCATTAAGATCGGGTAGTTTGGTTTGGGCTATTTCTTGCAATTGTGCTTTGCTAATTGACCCAACCTTCTTTTTGTTAGGTTCATTCGAGCCTTTTTCAACTTTCGCTGCCTTCCGAATCAGCACTGATGCTGGTGGCGTTTTGAGTACAAATGTAAAACTCCGGTCTTCAAAAACCGAAATTTCTACAGGTATCACCATTCCAGCTTGGTCTGCTGTTTTGGCGTTGTACTCTTTGCAGAACATCATGATATTAACGCCATGTTGACCCAAAGCGGGCCCCACTGGCGGTGCTGGGTTGGCTTTTCCAGCATTCAGGGCCAGTTTAATGACCGCCACTACTTTCTTCGCCATTTGTATTTAACTCTGTTTCTCTACCTGATTAAATTCCAATTCTACTGGTGTATCCCTGCCGAAAATTGAGAGCAAGGCTTTAAGTTTACTCCGTTCTGGAGAGACTTCAATCACCTCGCCTTCAAAGTCTTTAAATGGACCAGAAAGCACCATTATCTTATCACCAGTAGCCATGTCAATTTTGACAACAGCTTCCTGTTCGCTGGTTTGTTTGAATATGCGTTCGACTTCTGAAGAACTTAGTGGTATAGGGTGGACATGACCGCGACCCTTACTGCTTCCACGTTTTTGTTCTGAGCCGACAAAGTTAATTACATGAGAGGTGTTTCGTACCACCTGCCAGGTATCATCATCCATCATCATCCGCACCAGGACATAGCCAGGAAAAACTTTTTCTTCTGTGTGCTGGCGACTGCCATCTTTGCGGATTTTCACCGCTGGCGTCTGCGGAATTTCTACTTGGATAATTTTGTCAGCTACATCAAAAGTTTGAATGCGTTGCTCTAAGTTAGTCTTTACACGCTTTTCACACCCTGAAGCTACTTGAACCGCATACCAGCGTGCTTCTTTTGACGCTGCTTCTGCCGTTTCTCCTGTTTCCTCCGACTGAAACGTGGAGTTGCGAGGTTCGTCTGTTGCAAAAGTCATCAGAACACCTGTTTTGCTGCCCAACTAAACAATCCATCGACCAAGTATATCAAAGATGCGGAGAGTGCCACCATTAACAAGACAGCGGCGGATTCGCTCACTATCTGTTTCCGACTGGGCCAAACTACTTTTTCAAGTTCTTCTTTGGTTCCCTGTATGAAGTTGCCAAAGCTAAACCCATTTGTGCTTTCTGGCAATTCTGCTTCACTTTTTTTGGCCATGACCGTTTATCCCCAATTTGTAACTCAATTTTGGATTTTGGATTTTAGATTTACCCATGCTTTAAGGCAAAGGCACTCAACTTTAAATTTTTTGTCAATTCAAAATTGAAAATCTAAAATTTGTTCGTCCAGGTTTGCAACTTCGACTCTATTTCACTTACTGGAAGCAAAACAATTGCAAACACAATAAGTTTACCCGAAATTATTAGCGCTACCTGCTATATTAGCAGCTGCGTAATTATTTCGGGCTTTGTTTTTTGCTCTTGAGCGCGCCCTGGAGGACTTGAACCCCCGACATCAGGTTTTGGAGACCTGCGTTCTACCAACTGAACTAAGAGCGCACAACCTGTTTTTGATTCAGTCATTGCGCTGAACTAAATTTCAGTTTAACGCAATATCCGGTTTTTATCATACCTCAATTTTGTCGGGGAAACAAGTCAGCGGCAGATGCCGCTTGAAGCTTGAAGTTTTTCCCATACTTTTGAAGGACGGATCACAAAGGGCGGTCAAACCGTTGCTTGATTCGGGTTGCCTTACCTACGCGATCGCGGAGATAATACAGTTTAGCACGGCGTACCTTACCACGACGTATTACCTTGATGCTGTCAATCCGGGGAGAATGCAACAGAAACACCCGCTCAACGCCTACACCTTGAAAAACCTTACGAACTGTAATAGTTTCGTTGATGCCACCGTTGCGTTTGGCAATCACTACTCCCTCGTAAGGTTGTACACGGTACTTTTCGCCTTCCTTGATTTTCACTCCTACTTTTACGGTGTCGCCCACATAAATGTCGGGCAGATTCGATTTTAGCTGTTCCGCTTCAATCGAGCGGATAATCTCTTGGGCGCTCATAGTCTTTCAGTCTGCTTCAAAAAAATCTCACGATCATCAATGATAAATCGATAATCCTATTTCAGTCTACTTGTTAGGATTAATAATTTTACTGATACAACAGCCTAAAGTTCAAAGCTATATTGCAGAATGCTGTAACACAGGGGTAAATATTTATGAAATTTAGCGTCGTCATCAGTACCTATAATCGCTTGAATTTGCTGCAAAGAGCAATTGACTCGGCTCGTAACCAAACAATCGAGTGCGAGGTGGTTGTTTCCGATGACTGTTCATCTGATGACACCCAAAACTATCTCAAAAGTTTAGGGGACAAAGTTGTTTACCATCGTAACGAAGTGAACCAGGGCCATGCAGCAACGGTAAATGCTGGAATTGCTAAAGCTAGCGGCGACTGGATTAAGTTTTTAGATGATGACGACTATTTAGCGCCTAACTGCATAGAAGAGATGGCTAAGGCGATCGCGCTTCGTCCTGATGCTGTAATCTGCTCTTGTGTGGCGGCTCAGGTGGATAGTAATGAAGTTGAACTCAGTCGCACCCCTCAAGTTGGCCCCGGTTTAGCTTTTTATGTTCCACAGTCCGATATTCACTACGGTATGCTCTTAGAGCTTGTACCCTTTGGTACACCTGCACAAGTAGCTTGCCGACGTGATGCTTTCCTGCAAACTGGTGGTTGGGACTCCACACTCGATGCTAACTGTGATGACATCGATTCGTGGATTCGGATTGCCCAGTTTGGCGATGCTATTTTCCTTAATCAGTGTCTTGCTTACCGCACTGTCTGGCCAGGTGCTTATAATCAAAAGTTTTCTTTGTCTAGACGGTTAGCCACAAATATTTTGATGAAAGAAAAAATTTATGCCTTGGTAAATGAGCAACATCGCTCAAAAATTCCTCATTTTCAGGATATAAAAAATTATCTGAAACTTCATTGGATTTTAGTAGCACTGAAGGAAAAAAATATCAAGAGTTTTCTTTCAATGATAGATCCGTCTATAATTTCTCCTCAGTCTTGGAAGTTTTTGCTAACTGCTGCCTCATCACGCCGCTCTCAAGGAAACAATTCTCAGGTTCGCAAACTTGTGTTAATTGAGTCCTAAGAACCTACGAGTATCAAAACCATTAGAGAACTCCACAAAAAGGAATGCCCAAGTTTTTTGCTATGTTTTCCCCCCTGGAACAGTTAAGTATTTTCAAGGTTAATTGCAATATGCACAAGGGTTAATAGCTACCTGAGAAGGGGGAACTATCAGGCATTAAAAACCTGTGGATTTTTCTTGAATCCTACCTTTTTTATCCCGATTTATTGAGCCGTTACTGAATAAGTCTTTAAAGCTAAGTGACTGATTATAAACGCTCTTAGTCAGTAGCTAGTGCCAATTTTCGCACTACTGACTGTCGTTGAAGACCTCAACAAGAATGTTGATTTACACTCAGTTACTTATCTTTATTTTTTATACATATCTCAAAGATTATGCGAATCATCCATATTTTGAACCACGTTCAAGAAATAGGTAACGGGATTGTGAATGTGGCTGTGGATTTGGCTTGTTTACAGGCAAAATCTGGTTATGAGGTAGCGGTTATTTCTGCTGGTGGTGAATATGAAAAATTACTAAATATGTGTGGTGTCAAACACTACCAACTAGACCAAACCAGGAAACCAATAAATATTATTAAAGCAGCTATGGGTTACGTGGCGATCGCAGCAGAATTTCAGCCGGATATCGTTCACGCCCACATGATGACGGGAGTCATCCTAGCCCATATTTTTAAAGGACATAAATATGCTTTAGTTTCCACAGTCCATAATGAATTTCAGCGTTCCAGCCTGTTAATGGGTTTAGCTGATAGGGTAATTGCTGTCAGTAAGGCTGTGCGAAATTCTATGGCACGGCGTGGTATTTCAGAAAACAAGTTGCGGGTAGTCTGCAATGGAACCTTGGGCAGCCCCCGCACTCGACATATACAAGATTATCAACCTTTACCGTTACAACGTCCAGCGATCGCTACCGTAGCCGGGATGTACCAACGTAAGGGAATCGCTGAGTTAATTGCTGCCTTTGAAAAAATCGCCCCAGATTTTCCCCAAGCGCATCTTTATTTGGTAGGGAATGGCCCTGATAAACAGCTATTTGAGGCACAAGCACAAGCAACTTCTGTAAAAGAACGCATCCATTTTGAAGGCTTCCAGGCGGAACCTCAACGCTATCTCATATCTTGTGACATATTTGTGCTAGCTTCCCACCGCGATCCTTGCCCTCTAGTACTTTCAGAAGCTAGAGAAGCTGGAACTGCCATCGTTGGCACTCAAGTAGACGGGATTCCTGAAGCTTTGGACAATGGGCAAGCAGGACTTTTAGTGCCAGCAAAAGATAGTAATGCTTTGGCTGGAGTTTTAGTGGAATTACTGAGTAATGCCGATATGCTGCACGAATGGAAACAGCGGGCAAATCAAAACCTACAGTGGCTGAGTGTTGCCCGCGTTCATCAGGAAACATTCGCAGTGTATCGTGAATTAATTACAGAGTAAGGGCATTAAGAGTGTAGCGATCGCTTTAGTTTGAAAGCTACACCTAAAGCACCAAATAATAGTACACCCAAAACATTAGTTGATTCAGGAACAGCAGTGTAATAACTAGCCACTCTGATCGGTCCATCTTTATCCACTTGCTCTGCTGGCACTGGTGGAATGATTCCACCACCTGGCGCTACATTGGGGTTGGTAGCGAATGGATTGTAAAACAGGCTTCCGTTAGGGATTACGCCACCACTAAAAGTGATGATGTTATCTTTGATGGTAACGTCTGTAAAGATATTCTTTAAATCAGGGTTATTAGAGTAACCAATTTTGTGATCTCCATTAACATCTCCCCACTGCACCGACTCATGATCAAATACGGGAGTAGAATCTGGATTACTATAGGACAGCGTTTTTAAATCAAAGACCAAGCTTTCTATATCATATCCAGTGCCATTTACAAAGTTATTAGCTACATCTGGGACACCATATTCTATTACTTGCCCTGGTTGAAACTCTGGCCCAAGGGTTCTTGGGTTTTTCATCTTCAGTATGTCTTGGTTTGCCTCTGTCACGATGGTTTCTACCGAGATGAAGGCTTTCGCTGGTGTCAAAGACAAAAAACTAATTCCTACTGCTCCTAGAACAGATAAGGCTATTTTGGTTGCTATCGTAGTCATAATTTCTGTCCTCTTTATATTGATTGAGAGAATGCTATACCCCGTGGGTTAAATCAATCGGCAAAAGCTCACTTTTAAACTGCTATGTACTTGCTAGATAAATAGCAGTTAATGTATGCTTGCTCAGTGATTTTACATCTACTCCTAAGTTGATTTATAAAGCAATTTTTGTAATGCTTTATCACAATCACTAGTAATTTCACGCAATCTTTATAAAAAATCTAAATTAAAGTTTATTATTGACAGATGAAACAATATGTGAAGTTGAAATAAATTTGAAAATACCGAATTTTTAACATTTCCACAAATCTTTGCAACAAATTAATAGTAACCTGAGTTCGACTAGTTATAAGCTGTTACACATTTAACTTGAACATTTACATGAAGGCTGATGACCGATGACTGATGACTGATGACTGATGACTGATAACCATCAACAGTTAACGGTTTATACAATTTAGGCGCGCATCAGCTTATTATGTCCATCTAATTAGCCGTAAAAAATACCTCTCCCTGGTTTTACGTAGTAAAACCGTCCCCCTTCGAGTCGGAGAGGGACAGGCTTGAACGAAAGTTCAAGGCAGGGAGAGGTTTATCGAACTCACGTTAATAGTAGGGGCGTACAAATGTACATCCCTACTAAAATACCTCGTTTTATGCAACTTAAACGCTCATTAGCTGATAAGTTTTTTGGTCAATCCACGCAACCGGATTAACACTGGCTTCGCCCAATTTGCACCCAGCAAATCGTGCAACAGAGTATAAAAACAGGGAATGATAAACAGTGTTAGCACTGTTGCCAAAGACAAACCCGAAAACACCACCACGCCTAATGGTTGCAGAAATTCTGAGCCTTCTCCAATTCCTAACGCTAGGGGGAACATACCTAAAACGGTGGTAATAGTTGTCATTAGTATTGGTCGTAGGCGTTGAGGAGCAGCTTTCAAAATCGCAGTTTTCCGGTCAACTTTTTCCCGATCCCGGATTTGATTGGCCAATTCCACCATGATGATGGCGTTATTGACCACAATACCCACCAGCAGAACTGCACCGACAATCACTGTCGCCCCAATGGCAGTTTTAGTAATGTAAAGCCCGAAAATCCCCCCAGCTAATGCTAGAGGAATTGTAAACATAATTACTAGCGGGTCAATCAGGGAGTTGTATTGTACCGCCATTACTACAAAGACTAGAAAGGCAGCTAATCCACCTAACAGTTGCAGTGAGCTTTGCAGTTGCTGATTAGATTCAGCTGCTGAACTGGGTAATATACCAACGCCATCAGGTAAATCTATACTATCTATTATCGTGTTTACCTGTTCTAGGGCACCACTGAGGCTAGCTCCCTGAGTCAAGTTTCCAGCAATTAAGAAAACCTGACGCTGGTTGATTCGCTGAACCTCTCCTGGGGCTTGAGCTTCGGCAATTTTGGCAACATCACTCAAGCGGATTTGGCGATTGTTATCCACAAACAACGGCAACCTCTCTAATTGAGAAGCTGCTTGTAATGATTTTTCATTCAACTTTACCCGGACATCGACTAAACGGTTGCCGCGTTGCAACTGAGTTGGTACGCTACCTTCAAGAGCAGTCTGAATTGTTTCTCCAATCTCTGTAGTAGTTAAGCCCAAAGCTGAAACCCGCTCCCAGTCAGGAAGAATCTGAATTTCTGGTTGGCGATCATCTGCATCGGGGCGGAATCTAGCTAGGGTGGCCTGTTCTTCCAAGGCTGATAGTACCTGACGACCAGCCTGTTCTAAAGTATTTGCGTCATTTCCCTGAAGCATTACGTCAACATCAGCACCACGGATGGGAGAGTTACTGAGAATCAAACCCCGCACTTGACCAGGGGAAAGGCGCAGACGAATTCCTGCTAAATTTAGCTTATTCAACTCCTGGGTAACTCGTTCTACATAAGCTTGCACATTAGTACCTGTTTTCAGGGTAATGTTGCTGGAAGCTCGTAGGGCATTAGCATTGGTAGTGTTTCCAAAGAGGGAGCCACCAATTGTAGAGAAAACATATTCCGTTTCTGGCTGCTTGCGGATAATCTCATCTACCGCAACCATGACTTTTTGGTTGGTTTCTAAAGGTGTACCGGGAGGAAACTGGGCATTTAAGTTGGCTTGTCCGGTGTTGATGCGGGGAAGAATTTCTTGGGGAATTTGCGGTGCCATCCACAAACTACCGCCGCCGAAAAGGATAATAGCGATCGCTACCGTAGCCACCCGCCAGCGTAATATCCCAACTAGAAAACTGCCGTATCCTCTCGTAGAAGCATCAAAGCGGCTATTAAACTTTTGCAAAAGCCAAAAATTGCTCAAACCGCTAGAAAACTTCCATGCCAACATCCGAGAGGCAAGCATCGGTACAACGGTTACGGCAATCAAAATTGAAGCCGCAACCGAAAAGGTGATGGTGAGAATTAACTCATTAAATAGTAGTGCGATAAAACCGCCGATGAGCAAAAACGGCAATACTGCCACTAAGTTGGTACTAGTGGAAGCAACTAAAGCTGATTCTACTTCTTGGCTACTTTTTTCTGCCTGATAAATTAGTTGCTGCGAATTCAAGCGGGTTTTATTATCCTTACCGGGAGTCATCCCAGCACCCTCAGCAATGTTCTCCAACATAACGATCGAGTTATCTACCACAATACCCACACCCAGGGCTAGACCACCCAAACTAAAAACGTTGAGAGATAAGCCAAATAGCCCCATCAAGATGATGGCAGCTAGGGTTGCTAAGGGAATGGCTAGGACGATAATGAAAGTTTGTCGTAGAGAACCAAGAAATAGGAGAACTGCGATCGCTGCTAGTGCAGTACCTATCAACCCAGAACTGGTAACATTCGAGATGGAATTTTGGATAAACCGCGACTCATCCAAGGTAGGTGTAAGAACTGTCCCTTCGGGAACTACTCCAGATTGCCGGAGTTCTTCCAAGCGTTTTTTCACACCCTCGACAACGTTGATGGTGTTGGCATCCGGCTGCTTTTGGATGCTGACTTTTACAGCTTGTTCCCCGTTGAGTAAGACGTACACCCGTTGTTGTTCTGAGCCATCAATGACTTCGGCAAAGTCGCGCAAATAGACGCGGCGGTTGGGAGTAGAGGAGGTGGAGGGAGATGAGGTAGATAAAGAAGCTGAGGGAATGAGGGAAACGGGGGAAGAGATTTCAAAAGAAAGATTGCTGATTTCATTGGCATTTTGGAACCGCCCAACGGTACGGGTTAATGGTTCAGAATTCTGCCCTAAAATCCGACCACCAGAGATATCTAGGTTGCGATCTCTGAGTTCATCTAAGACATCGGTCAAACCTACACCCAAAGCTTGCAACCGATCCAAATCAATATTGACCCTAACTTCTTCTTGAACTCCTCCCGATATGTCTACCCCTGCGACTCCGGATACAACACTCAGTTCGCGGGCTAGTTCTTCTTCGGCAAAAACGCGCAAATCAACGCCTTCTAGAGAGGGTGAAGTTAATGCCAATTCGTAAACTGGTAACTGGGAAGGATCGACTTTAAATAAACGTGGTTCTTCGATGGCGTCTGGTAATGTGCTTCTAGCTCTGTTAAAAGCAGCAGTAGCATCGTTTAAAGCTTGGTCAATATTACCACCGGGTTGAAAGAACAGATCCAAATTTATCTGTCCCTCACGAGTTTGGGAAAAAATCTGTACCACACCCTCGGTAGCGGCAAAAGCTTCTTCCAGTGGTCTTGTGACTTCATCAACTGCTACCTCTGGGGAAACTCCAGGTGCTTGTATTCGCACACCAATTCGAGGATAGGTAATTGATGGTAGTAGATCCACGGGTAATTTGACGACAAAAAATACACCCAGCACTATCACTGCTAGGGTGAGCATGAGTGTACCGATGTGTTGGCGGATTGATATAGCGCTAATGCTAAATCCGCCACCATTTTTTACTTGCTGCATTACTGTCGCTGTGCTCCAATTAAAAAGGCAAAATGGAAAATTCCAAAAGACATTTTGAATTTTTAATTCCCTTTAGAGGATGACTCTGCTGTTTCGGAAAGAACTGATAAACGTACAGCAGCTCCATCTTTTAGGGGTTGACCACTGCGAACAACATAGCGCTCCCCGGCTTGTAAACCAGATAGAATTTCCACTCTGCCATCAGCCCTTTTTCCTAAAGTGACAGCACGCGATGCGACTTTCGTCTCGCCTTCTGTGCCATTCACCACAAATAGTGTCCCAGCTAGGTTTTCCGCCCTTGCGGTATTAGCTGCGTTAGGCGGGGGAGAGGCCTGTTGGTTTGTTTGTGCCTTACCTGTATTGGAGTTATTGCCCCCTGCTTGTTTCTGAATAGCTGTTTGCGGCACTACTACTCGCTGTTGAGTCTGGTTTTCAAAATTGACTCGCGCCAGCAGTCCACTGCCAATCTTGGCTTGAGTGTTGGGAATCACTACTTCTACAGGTATCAAGCGAGCTGTGGCATCAGCAGCTGGGGAAATGCGCGTAACTCTGCCCATTAATGTTTCGTTGGGGAAAGCATCTAAGCGGACTTGTACAGATTGCCCAACCTGAATTTGTGCCAGTTCTAATTCAGACACTTGCACGACAACTTTGACACGGTTAAAGTCGCCAATTTTCAAGACTTCGCTACCTGCTTGCAGAAGGTTGCCGGGTTCTGTTACCTTGTCTGTAACTATGCCAGTGATGGGGGATGTCAGCCGAGCGTAAGACCTGCGCTCTTTGGTTTGAGCAACCAATGCCTGTTGGGCCAATACTCTACCTTGGGCCGCAGCAACGGCTTGCTGCTCTGTACGAACCTGCTCTTGGGCTGCCCGCAATGCCTGGGCAGCTGTTTGTGCCTGGGTACGTGCTTGCTGGGCAGTTTGTTCAGCGATCGCTCCGGCTTTGAATAGATTCTGTTGCCGTTGTGAGTCTGCCTGAGCTTGCACCACTTCTAGCCGTGCCCGCTCAACGTCTGCACGGGCATTGCTTACCTGATTGGTTGCCCTAGCTACTTCTGATTTAAGGGCTGCTAGTTCTGCTTCTGCTTGCTTTAATTCGGTCGAAAGTATGGCAGCATCTAACTGCCCGACGTTTTGCCCTTGCTTTACTGCATCGCCCACATCAAGGTTTAAAGCCAACAACCGGGCTTCCACCTGCGATCGCAATGATACAATCCGAAACGGTGTTGTATTACCTGTATATTCTGGTGATTTTTGCAGCAAATCAGTTCGAGCGATCGCCACATCTACAGGTGTTGCACTACCGCGTTCTCTACCACCAGGTTGTTGAGATTGTGCTCCGGCTGATTCTTTGGACAGTGATCCGCAACTTGCCGTCAGCAGTCCTATACCTACCAAACAGGGAATTAATAAACGTCTTACAGAAGTGGAGGAAAAAAAGTAATTTTCTCCTTTCCCTTTTCCATTTGTTGCACTAGTGGTGTTTGCAAGAAGTCTACTTTTCAAATCTGCGTTGGCGTAGCCCGCACTTTGACAAAGCTCAGTCACCACCGCAGGCATTACTACCTCAATCTTCACAACTGAATTTACCTGGATATTAATGAGCTGTTTGGCAACTATCGGATCTGTCTTTTTCACCTGTTCGTGCGGCCTATTCATATCCAAAATCATTTATTTTTCTCTTATTGGGGAGCTTTTGGGGTTAAACAGCCGTGTTTTATCAAGTAATTCTGAGAAATATCATTAACAAAAACGGCGAGAATTCATAAGCTGTCTAACAGTAATTTTCTGTATCAGAAAATTACTGTTTTCCCTCAAAATTCCAAAATTCCTCACCGCTCTACTTCTTACGCAGAGGTAGATAATCTTCTTGCAGATAATAAATTATAAACTCAGTATAAAGATTTGTCAGTTTTCTGAAATCTACCCATAGGAGAAATCTGGCTTTTCCTAAAGATATGATTTTTTGTTCAATATCATAAAATGCGCGATATTACAATAACTATTCTTATTTTTACATATTTATTTTTATTTTAGTACAAAAGTACTTGCAACAATTTATTTAATTTATTTTATTAAGAATATTAAAGATTTATTACTTTTTTAGCTTTATAATGTAGTGGAAAACACTATTTTTCTTACCGTCCTTGCGTAATATGCAAGAAACAGGGCGATAAGTACCATAACAACACCAAGAATGAACTTTTTTACTAGAAATATATTTATTTGCGTTAGGCGAGGAAGGTAAGGCATGACATCATTGCTCAAAATCGTACAAACCACTGATGAATCCCAGATTTCCGAATTTTTTCGGGAATCTGGAGGTAAGTGGCGATCGCAACGACGCTACTACACCTTACCGGAGGGAGAAACTAAAGAGATAGAAAGTATAGTTACGATCAATTTTCTAGAGCAGGGTTGTGATGAACTGCAAAAGCTAGCTCAGATGCACGATTTGCCTGATACAGGTAGTTTAATCTGTGGTGCAGCAGTTATATGGGAAAGTACGGATGTGCCCAAGACAAAGAAAGAGTCGCAAGGCTCAACAATATTTGGAGTGATGGGAAACATTTTGTATCGCGATCGCGGTTTTGCCATATCCAAACCAGTCACCGCCCAGTATTATTTCTCCAGCCCGAAAACACTGTGTTTGCGAACAGAATACAACGGTTCAGTGTTTGAGGAAGAGTTAAAGCTAATTGGCAACAAATACCGCACCAGACAGACCATCATCTCTCGTGCTGGTGAGCAGTTGATGATTGGGCAATATTTAGAAAAGAGAATAGATTAGTTTCTTCCCCACTCCCTACTCCCTGTCTAGGCAAACAATTTCAAAAATCAAAGCGGATTGTTATATAACTTTTTATAACAGTTTTGAAAATTTCCCCCAGAAAGTTAGTTGCTATGTCATCATGGGAAGTGAAATGAGAATTAATTCGGCGACAGTGTTTGTTTTTAGTATTGACAGGCTTTTTCCTTTTGGTATTACAGACTTCTCTCCGAAATCTAAATCTCTACAAACTATATGATTTTGGAGACATTTAATGTCAATTTACGTTGGTAACCTCTCCTATGAAGTTACACAAGATGCGCTGAGTGCTGTATTTGCAGAATATGGTGCTGTAAAGCGTGTTCAGTTACCTACTGACCGTGAAACAGGTCGTTTACGCGGCTTTGCTTTCGTGGAAATGAGTTCAGAAGATGAAGAAACCAAAGCTATTGAAGCGCTTGATGGTGCTGAATGGCTGGGTCGTGACCTTAAAGTGAATAAGGCGAAGCCCAGAGAAGACCGAGGTGGTTCCTTCGGTGGTGGTGGTAATCGTGGTGGTGGTGGTGGCTACAACCGTGGCGGTGGCGGTGGTCGCTACTAAACTAGATAGGCAAAAGTCATTTAGTTGAATATAGAAAAGGCTCAGGCAGGAATGCTTGAGCCTTTTCTATATTCTGTTATCGATCTTTGAGTCACGGGTTTGATGTGTTCATTCTGCAAACTGTTGATAATTTGCTGTTTATCGAAAACACGCCTTCAACATTCCGAACTTATTGATTATGCCTTTGATAAGAAGTTTTGGCTTGGAGAATTGATTAATAATGAGTTGCCGACTTGCGATGATGCACAGCTGTAACGCCATCAGTATCTAACAATTTGCCATTTTCGACAGTCGCATAAACTAGCCAGTGGTCGCCAGATTCCATCCGGTTTTGTACGGAACATTCAAGATATGCTAGGGCATCGGTAAGTATGGGAGAACCGTTTTCCGCTTCTTCGGCGGCGACATCGGCAAATCGATCTTGTCCTGGGCCGAAGGGTTTGAGGAAGTGCTTCATCAATCCCAAGTGATTCCCTTCTTTAAGAATGTTAAGGACGAATTTATTTCCTGAGTGTGTGAGTGTTTCTACCGCACGGTCTTTAGCTACAGCTATGGTTAAGCCAGGGGGACTAAAGCTAGCTTGAGATACCCAAGAGGCTAACATGGCACTAGAGCGATCGCCTTCTTTTGCAGTAAGAACACAAAGAGAACCGACAATCCGACCAACTGCTTGTTCTACAGTTGTTGCAGGAAGACTTTGCGATCGCACTTTTCTAGCTTTCTTCAGGACTTGAGCAAAATCGGTTCCGGCTTCTTCACACAATTGTAAGGTGGCATCGTCGGGTTTGAATTTTACGCGGATGGTGTCAAAACCAAACCGATAACCAGCATCTTTCAATTTACCCTCAATTAAATCAACCGCTTCCCCACTCCAGCCAAAGGAACCAAAAACACCAGCGAGTTTATTGTTAGTCGCGGTGGATAGGACAATTCCTAAAGCTGTTTGCACGGGTGTGGGTGCATGACCGCCAAGGGTAGGAGAACCAATAATGAAACCACCAGCTTTTTCCACAGCCGCCCGGATTTCTTCTGGTTCAGTAAATTCGCAGTTAATTGATTCTACAGCGACACCGGCTTTTGTAATGCCACGAGCGATCGCTTGGGCTAATGTTGCCGTATTTCCATAAGCTGATGCATAAATCAACGCTACTGTCAAGTCGGCAGATGTTTGCTGCTGACTCCATTTGCGATAAGCTTTGGTCAGGTCAATTAAGCCATAGCGTACCAAAGGCCCGTGTCCAGTGGCATACATTCTTACTGGAAAATCGGCTAGTTTATCCAGCGCTGTTTCAACTTGACGGGCGTGGGGAGCCATCAAGCAATCAAAATAATAGCGCCGATCTTCGTTATATATTTCCCAGCCTTCATCAAATACCTGATCTCCACAAACGTGGGCCCCAAATAACTTATCTGTGTACAGAATTTCTGTTTGTGGATCATAGGTGCAAAGTTGATCTGCATAGCGGGGATTGGGGGTGGGAATAAATTGTAAATTATGCCCGTTGCCTAAATCTAGGGTTTCTTCACCGCGCATCACAAGAATTTGCAAATCTGGATTTTCCAGCGCCCCACGTAAATTTATCGCCCCTGGATTTGAGCAAACAAAGGTGATTTGCGGAGCAATTTTTAATAAAGCCTTTAAAGTTGCAGCGCGGTTAGGATTTACGTGTCCCAAAATTACATAATCTAACTCGTCGAAATGGAAACGCTGCTGTAAAGCTTTTAAATAAATTTCCGTAAACGTTTCCCCTGGAGGGTCGATGATAGCAGTTTTCTCGCTTTCGATTAAATAAGAATTAGCAGTTGTACCCTTAGCAAGAGCGTATTCAATTTCAAATCTGAGCCTAGACCAACTGCGCGATCGCAGTATTCTTGTGTCTGTAGCTATTGGATAAACTTGAACATCGCGGGGTTTATTGTTTGACATGGCTTTATTGGGGAATAGGGGATTGGGGATTAGGGACTGAGGATTGGGGACTGGGGACTGGGAAAGTTATTCTCAATACTTAATATTCAATCTCCAATATCTATTCCTGATACCTAATCCCTAATCCCCAATCCCTAGTCCCTTCTTTAATAATGATTACCAACTTTGCGGTGATGCACAGCAGTCAAAGCATCTGGCTTAGAAACTCGTCCGGCATAAACGGTGCTGTATACTGCCCAATGGTCACCACAGTCCATTCTACTGACGACTTCGCACTCCATGTAGGCGAGGGCATCGTTGAGGATTGGGGCACCATTTTCGGCTGGCTGGGTTCTCACTCCTTCAAAGCGATTTGCACCAGGGGCGAACCGTTTCAAGAAATGCTTCATTAGTGGTTGGAAATTGCCTTCTTCTAAGACGTTGAGAACAAAGCGATCGCCTACTTGCATGAGTGATTCAATCGCTCGATCTTTGGCTACTGCAATGGAAAATCCCAATGGTTTGAAACTGGCTTGAGCAACCCAGGAGGCTAACATCGCACTAGATACATCGCCTTTTTTAGCAGTAATAATATATAATCCACCGCTAATTCTACCTAATGCTTTATCTAAGTCAGCACCAAGGGATTTCATGGCTTTGATACTGCGATCGCGTGTTACCCATTGAGCTAAGTCTGTACCCGCTTCTTCACACAGTTTGTAGGTATTTTCTGTGGGTGTTTGTTTAATCCGAATCGCTGGAAAAACTGTTGTCAAACCCAAATTGCGGAATTTACTTAGCAAAGGATCTATTGGCTCATCATCGCCACCGCCAGTTTCAAACACGCCGATAGCTTGCTTTTCTTTGGCAGATCCTAAAACTGTGCTGAGTGCAGCTTGGATGCTAGCAGCGCCAGAAGCCGGAGGTAGACCAACGATTAGCCCAGCACAACGGCTAACTAGTTCCCGCAGTTCTTGCAAATCGACTTCAGAACCCAAATCGACAACTTCCACAACGACACCAGTTTTACCGATGCCGTTGGCAATTGCTTGAGCGAGGCGATCGCTATATCCATATTCTGAAACGTAAAATATTCCAACCGCCGTTTCTGGCTTGACTTGGGTTTGGCTCCAAGTGCGGTAACGTCCAACTAGTTCCTCAATATTGTGAGATAATAATGGACCGTGTCCTGTGGCAATCATACTGATAGTTTTGAGTTCCGCCATCCGCTTCAGGGCAGACAAAACTGACCGGGCATTCGGCCCCATCAAGCAATCGTAGTAGTAATGAAAGTCTTCTTCGATAGCTGCCAAGTCTTCATCAAAGGTGCTATCTGAGCAATAATGCAACCCAAAAGCATCGCAGGTGTAAAGAGTTTTGGTTTTATGGTCGAAGCTGAAAATAGTATCTGGCCAATGTAAATTTGGGGCAATCACGAATTCAAATTCATGACCATTGCCCAAATCTAAGCGATCGCCATTTTTCACAATTCGCCGTTTAAATGGCTGATGTACGAAATCCTCAAGAAACTGAATCGCCACTTTAGAACCGACAACGGTTATTTCTGGAGCCATTTGCAGTAAATCTTTAACTAAACCGCTATGGTCTGGTTCGGTGTGGCTGATAATCAAATAATCAATATCTGTTGGGTTGATTAATCCGGTGAGCGTATCGAAGTATAGTTGACGAAACTTTTCGTGGGAGGTATCAACTAAGGCTGTCTGCTCCCCACGGATGAGAAACGAGTTATAGGTGGTACCATTTTGCAGACCAAACTCAATATCGAAGCGATCGCGATCCCAATCTAAAGAGCGAATAGCCGTCGTCTCTTGAGCGATTTCCACAGTCTGTATGGTGAGCCGTTTTTCAGTTTTTTCGGTGAGCGCTACCATAACTCCCCTCCTTAACACAATGAGTATTTGTTCCTCTTGTTTTATTGTGACACGGGATGAATGTTAATTTTTATTAAAAAACCTATGACTGACTTAAAAAAGTTAAAAGTGTGAAACCGCAGACGGGGATGAGGGAAATGGAGGAAATTTGGCTAGCTTTGGAAATTGGGAACTCCCGGCTACATTGGGCATTGTTTATTGGCAAAAAGCTTTACTCAGCTTGGGATACCCACTATTTAGCTGAGTCTGTCATACAACAGTTAGCTAAATGTCAAACCCTGGATCATTTACTACTGGCAATTTCTCCACCCCATCAGAAAATTAGCAGAGAAAATACTTCCTCATCCCCCTCATCTCCCCCTCCCCTCCTCGTCGCCTCCGTAGTTCCCAGCCAAACTGCTATTTGGCAAACTTACCCAAATACTCGCGTTATTACCTTAGATCAAGTATCCCTCAAAGGTGTTTATCCTACATTAGGAATTGACCGCGCTTTAGCTTTGTGGGGTGCGGGGAAAACGTGGGGTTTTCCAATGTTGGTAATTGATGCTGGGACAGCGTTAACTTTTACGGCTGCGGATGCTAATGAGTGTCTAATTGGAGGTGCAATTTTGCCAGGATTAGGCTTACAATTTACAACTCTCGGTCAACAGACAGGACAATTACCATTAGTAGAAATGCAAGGTTTTCCGTCTCTACCGCCACGTTTTGCTTTAAATACTACGGAGGCTATTCAAAGTGGAGTGATTTATACAATATTAGCTGGGATTAAAGATTTTATTGAAGCGTGGTGGAAGTTGTTTCCTGATGGGAAGATTGCGATTAAAGGGGGCGATCGCACTTTATTATTAAACTATCTGCAAGCCTTATATCCCGAAATTACGGCATATTTGATTATGGAAGCAAACTTGATTTTTTTGGGAATGCAGAAAATAGTAAAACTGCTCTAAGTTAGACCCAGAGCAGCTTAAGATTGATCAATTAGAAGGTCGGAATTGAGCTTTGATTCTCTGAGCGTTAATATCAATTCTTTGTAAACTTGCATACTTTGCGATTGCATCCAGCAAGACGATAAGTCCAAATACTCAATTCCCTTTAATAAACTCCCGAATCTCAACTGCTACAATCCCAGCACAAGATTCTGGTAAGTCATTTCCGGCATGGGCAATCATTTTCAACTCGACTTTCGGTATCAGTTGAGTATAAACCCGGCTCTTGGCTAAAGCATCTGGTGTATCTTGGCCACCTTGTAAAATAAAAACCGGCACATCTATCATGTAAAGCCGCTTTTGCACTAATTCCGCTTCAATTTCTGCTTGTCGCCTTTTGAAGAGTAACTGGCAAGCTATGGGGTAACGCAACAATTCCTGGCGTAATTGCAAATCCTGGGCAATTTTTTCATACCAACCCAGAATTTTAGTGAAAGGAGTTAGCGATCGCAACAATTTAACTATTAGCGGTGGATAGCTTAGTAATCGCCGCATCTTCTGACAATACTCTTCTTGCCCTTGGATTTCTACGCCCTCTGGTGCTAACAGTATCACACCATCAACTTTCTCTGGATACTTTAAAGCATAGCTAGCAGCAACCCAACCCCCAAGAGAATGCCCTACTAAATATACTTTTTCTAGCTTGACAGCTTGCAAGAATTCAGCCAAACACTCTACTTGTAAATCTATCGAATGGTGGATATTTGGATTCTCTGACTCACCAAACCCTAATAAATCAAGTGCGAAGCAATGGAAATCTTGTGCAAGGGACTCCATCACAGATAACCATTGACTGCTCTCATTCCAAGCACCATGTAAAAAAATTATAGGAGTTTTTTCACCGACTTCACGCCAGAATATCAGCCCTTGAGAGAGCTTTATCCGGGAGTTACGGAATAGTGTATCCATTTCAATTTAGTTGTTAACTTTAAGCACCATAATAAATAGTCATTGGTCATTTGTCCTTTGTCATTTGTTTTGGAAAAATTTATTTTAAACAGAGAAGTCTGAGCCATTCGTAGAGAAGAGAGGCTAGAATTTTGGCGGCAAATGACAAAGAACTGATGACCAATGACCAATGACAAAGGACAAATGACTAATAATAAAATATTGTTATGCCAGTGTTGTCAAGCCATTCAAGTAGTCTTGCAACTGCCGAGTATGGTCATGAGACATCTGTTCTGAAGGTAGCAAATTGGGAGAGAAAGCTTGGATTTCCATGACTTCTAAAGTATCTTGAATCTCCATTGTCCCATGCACCTCGGCTTCAACCACAATACAAATTGAATGGATTCTGGGATCGCGGTCTGGTGCGGAGTAAACTCCTACCAAACGGTTAATTTTTACTAATTTTAGCCCAGTTTCCTCGATCAATTCCCGGCGGACTGTGTTGGGAATATCTTCTCCCCAATCAACCATGCCTCCAGGTAATGCCCAAAGGCCATCATCACGCCGCCGGATCAGTACTATCCGACCATCAGGTAAAATTGGGATGATACTAGTGCCAGTAATGGGATGACGAAATATGATGCCCAATACTGTTTGTCCAATACGCCATAAGCTACGTGTGGACTGGACAGCTGCCGGAAAAAAAGCAATAACGTTCAATCTTTAAAATTTTTGTATTGTATTCCCTAGTTCTCTACCACTTACATAAACTCAATTAAGGAAACTTTCACTGAGTTTTTTTATACAATAATGTTTGTGGATTGAGATTTTATTCTCACGATTTACGTAGAATATTTTTAATTCTAACATCAAGTTTTAATAGAAGTACTGTATTCCTATATACATAAAATTTGTTAGTTCAGAAAGTTTTTCAGTTTATAACTAACATTAGCCTTGCCCAAAGCAGCTAGTACAGTGCGGCGTAAATTAGGTTAGGGTATAAATGACGAGATTATACAGATATCTTTGATGCCCTGCCAACCTCTGACAATTACACTGAGTAATACAGACCAGCAAGCACTAGAAAAGTTAGC
>JAHHHS010000059.1 GCA_019359215.1 Nostoc indistinguendum CM1-VF10 | reverse complement strand
GGATGTGCCGATAATCTGGGACTTCCTGCAATTGTTCAATGAGATTCATACCCTTTATCTATCCATTTTTCTCCACCCTCCATAAATCATTATTATTTTTCTCTGCTTGTATGAAACCACCCTGCCTAACCCCCCTTAAAAAGGGGGGAACCGGAATCAGAGTCCCCCTTTTTAAGGGGGATTTAGGGGGATCTAAAACGTTTTGCTACCAAGATGAGGACTTTTCAAACAACCTCTGATTGCAGATCATTACCAACGACAAGCGCAAAAGCGTGAAGAAGCAGCGATTGAAGAGTTATATAAGATGTATCAACTGAAAACCAGCGTGTTTCGTGTTCGTACCAACCAACACAAGCTGATTTTATACATGGATCAACCAAAAAGATGGCAAGAACAATATACTTTGTTAGTTAACTATGTTGAGCAAGCTAGACAAGTTTGGTTTGAGTTCAAAACTAACTACAGTATTGAGAACCCAACTCTATATGATTCTGTAATTGAACAACAAGCAGTTCACCGCTTGTTACAGGTCCACAAAGGCTTTGATACTTACTTACAGCGCACAGAGGCTCTGTTTTACGATAACAATCCCAGTAAATTATCAGCAAACGATATTAAAATAGCACAAACTCAACTGTTCAATTTCATGCATAGCTCATCAATTTTTATGATTGATGATTTTCTCGATGACATCACCAACCTTGTAGAAGTCATAGCCGAGGAGTATCAGCAAGCCAATTGGGAGCTGCGAAGGGCAGAGAAATTACGTCTAAATATTATCTTAGGTAGCCTGTCACTATCGATCGCGATCGCCACATTATTAGCAATTTTCACTAGTCGAGCTATTGCTCGTCCTATTCAAACAGTCACCCATATTGCCCAACAGGTTACAGAAGAATCTAATTTTGACTTACAAGCACCCGTAACAACCAATGATGAAGTTGGGATTTTGGCTACTTCCCTCAATCGTTTAATTTTGGAAGTTCAGCAACTGATCACAGTCCAAAATGATGCTAACGAACAGCTAGAAGTATACAGTCAGGTACTAGAAGAGAAAGTACGCGAACGAACACGGGAGTTAAATGAGAAAAACATTAGCTTAAAGTTGGCATTAGAGGAATTGCGGTCTACTCAAGCTCAACTTGGAGAAACTGAGGAGAATGGCGAGAAAACCTGAAAAACAACAGCCATTCGCAACTGCTGATTGCTAATATCGAAATCTAAGCAGTCAATTATCAAACTAGACCCCATAGACACGCGTTTTTTTGTTAGTATTCAAAAAAACCTATTGACACATTTTCAGATCAATTGTTTGTGGTTTGTAAGTAAATGTAAACAATTGTTTCAAAAGAAAGCACCTGAGGTTTAATGACTGATTTTTTCCAAGGAAATTTCCCATTACAATCCGTCCCACTGACGAAGAGTGTGGCAAAAAGCCATGCCCATACTGAAGAGGAGAGCGGAAAATTAGCTGCAACGATCGCAGAAGCTGCATCAGACCGCAAAGCGGGTGAGATTTTATTGCTCAAAGTAGCAGAGGTATCTTACCTGGCTGATTATTTTGTGATGATGACTGGCTATTCTAAGGTACAAGTCAGGGCGATCGCTCAAGCAATTGAAGGAAAGGTCGAAACTGAGTTACAACGGCGTCCTATAAGGACAGAAGGAAAACTTGAGGGGAGTTGGGTACTACAAGACTACGGTGATGTAATCGTTCACATCATGATGCCCAAAGAACGGGAGTTTTATAATTTAGAAGCGTTCTGGATTCATGCAGAGCGTATTTCTCTTCCAGAATCTGATGAGGGTGAGGGTAAGCCAACATGATTAGGTCTTCGGTTTCAAATTGCCCAGTTCCCACAGACCAACAACCGCTCAATGAGTACGAAGAGTTAAAAACTTCCTGGCTATTTCGTGATAGTACTTTAGATTTGCGCGAGTATATCACGAAAATTGCTTGGATTTGGAGTTTATCTTGGCTGGTCGCAGGGCCTGTGGCAGCAGCAAGTTTTCCTCCCAACAAGTATATTGCACATTTTATCCTCTGTGGTGCAGCAACAGCGAGTGTTGGAGTAGTGCTGGCACTGGTAAGGTTGTACTTAGGCTGGTTTTACGTGTGCGATCGCCTTTGCAGTCCCACAGTATTTTATGAAGAGTCCGGCTGGTACGACGGCCAAACTTGGACGAAGCCACAAGAAATCCTCAACCGCGATCGCTTAATTGTTTCATACGAAATTAAACCTATTCTGCGGCGGTTACAATTTACTTTCGCTGGCTTGGCGGGAATGTACGTTATTGGTACTATAGTTTGGCATTTGTTTTAAAGAGTCATTGGTCATTAGTTATTAGCTAAGGACTGATGACTAATAACCAATGACTAATTAATTAAAAAGGTAATAAATATAAACCCATGACAATGGGAAAACGAACTCAAGCCACAGCACTGGAAGTCCGGTTGCTGCGGGAAGGTATTATTGAATCCAGGCATATAGTCCAGGCTGTTGTATGCGACGAACGAGGACGGGTTCTAACCGTTGCCGGGAATTCTGAAACTGCTGCATTTATCCGTTCAGCGCTCAAACCATTTCAGGCACTCGCAGTCACAACTACAGGTACATTGGAACGCTATGACCTCAGCGATCGCGACTTAGCAATTATCACAAGTTCCCATAAAGGAAGAATAGATCAAGTCCGACAAGTATTTAACATCCTTTGGCGGGCCGATCTTGACCCAACTATGCTCCAGTGTCCAATTCCTGAAGGTAAGCACAGTCCTCTGGAATACAATTGCTCTGGTAAACATGCAGGAATGTTAGCTGTTTGTCAGCAACGCCGTTGGCCCTTGAATAACTACTTGGATCGCAAGCACCCAGTACAGCAGTTGATTTTGGGCAAAGTAGCAGAATTGCTGCGAATGCCAGCTGAAGAATTTATCAGCGCTCATGATGACTGTGGTGCACCAACTTATCTGATGCAACTCGGTCACATGGCATCTTTATATGCATTGTTAGCCTCTAGTACCAATCTTGATATGGAGCGCATTGTCCGTGCTATGACTCATCACCCCGCAATGGTAGCAGGAGATGGAGAATTTGATACGGAACTGATGCGCTTAACTCCAGGTGAACTGGTCAGTAAAACTGGTGCCGAAGGAGTACAGTGCATTGGTAGACTCGGTGAAGGCTTAGGATTGGCAATCAAAGTTATGGATGGGGCAAAACGAGCAAAATACGCCGTGGCTATTCACTTACTCCAGCAAATGGGTTGGATTAGTCCCAGCGCCGCCGAAAGCCTCTGTGAAAAGTTTGTCACCTTAGGAAAATACAAGCGTTTAGAAGTAATTGGAGAATTATCATTTTTGTAGTTGCAAAACTCTTGACCATAGGTTATGATAAAAAAGTCAAGAGCAACGCGGGATAGAGCAGCCTGGTAGCTCGTCGGGCTCATAACCCGAAGGTCAGTGGTTCAAATCCACTTCCCGCCACCAAATACAAAGATAAAATAAAAACCCTACAATCGGTGAAGATTGCAGGGTTTTTATTTTATTTTGATCTATTCTGGAAGAAATAGCCATCTAAAAGGCGCGGAGAATCATGGTTGTGAAGTTGCAGCGACCAATTTTAGTGGGAGGATTGGGACTGTCCTTTTCTCTATGGATGTTACAAAGTTGGCACGATTCTATAGTGCAGGTGAGTGAGTTTGGTTTATTGAGTGCCTTAGCTGTAGGCGGTGGTTTGTGGTTGTTCCAAAAAAATCGCCCGAAAGACAGTTTAGACGAGCTAGATGGTATGGTGGTGGATCGGGCGACAGTAAAAAGTGCGATCGCTAAAACTGAAACTGTAATTAACCAACTGGCACAAGAAGCAGAAAACCACACAGCATTAGAGACACTACGAGAACAAGTTGCCCAATTGTTGTTGGAGTTAGACAGACAAGAAATTAAAGTTTCTGTGACTGGCGGTAAATCCGTAGGTAAAAGTACTTTAATTAAAGTGCTAAAGGAAAATGTCGAGACACGAAATTTGGTGTCTTTAGAAGAAACAGCACCTTTATTTAGAGAAGCGGGTGACAATTCAGATGCAACTGTTTTGGCAGAAGTAGCAAAATCAGATTTTGTTCTGTTCTTGACAAACGGTGATTTGACAGACTCAGAATTCCAAACCTTACAGCAGCTAAAAGCAGCAAATCAGCCCACAATCCTGGTTTTTAACAAACAAGACCAGTATTTAGCCGATGAAAGCGCCAGTATCTTGCTGTCATTAAAACAGCGAATGCAAGGGAATGTAGTTGCAACAGCCGCCTCTCCCATTCCCATCAAAGTCCGAAAGCATGAGGCTGATGGTTTTGTGCAAGAGTGGATGGAACAACCAGCACCAAATATCCAGCAGTTGACGCAGCAGTTGGATGAAGTTTTGGTACAGCAGGGACAACGGCTAGTTTGGGTAACAACCATGAGAAAAGCCGGGTTGTTGAAAGCTGAGGCGAAAAACTGGTTGAATGGAACCAGACGCGATCGCGCCACCCCAATTATTGAACAATATCAGTGGATAGCTGCTGCTGCTGCCTTTGCTAACCCAGTCCCAGCCCTTGACATTCTTGCAACTGCGGCAATTAATGCTCAGATGGTAATGGATTTGGGTAATATCTATCAACAAAAATTTTCCCTAGAACAAGCACAAACCGTAGCTGGAACAATGGGAAGTTTGATGCTGAAATTGGGTTTAGTTGAACTTTCTACAAAGGCTATTAGTACTGTTCTTAAAAGTAATGCCGTTACCTTTGTTGCTGGTGGCGTAGTGCAGGGAGTAAGTGCAGCTTATCTAACTAGAGTCGCAGGGTTAAGCCTAGTTGAGTATTTCCAACAGCAGGAAATAGCAATAGATTCTGGGACTGGTTTGAATTTGGAAAATTTGCGGCAAACTTTGCAAAAGGTATTTCAGCAAAATCAGCAGATTGGTTTTTTGCAGGGATTTGTTAAGCAAGGGGTGAAGCGTCTGTTGCCAGAAGTACAGCAGGTTGAATTGGTAAAATAAATACTCCTTACTACTAATATAGGGTGGGCATTGCCCACCCTACTGCTGTTGATTATAAAAAGGCATTGGGAAAACCCACTCTTTTTAAAGATGGGATAAGAGACACCCTGACGCCGTTGACGGTTAACGGCCAACAGTCAACAATCTTCGTGTTATCCCATCCCCTTTTAGGGGTGGGATGAGCTTAATTTTTGTGAGACTATAGTGGACGATAGACGCGATAGTTGATTTCGGGGAAGATATTATCCATTAACTCGACTTTTTCTAGCCAACCACTGTCAACTTTGCCGATTTTCACGTCTTCGTAGAGCTTATTGAACCGCATCAGGTGCGATCGCGTCCTTCTAATTGCATAGGGTACCATTGTTCCCGTCCGCATAATAAATGCCCAGTCAGAAGATTGTGCTAATAACAATTCCCGCGCTGCTTGGTTAAGCGCTTTCCACTGCAATTCATCCTCTGGTTCCAAATGCGATATTTCAATCATTCGTTCAGCCGCTTTGTGCAAATGCGGATAAACCCATGCATTTGTTTCATTTAACCAATACTCGTGGAAACCCTTGAAACCCCAACTCGACTGCGAAGGACGACAAACTTGCTGCGTTGGCTGATCTCGCAAATAGTCTGCTAAATGAGTCATTGCATAGGTTCCTTGGTCGTACCATGACTTACGGAATAGGTAATCAATGAACCAAGGGCCTTCATACCACCAATGCCCAAATAACTCTGCGTCATAAGGAGAAACAATAATCGGTGGGCGCTGCATCATACCATAGAGATGCTCAGATTGGCGCTCTCGGTTATACATAAAGTTAGCAGCGTGTTCAGCAGCCTTTTCCCTAGCCCAATAAGGATCGTAGAGCGCTTTATCTGATAGACCTAAACCACGCCCCGTAATTTTGTGATACTTAATACCCGTATTCTTCCGTTGCCCATTGGGCATGATGTAGGGCTTGATGTACTCATATTCTGCTTCCCAACCCAAATCTTTGTAAAATTCTCGATATTCCGCCGCCCCAGGATAGCCCACTTCAGAAGACCATACCTGTTGGGACGATTCATGATCTCGACCAAAGACCGCAACACCAGTTTCTGTATAAATTGGGGCATAAGTGCCAAAGCGCGGACGGGGACGGGCATAAAGAATGCCATGCCCATCAGTGAGGAAGTAGCGTAACCCAGCATCGGCTAGCATCCGCTCTAAACCCTCATAGTAGGCGCATTCCGGCAACCAAATGCCTCTGGGCGGTTGTCCAAAGGTTTGCTCGTAATGTTCACAGGCTACCTGAATTTGCGCCCACACCGCTTCTGGATACATCTTCATCAACGGCAAATAGCCGTGAGTAGCGCCGCAAGTGATGATTTCCAGGTTGTTACTGTCTTGGAACTGCTTAAAAGCTGTCACCAAGTTACCTTGATTGCGTTCCCATATCTGACGCGCTTCTTTAAACTCAGTAATGTAATGTTCAGCTAAATAACGAAGATGTCCATTATTGACATTATGTTCTGCTTCTAGCGCTATAAGTTCTTCTAGTTGAGTCAAGTGTGCGTCATAGCGTTCTTGCAGCAGAGGGTCACGAAGCATCGACACTAGAGGTGGTGTCATACTCATCGTGATTTTAAAGTCGATACCGTCTCGCTTTAAGCCTTCAAATACTTTCAATAAGGGGATGTATGTTTCTGTGATGGCTTCATAGAGCCATTCTTCCTCCAGCACGTAGTCACTTTCCGGGTGACGAACGAAGGGCAGATGTGCATGAAGTACAAGCGCGACGTAGCCGATAGCCATAGTGATTTTGGGGTGATACTTGTAAGTTGAAGGTCGAGAGGTTTGGCTGAAATTAACAATATTTTAAGACTTTATGGGGATAGTGAAGATACGAGTGTCAACTTTTCACATAAAAGGAACGCTTAGGCTGCTGCTTCATGTTAACTGTTCATCTCTAACCAAATTATCAATCCTAATCTTTAGTACCTACTAGATGTACATGACTTAAAGTCGTGACAAGTATATTTCCCAACTTTTTAGGTGCATGGCTGGCGTAAAAGCAGCTAAGTTGGAATGTATCTACTAATACCAATTCAAATAATGTTTGCGACACATCAATTATTTGTAAGGGCACAACATTGTTGTGCCCCTACCCATCTGTCGCATTCTTTTTTCAAATTGGTATAATAACTATTTTCATGTTCAGCAAGATACTGGTATCTAGCTTCACTAATTTTCCAAACTCCGCGCCGGGAATCACTCTTTGCAAGTCCTTCTTTCATCAGTTCGTGATGTGTATGATTACCTCTGCTATTTTTTGATCGGCGATCGCCAGAACTGTGCAAAAAAACGCTGAACTCGAACGCCGAAACTTAGTAACAGTAATGATATAATCTCGTCATCAACTAGCAAAAGTTGCAAGCAGTTTTAGAGATTGTCCAACGGACTTTATCAGATATTGTTTGGTTGATAGTACTATTTTTCCATGCCTTTTTCAGAATATTTGCTCAGGATCAATACCTGCGGCTCGTAATCGTTCTGTCAATATTGCAGACCGTTCACGTTCCTGTTCTAACTCTTGATTTGTTTGCTGTAATTGTTGGTTTGTTTGCTGTAATTGTTGATTTGATTCTTCCTCTGGCAACATCACCAGCTGTCTGTCTGGTGTAAAAAAGCGTAATTTGCCTAAATATACTGCCAAATACAGCCCTAATTGCTGACTCCACAACCAACCAGACTCAGTGGGTACAAGTTCTTGGTATTGCCCATCAACTATGTGAAATCCCTGTAATTCTAGGTTATTTGGGTCAAACCAAAAGTAATCTGGAGTGCGAAATGTATTCTCGTATATTTGTTTTTTCAAACCTTTATCAACCGAGGCAGTGGAATTAGATAATAGCTCAATAATTACATTGGGATATTTGCCGTCTTCTTGCCACACAACCCAGCTTTTGCGGTCTTTCTTTTCTGTATCTAAAACCACAAAGAAATCAGGTCCTCGAAATTCTTCTGACTTTTTTTGGTTAGGACTGAAGTAGAGTGTCAGGTTCCCGGTAGCATAAAAATCCTGACGATCGCGCCACCACCATTTGATGAGGCGGATAAGTAAATCAATTTGTTCACGGTGTAAATCAGATTCCAATGGGGGTTCGTCACTATAGATGTCGCCTGGTGGGAAAATTATACTTTCATTGACATCTTTTACACTAGTGGTGGTAGCAAGGGGCTGAGACATACAAGATAGTTTTTCTATTTGTATCCATGCTATCGTGACCAAGCTTTACATAGAAGTGGGACACTGATAGCGTTCGCGTAGCGTCTCGTAGAGAAGCGATAGCGAGTCAGACGCTCCTGCGTCGCTAACGCTGCGCTATCGAGCGTCATAGCGCGTCGTAGACATCGCACTCCTTATTCTTATTCTTCATCCCGATATAATTCCTGCAAGTCCTGTAACTGAGTCTTGCGGGAAATGCGGCGATATTTTTTACTTTCTAGCTTGGGTTCGTATTGACTCTGCCCTTTGCCTTTGCTTTTTAACTTCATCGTAGATTCAGGGTCAGCTTGTTGGTGCAGCTGAGTTTGACGGGCGATCGCATCGGACAAAAATTCTAAATAATGTTCATATCGTTCCCAGTCTCCCCGCACCGCACATTCCGGCTCGTCTCGATGCAGACAATCGCTAAACCGACAGCTAGCAACTGCTAACCGCTTTCTTGCTTCTGGGAAATAATGAATTAATTCTTCTGGTATACAATCCATGTCCGGCTGATTAAAGCCGGGGGTGTCTGCAAGCATTCCACCATTAGGTAGCTCAAATAATTCTATATGGCGAGTGGTATGACGACCACGAGCTAGTTTGCCAGAAACTTCCCCTACTCGCAGTTTGGCAGATTCAATCAGCGTATTAATCAGGCTGGATTTGCCAACGCCAGAAGGCCCAGCAATTACAGTAATTTTACTGCTTAAATATCTGGTTGTTTGGTCAGTATTTATACCATCTTTGACGCTGATAAATATTGGTTCATAGCCCCAACCAAGAAGGCGATCGCTAATTTGCTGCTGTTCCTGGGGTGAAATTAAATCACTTTTATTCAAACATAAAAGTACATCTAAGCCTGTAGACTCAGCCTTAATCAGAAACCGACTCAGTTGATAAGGTTCCAAAGGCGGATCAGCAACGGCAAATACCAATAGGATTTGGTTAACATTGGCGATCGCTGGACGATCCAATTCACTTTGGCGGGGTAAAACATCAGCGATCGCTCCCCGTCCCCCAGCCCAATCTGGCTCTTCTACCACAACGCGATCGCCTACCATCACCTGTTGCCCGATTTTTTTCAGGCGTGTTCGGCGAGTACAGAGCAGGAGAGGGGGATGGGGAAGATGAGAATCTTGCTCCCTCATCTCCCTAATCTCCCCATCCTCTTGATCCAGTTGTACTCGGTAAAAATTAGCTTGCACGGCTAGCACCGTACCCAATAACACCCCAGTTGCAGCAAAATTTTCCCCTGTCATTGGCCAGCATCTGGGCGGCGTACTAACAGAGAAAAATAACTACTACAGTCTGTAATCTGTTCCACCTGATAACCTGACATTGTTAGACTATCGGGAACCTGCTCAATCGGCTCACCAGGGTCTAGCCAGACTTCTAGCAAACCTCCCAATGGCATTTTTTCCAGACGTAGTTTTGTCCGCACAAAATTAATTGGGCAAGGGGTGCCGCGTAAATCAAGTTGAGCATCGGGAGTTAAAAGAGAAGAGGGCTGCATTACTTAAATAAATTTCCCAAGAATCCTTCTAAACCGCCTTTACCAGTGCGATCTCCCTTAATTTTAGCCAGCTTCTCTAACAGTTCCCTCTCCTCAGGGGTGACCTTGGTGGGAATATCAATTAATACTGTCAGCATATGATCCCCTCGACTAACAGGATTACCTAAACGGGGTACACCGCGATTTTCCAACTTCATCACCGTATTGGGCTGGGTTCCAGCCGGAACGATCAGTTCTACTGGTCCATCGACCGTATCTACCTCTAAGCGACAACCTAAAATCGCTTGCAGGTAGCTAAGTTTGATTTCCGAGAGAATATTAATGCCATCCCGTTGGAATTCCTCGTCCTCATTTACGAACAAGTAAACGTACAAATCCCCAGGAGGGCCACTGCGTTGACCAGCATCTCCTTCACTAGAAATCCGCAAGCGTGTGCCATTATCCACCCCAGCCGGAATGGTAATTTTGAGTTTCTTTGTAACTTGATTTGCACCCTTACCATCACACGCATCACACTTATCTTCAATTACCATCCCTGTCCCATTACAGGTGGGACAAGTCGAGACTTGGGTGAAACTGCCAAAAGGTGTTCTAGTCACACGGCGGACTTGACCCGATCCGCTACAAGTCGAACAAGTCCGAGGGCGGGTTCCAGGTTTAGCACCAGAACCGCTACAGACTTCACAATTTTCTAGATGGGAAATGCGAATTTCTTTTTCCCCGCCAAATACCGCTTCCCGAAAGTCTAACTTCAGGTCTAGCCGCAGGTCATCGCCCCTTGCAGGTCCACTGCGCCGTCTTTGTTGCGTGGGATTACCCATACCACCAGCAAAGCCGCTAAAAATGCTTTCAAAGATATCGGCAAAACCACCCATATCGCCCACATCTTGGAAGCCAGCGCCAGCACCTGACACACCCTCTGGGCCAAAGCGATCATAACGAGCACGGGTTTCTGGCTCTGAGAGTACCTCATAAGCGCGGTTAATTTCTTTAAACCGATCCTCCGCCCCCGGTTCTTTGTTCACATCTGGGTGATACTTCCGGGCTAGACGGCGATAAGCTTGTTTGATTTCTTCTTTGTCGGTGTCACGAGAGACACCCAGGATTTCATAATAGTCGCGGGCCATATAGCAAAGGTAAAAGTTAGAAGGAAGAAAGCAGAAGTCAGTAGAACGTCACTCACGGTCACTTGCTACCCTACAGGAAGGGGTTTTACTTTACAGATATGCAAGAGAAACACACTATCCTTTAAAGGGCGGCTTGCCGGAGGTCAGGCAGAAGATAAAATTAATTTTTGTTAATAACTGATTTTACCCTTTACCCTTTACAAAAATCACCGACAAATCTTGAGCAACAGGTGCTTTCCTCGTGGGAGACGACAAAAGCTATAAAAGTTATGAGCAGGGGAAGCCTCTGCTCAGACTTCTCACTGCCGAGTCGGCTGTCTCTTTTACAATTGTGCTACGTAGGAGAGGAAAACCCCGCCCATCAACCAGAGGGGCTAGCCGCACCATTAGGTGTGGAAAACCACCCAGATGCACTTCCATTGCATCTGAACCGACATAGTGCCTAGCAGTAATTTGCTTCTACAATCTAGCAAACTGCTAGGGTCTTGTGAAACTTCGCTAAATTTATAATCTATATATTTAGATATATTAAAATGTCTTAATAAAATTCTGCAACTTAGGGGAGTAGGGAAGCGGCAGGGAGCAGGGAGCAGGGGGAGCAGGGGAGGCAGGGGAGGCAAGGGGGACATAGAGAATAACTATGCTCAATGCCCCATGCCCAATCCTTAATCTATCGCCTCATAATCAACCTGGGCAGTACTTTCTTCGTCAAAATCAAAGTTGAATTGTGGTATTAGTGTGCCATTCATTGGTGAGTCTACTTCTGGGGTAGAAAGACTAGTTGAAGCCTTTTCAATCTCATCACTTTGGCTATTAGCCCGGTTATAGACATCGGCACCAATTGCAAACAGGGTTTGTTGAAAGTCGTCTAAGCGCTGCTTAAATTTCACTATGGAGATGCTGGAGTCGATCATTGCAGCTTGAAGTTGTGAAACTTTTTCACTGGCCAGGGTTTTCATCTGGTCGCCGATAAAGTTGCTATTATCCTTGATGGTGGATTCGTAACTGAACAACAGATTATCTGCTTGGTTTTTGAGTTCAACCAGTTCTTTACGTCTTCTATCTTCTTCAAAAAACAGTTCGGCCTCTTGACGCATCCGTTCGACTTCGTTGGTACTCAAACCACCTGTATTGGTAATCCTGATACTCTGTTCTCTACCTGTGCCTTTGTCTTGGGCAGAAACCTTCATGATGCCGTTGACATCGATTTCAAAAGATACTTCAATTTGCGGCACACCACGGGGAGATGGGGGAATTCCTGCTAACAGAAACTTGCCGAGACTTTTATTATCTCGTGACATTGCCCGTTCACCTTGCAGAACGTGAATTTCTACCGAGGTTTGCCCATCAACTGCTGTGGAAAAAACTTGTGACTTACTAGTAGGAATTGTGGTGTTGCGTTCAATGATTTTGGTGAACACTTCACCCAAAGTTTCAATTCCCAAGGACAGGGGGGTGACATCCAAAAGTAAGAGATTATCGACTTCGCCACCCAACACTCCTGCTTGGATAGCCGCTCCCAATGCTACCGCTTCGTCAGGGTTGATAGATCGATCGGGAGCTTTGCCATTGAAAAACTTAATTAGCGCGTTTTGGACTGCGGGAATACGGGTAGAACCACCTACCAAAATAATCCGATCTATGGCTTGTGGTTTGAGATCCGCATCTTTGAGCGCTTGGATCATTGGTTCGATGGTACCTTCAATTAAATTAAGTGCCAGTTCTTCAAATTTAGAACGGCTGAGTTCCATTTCCAGATGCTTTGGCCCGGTTTCATCAGCTGTGATAAACGGCAAGTTGATGGAGGTATTCATCATGCTGGAGAGTTCAATTTTTGCCTTCTCTGCTGCTTCCCGCAGGCGTTGCAGTGCCATCTTATTGTGGGAAAGGTCGATTTTCTCTTGTTGCTGGAAGCGTTCCATCATCCAAAGCACGATCGCATTATCAAAGTCGTCTCCACCCAAGTGGTTGTTACCACAAGTAGCCTTAACTTCAAAAACGCCATCTCCAAGTTGCAGGATCGATACGTCAAAAGTACCGCCTCCTAAGTCAAATACTAAAATTAGCTGCTCTTGGTCTTGCTTTTCCAATCCGAAAGCTAAAGCCGCAGCCGTTGGTTCATTGATGATTCGCAGGACTTCTAGTCCAGCAATTGTGCCAGCATCTTTAGTTGCTTGTCTTTGGGCATCTGTAAAATATGCTGGTACGGTGATCACTGCCTGAGTGACTTCCTCACCCAAGAAGTTTTCCGCATCCCAGTGGTTGACCGCCCTCCAAAACTGCGACGCAACTGTTAGTAGTGCCTAAGTCGATCCCAATAACTTTTCCCATACTTGCCAGTATTTTTACCGAGTTTTTCTGCTGTAATCTGTCGCGGACTAACTTTTTTGCTACGAACCAAGGCTAGGGGATAACGTCTGTGGAACCTCTGTTGCTGGTAGTAAAAGAGAAGTTGAAACACAGAGAGTTATCCAAAGCCTTGTCCAAGTTTTAGGTACGCGATGCTCGTCCTTACTAGAACCCAGGCACTTTAGGTCAGCGAGACGAGCGACTACAGCTTAACTGTTGGCTGGACTCGACTGATCTTGCTCCGTAGAAGGTGTATCTTCCTTTGGAGCAGCTACTTTGACCATTGCATGGCGTAGCACGCGATCGCCCAAGTAATATCCGCGCACTAACTCTTCTAACACTGTTCCTTCAGGATGTTCATCCGTAGGTTCCCGCATTACTGCTTCATGCAGGTTAGGATCAAATTCTTGACCTTCAGGACGCATTGGTGATACACCCAAGCGCTTCAGGCTATCTACTAATTGTTTGTAAACGCCTTGGTAGCTTTTGTGCATGGTCATTTCACCATCAGATTGCGGTTTGAGGTGCGATCGGGCCCGCTCAAAATTATCGACCACTGGCAGCAATTCCAGAATCGTATTCCGCTTCATCAACGTCTCTAGCTCTTCTTTTTCTTTGCTAGTGCGTTTCCGATAATTCTCAAAATCTGCGGCAATCCGCATATATTGAGTACTACGCTCTTCTAGTTGCGTTTTGAGAGACTCGATTTGTTGAGTCAGTTCTGCCAAAGCTGCTGTTTGCACTCCAGTGTTTTCGGATGCAGCGACACCAATTTCTGGATTGAAAGTAGTCGGCTCCCCCGATATATTGGTTTGGGCTGCCACTTGCTCTGTAACCTCGCTACCAGATTCATTGAAATTAATTTGGGCTTGGGAATCACTCTTCATTTCTTGCTTTACCTCTGTTGGTTCACCCAATTGCTGGCTTGTATTGTTTATCTGTTTATTTTCATCCATCATTGTCTACTCATTCCAGATGCTTTTTATGGCAGTGTATTTCCACAGCTTGCAACCGTCGTCATCTACGACTTGCAACTGAGGCTGATTTTATTGCCGACAAGTTCCTAGAAGTGATGTAACCGCCCTCTTATTGTGGCAAATGGTGAACACGTTAGCGTAGACCCCACTAAGGCGGTAACCCGAACGAGTAGTGTACCTCTAGCAGCAAGTAATTTGGAAAAGTGGCACTAAATATGATTTGCCCTTCATCTGATTCATGAGTCAGTTTTTTAATGAATTACTACTTAAAATTTAACCATTTATCAAATATTGTCATTCCTTCGGAAGTGCTAAGTGTTGTTAGCGGATAGCTATGGTTGAGCCAGTGCTGAGTCAGATGTTTTGAGTTTTGGGTTATCCCCATAACTAAAAATTTGTTGATTTAACGTAGTCAGGAATTTATATTTTCTCTACTATTACTTCTTTTTGACTCAGCACCTAGCAAGAAATTTGAGCAACGGAAGCCACCACTCAGAAGTTCAGTGAATCAGGACTTTTTCGATACATGAGAATTCTGTCTCCCAGCCTGGGAATACTTTAAGCAGAGGTTTCCCCAAATCAATTGCTCATTTATGACTTACTCGTCACCACAACGGCGCAGTACCGCTCTAACTACCAGAACAGAGTTTTCGCCCTTTGGCAACAAGCTAGTGCAATCTGGCTATGTCAATACCGAACAGATGAGGCAGGCACTAATTGAAAGCCGCAAATCTGGCAGGCCCTTAACGGAAGTACTAGAGTCAATTACTGGGCAAGAATTATCACCTGAGTTGCTCAGGCAATACAAAAAACAGCAGCTATTTGAACTTAAAATACTATACGGTGTTGAATTTCTTGATCCGGAAGTCAACTCCCTTGGCAACACGATGATGGGGAACCTGATTGAAACCCTCATCCCAGTGGATATCTGCCGTCGCCATCGTTTAGTACCACTATCGAAACACGAAGACCAAACCCCGCCCTCAGTTTTAGTGGCGATGGTCGCTCCAGATAATCTAGAGGCTTCCGATGATCTGAACCGGATCTTGCGACCCCAAGGCTTGGCGTTGCAGCGCATGGTGATTACACAGGAAGACTACCAGCAGCTAATCAACCGATATCTGGATGAAATGGCTGTTAAGCAAAAGCACCTGGAACAACAAAAGTTTACAGATATTAATCAGGATTTAGAAAACCTCGGAAATCTCGATATTTCGGATGCTCCTGAAGAAATGGAGGCTGATCTAGGGGCAGCGATGAAGGGTGCAGAGGATGCCTCAGTCATCAACTTAGTCAACAGAATCTTGGCTAAAGCCTTGCATGAGGGCGTTTCTGATATTCATATAGAACCGCAAGAAGAAAACTTACGCATTCGCTTTCGGAAGGATGGGGTACTACGTGAAGCTTTTGATCCTCTACCGAAAAAAATCATTCCGGCGGTGACAGCCCGATTTAAAATCATCTCCAATCTAGACATTGCCGAACGACGTTTACCCCAAGATGGGCGCATCCGGCGGATGTTTGAGGGACGTAAGGTGGACTTTCGTGTAAATACCTTACCCAGTCGCTACGGGGAAAAGGTGGTGCTGCGGATTTTGGATAACTCTTCAACCCAGCTGGGATTAGATAAGTTAATTACCGATCCAGAGACTTTATATATTGTCAAGGATATGGTAAGTCGTCCCTTCGGTCTGATTTGATTTTGGTGACTGGGCCAACTGGTTCTGGGAAAACAACCTCGCTGTATTCTGCACTGTCAGAAAAGAATGATCCCGGAATTAATATCAGTACTGTGGAAGACCCAATTGAGTACAGTCTGCCAGGGATTACTCAAGTACAGGTGATTCGAGAAAAAGGGCTGGATTTTGCTACCGCTCTGCGGGCTTTCTTACGACAAGACCCAGATGTGCTGCTAGTGGTTGAAACGCGGGATAAAGAGACGGCAAAAACAGCAATTGAAGCTGCCTTGACTGGTCACTTAGTATTAACTACCTTACATACCAATGATGCCCCAGGTGCGATCGCTCGTTTAGGAGAAATGGGAATTGAGCCTTTCATGGTTTCTAGTTCCCTAATTGGCGTTTTAGCTCAACGTTTGGTGCGGCGTGTATGTTCTGAATGTCGTGTTCCCTACACTCCCACAACCGAGGAATTAGCTCGTTATGGTCTATCAGCTTCTTCAGATGTTGGAGTTACTTTCTATAAAGCTAATACCTTGACACATTGGTAATTCTACACCGCAAGGAGCTGCCGCAGGTGCGAAACCCGGCGCTGCTGCCAGAACGCATTAAAGAAACTGGGAAGATGAGGGGGATGAAAAACCCTTGACTATTTTGAATTTTGAATTTTGAATTTTTAATTGATTTATGCCAACCTACGTTGCTCGTGTTCGGGATTCTCAAGGAAAATCTCGAACGGAAAAAATTACTGCTGAATCTTTGGTACAAGCTCGTACTAATCTCAGAGATCAAGGTTTTGTAGTCCAAGAACTCAAACAATTTCAAGGATTTCAGACAAATTTTGACTTAAAAAAATTTCAGACTTCCTTAGTTAAGGTTTCTGTGAAAGACAAAGCCGTTTTTTCCCGTCAATTTGCCGTTTTGATGAATGCGGGAGTTGCGATCGTTAGAAGTTTAGGGGTACTTTCCGAACAGTGTAGTAATCCTAAACTGAAACAAGCTCTTGTGGAGATTAGTGGCGATGTTCAAAGCGGAATGAATCTTTCAGAGTCAATGCGGAAGCATCCTGACTGCTTTGATGGATTATATGTGAGTATGATTCAAGCTGGCGAAGTTGGTGGTGTTCTAGACGAAGTATTGAATCGTTTAGCCAAGTTGTTAGAAGATGTTGCCCGCTTACAAAACCAAATTAAATCAGCATTGTCTTATCCAACTGTTGTAGGTTTTATAGCAGTTGCTATCTTTCTCGGTATGACCATTTTTCTGATTCCTATTTTTGCTAATATTTTTACAGAAATCGGAACTGAATTACCACCTTTAACGCAATTCCTGATGGATGTTAGTCAATTCCTGAGAAGTCAGAAGGTTTTCCTGCTTATTGCTATTCTTGTAGGATTGAGAATTGCCTATACACAATACGCTAAGACTCCTGTTGGTCGCATAACAATTGATCGTCTTTCTCTCAAGCTGCCATTGTTTGGTGACTTAATTCAAAAATCTTCGGTTGCTCGCTTTAGCCGGACTTTTGGTTCTTTGACTCGTTCAGGTGTACCAATTTTAACTTGCTTAGAAATTGTCCGAGATACATCAGGAAATCAAGTAATTGCCAATGCCATAGACGCAGTTCGCATGGAGATTCAACAAGGAGGTATGATTAGCATTGCTTTACAAAAAGATAGCGTTTTTCCGGCTATGGCAATTCAGATGATTAGTATCGGAGAAGAAACTGGAGAATTAGATGCAATGTTGATGAAAGTTGCTGATTTCTATGAAGATGAAGTCGAGCAGGCAGTAAAAGCAATGACTAGTATTTTGGAACCAGTTATGATTGTAGTTCTAGGCGGAATGGTTGGAACCATTTTGCTAGCAATGTATCTGCCTATGTTTAAGGTATTTGAAACGTTGGGATAGGGGATTAAAAGTTAGGAGTTAGGAGTTATAAGTTAGGAGTTTAAACTCTTTATTTCTCATCTTCATTATTAATTCCTAACTACTTAATTTTATTTCTAACTCCTCATTCCTAACTATTTAATAAACTATGACTGTGCAAAAATCTCACTATGAAGCGAGTTTGGCAGAGTACAGCAATCATCTAGCTGCGATCGCCTTACTAAAACAATATCGGCCATACTTAGAGATGATTCCCAGTTTGCGCCGTCCTGATGAAAGTGTCATTACTATTCCCTTGCCAATTGTCCGTCTTCGCAATACTGCTACAACAGCCCCACAAACGATTTGCTTACCCTGTGATGTGGCAATTTTGATGTGCGATCCAGAGTGGAAAATCAAAACTGGAGCAGAAATTTTAGTTTTTATTCACCGTGCTCACGAAGATTTTTCTGATTTGTTAGGACGTTGGCGACAAACCCAAGTTTTCTTGGACAATGATTATGAGTGGTTAATGCCTCTACGCCACAGTCATATTTTGAGTGAGGGAGCTAATACTATATATCCTCTGTTTGTTGTTTTTAGTGATACTTTAGAACGCATCCAACGAGGACTAATAGGAGCCGAACTTCCATTTATTATGCAAACATCAGCTCCACTAGTTGAGGAGAATTTACCAAATATTTTCTCTTCAGAAATTCCCCCAGCTTAAAAAGATTAGGAGTTAATAAAGAGAATTAAATAAGTTAAACGTTGAAAGTGAGGAGTTAAAAGTTTTAAATAGCAAATTTTGCACAAAGCCAGAGATTGTTAAGTCTCAAGTTTAAGTTTTTAACTTCTAACTCCTAACTCCTAACTTTTAACTATTACCTAACAAATTGCGGCATAATTTCGGCAGCAGTAAATATTCCATAGATGCCGCGTTGGTGCAATTGTCTACCAGCTTTGAGATAGCCAAAGGCAGGTCCGCAGACATTGGCTGCCATACTGGTTTCATCTCCCAGAGTAAAGGTATGGGTGGAAATCTTGCCTTCAAAGGTGCGCCCTGTTACCTTAACGTTGGTGCTGAGTGGCTTTTTAGGATTACGAGTATCGACTACACCACCAACAGTAACGCGATCGCGATCGCAAATTCCCGCTACCTCTAGCATGACATCATCAGCGTGTTCCATATTCTTCAAGGTAAGCACGCCATTGGTTTTATCTAGTAGTGCTTCTACTTCTGCGTCAGTCATCGCCCTAGCGGTTTCCACTGTATAACCAGGCATATGACCAATATCTTCCCGAACAGTGGCGCGGTAAGCTTCCCAGTTGGCAATTCCCACCCCAAAGGTAATTTCAACTTGATGAATTTCGGCGTAGCTTTGGGCTGCTAATGCGGCGGCGGCGGTTAACAGTCCGGGTGTAGCACCACAGCCTGTCATATAGGTAATCCCGGCTGCTTGCAGTTCTTCTTTCATCGCCAGTAATTGTTCTACAGCAGTGGTGCGTTTAATTGCATCCACTAACACCCCACGCCAACCAGATTTAATAAACTCTTTGGCTACAGAGGGGATAAAATCATTTGGTAGGTTGGGTAAAGCCAGAAAATAACCATCTACAGGTTGAGCTATTGCAATTACATCTTGAATACTTTGATTTGTTAACGTACCAACTGGCTCCAAATAACCTACCGAACCTTGGGACTGGTAGGTTGCAATGCATTCTTGAGTATTTAAACCTTCAGCAGCGTAAGCGTAACCTTTTTGATCTGCTGCTGCGACTAAAATCATTTCCTGTTTAGCAGCAAGTACCTTGGCGGCGGCTTGTCCGAGTCCGCCGAAACCTAGTACTCCTATGCGTATCGCCGACGAAATATTTGCTGTACTCATAGTCAATTACTTAAGTTGAATCACAAGCCTTCAAACTTTACCATCTCAGCTTGTGGCTGATGGCTACAGCTTTTAGCTATAAAGGTTAATTATGCTTCATTATCCTAGTTTCTTCCCCAACCAAATCAGTTTTTTCACCAGAAATTCTTGCTGAGTGATTTAGGCTTGAGTAAATTTTCACGCGAAATAGCATCAAAAATCCAAATATACCTTAAAGCGATGCCTACGGCTGGCTACGCCTACGCGTGATGGTAGTTATAAAAGCTATACCACCTTTGGTCTAGGCTAAAGCGATCGCTTCAGCTTCACCAATATCCAGTTCATTGCTGAATGCTTCAACCAGTATACGATTTTGAACTGGACGAGTTTGAATCCAGATAAAAGTTTGTACTTCAGTTGCACCTGCAACTGGAAAGTTACGATCAGTCAGTTCTTGGTAGACAGCTTCAGGAATTAGGACTGTTCCGTAAAGCTGTTGTAATAATGAAGGTGGTTAATAGCAGCAAGGTTATTGATGGGCGAAGTATCACTGACAATGATCACAGTCTACCCATTGCCCGCAAGTTTTCTATATCTTGGTCAAAATCCTCGACCCCATAATCCACTGAAATTTGACGACTTGCGGGTAGATGCTGAAATCATATACGGTTTATCCCTGCAATGGGTGTAAATAAGTGGTGTTAGGGCAAACGCATTTAAATTCTGAAAACCTTGTGCAATAAGGGTTTCAATTTTAAGCAACTAAATTAAATAATGGCTCAAAGCTTTGTCCAGTAAGCATTATAAAAATAAAATGCGTTGCCCCATCAATGTTGTACTCCAATTCCTGTTATTTATTCAGGTTTTTTGTGAATTATAACTTCATAGCCTACATAGCCATAAATAAAGGTCTTGGAGCATCACATCATGGATTTCGTTGATCAAGTCAAAGCTTTTGCATCTACAATCCCTACAAAATTAAGTAGTATCAAGACTGAAGAAGCTACAAAGCACTTCCTGATTATGCCTTTTATTCAGCAAATCTTGGGATATGATGCCTTTAACCCAAATGAAGTTATGCCTGAGTATGATGCAAATGTGGGAGCTAGCACCAGTTACAAGCTAGACTATGCAATATTCAAAAACAGTCAACCAGCAATCCTGATTGAGTGCAAACGTTACGGTGCTGATTTTAAAAATGATCGTGAATGGAGTCAGTTATTTGCATATTTTATGGCAACTGAAGTTCGCATTGGTATACTAACAGATGGGGTAAATTACAAGTTATATGCTGACTTAGAAAAACCTAATAAAATGGATAAAACTCCATTTTTGGAATTAGACCTACTTAATTTAAATGAGTCAGCAATCCGCGAACTCTGTAAATTAACAAAATCCGCATTTAATATTGATGAAGCTATTACAGCCGCCTCGGAGTTAAAGTATGTAGGTGGTATTAAGACTCTGCTTAGAAAGCAATTTGAAGCGCCCAGTGATGAATTTGTTAAATATTTTTTCAAAGAGTTATGCCCTGGTAATAATTTTGTAGGGCAATTAAAAAATGAGTTTACTGGATATACAAAAAGGGCTATTAAAGAATTTATTCGTGAGGAAATTGAAACCCTTTTAGATGAAGCCGCAGAACGTTCAAAAACGAAAGCCGAGACTGTAAACCCGGAACCAGAAATAAAACCAGAACCGATTATCAAACAACCTGAGTTTACAGATGACGAGCGTGAAGGATATTACATCCTTAAGTCGATTTTACATCAGGTATTAGATCCAGCAAGAATAACATACAGAGATACAGCGAGCTACTGTAATATTCTGCTTGATGGGAATACTTGGAAACCCATTGTTCGTTTGTATTTTAATGAATCAAAGTCTAAGAAGTTAGAAATCTTCTCGAAAGGGGTAAATGGCAATAGAGTTTCGGATAAAGTTTCTATCGATAACCTCAATGAAATCTATCAGTACGCTGATAAATTCAAGGCAATTGTAACTGCTTATGAACAGCCTCAAGTCGTTGCTAGATAGTTTCCAACAGCTAAAATGCAGACTAACACACAGATTATTCTCAAAGTTGTCAAAACCCACGAAGTTTGCTTGGGACGGCGCGATGCCTTCATCGGGCTACGCATATGCAATGATCGCACTTATGAATCTGTCAGTTTACGCCCACAGCAGGGTAAGCTGGAGCATATTAAACATATACCAACAAAGCGATCGCATCTGGTAATTTGGAGAGCAATGCCTATGGCTGGCTACGCCTACGCATTAAAAATTATTGAAAAACTAAGCGCTTCTTGACAAAATCCTTTGTTGTAATCACAATGTAATTACAATAAATAACAAATATCCTCATGGGAACAGCAATTAGAACCCGTATTGTTAAAATCGGGAACTCTCAAGGTATTCGCATTCCTAAACTTCTCCTGGAACAAAGTGGTATTGATGAAGAGGTGGAAATTGAAATTCAAGATTCTCACCTAATTGTCCGTGCAGCCTCTCAATCTCGTCAGGGATGGGAAGAAGCATTTGCAACAATGGCAAAACAACACGACGATGCAGTGCTTGATGATGTCGTAACCACAGAGTGGGAGCATCTAGAGTGGGAGTGGTAGTCAATCGATTTGATGTATTTTTGGTTAACCTCGACCCAACGATTGGCAGTGAGATTCAAAAAACAAGACCCTGTGTAGTAATTTCACCAGATGAGATGAACAGATATATTGCCACGGTCATTGTTGCTCCGATGACAACTAAAGGACAATCTTATCCGACTCGTATTGCTTGTCAGTTTCAGGGTAAGGACGGGCAAATTGTTTTGGATCAAATTCGTACAGTTGACAAAAATCGATTAGTCAAAAAGCTAGGTCAGATTGACTCTGATGAACAAAAAGCAGTTTTAGGTACTTTGGCTGAAATGTTTGCTGAATAATGCGTTTAAGAATTGTACACACTGGATAATTACTTATCTTAAGCAAAGTTTCTGTGTTGGCAGCGATCGCCTACAATAGTGCAAAAACCTTGAGTTGCACAGCTACAATATTTATTTCTGATCCGGCTCGGCAAGTTATCAGAGAATATTCCAGGGTTTGGCAACTAGCTCCTTCTATAAGTTCTTGAAGAAGACAGAAGGTTCTTTTCACTTATTAGGATTCAAACCCCTCCTAAAAAGAAGCCACCAAATTTTTAATTTGGTGGGGGTCTTAAACCGCAAGCTCGGCAATGGTTCGCAGCAGAGAAAAGATAGCGTAGCGTTAGCGAGCCCACGTTCGCGCAGCGTCTCGCAGAGAGCGTCGGACAGTATTCCAACTCAGCCTCCTGCTCTCTGCCTTTCTTGATAAATCCAAAGGAGTATTTTTACTTAATGATTCAGTTATAACGTAGAGGTTACTTGCTATTGCGTACTCAAGAGGTATAGGGCAGCTAGGTCTTGCAGCATAGCCCGCGCTACTCCAAACTACTTGGGAAACCTTAAGAGAATAAGGCAAATTTCATGATAATGATAAGCTTTATCAATAAATTTTATATTTTTGTAAATTCTCTTGCTGGCTATATTCCCTCTAATGCTTATTTTTAGGGCTTTTGCAGTTTACTTAGCAAACTCAGTTGTTACCTTGACTAATTGATGAGGTTAAGAGAAACTAACTAAATACTGATGTGCCTGCTTATAGTATTAATAAGTTTTGTAAAGATTATGAGATATATATGTTGATAGATGGAACATTATTTAACAAATGGCAAATTTGTATATAACGTAAAAATGTTCCTACGGCTGTATTTATAGCCTTCTGCTAAGACAGTAGAATTTTAAGCGTACTTATCGTGGTTGGCCAAGAGCATGGAGACATTAGAGTTCATAATCTATCCAGACGGTCGGGTACAAGAGAAAGTCACTGGCATTGTGGGTAATTCTTGCGCTGAAGTTACAGCAGCAATAGAGGCACAGCTGGGGCAAGTACTTAATCATGAGCCAACCTCAGAATATTTCGCCGCGAAGGTGCAGCAATCTAATGTGGTGAATACACACACCACTTACAGTGATTGGTAAGTTTTCTCAGTAGTTTAGCGTTATTAATTCACAACCACCATGTCACACTTTAGCCAAATTAAGACTCAAATCCGTAACCTTGATTCTTTGAAAGATGCTCTGACTGAATTGGGCATAGACTGGAAACCCGGCCCACGGGAAGTACGCGGCTATCGCGGTCAAACCCATCCTGCTGAAGTTAGTATTGAGCAGGAAAATGGCTACGACATCGGCTTTAGATGGAATGGCAAGGAATATGAATTAGTGGCTGATTTGCAATATTGGCAGCAAAACCTGTCTGTGGACGGATTCTTGCGCCAGGTAACACAGCGCTATGCTTATCAAACCGTTGTCAAAGAAACCGCTCGTGTTGGTTTTCAAGTCTCTGAACAACAAAAGAATGAAGATGGTTCAATTCGCCTGGTAGTACAGCGCTGGAGTGCGTAATGGCTGATTTTCTGCCGTCGCCGGAAGAACAAGAAGACAACCGTTCCGGTTTGGAGCCAGAATTAGGGGGTTTTTTACGCGATGCCCCAGAACGTTCTGGTTTAGAACCGGAATTGGGTGGTTTGCTGCGACAAAATGGTGTTTATGTTGATGAAATCACCTGTATTGGTTGCAAGCATTGCGCTCATGTTGCGCGTAACACTTTTTATATTGAACCAGATTACGGGCGATCGCGCGTGGTTCGCCAAGATGGGGATGCTGAGGAAATTATCCAAGAAGCAATTGACACTTGTCCAGTTGATTGTATTCACTGGGTTGATTACACTGAACTCAAAAAATTAGAAGAAGATCGCAAATATCAGGTAATCCCTTTAATCGGTTATCCGGTAGAACAAGCAGTTGTAGCTAGCGAACGTCGGCGTAAAAAGCAAAAGTTAAAAACTAAAAAATCCCGTTATTAAGATCAAAACGTTAAATCAATACAATAAAGGACTGGATACACCAGTCCTTTTGTTTTCGTCATACTAGTTAGTTTCTGATGTGTAGATTACATCAAATTGGAAAAGGTAGTATTGTTTGATATTGCTAAAACGGCTTTTTAGTAAAGCCTTTTAATCCAAAATTAGTATGGCTAACTTCATTTTAAATTTAGAGGATCATGTTGTGAAAGCAATTTTTCTACTTTCGCTTCGTCTAACCTAGCGGTTAATCTTCTTGTTTCGTGCAAGTCTCTAGTAGTTTTTGCCAATGTAAAAGTTGAGCCAACAGAAAAAGCCAAACCCATACCCATAAAGCCTTTCACCCAGCTATTTACAGGTAAATTTACAATACCGAAGGTGGTCATAGAAATAGAAATCACAAAAGCTGCCCAAGTTTGAATAACCCAAGCTGAACTGTCTTTTTGAGTACCAATTGTTTGCATATTTCCTACCTTTAAAATGAGTGATTTATACCAATTCGTAACTTGTAATTAAGAGGCGTAAGATTTAATCTAGGTTTCCAGACTTGTATCTATAGTTTAATTTTGGAGAATTGGTGTTATCAGTGATTGTATTAAGTGGTAGGTTTACTGGTATCAATAGTAAGACCAGTTTGGTAACTGGACTCCAAAAATCAAGCTCAAGAGCAATTGGAGTAAATCAAAAGTGGCATAAGGTTTGTACCACTTTTACAAGTGGCATTAAGCTAAAATTTTTCAGTATTTTCGATAAGCCAACTAGCACGCTTCTCGAAGTACAAGGTTAATTGCCCAAGTCGACTTAAGTAGTGCTTGGGCGATTACTAGTCGTCTAAAGACAACTTTAGCTATTAGCCGAGTAATGAATTACTCGGCGGTTGTTAGGACTAGTACCGCAAGGCGGAAGTCAAAAGTCAAAAGTGTTATGGAATAAGCTCTTTAGAGATTTTAAATGGTTGTTCTATATACGCCGTGGTGTACTAGTGCAATATCTCAGATTAAACGGATTAATTTACTGATTTATTCATCTGGAAAAGTCTGTACCTTGCCATCAGGGCTAAGAACAACTCGAATTCTGACATTTTGTCCGCGTGTATTGGCGGAAACAAAAGGTTTACCAACTTCAGGCATCCCAGCATTATCAACGAATTCTCTTGCTGCTTTATTAAGGGGAAAAATTCGTTCCACTGTGCCGTCAACACTGACTATCAAACTGTACTCTAATGTTTGTCCTAGTCCAGTGGGTGGTTGCCAACGCTTTTTCAAGTATTCTCTGGCTTCCACTACTTGAGGTGTATCAAATAATGTACCAGTAGCCACTTCTCTGGATGTAGGGGTTTTGCGTCCGTCCCCTAATTGATCGATAAAGGGATTATTATCCGCAGTTCTAGAGGAAGAAAGTTGTGAAGCAGGTTTTTCTCCGGGAGAAGGTGGCTGTAGGGAATTGATTCTTTCCTCTAACTGTTGTGAAGTTAGTGGTCTTTGCTCTAGCTGTTGTGAGGTTAGTGAGGAGGGCTGGGTAGAAGTATTGCCACTATTGGGTATAGTGCCAATAGACGGGGGGACTGGTGAGATATTAGTTGGTAAGCTGCTTGTACTAGAAGATAGTCTGGGTGGCAAATTCCGCAGCTGAGGGAGAGCACCAGCTTGGGGACTTGACCCTGTAGGGTTCTGTCCAAGATTTGGTAATATGGCAATTTCTTGGCCTGGGATTTTGCTGCGTGGTGCGATCGCAGGATTAGTAGGAAGGCTTGCAGTCGTCCCCTGAGGTATTGTCAGTGCATTATTTGGAGGTTGTGGTATAGATAAACTGGAACTAGGGGATGTTAGAGGTGCTTGGGGCAAACTGGATGTGGAAAGTGGAGGGGTAGAACCTAACAAATTATCTGATGGAGTAGTCAGTCCAGGTTCAGGCGTAGGAAAGCCTAGTGAGGTTGAAGGTTCTAGAGCAGTCTTTACCGCTTCTGGATCTGCTGTTTTAGCTGTCTGCTGTTGGTTTTGTCTAATGTTGTTAGCATATTGCCAAGTAAGTGGTAATAAACCTACACCTAATACTAATACTGCGGCAACAGGTGCCCAAGCAGGGAACCTTAGAGTCGAAGTGCTGTTGAGAGTTGGGAGTGCCATGACATCAGTTGAGTATTCATCTAAAGCACTGGCCAAATCGAATAGTTGCAGCAGACTGAGTTGAATTACGGGGCCGGATGAGTGGTTGGCGAGAGAACCGAGAAATAAATTGTGAGTTAAATGGCTACTTGGTTCTAAACGGATATTTCCCCCAGGAATCTGGGTACTAAAGGAATTTAATGTTTTTATAGAGGATTTTAATTCCGGCTCACCTAATGCTGTGCTTGACTCCTGGGTGTCGGAGAAACTGACGCAAAAGCTTTCTGGAGACTGTTGGAGGAATTGCTGTACGTAGCTTGTAACTGCATCACATAAAGCTTCGAGTTGTTCGCGATCGCCCCGAATTGGAACTCTTTGTTCTTCTGGGAGTCGGGGATCATCAAAACGTAGCTCAAAGCTTAGATGCTTGAGGACGGTTTTCCCCATCCAACGGGATAAAGGTGAGCTTTGCGCGAATACTTCTAGCGTGCAAGTAGGGGGTGTGTAGCAACGAATAACAGAATTTGATAGAGGCATAACAGGAACGGCGAGGAAGACTATTTGGGATTTTGCAAAAATTTGAGCTAGTTGCTTGCAAAGAAAAGCTGAAACGGTGGATTCCTCCACTCAGAATTTTGTCAGGTTCTTTCCGTTATGTAAGGAGAAATCCAGGTGATAGTGCATCGCCCAAAAAGCTCACGACCATCCAAAGGATTTCCTAATCTAGCAAACAAATCACAAGCGAATTTTGGTTGAGGAATTTCAAATTTCAAATCTAAAATTTTGTAGAACGATCTATAAGTGCTAGCCAGAGACGGCGATGCCCACCAGGAGCACTGTAAAAAAGTAAATCTACAAGCAGTTTTAATGCCAGGTTGGTTAGTAAATCCGTTGAGATTTGCTCGTCCTCTTCCATCCGCTCTTGGTAGGTGTTGCAAAAAGCATCAATATAATCTCCAAGTAAAGCAGCTTGGTGAGGTTCCCGGTTATTTTCTGCCATTTGTTCCAACAGACCGACGGCGCGGCGAATCAATTCCTGGTGCTGTTTGGCTAGGTAGCAGATGATCAGAACAAGCGATCGCGCTTCTTCGACATCTAGCTTTTTTCGCCCTCCTTGACCTTTGCGTAGGGGATTTGATTGGCGGAGTCGCCATAAAGCTACGCGGTCTGGCACTCTTGACTCTAAATTCAGATCAGTTGCCGCCGAAAGCATAGCCTCTGAACCAATGCCAGTTAAGGTTTCTAGCGCCAATAGCACCAAGTCTAATTGGGTTTTGATATTGTCCCATTGAACTGTGTTTGGGGCTGGAAGCTTGATTAAATCCTCCCACTGTGAATTTGGAGTGGCTGAGTTGGCGGCCGAGTGCATAACTTTTAGCATAGGTGATCAAGCTGATAGAGGATGTTGCTGTTACCCATTTTGAAACCAGACTCTTAAGAATCAAGCTTGGTTTCCCATAGCTCTGAGCCAGAGGCTTCATCTAGCTTTTTTATGTGGTAAACAGCAGGTATCTTTGTCCTACTCTAGATGAAAATTTATTTTCGACAAAGTAGAAAAGTATCAATTCTAGTTAAGGTTTACCCGGCTTTCGCTGCTAGTTCCGTACAAGAGTATAAATAAACTATTGTTTTGAATGCATCGGGTTCTACCCCAGCATCCATACTTTCCTTATCAAAAGTCGTAGAGCCTAAACTCCAAAATTCCAGATCGAGTTCTTCTAATAAAACTTTTACCAAATCCCCAATAATAACTTTAGCTACTTCATGTTCTGGCAATGGAGCCATTATTTCCAGGATCCCTTGACTGTAACCTATCCGCGAACTGCGATTGTCTCCTAATTCTGCTAAAATTCGTTTGTATGCCGGCCAGGAGATATCTTTAATCAACAACTGATGATCGGCTTTAACAATTAGTTGATTGAGTTCAAGTAACATAGCATTCCTCCTCTTTATTTAATGTGAGCAACGGTAATACCGGTGCCACCATCTGCTTGTTCTGCTGGTTCGTACTTGTTAACTCTGGGATGCTGTTGCAAGAATGCGTGAACTCCTTGTCGCAGTTTGCCAGTACCATACCCGTGAATAATCCAGACTGGGCCTGTAGCTTCCGAGATGGCTTTATCTAAAATGTATTCCGCATCAGCCACCCGTTTACCGCGCAAATCAATAGTGTTTTGCGAGGTGCGAATTTCTGGGACACTTTGCGGAGGTGGCGTTACTGCTGCTGGGGCTGGTTTGGGTTTGACGATTGGTTCGGGTTTTTGACCATCTAGAGATTCTACGTCTTGCAACTTCACCGTCATCTTCATTAGCCCAAAGCGAACACTTAACTCCCCATCTTGATCCGGGGTGGTGATCACATCTGCTATCTGTCCTAATTTTGGAATGCGGACGCGATCGCCTACTTTGGGCATAAATCCAGCTTTTGGTTTTGCTGGCGTTGCTGGCTGATATTGTTGGCCAATTTGATTTAAAGCATTGGTTGCTTGCTGGGCCTCTTGGGCTGTGGGCGTACCTTTCTGCAAACGGCGAATCACTTGGGCAATTTCACCTTTTGCTTGGGCGATCGCTTCTTTGACTGCTATCTCCTGTGAAGCCCGTAAACTACTTTCCCTCTCCTCCAAACTTGCGGCTTTTGCGGATACTTCTTTGTATAAACGTTCCGCTTGCTGCAACAAACTTTGGGCTTCAGCCGCTTTGGTTTCCTGGCTGCGGCGTTGCGCTTCTAAGCCTGCGATCACCTGGTTAACTTCATCTGTAGCCTCTCCAACTTGAGTTTTCGCCTCTTGTACCACTTCTGGCTTTAATCCCAAGCGCAGGGCAATGGTTAAGGCATTAGAACGTCCGGGAATGCCCCACAGCAGACGGTAAGTAGGCGAGAGAGTACTTTCGTCAAATTCTACAGAGGCATTTTCAAACCGCTCATCTTCGTATTTTAGGGCTTTCAATTCCCCGAAGTGAGTGGTGGCGATCGTTAGCTGGGCATGGTTGGCTAGATATTGCAACAAGGCGATCGCTAAGGCGCTACCTTCAACTGGATCGGTTCCGGCGCCGACTTCATCGAGTAAGACTAGGGAGTGGGGAGTGGGGAGTGGGGAATAGTCTAGATTCTCTGCTTTCCCATTGTCTAATGCTTCTAAAATGCGACTAATCCGGCGGATATGTCCAGAGAATGTGGATAAACTTTGCTGTAAGGATTGTTCATCGCCAATATCTGCCAGCACTTTATCAAACCAAGGTATTTCTACTGGTTCGCGGGCGGGGACAAATAAACCCACTTTGGCCATCAATGCTGCTAAACCTAAAGTTTTTAGGGTTACAGTTTTACCGCCAGTGTTTGGCCCGGTAATCGTCACTACCCGAATTAGCGGGTTTATCAACAAATCTACAGGAACTACTGGTTGCCCTTGTTCGTGCTGCTGTTGCCACACTAACAATGGATGTCGTAGATTCCGCAGGGTAATGATTTCATTGTCTTCTCGCCGGATAAATCGCGGGGGATTCGCTCCTAGCCAGTAGCTATACCGTGATCTAGCGGTTGCCAAATCCAAAGTAGTAGCGATCGCTAACAACCTCTCCAAATCTGGTTTGACTGCGGCTACCTGTTCTGTCAAAACGCGGCGAATCGCTTCTTCTTCCGCTTGCTCTCTTCTAATGATCTGCCGCAGTTGGTTGCCTAAAGGCACTACTGAATTCGGTTCCACGTACAGGGTAGCACCGCTAGTAGAGGTATCGTGGACAATACCGGGGATGGCATCTTTTTGGGGTGCTTTTACCGGGATGACAAAGCGATCGCCCCGTTGGGTAATTAGCTGTTCTTGAACTGCTCCAGATTTTGCCTGTAAGATATTTTGCAGCTTTTGAGTAATTTGGCTGCGTAATCGCCGCAAATCTGTGCGAATTTCTCCCAGTTTTTGACTCGCGCGGTCAGTTACCTGGGCCCGTTCATCAATACATCGGTGAATTTCTTGCTCTAGTTCTGGATAAGTCCGCAAATCGGCAACCAACTCAGTCAATATCGGCAAATCTTCCTGATTGTCGATGACACGGCGCAAACTTCTAGCACCAGCGAGGGTGGTGGCGATCCCTAACAGTTCATCCCCTGCCAAAACTCCACTGCGTTCTGCCCGTTCTAGGGAATCGCCAATATCTTGAATTCCTTCAAATGACAGTCCCGTAGTCAGGCGAGTTTCCAGTTGGTAAACTTCTTTGGTTTGCTCTAATAACTGTTCGCTTTGGATCTGAGAATCGGGTATTTTCAGATGACGCGCAGCTGTCGCCCCCAGCTTAGTTGCCGCAAAGGTGGCAAGGTGCTGGCAGAGGCGATGCCATTCTAATAGTTCTAAGGTTTCAGATTGGATCAAGGTTTCAACATCTAATCTGAAATTATCGTAACAATTCTAGCTCCTAGATGGATAAATCTTAAAGGAGAAAATTTTGGTTTAATCAATAGTCAAGAGGTATATTTCCCCTCTGTTACCTCCACGTCTTGTACACTTATGTATTTTATGCTACACGAAATGCCGTCTTAGTCTAAAATTAAATATTTTTGTTGACTTCATATAACCATGTAATGCGGCTATATTGTAAAAAAATAGAAGTTTTTCGGTAATCAAATAATTTTTGATTTACTTCATTTAGTGAATCATTGCTTAATAATTATATTTTATTTTAAATAAAAATTATAGATATTTTATAGACAAATACTCATAGGATAAAGCATGTAAGTTTTTGTATTAATATTGTAGTATTAACATAGATTTAAATAGACTTAGATGCTATAAAAGTACCAGCACATATAATTTACGAAATATTATGCTGTTCAGCCCAGCCAACTTGCCCTATTGGATATTTATAGGGATGGGAGTCTTGCTGTTCTTGTTTATGATAATTTCTGGCGGGGGAGGAGAAGATATTGATGCAGACGTTGATGCCGACGTTGATGCAGATACGAATAACGAATTGAGTTTTGGACAATTCCTGGGATGGGCAGGTATTGGTAAAGCTCCACTTATATTGTTACTGGCAACAGATTTGAGTCTCTGGGGCGTTTTCGGCTGGATGTTGAATGTTTGGTTTGGTGGCATTATTAATAATAAAGTTAACAGTTTATTCGGGCTTACAATATTATTTTTTTCGATGATAATCAGCCTATTGATGGGAGGATTAATAGCGCGGCCAATTGGCAAAATTTTTGCCGAGTTTGGCGAGGATGCAAGTAGCGATCGCTTAATAGGTTGCGTTGGTATTGTTACGTCTGCTTACATTCCTATTGGCAATCAAGGCAGAATCGGACAAGTAGATGTACTGGATACAAAGCGCAATCTATTAACAGTTAGTGCTGTGATACCAGACTGGGCAACTATTGCTCCACAACGAGGAGAAAAAGTTTTAGTCATTGAACATAAAGCACAAATTTACGTAGTTATTGCCAAAGATAGTCCTGATCAAGAACAATGGTTAACTAACTTGTCTCAAATAAATTAAACTTATTTAAAGGAAAAAAATATGCTTTTTTGGTTAACTTTTATCCAGTCTTTACCGAGTGCCACAATAGCTGAAGCTCCGCAAACTAATTTGCAACTACAACAAAAGCAAACAACATTAATTTCCCAAACCCTTCCAGTCACAATCCAACCGACTATTGCCCAAATTAACGGGGGATTAGTATTTCCTGGAGTTATTGCTGCTTTAGTTTTATTACTCCTATTTAGCTTATTTGCTTATACACGGGTTTATGTAGTGACACCCAACAACGAGGCTTTTGTGAGAACTGGGGGTCTTTTTATCAAAAAGAAATCGGTAATTCTCTATGGAGGTTGTATTGTTCTACCGGGATTTCATCAGCTAACTCGCGTACCTCTGCGAGAAATTTCCATTGATGTGGAACGCACTGGTAAACTTGCTGTTCGTACTAAGGATTATTTACGAGCAGATATTCGAGTTACTTTTTATGTATGTATTAATGCCTCGGAAGACGATGTTTTAACAGCAGCCGCTAGACTATCTCAAAATGGCAGTAAAATTACTCCTGAAGATATTAAAAATGCTTTAGAAAAACGAGCAGATGATGCAATTAGGGCGGCAGCTAAAACTAAGGATTTAGCGGAAATAGATTCTGATAAATTAGGGTTTGCTCAGGAGGTGTTGAACTTAGTTGGTACCGATTTGAAAAAAGTGGGATTAACTCTAAATAACATTGCTATTTCAGAAATATTAGAAAGTGTTACCTACGATCCAGATAACTTCTTTGATGCTCAAGGTGTGCGTTTGCGAACAGAAATTATTCAGCGCTCAATTCAACAAAAACGGGAAGTAGAGTTAGCAGCACAAGTGACAATTGAGCAAAAAGAATTGGATGCTCAAAAGCGATCGCTACAAATTGCCCAAGAGCAGGAAAGCGCTAAATTGGAGCAAAAATTCCAAGTAGAAGCGCAAAAAGCACAGAAAGAGCGCGAAATTCAAGAATCCAAAGACAGAGAAGCTGCAACAGTACGCCGTAGCAAAATTTTGCAAGAAAAATCAATTGAAGAAGAAGAAATTCGCAAAAAATTATCGGTGCAGCAAAGCCAAATTGAAGCTGATATTTCTCTAGAAGAACGCAATAAACAGCTAAAGGTAGCACAAGCACTGCAAAAACAAGAATCTGAGCTTGCAGAGATTTTACGTGAACAAAGTGTAGAATCTGGAAAGTTACAAGCACAAGTGCATATAGCTGAGTCAGAACGAGTGGCCAAGCTAGCTCAAGAAGATGTAGCGATCGCTATTGCTAATAAAAAGCGTGAAAGCTTTGTTGCACAAGCACAACAAGCCAAAGCTGAGGAATCAGTTAAGACAGCAGGTGAGGTTGAAAAAGCCGAACGTAACAAACGCCTATCGGTAATTGCTGCGGAACGAGAAGCCGAAGAACGGAGTATTGGCGATCGCAACGTTGTGGAAATCGATGCTTTCCGCCGTCGCCGCCAAGCAGAAATCGCCCAACAAGCAGCAGAATTAGAAGCTGAAGCAATTCGCACTCTAGCAGCAGCTAACCGCGATAAAGTTTTAGCAGAAGCAGAAGGTATTCAAGCAAAAATTGCTGCCGAAAATTCTATTAGTAACGCCAATCTCACTGCCAAAATTATTACCTCAATTTGGCCAGAGCTAGCCGATAAACTACCAGAGATTGTCACCGCTTTAGCACCACAACCAGGAGTTTTAGGAGATACTCGGATCTATTCATTTCCTGGTGCAAACGGTAGTAGTGGCAGCCAAGATATTAACAAATTACTATTATCTACCAGTGGACTTTCCTTAATCAACACCTTACTTGACGAAGGCAAACTAGGCGAATTAATTGGTCAAATCAGCCAGTTAGTGCGTGGCAATAACCAAGTAATAAGTGACACAAAAAGCCATCTTTCCTTAGAAACTATCACAACACCAACTCTGATCGAAAACGCTACAGAAACTGATTAACTAGCGACTATTTCTTGCGCCAGAACGTAAGGCTGAACGATGAGAGTATTAAATCGCTTAGTGCGATTGCCATTCCATTCTCCTACCTGTACTGTAGTGGGTTTGACAATCAATTGTTGATCAATCCACTGTTCTACTGATGGTATGTTATCACTGGCGATCGCTACTCCAACATCCACCAAGTTTAGCTCAAGTGCCACCAAAATTACTGCATCTCTTTGTACATGAGGAATTAGCCACTCCCACTCTGCCTCATCCAAAATTTCCGTTAATTCCGCTCTTAAATCCGACATCATTCCCCAATGTTTATTTATAGATGGCTATTTTCACATTATTAACTAAAAGGTACTTCCTAACAAATGACCAATTACTAAACTTCTGATTTCATTTCATCAATTTCAAATAAAGATACAATTACTCCAGCTATAGGAATAGATATAAAAACACCTAATAATCCTGCTACTTTAGCCCCTACTAGCAAAGCAAAGAATACTACTACAGGATTAAGATTGAGCGCATCTTGCATAATCCGAGGCGCAATCAAGTTGTCTTGTATCTGCTGGAGGACAATACAAGCTATTAAGACTTTCAATGCTAACCAAACACCTTGAGACAAGACAACTAAACTAACTGTGCTTACTCCTAATGTTGCTCCTATGCCAGGAATGATATCAAGAATTCCGACTATCACTGACAATATCAAAGCAAAAGGTACTTTTAATATTAAAAAAACTAAAAAAGTCGTACTTGTGAGAAATGCACTTAATAACAACTGACCTCTAAAAAATCCGAGAAAGGAGCGTCTGATTATATTTGTAAATCTATTCCGCCGATGTTTTGGTACTATTTTTATGGTAAGATTCCACAGCTTGTCTCCATCCAATAACATAAAAAAAGCCACAACTGCAATCAATATAAATGTAAGAAAGTTCGTCATAAATCCTTGCAAAATAGCCAAGCTAGTAACAAGGCTAGATACAGCTTGATTCCGCAGTTGTTCTTCAATGAAACTTAAATCTATCTGTAAATTACGACCTCGCAAAAATCCTTCTAGTCTCTCTAATAAAGGTACTAAAGAATTTAAAAACGCAGTGATACTATCAATTAATTGTTGTCCTTGAGATAAAACCGTTAAGCCGACGGTAATGATCAGACCGCCTATAATCACAATACTGAGTAAGAAAACGACAATAACAGCTACACCGTGGGGCAAAAAACGCCGCAGCCATTGTACAGGATAACTGAGTAAAAAAGCCAAAATTGCAGCAAAGGTGAAAATAACAATGACCGCTTCAAAGTAAGCTAAAAGCTGTACAATTGCCCAGCCAGAAGCAACCAAAAGCAAAAAGCGGACTAACGCCAGATTATTTAATCGCTCCCAAAAATTCTTGGCTTCAAAGCCGCTCATATGCTGTTTAAGGTGAGATTGGTGGTAGATTTGCCTAGCAGCTGCATTTAAGCACAAAGTCTCACTTCATTGCTAGAGCACATTGACATTAAACATACAGAGGCTAAGGCGCGATCGCTACCACCCTAAAGCATATATCTCTTGCTTGTTTAACTCATCTTCCTAAATCATGCATATCGTTAATTACCGTGGCACACTTTTGTGTCAATGCTTCCAATTCCTCTTTATTACTGGAACTAGGAGCATCAATCAAGTTCCCAATTCTCACAGTGATGGGAACTGCGCGAGGTAGGGACGATCCTTTTTGTAAAATCTCCTCAGTACCCCAGACACTCACCGGCAATATTGGGGCTTTTGCTTTTGCCGCTAGTAGCAGTGCTCCTCTCTTGGGGTCTGTAATTCGGCCATTTGAGGTGCGAGTACCTTGCAAGAAAACACCGACAGCCCAACCGTTATTAAGATATTCTAGGGCGGAACGGATGGCATTGCGATCGGCATTTCCCCGACTCACTGGGTAAGCGCCATACAGTTTAATCGCTTGCGCCAAAACTGGGATATTAAATAACTCTTCCTTAGCCATGTATGCCACTGGACGACGTACACAGTTGGAGACAATTGGCGGGTCAAAATAACTAGCGTGATTACTCACTACCAGCAACGGTCCTGATTGGGGGACATTTTCCGTACCATAAATCTGGCCCCGAAAGTAAGCGTGAAGCATGGGGCTGACGACCGACCATTTAAAGGCGTGGTAAAGTGCCAGACTGATAAACGGTTCGCGGTTTCTGTCCACAGAAGGTAATTCAAATCAGACTGAATTTAGCATACGCGATCGCCAGGCCCAGAGCAAACCCAAAAAAGCAGTAGATATGAATTACTTCGCTCATCTGGAAAACTTTTTAGAAACGCTGTGCGTAGCAAAATTGCCGTAAGGGTACGTGGAACTCGCTACCGTTGCGCTATCCGCTTTATCGGTCAGAATTAATTCTGAATTTTGATTCTTAACTACTAAATTCTGTTTGGTAAATCAGCAACACTCTGGATATTTTTTAATATTAAATCGGGGCTACTACGTTTGATTAAACCAGTTAGCACTTTACCAGGGCCAATTTCTACTACTTGCTCGATGCCATTGGCTGGTAATTGCAGAGAAATTTCTCGCCATCTTACAGAACCAGTCATTTGTTTATTCAGGCGTTGCTTTAAAATCTCGGCATCAATAGATGGAATTGGTTCTACATTAGACAACACTGGCACAGTAGCTGGTTGAAATTCCACAGATTCTAAAATGTCTTGGAATTCCGCAGCAGCTGGTGCGATTAAATGTGAATGAAATGCTCCAGAAACTTTTAAGGGAATAGCACGCTTGGCTTTGACTTGAGTCATTATTGCTTGTACAGCCTCAGTCGTGCCTGAAATTACCACCTGAGCCGAACTATTGTCATTTGCTAGTACTACATCAGGCGTTTCGGCAATGGCTTTTTCCAACTGTTCGCGGTCAAAGTTCATCAAAGCCGCCATCATTCCACCGACAGCACTATCCATGAGTTCTGCACGGCGCTTTACTAGATATAAACCAGCCGACCACTCAAAGACACCCGCTACATAAAGGGCAGAATATTCTCCTAAACTGTGGCCAGCAACTAAGTCTGGCTGGTGTCCTCGTTCTCGCAGAAGGTCAGCAAGAATGCTTTCTACTACATAAAGACTTGGCTGAGTGTATAGCGTCTGTGATAACTTTGCTTCTTCGTTTTGACAGATATCTGTTACAGACCAGCCCAAAATTTCCTCAGCTTGGGCAAATTTGTCTTTAGCAGATGGTATATCTAATAAGTCTATTCCCATTCCCAATACTTGAGAACCTTGTCCAGAAAACACCCATGCAGTTTTAGTCATTGGTCAATAGTCAATAGTCATTGGTCATTGGTCATTGGTCATTGGTCATTGGTCATTAACAAAGGACAAATGACTAATGACAAAGGACAAAATATTCACCTTCCCCATTGAAAAATTGCCGCGCCCCAGGTTAGACCGGCACCAAACCCGGATGTAGCAACGATGTCATTAGGTTTAATTTTACCTTGTCGTACCGCTTCATCTAAAGCTAAGGGAATGGAAGCAGCAGAGGTATTGCCGTACTGGGCGAGATTACTTATAACTTTATGTTCTGGGATATTCAGGCGTTGGGCAACAGCATCAATAATTCGCTGATTGGCTTGATGCAACAACAGCCAATCTATTTGGTCAACGCTGAGGTTGGCTTGAAATAAGGCTTTATCTATGATTTCTGGCACTTTTTGCACAGCAAAGCGGTAGACTTCTTTGCCGTTCATAGTAATAGGTTGATAAGTGCCTTTAGTGATATTTACACCGGGAAGCAATTCTTGGGAAGTGCCTGCATAAGCGAGGTTGAGATGATGGTTTTGAGTACCATCACTTTTAAGGGCAAATCCTAATAAGCGATCACTTTTGTCAGCTTGTAATACTACTGCCCCTGCACCATCGCCAAATAATACACAAGTGCGCCGATCTTCCCAATCTACCCAGCGAGAGAGGATATCTGCACCTATTAACAGGACGTTTTTATAGACACCTGTTCTAATGTATTGGGCTGCTGTAACTAAACCAAATACAAAGCCAGAGCAGGCAGCAGTCAAATCAAAGGCTACTGCATTGGTGGCTCCTAATTGAGCCTGTACTTTACAAGCAGTACCAAACAAATCATCAGGGGTGGAAGTTGCTAGCAGAATCAGGTCTAAGTCTTCTGGTTTAATTCCCGAAGCTGCGATCGCTTGACTGCTGGCAGCAGTAGCGAGGTCACTCAAGGACTCAGATGGCACGGCTAACCGTCGTTGACGAATTCCCGTTCTTGTGGCAATCCACTCATCTGATGTTTCAACTACTTCACTCAATACCTGGTTGTGTAGGGAAGTTGCTGGTACTGCCGAGCCACTTCCGGTAATTGCTACGCCTAAGTTTTGCACTCCTAATCTCCTGAGCTATCAGCTTTTTGTCTTTTGTCCCTTGTCCTTGTCTTTTGTGTCTCTTGTCATTTGTCAATTGTCAATTGTCCTTTGTTGCTCGTAACTAATGACTAATGACTAATGACTAATGCCTAATGACTAATGACTAATGACTAATGACTAACCGCTCTCGCGCTCTAGGATATATTGGGACTGAATTCGTTGTAGTACCTGGTTGTCAACGGCTTCTTTGGCCATGCGAATTGCATTAAAAATTGAAGGAGCTTGTGAGCTACCGTGACCGATAAAACAGACTCCTGCCACGCCTAACAGCAAAGCGCCGCCGTGTTCTGCGTGATCCATTCGCTGCTTAATCCGCTTTAGGTTTGGTTTTAAGAGCGCTGAACCGATTTGACCGTGCAATCCTTGGGGTAATTCTTCCCGCAGAATTTGCAGAATCACTTCTCCCACTGCTTCGGCGAATTTTAATAATACATTGCCGACAAAGCCATCACAAACAATCACATCAAAGCGACCGGAAAGTACATCACGCCCTTCGGCATTGCCAATAAAATTAATTTGGGAATTTTCGCGGAGCAGTTGGTGGGCGCGGACGACTGCATCATTACCCTTAGAGTCTTCTTCACCGATATTCAACAAACCCACTTTAGGTTCGGTTGTACCCAAAACATATTGACTGTAAGCCGATCCCATGACAGCAAACTGCTCTAGAAATTTAGGACGGCAATCTACATTCGCGCCGACATCAAGTACCAGTACTGGCTTACCAGCAATAATTGTTGGAAAAACAGTCCCTATTGCTGGGCGGTCAATTCCCGGCAATCGTCCTAAGCGGAGTAAAGCTGATGCCATAGCTGCCCCAGAGTGGCCAGCAGAAAATACGGCATCTGCCTTTTGCTGCTTGACTAAATCCATCGCCACATTGATAGAAGCCTTGCGTTTGCGTCTAACTGCATTTAAAGGCTCCTCATCCATAGCGATCGCTTCCTCAGCAGGAACGATCTCCACCTGCCCTAAATTCGTTTTTGGCGGCAAGGCAGCTTCTATTTGTTGGGGATCACCAACAAGTAATACATCTACACCCAATTCTTCCTTTGCTCGCAGTGCGCCAGCAACGATTTCACCGGGTGCGTGATCCCCTCCCATTGCGTCAATTGCGATCCGTACGCGAGTCGATCCCATTGCTCAGAGCTTTTAGAAACCTTACAAATTTTACCAGATGGCTTTGCCGAAAAAGCTTAACTTTCTGACTGCCAAGTTATTTCTGTTACTATTGCAACAATTTTTGCTGGCAAGCTCAAGATAGCACGAATTTGGGCATTGGGCATTGGCCCAAGAGGACTTGGGGACAAGGAGAATTAGAGACAAGGGGAAAGACTTGTTTCAAGTTCTACTCTTGTCCCCTTGTCTCCCCTGCTCCCTCATCCCCCTCATCTTCCCCTGCTCCCTCTACTCCTTACTCTCCAGTCCCCAGCACCCAGTTAACTAGCGTTCGAACGCCGTAGCCGGTTGCCCCAGCGCCGTTGTAGCCATTTTCTTTATCTGTCCATACTGGCCCAGCAATATCTAAGTGCGCCCAAGGTGTCTCTTTGACGAATTGCTTCAGGAAAAGGGCGGCGGTAATAGAACCACCTGGACGCGGGCCAGTATTTTTCATGTCCGCAATGCCAGACTTTAGCCCTTCAAAATATTTTTCTTCCATTGGCATCCGCCAAATCTTTTCCCCTGAAGTTTGGGCAGCTTTCTCTAGCTGGGAAGCTACAGCATCATCGGGAGTGTACAAACCAGCAATATCTTCACCCAAGGCAATAACGTTAGCGCCGGTTAGGGTGGCTAAATCCACGATCGCATCTAATCCCAATTTGTCGGCAAACACCAAGGCATCTGCTAAGGTTAAACGCCCCTCAGCGTCGGTGTTGTTCACTTCGATTGTTTTGCCGTTTGATGCTGTGAGAATGTCTCCAGGGTGCATAGCGCGACCGCTAATCATGTTTTCAGCCACCGCCGAGATAAAGTGAACCTCAACATCTGGCTTAATTTGAGCAATTGCTTTTGCCGCGCCCAAGGTAGCAGCTGCACCACCCATATCAATTTTCATGGTTTCGATGCCGCTACCAGCACCTTTGATATTCAGTCCACCGGAATCGAAAGTTACACCTTTGCCAATAATTGCTAATTTCTTTTTGGGTGTACCTTCTGGCTTGTAAGTCAGGTGAATGAATTTAGGTGGCAACTCGGAAGCTTGCGCTACTCCTAAAAATGCACCCATACCCAACTTTTCACAGTCTTCTTTTTCTAGAATTTCTACTTGTAAACCGTGATCCTTTGCGATCGCTTGAGCAGTTTCTGCCAAAGTAATTGGTGTTACTGCATTAGCTGGTGCTGCTACTAATTGCCGTGCCAAGTTTACGCCTGACACAATTTGATTGGCGCGGGTGATGGCTGCTTCTTGTCCACCGAATCCTAGTAAATCTACGGTTTCTATTTGAGAACCTTTATCTTCTGGTTCTGATTTAAAGCGAATATCTTGGTAAAGCGCTAATTCTATACCTTCTGCGATCGCTTGGGCACTTGCGGCTGGATCGTTATTCCACAATGGGAAACTAAATCCCAAAATTTTGCTTTTTTGCTTTTTTGCTACTCTGGCTACAGCAGCAGCAGCGCGGCGCAAAGTGTCGAGTTTTAGTACATCTGGTTTGCCTAAGCCTACCAAAATCAATTTCCGCACTGGGCTACCAGGATTCACACGAGTGAAGATAGTACTATTGGCTTTACCTTTAAATTCTTCTTCAGCAATTAGTTCTTTTAAGACTCCGGAAAACTTTTGATCTAAAGTTGCCAATTCTCCAGTTAACTCTACAGCATCTTCAAATAATCCGATTGCCAAACTATCGCCTGCCCACTCTAGCAAAGGCTTATCACTAGGTTGAATTGTCATGTTGAGATTTTGTGTAAATATTCCTTCTTGTACCAGTATTGCTCAAAATTATTGTTTCAGGCTGAGGGGAGCGGGGGGGAAGGAGATAGACGAGAGAGATGAGGGGGTTGGGGCCAGTAGCTATAATTTAGTACTGAGAGTGTCAATCTATATACTCTTGAAAAGGTATGACATCTTAACCATAATAAATTGGTGGAATGGCAAGTTGAGTTTCATCATGATTTCGAGTCTGAATTTGATGCTCTGTCTCAAGAAGTAAAAAATGAGTTGCTTGCTACTGCTCAAGTATTAGAAATGTTTGGCCCACAAGCAAAACGTCCTCATGTTGATACGCTCAAAGGGTCGAAGTACGGAAACATGAAAGAGTTACGATTCTCAGCTTTTGGTGGTGTTTAGCATGTGGCGTTTGCTTTTGACCCATTGAGGCAAGTCATTTTATTGGTAGCAGGTGACAAATCCGGCGTTAGCCAAAAACTTTTTTATAAACACTTATTCAAAAGGCTGATCACGGTACAAGAGCCATCTTAAAAAACTAAAAGAAGAAGGGTAAGAAGAATGGGCAAAAGCCTAAGGGAAAAAATTAAAGAACAGCCAATAGAAAACCAAATAAAAATTGAAAGTCGCGCTCAGGAATTAATATCTCAGGAATTAACTAGGCAAAAACTTAGATTAGATAAAAGGAAAAGGTTTAAAAAAAGAGAGGTAGTTATATTTGGAAAAAAATTAATGATAGAACATTAATTTAGTAAAACATTAGACAAGCTTGCCAAGCCGTTGGAGTTTGGCAGGCTTTAAAGTTATTAAAAATGGCTAGTTTTGTGTCTGATACTAGTGAAATCCGCTCATAACTCCACTTTTTTACCTCCTCTGCCTAATGCCTTATGCCCCAATTCCATTTTTGTCAATATCAAATTTGCTAGCGATCGCCTCTATTATTTCTTGCTCAACTGGTGTAGTCTTATTGTCAAGCTGGGCAATTTTGTAACACTGAGCCAGCAAGGGTATGGCAAAATCACGATTCAGCTGATTGAGCAGTATATCTAAAGACTTAGGTGATTTGATATTTTGGGCAATGGCATCTAAGGAGTTAGGATTGAGGTTTAGAGTTTTTAATTCTGGCAGAATTTCATCCCAGGTCTTCTCTGGATGACTAGCCAGGATCATGTGAACTAAAATTTGATCCATGACGGCTTGTTGAGCGATCGCAGTTTCTAAATACTTTTCACTCTCTGCTTTTAATGTTGCTAGTGTCTGTGGCGATGCAAGCGAAGTTGATTCATCTAGCTTGGCTTCGTAAAATCGACAAGCAGCATACCCCAAAGAATAGATCATCGTTGCATTTGAACTAGCTCCTATTACCGCACCCGCCAAGGGTATATTTCGCAGCAAGCCTAATCCCGCAGCTTTCAAGAGACGACCTCCACCCAAGCCCAGACCAAAAATTGCCAAAACTTCACCTTTACGGGCAGGATCTTTTAAATCTAGCCCGTAGACAGATGCAATCTGATAAAGCATTTCTGACTGCAATTTGGTTGTGGCTGTTAAATCAATTGCCAACAATGCAACTGCTATTCCTGGCAAAACACTTGTTGCTAGTCCAACTGTCCCTGCTTGAGTCGCTTTTTCCACCATGATTCGGTGAGCAATCTGGCTAGGTGATTCATTTGGATACTGTTGCTTGAGCTTTTTTACCGCAACTTCTGCTTTTTCCAAATCAACAGCGTCAGTAGTACCAATTAGCCAATTTAAATTTAATACTCCAGATAGCTTTCTAATCACCCAATTTTCGTTAAGGCGATTCACAACTTGACCGCTAGTTTGAGTTGTTTGCTCAATTAACTTGTGTGTTTCTTTCGCTGTCGCTTCTCCCACCCCTACTGCTGTTTCTAAAACTGCTTTGCCAGTCTGAGCAACACTTGTAAAAAAAGACTCTAATGCAGACGGTTCATTTTCTACTGATGATTGAGCCTGAATTTTTCTTTCTGAAGTTTCTCTGGGTGAATTAACTGGTTTATTCACCTCGATTTCTTGGGGTTTGTCTGTCATTGCTTGACACCATCTTTTAAAGCCTCTTGTTTGGTTGTAGCGAAATTATGAGCGGCTCTACATCCCTCTATAAACGTAAATATCAGTTTCAGATTAACTATTTTCTTCTCTGAATAACTGTGTGTAATGATATAACACGTTAATGAAAAGATGCATTGTCATTAACGCTGAACCTCAAGCACTGCCAATATCACTTTGATAGCGACCGCATTGAGTCAATGATTGTGACTAAGTACAGGGATACGCGGGGTGTTGTAGTTGATGAATACAACAAAGTTTTTGATGTAATTGATATCACTTGCACCAAGGGAAAGCGGGATTATGCTTTATTTCTGCTGCTTTGGGCAAATGTTTTGCGGCGGGGGGAGGTAGCGAAGTTAATGGTAGGAGATTTTGATTACCACGATTTGACTTTAATTATTTATGGCAAGGGTAAGGGCAATGATTCTACTAGGATTGATTTAAACCCAGAAGTTGCAGAGGCGGTTAGCGACTGGCTGGGCTGTCGTATAAATATTAAACCCAGCGATCCTTTGTTTATCGCGCTTGACTTCCACAATTATGGACACCAACTCACCGGGGATGGCATCTACGCCATTGTGAGAAAAACCTGTGAACGTGCTGGCATCAAAAAGCGGATGACACCCCATAAAATCAGGCATTCGGGGATTACCGATGCGCTGGATTTGGCGTCAGGTGACTACCGGAAGGTGCAGCATTTGAGCCGTCATGCTGACCCCAGGACTATTTTGGTTTACGAGGACAATAAAAATCAGTATCAGTTGGAGTTAACTAATAAATTAGCAGCCCGTGTGGGGAAAAGGCGGCAATCCCAATAACAATTTTCGGCTCAAAAAATTCCAGTGGCATACGAGTATCATGAACAAGCTGAAGACATTCTCTGATATCATCACCTGACCAAGTTCCTGCAAATTCTAGTAAATCTTCAGCTGTAGAACCACGTAGGTTATTTGTACTTGACTGTTTTGCTGTATGACTGGTTTTGATTTCTCGAATAAAATTAAGTGCTTCTGTTAACAATTCTGGTGGTAAAGTTTCTATTTCTTGGATTAATAATTCTTTGCTAGTCATCTTCTACCTCTAATCATCGTTCTTACTTTCCACATTGTAAACAGTAGGAATAGCTTGCTCAATCCGCCGTGCTGCTGACGCACTTTCTCCCGTGCTAGTTCACCCGCACGCTCTCCTCATTCAGCAACGACTCAATTTTATTTATAATTTCGCCTTGGCGTAAATTCGTCAATTAGTAAATCTATATTTTTACCTTGCTGCCATTTCACCCATACAGCCATTAGAAAATCTACCAATTCGCTTTTATCAATCTCTATACCACGTCTTTTGAGTTTGAGTAATTCTTCCTCTACATCTAAATCTGTTGAGCGTTTCACATAGTAAGTGCGCCCAATCCAAGCATCATCAGACCGCTTTCCAGTTGCAGGTCTGCCACGTTTACGGGGTTCTTCTTGAATTGGCGCTGGCGCAAGTGGTGTTGAAGTTTGTGTCACGTTACTCTCTGTGGTTGGCTCAGTCGGAAGTTCTGGCTCAATTTGTGCTTCCTCTTTGGTTTCAAATAACTTTTTAAAAGGGCTAGGCTTAGGGTTGCTCATGACAATATCTCCTTACCCACCTCTTGATACTCCCGCCATGCTATTTTGCTGCTGCGGTCTTTTACTTGATAAACTGGCAGCCCCTCCAGTGCCGCTTTTTCATAAACAGCAAATCGTCTAATCCCATGTTGAAATAGTGGTATTCCCTCCGCCTCCAATGCTTCCCGTGCTTGCTGTCCTGTTAAGCGAGGGGCTGGGGGAATGATTGTGAGCAACACACGATAGCGCGAGCTGCCCAATGATTTAAGTGCGCCTACAGTCTGCAACAGCGCATCCATCGCTAAAGCATCAGGGGTAGTAGGCAGGATTAATAGATTGCACCCGTCAGCAAGTGCTTCTAAATCTTCGTGGCTTGGTCTGGCTGCTGTGTCAATAACTACATGGTCAAAATTACGGCTGTGCATAGGAGCTTGTAGTAAATCTACAACTTTAAAGGGTAATGCTCCTCGCTTTGCCCATCCTGTAGCACTGTGGTTTGGGTCGCCATCAACCAGTAAGGTGCTGCCATGCTGAGATAGAAAGCAAGCAATATGGATGGCGCAAGTCGTTTTAGCTACGCCACCCTTGAAACTAGCAAGGGTGATTATCACAAGATGTACTCCAGTAAATGCTGCTAGTTTACTCTTAAAATGGCGAAAATTTGTATTTCTTAATTTCTAGAATGTTAGCTTGGCGACAATACAAAATTTCGCCAATTCAAAAATCTAAAATATTCCAAGTATCAACCGTCAGCTTGGACAGAGTAAATCTGAACGTGAGTTAGACGGATAGGAAAGCCCAAAAAGATTGCTAGATATGAATTTGCTCAACTGGACAGGGCCAAGCGATCGCTACAATTGATTGAGAATCAGCAAAAAAGTCACAAAAAAATGCCGAG
>JAHHHS010000058.1 GCA_019359215.1 Nostoc indistinguendum CM1-VF10 | reverse complement strand
GCAGAATTATGATAGTTTGTTGTCCCAATGGAAAGTCCAGCACAAGCGACGACCTAATTTGTGGAAAGCGATGAGAAATTTGGGATTGGATTGATGTAATGCTTTCTGTATGTGGGATGGCGAGTACACCATTGGGTTACAGCATCTGAAGTCCTTCAACTACCTGCCCCAGGAGTGTCAACAGGTTTAGGAGATTAGCGATGCCTGCGCCGAGCTACGCCTATGCATCAGTCGGGTGTATTCCGATTCACTGGAGGAGACAGCCAAAAATCTGTTGCAGTCGTTGGGGAAGCTGAATCGGCCTTATTTAACGGCTGTCGAAGAGAAATTGTTGACGCTTCTAGAGTCGGAGTATAGGAAAATACCCTGAAAATTTTGGCAATTTGGCATCCAATCCCTGACTGTCTTATTGGTATATAGCAATGAATTTCAAAGCTTGAATCCTTGCAAAATTGTTGGTGATAGGTTTAAACATACTGATAAGACAGCCAGGGCATCCAATGTCTTTGGGTTGCAGTTTCAATGGAGTCAGCAACGCAATGGGACAGCAAAGAAGTTGTACGAGGGATAGGGCAAAACTTTCCGCAACTGGTGTCCCCTGCTACGCCAGTTGTCAAATGAGTGCTGTAGAAACGCTCTACATAATTGATACAGCGCTCAACAGAGTTCAGTTAAGCCTCTACAACTGGCTAGAAATGAACAAAACCAAATAGAACCTCAGAAGATGAAAAATGTAGATAGCTGGATTGCTGTATAGTTTTGGTTATGCCAGATTATTCTCTCAAGAGTTGCTCTATGATTGCTCTACCTGGTATTGTTATCCAAAACAAAATATACGAAAGTTCCAATTCCCTAGTGTACCGGGGCATCAGAGACGATGGAGTAGGGATCATCGTAAAAATGCTAAAGCTTGATTATCCCTCACCTGCTGAACTAACCCGCTACAGACAGGAATATAAAATTACCCGCTCCCTTAACTTGGAAGGAGTTATCAAGGCATACAGTCAGCAGGACTATCAACGCACTCTGGTGATTCTCTTAGAAGATTTTGGGGGAGAGTCCCTAGAGCAATGGATGCACAAGTGCCCAGATATATTCTGCCCCATGCCTTTATCCACTTTTCTAGGTCTTGCGATCGCTGTTTGCGACATTCTGGGCAGAATCCATGCAGCCAATATCATTCATAAAGATATCAACCCTGGAAACATAGTCTTTAATCTGGATACTGGCGTTGTCAAAATTATTGACTTTGGGATTGCCACCCAATTTAACCGCACGAATCCAACTTTTAAAAGTCCTCATATTTTAGAAGGAACATTTGCATATTTATCTCCAGAGCAAACAGGGCGGATGAACCGTTTGCTCGATTACCGCACCGATTTTTACTCTCTTGGTGTGACATTCTACGAACTGCTAACCGGACATCTGCCGTTTGAAACAACGGATATTCTGGAACTAGTCCATTGTCATATTGCTAAAGTGCCTGTTCCACCTCACGAACTGAATGCAGCGATCCCTAAAGCCGTTTCAGATATCGTGTTGAAACTGATGGCGAAAAACGCAGAGGATCGTTATCAGAGTGCCTGGGGCATCAAAGCAGATTTAGAAATCGGTCTTCACCAGTTCGCACAAACCGATAAAATCGATGGCATTCAACTGGGTCTTCAAGACATTTCGGATCGGTTTGAAATTCCCCAAAAATTGTATGGACGCGAAGCAGAGATTGAAGCATTATTAGCAGCGTTTGACAGAGTAGCAGAAACAGGGAATGAAGAATTGAGACTGAAGAATCGAGAAAATTCTCAATTCCTTGTTGAAATGATGTTGGTATCTGGCTTTGCTGGGGTTGGCAAATCAGCGTTAGTACAAGAACTCTACAAGCCCATCACTGCAAGACGCGGCTATTTTGTCTCTGGTAAGTTTGACCAATTTGGGCGCAATATTCCCTACAGCGCGATCGCAGATGCCCTGCAAAAATTGGTACAACAATTGCTCGGTGAACCAGACGAGCAAGTGCAACAATGGCGATCGCAACTGTTAACAGCTTTGGGAACCAACGGACAAATTATCATTGATATCATCCCAGAAGTTGAATTAATTATCGGCAAGCAGCCGTCTGTAGCGTCCGTTGGAGCAACGGAAGCTCAAAATCGCTTCAATCTAATTTTTCAAAAGTTTGTGCGGGTGTTTTGTTCATCACACCCGCTTGTTATCTTTTTAGATGATTTGCAATGGATAGACTCAGCAACACTGAAGTTAATTGAGTTGATGTTGCTGGATGAACAAACCCAATTCCTATTTTTAATTGGAGCCTATCGAGATAACGAAGTGAACCCGACGCATCCACTGGTATTAACATTGGAGAGACTACGAAAACAAGGAGCAGTGCTTGGAGAGATTATTCTAGCACCATTAACACTCTTGCCACTGAGTCAGTTGATTGCCGAGACGCTACATCAGAATGCAGACACTGTTTGTTCCTTAGCTGGGTTAGTACTGCGTAAAACCGAGGGCAATCCCTTCTTTGTCGGTGAATTTTTGAGAATGCTGCATAGTGAAAATCTGCTGACATTTGATGCTGAACACTTATGCTGGCAATGGAACATTGCTGAGATTCAAGCCCAGGATATTACCGATAATGTGGTGGAGTTGCTACTTATCCAGTTAAATAAATTACCAGAAAACACACAGCAAATTCTCCAGTTAGCAGCTTGTATCGGTGCTGAATTTAATTTAAATACATTAGCGATCGTTTGTGAAAAATCTCCTAAAGCAATTTCTCTAGATTTACTAGTAGCCATTCAAGCTGGATTAATTCAACCTATATCTGAATTAGATGAAAACTTGTTAGTTCAAGAATATAAGTTTTTGCACGATCGCGTACAGCAAGCAGCATACGCCTTAATCGATGAGTCGCAAAAACTTGGTGTACATCTACAAATCGGTCGCAATTTACTCGAAAAGACTTCGCCGGAGCAACGAGCAGAGCGGTTGTTTGAAATTGTTGACCACCTGAATTATGGAACCGAGTTAATCACTGAGCAATCCCAACGGAATGAGATTGCCAAACTGAATTTGCAAGCAGGTCAGAAAGCGCTAGCAGCGATGGCTTATGAAGCAGCGTTCAAGTATTTCAATACAGGGCTTAAACTCCTTGATGTGGAAAGTTGGCAGCATGAGTATGACCTAACTTTGGCGTTGCATTCCGAGGCAGCAGAGGCAGCATACCTTAGTGGTCACTTTGATGAAATGGAGCGGCTTGTAGAAGAAGTACTCAACCTTGCGAAGACGGTACTCGATAAAGTTAAAGCTTACGATAGCAGAATTCAAGCATGGCTGGCGCGAGGAAACCCTAAAGAAGCGCTAAAAGCTGGTTTGGAAGTGCTGCAACTCTTGGGAATTAGTTTAGTAGAAACCCCAAGCCAGTTAGACGTTCAAGCAGGATTAGAGGAAACAAGTTCACGATTGGCTGGGCAAGAAATCGAAAATTTGATTGATCTGCCAGAGATGACTGAACCTGTGCCACTGGCAGCAATCCATATTTTAGTCAGCACAGTGGGAGCGGCTTTTAATGTGTCACCCCCTCTGATGGTGCTGATTGTCTGCAAGATGGTGAATTTATCAATCACTCATGGAAACGCTATCTGGTCGCTTCTCGGTTATGCTGCCTATGGCATGATGCTATGTGGAGTTGTACAAGACCTTGAACTGGGCTATCGATTTGGCAAACTATCCTTAAATTTAGCGAAAAGATTAAATAACAGGAGAGGTAACTGCAAAGCATTGCTGATGGTGAATTTCCATATCATTCACTGGAAAGCCCACCTTAAAGAGACGTTCCCCGCTTTAGCGGATGCTTATCAAAGCGGGATAGAAAGTGGAGAGTTTGAATTTGCAGGTTATTGTGCATTTAGCCTATGTTATTGCCCCTTTTTTGCAGGACAAGAACTGACAGAACTGGAACAACAAACAGCAATTTATCTTAAAGCCACGAGTCAAATTAGACGAGAGACTGTTTCCACTTGGCTCGCAATGTTGCAGCAAACGATCCTGAATCTGCGAGGTCAATCTGAAAATCCAAGTCGCTTAGTAGGTTGTCTCTATGACGAAGAGGAAGCACTATCACAGGCGATCGCTGTCAAGGATGGAACTAGCCTTCACTACTTTTACTTAAATAAGCTGATTTTATGCTATCTGTTTGGGGATTATGAGCAAGCTGCAAAAACGGCTACTTTGTCAGAACAATATTTAAGCACAGCCACAGCATTAGTCTCTGTACCTCCATTTCATTTCTATGACTCCCTCATATTTTTGAGCTTGTTGGTAGATGCTTCAAACTCTGAAAAAGCAGCTTGGTTGAATCGCATTAACGCCAACCAAGAAAAAATGCAGAAATGGGCACACCACGCGCCCATGAATTTTTTGCATAAATTTCAGTTAGTTGAGGCAGAGAAAGCACGAGTTTTGGGTCAGTTTTTTGAGGCAGAGGAGTTTTACGAACAAGCAATTCTTGGTGCTAAAGAAAACGAGTACCTTCAAGAAGAAGCCTTAGGCTATGAGTTAGCTGCCAAACATTACTTGGCTCGTGGTCGAGAAAGGTTTGCTCAACTCTATATGAAGGAAGCCCATTACTGCTATGAGCGGTGGGGAGCAACCGCAAAAGCCAAAGATTTAGAGACTCGCTATCCACAATTTTTTCCTCAGTCACTGAATGTGGCTCCCGCACCAATTTACACCACTGCTGGAACTACTTCTAACACTTCACATATTGCTTTCGATTTAGCAACAGTGATCAGAGCATTCCAAGCCATCTCTCGCGAAATTGAACTGGATCAGTTACTCAATTCTTTGATGCAGATATTAATTGAGAATGCTGGGGCGCAAACTGGATGCCTGCTTTTAGAAACAGCAGGAGAATGGGCAATCGAGGCTGCTTGTGAACTCAATGATGGTGAAGCAGTTGCAGTGGACGGGTTCCCCGGCATAAGCAAACTGATGAACCCGGAGGGTGCTAATATTTGCACTACACAAGTAATTCAATCGATTTCAATGGTAAATCGCTTACCCGAATCCATCATTCATTATGTGATTCGGACTCATGAATCTGTCATCTTAAATGATGCAACTCGTGAAGGTAATTTTATCAATGAGTCATATATTCAGCAAAACCAAACGAAATCACTTCTTTGTTTGCCGCTGTTGAATCAAAGTAAACTTGTTGGTGTGCTGTATCTGGAAAATCAATTAGTAACTGGGGCATTCACAGCAGAACGATCGCAAGTTTTAAATCTACTCTCTACTCAGGCAGCAATTGCGATCGAAAATGCCAAACTCTACTCAGAGCAACGTGCAAGCAAAAGTCGAATGACTCAATTTTTAGAAGCGATTCCATTAGGAGTTGCAGTTGTGGATGCGGCGGGTCGCCCTTACTACTTCAATCAACAAGCAACTCAGCTAACAGGCAAAGGGGTTGTTTCTTCTGTAACAATGGATCAACTTGCAGAGACGTATCAAGCCTATATAGCCGGAACGAATCAAAAATATCCTACTGAAAAACTGAATTTATACCGGGCGTTGAAAGGTGAACGCACGAGGACAGATGATTTAGAAATTCATCGAGGCAACACCATCATTCCAATTGAGATTTGGGGAACGCCAGTCTTTGATGAACAGGGTAAGGTGGCGTATGCGATCGCCACCTTTCAAGATATTACCGAACGCAAGAAAGCTGAACAACTAGTTGCTGATTATAATCGCACCTTAGAGCAACAGGTTGCTGAACGAACTGTGCTGCTATCTGAGGAGATTGAAGAGCGCCAGCGAATTGAGACTGCCCTACGACAGAGTGAAGAACAACGCAGGTTGACAATGGACTTCACCCACATTGGCAGTTGGAACTGGAATATTATTGAGAACACAGTCGATTGGAACGACAATCATGCGCGATTACTGGGATTAGTTCCTAGTGAAGTTGAGAGCAGTTATCAGGCATGGCGAGATCGTGTTCATCCAGAAGATATTGATCGAGTTGAGCAAGCCGTTGAAACAGCCCTAGAAACCCATACCGATTTTGAAGCGGAATATCAAGTGATTCATCCAGATGGCAGTATTCGTTGGTTAGTTGGCAAAGGTCGAGGCATTTACAACATAACTGGACAGCCTGTGCAAATGTTAGGAATAATTCTTGACATTAGCGAACAGCGAGACGCTGCACTACTTGAACGCAAACGTGCTGAGGAAGCTTCCATTTTAGAAGAGCGCAACCGCATGGCACGAGAAATTCACGATTCGTTAGCGCAGGCTTTTACAGGCATTTTGCTTCATGTCGGATCTACAACACAAATGCTGGTAGATGATTCAGGCTCTGCTCAGATATATCTGGAAAGGCTGGAAAAGATTGATGAATTAGCTCGAACTGGACTTGCTGAAGCTCGTCGTTCAGTGGTAGCTCTCCGTCCCCAACTGTTAGAAGAGAGTACTTTACAGAGTGCTCTACATCGCCTCGTGGCTCAAATGCAGTCAACTACTAAGACCACTTTAATCTACGAAAGCAAGGGTATAGTTTACTCTCTACCGACCGAAGTGGAAAATCACTTATTACGGATTGGGCAGGAAGCTTTAACAAACGCCATCAAATACGCCAATGCTAGTAAAATTCTGGTTGAGCTAGTGTATGACGATGCTCAATGTCTTCTGCGCGTTAAAGATGATGGGCAGGGCTTTGGACTTGGTAGTATTTCATCACTTGGTGGCTTCGGTTTGTTGGGAATGAGCGAGCGAGCAGAACAGATTGGGGCACACCTGGCGATTCAAAGCCAACCTGGACAAGGGACAGAAATTATTGTAATTGTCAACCGGGAGTGAAAATCATTATGAGTCAATCTACTAAAATTCGGGTTCTGATTGTTGATGATCACTCCCTTGTTACAGAAGGATTGGCAAACATCATTAACTATGATCCAGAGATGACAGTGGTTGCTCAAGCAGAGGACGGACAACAGGCGATCGACCGTTATCGTGAACATCAGCCTGATGTCACCCTCATGGATTTACGAATGCCGAGAATGGCAGGGGTTGAAGCCATTACTGCGATTTGTGCTGAATTTAAGTCAGCTCGAATTATTGTGCTAACAACCTATGATGGCGATGAAGATATTTATCGAGGATTGCGAGCAGGTGCTCAGGGCTATCTGCTTAAAGATGCAAAACCAAATGAACTTTTGAATGCGATCCGCATCGTTCATAATGGTCAGCAGTATGTTTCTCCGACCGTGGCAAGAAAATTGGTAGAACGGATGAACAACCCAGTACTCAGTGAACGAGAGCTAGAAGTGCTCCGTTTAATGGCGCAGGGATTGAGTAACCAAGACATTGGAACTGCTCTAAATATTGGTGAAAGCACTGTTAAATCGCATGTGACTCGTATTTTGAGCAAGCTGGGAGTTAGCGATCGCACGCAAGCCGTCATTGTTGCTGTTAAACGCGGGCTTGTTAATTTATAGGTTTCACTTTAGTCGAGGCTTGGATTCCGACTTTAGTCGGAGTCAATCTACTACTTTTGATGGATTACTTCATCCATCCTTATGTTGTGCCAAATTATGGACTTTCAGCGGATGACATGTAAAAGTAAATTACCTATATTGACTTCATGCAAACGCTAACAGCAATTTAGTTGCAGGGTTTAAGTTTGCTTGACAGGTCTGAAAGATGGCTGACGATCGCAAGCATCATTCCTTGTTTGTCCCGCCTTTAATTCAGGATCACATTCAAGGTGTACTAAGTGCCAGTGTTGTACTCATCATGTATGGAGATTATGAATGTTTTCAAAGTGCAAACGTTTATCGGTTGATTAAAGCCGCTCAACAGCAGCTAAGTCATTCTTTCGCGGAGAATGATGTGTGTTTTATCTTTCGTCATTTTCCCCAGAAACAGATTCATCCTCATGCTCAACGGGCAGCAGAAGCAGCAGAAGCAGCAGCAATGCAAGGTCAGTTTTGGCAGATGCATGAGATGCTCTTTATCTATCAACAAGCCTTAGATAACGGATACCTTGTGGAATATGCGAATCGCCTGGGACTTGACATTCCTCGATTTTTGCAAGACTTATCCAAAGGAGTTTATGTCAATCACATCATTGCAGACATTCAAGGTGGATATCGAAGTGGGGTAGAAGCTGCACCAGCTTTGTTTGTTAATGAGATTCGTTATCGCGAGCGTTGGACTATTGAGCAATTGATAGTAACCATTATGGCAGCAATTAACGAACGTTTTTGATGTTTATCGCAACAAAGGTTTTCATGAAGAGCGCTTCATGACTTTAACTTCAAATCACAATTCACTTGAATGCTGAAAGTCTAGGAGGACACACATCACCGAAGAGGCGGAGGGGAAGGGGGCAGGGAGCAGGGGGAGCAAGCCCTTTCCTTTGGCGTGGAGCGTAGCGGAACATGGGTATGTTCGCGGAGCGTTTAAAAGCCCCGCCCTTCTAGAGCGTTCATCTGGGGTGGAGTACAAGCTCTGTCTCAGACCGTCCCCCTTGCTCCCTGCTCCCCTGCCTCTTTTGACAATTTCCTGCTGCTCCCTTCCCATGCCGAACAATTAAATCACGTTTTAACTCAAAGAACTTGAGTGGTCTAAATTGAGCGATCGCACAAGAATAAAAAGTAACGAATCTAAATAGCAAATCCACCAATCTAAAGGAGAACAAGATGAGTAGCAATACTGTAACCAGTCAAGACATGAAACTCGAAGTTGTGGTGATACCCGTTGCCGATGTCGATCGCTCCAAAGACTTTTACAAAACGTTGGGATGGCGACTTGATGCTGACTTTCCTGGCGAGAATGGTTTCCGAGTCGTGCAATTTACCCCGCCTGGATCGCAAGCATCAATCATCTTTGGGAAAGGAGTGTCCTTAGCCGAGCCAGGCTCAGTTCAAGGCTTGTATCTAATCGTTTACGACATCGAAGCAGCCCGTGCCGAACTTGTTGAGCGGGGTGTGAAGGTGAGTGAAGTATTCCACGACATCGGCGGGATCTTCCACCATGCCGGAACTGAGGGACGAGTACCAGGCCCCGATCCAAAGCGTGGCGATTATGCTTCCTATGCCTCGTTCAGTGATCCTGACGGCAATGGTTGGATACTCCAAGAAGTCAGGGTGCGGCTTCCCGGACGGTAATAGAACATTGATCGCTTAAGGACAGAAGCGAAGTTCGTGACAGAGGTTATGACAAGGAAATGGGTGGAGAAGTAGAGGAGCTAATATTATCCCCTCTACCTCCTCCGCTATCAACGCAATGTACTGCCATACTAGCCAACAAGTTTTAGAGGAGTCACAAATGAAGATTTTTGTTGCCGGGGCAACAGGAGCGATCGGTCGCCCGCTACTCGACCAATTACTTGCCAAAGGACACAACGTTGTCGCGCTGACCCGCTCCCAAGAAAGAGCAGAGTCATTAGCGGCACAGGGAATCGAACCAGCGATCGCAGATGTATTCGACGCGGATTCAGTTAAAGCGGCTATTAGCCAGGCTCAACCGGAGGTGGTGATTGAACAACTCACCGCCTTACCCAAAACTTACAGCCGCGAATCAATGAGTGCAGCAGGGCCTCTGAATACGCGCATTCGGTTAGAAGGCGGAGCCAATGTGCTGGCGGCAGCACAGGCAGCAGGGGTGCGCCGTTACCTGAGACAGTCGGTCGCCTTCTGGGGAATTCCCGGTGCTGGATTGGCAGATGAGGAAACACCGTTATCGCTTGACGCCTCCCCCGCCGTTGCCGCAGATGCTCGCCTCGTAACTGAGATTGAACACCGTTTATTGGAAACATCCAATCTCGAAGGAATTGCTTTACGCTATGGTTTCTTCTACGGGCCTGGCACCTGGTTCAATCCGGATGGTGATGTAGCGCAACAGGTGCGGCAGCAACAGTTTCCGATCGTTGGGAATGGGGATGGCGTCTGGTCATGGTTACACATTGAGGATGCAGCGATCGCAACAGTTGCGGCCGCAGAGCAGGGCAACAGGGGTGTTTATCTGATTGTAGATGATCAGCCTTTAGCGGTGCGCGATTGGCTGCCTGCGTTTGCTCGATCGCTGAATGCTCCACCCCCGCCGCGAGTATCCATTGAAGATGCTCTCAAACTGGAGGGGGGTGCGGACATTGTTTACTACCAAACTCAGATGCGAGGCGCATCGAATGCCAAAGCAAAACGCGAACTAAATTTTCAGCCTCGACCATTGGAATGGATGGTTAACACCGTTGCGGCTCATGCCAGTTAACAAGTTAAAGGAGAAGTAAGATGAAGATTTCTCAGTATGGAACAGCGATCGTCGTTATGCATGTAATCGTTCATGGATTGCACGGCTTCGCGCATAACGAAATCCCAGTTTCCCTTTCTCTGCTTCAGGGTTTGTTTGTAGGTGTTGTGGTGATATTAGCTCCCATTATTGCAGCCGGTTTACTCTGGACGCCGTTCTACCGCATCGGTAACTGCCTCTTGCTGGGTTCAATAGCAGGCTCACTCCTTTCTGCAATCTACAATCATCACTTAGTCATTAGCCCCGATCATGTTTCTCAAGTGTCCTTTGAAGGTTGGGGCTTGCTTTTCCAACTCACCGCTTACCTGATGTTAATTGTTGATGGATTGGGATGTTGGATTAGTGGATTAGCGTTGAGAACAATTCAGTCACCAGAGAAGGCGATATAAGTTTTTCCCAACGGTTTTAACCACTATCGTCCCCTACTGTTCCGGTTTGCGTAACGATGTGGGAATGCCATGAGTGAAAAACACGGCTGATCGAGGGTAAGTTCTCGTGTTTTCAAAACTCACGGCGGATGGCTGAAAACTCAACAACCATAGACTCATCACGAGAAAACTAGAAGGAAAGGAGGAATTCATGATTACTGCCAAAATTCTCGCTTTTGCCGGGAGTGCTCGCCAAGATTCTGTCAACAAAAAACTGGCGAAAATTGCTGTTGAAGGAGCTAAAGCCGTAGGTGCAGAAGTGTCCTACCTAGATTTTCGCGATCTGCCCTTACCGCTCTATGATGAAGATTTGGAGGAGGCTGAGGGAATGCCAGAAAATGCCAAACTCAATCTCCCTGTCTAAACAAAGTAGAGCATTTCAACATTCAGTGATCTAGACGGTAAAGGTGCGGCTTCCCAGGTTCACACCACTGTGGCTCTTGGTTAAAAGGAAACCTGTTACTTGCCTGAGCAGCATGGTTTTATCGTAACTTAACTGCGTCTGGGTATGAAAAAGTTTGACCAGTAATTTTAACAACCTTGGAGAGCAATTATGACTCAAGTAAAGCATCCTGCTGATCCAACCCCTCCAACCTTGGAAGGGAAACTGGCTCTGTTACGGAAATTAAGGGATGAATTGGGCAGCGGTGATACCATTCGTCGCCTCTTTTTTGGCGACCTGGAACCTATTGCCCTTCAACCTGGAGGAGCGAACACGGTCGTTCATCTTTACAACAAAGCTGATGATGTCACGATTGCCTATTGTTCTTCCTACGATGTATTTCTGGCTGCCCGTTCGGGACGAGTCACCGAATTCGACCCCGCCGAAATCAAATAGAGATATGGTTAACGCCTTATCTAAAGGAGCGTGGCATTATGTCGTCAATTGAGGAAGTGACAAAGACAATTGACCTGATCATTGCGCCTGTCGTCATGATTACGGCTTGTGCCATCGTGGTAAATGGGTTGATTGTCCGGTACGGTTCCCTTGGCGATCGCCTACGTACCGTCAACCACGAACTGAGCGACTTGCAGAAGTCCGATCTGGCTCACAATCAAAATAAAGCTCAGAGGGTACAAGAACTTGAATCTTTGCTGAGGGATCTGCTGAGGCACCATCATTTCGTGCATGATGCCCTTGTTCTTACTTATACTTCCATCCTAGTCTTTATGCTGGATATGCTGGTCATTGCTATAGCAGTCGCCATTAATGCCAATTGGCTATCACAGATGGCACTGATAGTCTTTCTCGGCGGAGTTGCCGTTCTTTTTGGGGGAATAGTTTTGATTGCTTACGAGCTTCGCACATCTCACTATTCCATTCAATTAGAGGTGCATCGTATTTGTCGCCTGTGCCCCCACCAACACACCAAACTGGCAGGAAATTGAGCTAAGAGCAAAATATTCGCAAAGACCTACGCATTCAATCGAGAGTAAGTTCTCGTGTTTTCACAACTCACTGCGGACGGCTCAAAACTCAACAACCCTGTTCTTTAAATTATCAGAGGTTTTGTCATGAAAATTGTTGTCATTGGTGGCAATGGACTGATTGGTAAGAAGCTTATCAGCAGGCTATGTGAGCGTGGACATGAGACGGTGGCAGCGTCCCCTTCTTCAGGTGTCAATGCTGTTACAGGTGAGGGACTAGCTGAGGTGTTAGTGGGTGCCCAAGTTGTTGTCGATGTGACGAATTCACCCTCCTTTGAAGATGCGGCAGTGTTGGAGTTCTTCGAGAAGTCATCCCGAAACCTGCTGGCGGCGGAAGCAGACGCGGGTGTGGCTCATCACGTTGTGGTGTCAATTGTCGGTGCTGATCGCATCCCTGATAGCGGCTATATGCGTGCGAAAGTCGCTCAGGAAAAGTTGATCCAGTCAGCAGCAATACCTTATACAATCGTCCGTGCTACACAGTTCTTTGAGTTCATTGAGACGATCATCGCTCAATTCCCCACGGATGGGCAAACGGTTCACTTGCCCCCTGCCTTTATTCAGCCCGTCTGGTCAGATGACGTTGTTGACACGCTGGTCGATATGACGCTGGGAGCGCCAGTCAACGGCATTATCGATTTGGCGGGTCCAGATAGGTTTCATTTTGAGGAAATCATCCGCCAATTCCTGAGTGCAACTCACGACTCACGTCAGGTAGTTGTAGACAGCCACGCCTGTTACTTTGGTGCAGCGTTGAACGATCAGCTCGTTCCGCAGGGCAACTCGCTCATCGGCTCGACCCGTTTTGAAGACTGGCTCAACCGCTCGATCGCTTAAAGATCAGCAATGAGAATTTAATGCTGACATCGGTTGAGTTGAGGACACAAAGTTCAACATCCGCAACTACTGAGTTTTACAAAGCTCAACTCAACAGACACCTGTCTAATCCGCGATCGGCTTGATTCAGCATGAGGGCACATCATACGGATTTATATCCACCAGTTTGTATTCACGCAAGGAGAACGGAAGTGTTTACTAGATTTTTCTCGCGACTTGCATTCATGACTCTCTCCATATTCATAACGTTCTCCATATTCGCAACTCTCCCCGTATTCGCAGCTTCAGCCAATGATTTATCTGCTGATAAGTCTAAGGTAACGCTGGTCTTTGATCGCGCCCTTCCTAATGTGCCTGGAAAGAGTATCAAAGGCTTGCTGGTCGAATATGCACCAGGTGGCTCAACACCCGCACATATCCATGCAGCCTCGGCTTTTGTCTATGCAACCGTGCTTGAAGGTGCTATTCGTAGCAAAATCAATGATAATCCGGAGCAGGTATATCACGCTGGTGAGAATTTTTTTGAAGTACCTGGCGATCATCATCGTGTCAGCGCAAATGCCAGTAATACTCAACCCATGCGTATGCTAGCCGTCTTTGTCGTCGATACCAATGAAGAGAACCTGACCAGATTGGACGACGAGTAAGACGTAAAATTGTATACAAGGATTTTGATATATCGACACTACCGAAGTTGGAGCCGGAGACACTCTAGAGCTAGTGAGTCGGAATGATAACAACATTACTGTTTCCAATATCACTCAACATTATGTTCGTGAGCAGGACAATCCAGAATTACTTCATCATGCAGCTCACAGCCAAGCATATAAAGTCTAACAAGCTCCTTTCCTCAACAACCTCTCTTCCTGCTGCTTTCCTCCAATCCAAATGATTAAGTCGCGTTTTAACTCAAAGAATTTGAGTGGTGTAAATTGAGCGATCGCAGAAGAATGAAGTTAATCGAGGTGGGCAGCAAGCTCCACCAACCTAAAGGAGAACAAGATGAAAACACAGAAAGTATGGTTCATTACAGGAGCTTCCAGAGGCTTTGGGTTAGAAATTGCCAAAGCAGCCCTGGCAGCAGGCGACCAGGTAATAGCAACGGTTCGCAGTCAACCCGCACAACTTGCCGCTACCCTGCACAACCACCCGGATCTGTACGTTGTGCAGATGGATGTTACCCAGGAAGACCAGGTACAAGAGGCTGTCAGGGAAGGCATTACCCGTTTCGGCCGGGTTGATGTCTTAGTCAATAATGCCGGGTTTGGCATGGTTACTGCGATCGAAGAAGCCACGGATGCCGAAGTTCGTAAACAGTATGATACCAACGTGTTTGGGTTATTGAACGTGACTCGTGCGGTGTTGCCGTACCTGCGCCAGCAAAAATCCGGGCGGGTGATCAATATCACCTCGCTGTTCGGCTACGATACAGTTCCGGGCTGGGGATTGTACGGGTCCACTAAATTTGCGGTCGAAGGTCTCTCAAAAGGGTTAGCAGTCGAACTAGCACCGCTCGGCATCCACGTCACGGCAGTAGCTCCTGGTCTTTTTAGTACCGATTTCCTGAGCGCTGAATCTTATGTTGCCGCTAAGACCATCATCGCCGATTACCAGGCAACGGTAGGTCGGATGCGGAGCGGAGCTGATGCGCTACACGGCAACCAACCTGGCGATCCGAAAAAGTTTGCGGCTGTGATTATTGAACTCGCCAATACAGAACATCCGCCGCTGCATTTACCCGTCGGGAAGGACGCGATCGCGATGTACCAGAGCAACGCCGCCAAAATGGCACAGGAAATCGAAGCATGGTTGCCAGTCGCTACCAGCACCGATCATAGCTCCCGCATAGCGGCTTCGACCATTGCCTGACCTGCATCTAAAAGGGATTTTGAAAACGAGGTAGGCACAATGGAGATGAATTTTGAGAACGAGTCCTTTTCCTTTAAGGATAAACCTGACAGCTCTCAACGTGGCACGGATGGTCGCAATATTTTCGCCGAGCGTGTCCGCAGTAACCAGCACAAGCTCACCTCCCAGCTAAGGCACCAGTACGATTTTATTGTTTGCGGATCTGGATCTTCTGGCTCGGTGGTTGCCCGCAGACTGGCCGAGAATCCAGATGTCAGTGTTCTGCTGGTTGAAGCTGGAGGCACTGATGATGTGCCAAGTGTCATGGAAGCGAATCAATGGCCAATGAACCTTGGAAGCGATCGCGACTGGAGCTTCCCACGCCAGCCGAATCGATATGTGAACGGTCGTTCGATTCCGTTCTCTATGGGCAAGGTACTTGGCGGTGGATCGAGCATCAACGTCATGGTTTGGGCACGCGGACACAAGCATGATTGGGATTTCTTCGCATCCGTTGCCAACGATCCAGCCTGGAATTATGAATCCGTCTTGAAGATTTATCGCCGTCTGGAAGATTGGCATGGCGTGCCAGACCCGATGTATCGCGGAACGGGAGGGCCAGTATTTGTCCAGCCCGCGCCAGATCCAAACCCGATCGCACCCGCAACGGTTGAAGGAGCACGGGTGGTGGGGATTCCTACATTTGAAAATCCCAACGGACGTATGATGGAAGCAGCGAAGGGCGCTTCTATCAGCGATGTGCGAGTTCGCAATGGCAAGCGCGAATCAATATTCCGTTCCTACATCTTCCCCTATATGGATCGGCCAAACCTGACGGTTCTCAGTCATGCGCTGGTCACACGGCTGACGTTCGAGGGCAAGCGGGTCACCGGCGTGGAGATATCTTATCGTGACGCGATCTATCGCATTGGTGCGGCAGTCGAAGTCGTGCTGTCGCTCGGTGCAATCCACACGCCGAAAGTGCTGATGCAATCAGGTATCGGCGATGAAGCCGAGTTGCGGCGATTTGGAATCCCTGTTGTGCAGCACCTTCCCGGTGTGGGGCAAAATTTTCAAGACCACGTTGCATTTGATTGTGTCTGGGAATATCAAAACGCTCTCGCACCCAGAAACAACCTGTCAGAGGCAATCTTTTTCTCGACGAGCCAGTCCGGGCTTGACAGTCCAGACTTATTTGTTTGTCAAGCCGAGGTGCCAAAATCCAGTGCTGAGAATGCCGTCCGGTTTGGGCTGCCTGATGCAGGCTGGACGTTGTTTGGAGCGATCGTGCACCCCAAAAGCCGAGGCCGTCTGCGCCTAACAGGAGCCGATCCATCCGACCCGATTCTGATTGATGCAAACACGCTGTCTGACCCAGATGATCTCAAAACTGCGATCGCCTGCGTAGAACTCTGCCGCGAAGTCGGTAACTCCGCTTCGCTTCGTCCGTTTGTCAAGCGCGAAGTGATGCCAGGTAATTTGAAAGGGACCGAACTCGAACGCTTTATTCGAGATGCTGCAACGAGTTTCTGGCACGAAACCTGCACCGCGAAGATGGGTCGAGATTCTATGTCGGTGGTGGATAGCAACCTGAGAGTGTATGGAATCGACAATCTCAGGATTGCTGATGGATCGATTCTGCCGCGAATAACGACTGGTAACACGATGGCTCCCTGCGTGATCATCGGGGAGCGGGCAGCAGAAATTCTACATCTCGAACATCAGCTGCAAGCCACCGTAAAAACAGGCTTAAGCAAGTAATAGAACCACAACTCTATAAGCTTATACCGCATAATTGCAATTTCGTCAATATGTAAGTTCTATGACTGAAAACAGACTGCAATTGCACTGTGCCGTTCAATAGATTCGTCCCTCGTTTCACCAACACCTCAAAAGCATAAAGGAGTTTTACTATGGGCATTGAACAGAAAGTTGCTGTTATTACTGGCGCATCGCAGGGCATCGGCGCAGCCCTTGTCAAGGCATACCGTGATCGCAACTATCGGGTAGTCGCCACCTCGCGCTCGATCGAGCCGTCGAATGATGATGCAATTCTCACAGTACCTGGCGACATCGCTGATCGAAAAACCGCCGAGCGTGCTATTTCCGAAGGCGTGTCCCGCTTCGGGCGCATCGACACGCTCATCAACAACGCTGGCATCTTCATCGCCAAGCCATTTACCCAATATACCGAGGCTGACTACGAGGTATATCTGGGCACCAACGTCACTGGCTTCTTTCACATGACGCAACTCGCGATCGCCCAGATGGAGAAGCAGGGTAGCGGTCATGTTGTGCAGATATCGACGAGCTTGGTTGACAACCCGATCGCTGGAGTACCATCTGTACTTGCATCACTCACAAAAGGCGGACTGAATGCCGCGACCAGATCGCTGGCGATCGAGTATGCCAAGCGCGGTATCCGGGTGAACGCGATCGCGCTAGGTAACATCAAGACACCAATGCACCCTGCCGAGACCCATGCACAGCTCGCTGCCATGCATCCAATGGATCGTATGGGTGAAATCTCTGACATCGTTGATGCAATCTTCTACCTCGAATCAGCCAACTTTGTGACGGGCGAAATCCTTCACGTCGATGGTGGTCAGAGTGCGGGTCACTGACATCACCTTGAGGCAAGAATAATGACTTTGATGCTTTCAACCAGAGTTGCTCAACCGCCTAGCCTTTAAAGGAACACAGGCATGATCTACGAATTACGCATTTATCACGCCATGCCCGGACGACTACCCGCGCTGCTCGCGCGCTTCGAGAACCACACACTGCGAATCTGGGAAAAGCATGGCATCCGCCAAGCTGGATTCTGGACAACGCTAATTGGCGAGAGCGAGAGTAACCAGCTCACGTACCTGCTTGCCTGGGACAACCTGGCTGAACGCCAAGAGCGCTGGAACGCATTCCTCGCCGACCCCGAATGGATCGCGACCAAGACCGAAACTGAGAAGGACGGTTCACTTGTGCAGAACATCCGCAACGAGTTGCTGGCACCGACCGCCTTTTCCTCGGTGAAGTGAGCGATGGGGCGAGCTACGGAACTCAAACCCGTAGCATCCAGCCTACAGACTCCTCCCCACCATCACAAGTGAGTAATGCGGACAGATAATCACTTAAAGATATATATCTTGCTTGTATTATTAGCAAGCGTGGGAGATACTTATGTGGCCTAAAACAGAACTTATAGATTTGCTCAAGATCGCGCATCCAATAATTCAGGCTCCGATGGCTGGTGCTTCCACACCTGAGTTGGTTGCGTCTGTTTCTAATGCAGGAGGTCTTGGATCATATGGCGGTGCAGCCACTCCACCAGCTAAACTTCGCTCCATTATCAGGCAAATTCGAGAACTGACAGACAAACCCTTTGGAGTCAATTTGTTTGCCCCAGCAGTTGAAGCGTATCAACTTACGCCTGAGCAGCAAACACCGATGTCTGAGCTATTAACAAAATGGCACAACGAACTTGATGCCGGACCTGTGCCCGAACCAATATCAATACTAGGGCCATTCCAAGATCAATTTACTGTCCTGCTTAAGGAGAAAGTACCTGTTTTTAGTTTCCACTTTGGGCCTGCGCCAATTGAGGCAATTCGTGAGATACACGCTATAGGCTCAATTGTATTAGCAACCGCGACGACCGTCGGTGAAGCAAAAGCTCTAGTCGTTGCAGGAGTTGATGTCATCATAGCCCAGGGCTTTGAAGCCGGAGGTCATCGCGGAACCTTTGCGGTACCTTATGAACAGGGATTGATTGGAACAGCAGCGTTAGTGCCGCAAATAGCTGATGCGGTATCAGTTCCGGTCGTGGCGGCGGGTGGAATCATGGATGCTCGTGGAATAGTTGCTGCATTTGCACTTGGGGCAAGCGGAGTACAGATGGGAACCGCCTTTCTCGCCTGCCCTGAGAACAATATCCCAGAAGTATATAGGCAGGCGGTACTCAAGTGTAAAGACGAAGACACGGTTATTACTGAAGTATTTTCCGGCAAACCCGCCAGAGCAATACGAAATCGATTTATACGTGAAATGGAAAATAACAGGGATAAGGTGCTGCCTTTCCCAGCTCAGATGTCTATAGGGCGGGTTTTATATCAGACTTCTGCTCAACAATCAAATCCAGATTTTGTCAGTATGTGGGCAGGACAGGGAGCAGCATTAGCCGAAGCTCTCCCGGCAGGTGAGCTGATCGAAAAAATTATACAAGAATTTCTTGCCGTAACTGCTTCTTTACAACTCAAATAATAAGTTGAGAGTTTAGACCAAAGTCTATCTCTGAACAACCGCTTGCATGGATTATTATGAGCAGCGTTTTGAAGATCCGGACGGAGTGGCAGCGTTTTCAATAAATGCCAGGACTTACGCAAAGTGAATTACTACCTGCTCGCCAACTGATTCCAGCAATGAATTGAAATCAGACGGATCAGAGGTAACAGTTCGATTCATCCCACCTCTTACTAGACCGAAGTTAAATTTACTTGAATGCTGAAAGTCCGAGAGGACACACATCTAAGTCGCGTTTTAACTCAAAGAACTTGAGTGGTGTAAATTGGGCGATCGCAGAAGAATAAAAAGTAACCGAAGTAGATATTCAACTCACGAATCTAAAGGAGAACAAGATGAACAGCAATCACGTAAACAGTCCAAACATGAAACTCCAAGTTGTGGTGTTCAGCGTTTCCGACGTGGAACGTACCAAGGCATTCTACGAGAATCTTGGCTGGCGATTCGACATCGACGTGGTGGAGGGCGACTTCCGCGGCGTGCACTTTACTCCGCCCAACTCGGATGCCTCGATCCTCTTTCGCAAGGGAGTCACTCCAAATAATTCTGGCTCGGCGCACAACCTGGTTCTCGCCGTGGACGACCTCGACGCCGCCCGCGAAGACTTGATCGCTCGCGGTGTCAACGTGAGCGATATCTTCCACTACGCTGGCGCTCCCTTTAACAACGCCGTGGAGAACCCACGCGTCAGTGGGCGCGACCCGCAAGCTCGTTCCTACTTCTCATTTGCCTCGTTTGAAGACCCCGACGGGAACGTCTGGCTGCTCCAGGAAATCACAACGCGCTTTCCTGGTCGTCTGTGGGATTCGACGCGAGCAGGAAACCTAGACGTTGCAAACCTTGCAAGCCTTCTTGCCGAGACGGCAGAGCAACACGATCGCTACGAGAAGACTCACGCCGAGCATCACTGGTGGGATTGGTACGCGCCCTATCTAAGTGCGCGTCAGAATGGCAGCAACCCAGAAGAGGCCGCCGCCGTCGCTGACCGTTACATGGAGGAGATTTTTCCTGTTCTTTCCAGATGATGCGGTCAAAATGGCACTCAGCAGGTTGTCCAGAACCCAACCTGGTGAGTGCTGAATTGAGCGATAGGGCGAACACAGAACTCGAACCTGTCGTTCGCCCCAGCATCACAACTGAGTCATGCAGACAGACAATACGTAACCTCAGTTAAATCCAATTGGAGAAAGATCAATGTCTGAAAAAATCAACCATCAACGATGTCGGTTTTTGGGCATTGCGGCCATGACGATTGCGACTACACAACTCGGTCGATTCGGTAGTGCGATCGCCTTTGGCGGGTCGGGCGCTCCAGCCCAAACTTAGTTTGGGCTGCCTCCAATCGAACATTGGAGGGACTCACTTCGTGAGTAGAGCGCAATCCGACCATCGCACAATCCAGCAAAGCAGAACTAATGGATGACCACCATGACAAAACTGAAAAAAGTATATCACAAAACTAAAGCCCGCACCGCAAGTGCCTTCGTCCTGCTCTCGCTATTCCTCGTCGCACTCTTTGCGGCAGCAGTGTTGCTGGTACTGCCAGCTCGCGTGCAAGCACAGCAATCTGCTCAGAGCAGCGCACAAACCCAGGTTGTGAACGAGGCGAGCGCGAGGGATATCCGCGGGGCTTCACCGTACATCGCCATCAAAAATGAACCCGCACCCAAGCTGATCGTAGATCCTCCGCTTCCCGAAGGGCTGCCCCAGGGCATCTTCTGGGCCCAGTACCGAGTAGAGAACTTGCACATCGTACCCGTGTTCGGGAAGGGTGCCCGCCAGGTATCTCCACGTGTCGGGCATCTACACATAACCGTCGACGACCTGCCCTGGTGGTGGGCAGATGCGAGTGACAGCAACACAATCGACATAGCCGGGCTGCCGCCCGGCCAGCACAAGGTGAAGATCGAGTTGGTTGACTCTAACCACAACGTCTTCCCCGGACAGGTGGTGACGCTGACGTTCACTGTGCCTGGCTACAAGAGCGCCCACTTGCACTAACGGAACCTCCATGCCCGGCCCGCCTCGCCGGAGTAGAAGAACACGCAAGCCCGCTTCGAGGTTTGGCGCAGCAGGCAGGACAGTCTACTCATGCAGAACATCATTAACAAGTTGCTAGCACCGGTCGCGTTTTTCTCGCTGCATTAAGCCATAGGGCGAGCAACAGAACTTAAACCCACAACTCCCCCCACTATCAGAACTAAGTAATGTGGGCAGGCAATACATAACCTCAGTTAAATCCAATCAGAGAAAAATCAATGCTAAACAAAATCAACTATCAACGCCGCCGCTTTCTGGGCATTGCAGCCATGACCATTGCGACTACACAACTCGGTCGATTCGGTTCTGCGATCGCACAATCGAGCAATGCAAAACCAAAGGAGTCTACCACAACTCAACCCGGAACCACGCACACCGACACAACCGCAATCCGCCCCTTCCGCGTCAACATTTCAAAAGAAGCACTCGTCAACCTCCGCCGCCGCATTACAGCAACGCAATGGCCCGAAAAGGAAACTGTTACTGACCTGTCGCAGGGACTACCGCTGGCAACGATGCAGAAACTCGCACGCTACTGGGCAACAGATTACGACTGGCGCAAGGTCGAGGCAAAGTTGAATACCTTGCCGCATTTCATCACCGAGATCGATGGACTAGACATTCATTTCATTCATGTTCGCTCGAAGCATGAAAACGCTTTGCCGCTCATCGTCACGCACGGATGGCCCGGCTCGATCATTGAGCAGCTAAAGATCATCGATCCTTTGACTAATCCTACGGCACATGGAGGAAAAGCCGAGGACGCATTCCATCTGGTGATTCCGTCGATGCCAGGCTACGGCTTCTCCGGCAAACCGACCACTACCGGTTGGGGCGTCGAGCGCATGGCACGTGCCTGGGACGTGTTGATGAAGCGGCTGGGCTACACCCGCTACGTCGCTCAGGGCGGTGACTGGGGCGCGTTCGTCGTCGACCTGATGGGTGTGCAAGCCCCTGCGGGATTGCTCGCCATCCACACCAACTATCCTGGGACAGTTCCAGCCGATGTTGACAAGGCGCTCGTGGCCGGCGACCCACCTCCATCCGGTCTGTCGGCCGAGGAAACGCGCGCCTACAAGCAGTTGGACAGAACGTTGAAGCAAAGAGTCGCCTACGCCAAGTACATGGCATCGCGCCCACAAACCTTGTACGGCATTGCAGATTCCCCCGTCGGGCTAGCCGCTTGGCTTCTCGACCACGATGATGCTGGCGGCCAGCCGGCCTCTGCGGTCGTCGCGGCTCTGAACCGAACCACGAGCGCCACAGGCGAACTGACGCGTGACGAGATCCTCGATAACATCACGCTCTACTGGCTGACAAACACGGGAGTCTCTGCATCTCGTCTCTATTGGGAATATAAGGGTGGCTTTTGGAACGCCAAGGGCGTCTCCATTCCGGTAGCTGTGAGCGTCTTTCCCGGCGAGGCTTATCAAGCCCCGCGGAGTTGGACGGAGCGGGCTTATCCCAATCTCATTTATTACAACCAGCTCGACAAGGGTGGCCACTTCGCGGCGTGGGAGCAGCCAATGATTTTTGTTCAGGAACTGCGGGCGGCCTTCAAGTCCCTGCGATCGTCCAAATGACCGTCTGGGCAATGACTTCGTTTGTGGAACCACCAATCCCCCATTGTGACCAGCCAGCCGTTCGTTATTCAATTTCGGAACCCAAGCCGTTGAGACGGATAAGGTTATTGGTAAAAAAGAAAATAACATCCTTTTGAAAGGAAAACACCATGAGCAAGATTATTAAAGCTGCCGCCGTGCAGATTAGCCCCGTGCTGTACAGCCGACAGGGTACCGTTGAGAAGGTCGTTAAGAAGATTCGTGAGTTGGGCAAACAAGGCATCCAGTTCGCAACCTTCCCCGAAACCATCGTTCCTTATTACCCCTACTTCTCCTATGTGCTAGCCCCGTTCGCGTTGGCAAAGGAACATCTGCGGTTGCTTGAAGAGTCGGTTACGGTGCCGTCTGCTGAAACCCGAGCAATCGCCGAAGCCGCGAAGGAAGCAAACATGGTCGTTTCCATCGGCGTCAATGAGCGCGACGGCGGCTCGATCTACAATACGCAACTTCTCTTCGACGCAGACGGTACGCTGATCCAGCGCCGCCGCAAGACCACGCCAACTTATAACGAGCGGATACTCTGGGGCCAGGGTGACGGCTCAGGACTGCGCGCCATCGATAGTGCCGTTGGGCGCATCGGACAACTTGCGTGCTTTGAGCATAACAATCCTTTGGCACGGTATGCAATGATCGCCGATGGTGAGCAAATCCACTCGGCGATGTATCCGGGATCATTCGCCGGGCAGCTGTTCGCGGAGCAAGCAGAAATTAACGTCCGCCAGCACGCCCTTGAATCCGCCTGCTTTGTCGTCTGTGCAACCGCGTGGCTGGATGCGGATCAGCAGGCTCAGATCATGAAGGACACGGGTTGCGCGATCGAGCCGATTTCTGGCGGCTGCTTCACTGCCATTGTGAATCCACAAGGACAGATCATCGGCGAGCCGCTCAAAGCGGGCGAAGGCGAAGTGATTGCCGATCTTGACTTTGCCCAGATCGATGCCCGCAAGCGGCTGATGGATGCACGCGGTCATTACAGCCGCCCCGAACTGCTCAGTTTGCTGATTGATCGGACACCCACCTCGCTCGTCCATGAGCGCACCCCACACCCCAATGGTAATGGCTCGCACTTGGTCGTCGAGGAGAGAACTGTCGAGGTTCTTTAATTCCACTGTACCTATCCGCAACGACAGGGAGGTCAGTGCGTGTCTAAAAAAATCAATCATAATCGCCGCTACTTTTTAACAACCATGCTTAAAACTTTTGCTGCTACCCAGCTTGGCATGATCGGCTGCACCACACAGCACACTATGTCAGCAACGGCTAAGTTACCGATTGAAGGCGAAGTACCGTCTCTTGTTGGCACGATCGCGTGGCTCAATTCACAGCCATTAACAGTTGACGAACTGCGTGGAAAAGTCGTGCTGATTAACTTCTGGACTTATACCTGCATCAATTGGCTGCGCCAACTCCCTTATGTTCGCGCGTGGGCCCAGAAGTATCAGGATCAGGGGCTAGTAGTAATTGGTATACATACACCGGAGTTTGAATTTGAGAAGAATATCGATAATGTCCGCCGAGCCTCAACGGAAATGAGAATTGACTATGCGATCGCCGTAGATAACGATTATGCGGTGTGGCGTGCTTTTGGAAACCATTATTGGCCAGCCCTTTATTTTATAGACACGCAAGGACGCATTCGTCATCACCAATTCGGCGAGGGCGAGTATGAGCAATCGGAACGGGTCATTCAACAGCTACTGTCTGAGGCTGGAACTGGCAGTGTCGGTCAGGAAATGGTCGAAGTTGATGCTCGTGGTTTTGAAGCCGCCGCCGATTGGGGCAGCCTGAAATCGCCTGAAAACTACCTCGGCTACGAAAGAACGGAGAATTTTGCGTCTCCCGGCGGCGCGGTGTTAAACAAGCGTCATTTATATACCGCCCCCACGCAATTGAAACCTAATCAATGGGCGCTTTCAGGCGATTGGACAATCGGAAAACAAGCTATTGTACTGAACGAGTCCGGCGGGCGGATTGCGTACCGCTTCCACGCGCGCGACCTTCATCTTGTCATGGGGCCGACCGAGCCAGGAACGTCCGTGCGGTTTCGCGTGCTTGTAGACGGGCAGCCGATAGTTGCGGCTCGCGGACTTGACGTTGATGTGCGAGGCGAAGGCACGGTTACCGAACAGCGATTGTACCAACTGGTTCGACAACCGAAGCCCATCATTGATCGACAGTTCGAGATCGAGTTTCTGGATTCTGGGGTGGAGGCTTTTGCGTTCACCTTCGGTTGATAACGCAAACAGATACGCCTTCGCAACAAGCGATAAGAAAGTGAACGCAAGGTAAATTATATGACGATAAAATCTACACATGACAGCCCAATCCTTGTGACCGGAGCGGCCGGTGATATCGGTGCGATCGGCCGTAACCTCACTGCAATGCTGCTTGCCAAAGGGCATAAGGTGCGTGCCTTAGTTCGGCGGGAGGATGAACGCGCTGAGGGACTGCGCCACCTTGGGGCCGAGGTTGTGCAAGGCGATCTAACTGATCTTGCCTCAATGCACCGCGCGATCGAAGGAGTTGCACGCATCTATTTCGGGATGTCAGTCTCGGCGGCATATCTCGAAGCCACGGTCAACACTGCTGCGGTGGCACGCCATCACGGTGTCGAGGCTTTCGTGAACATGTCGCAGATGACGGTGACGCAGATGAGCATTACCGAGACTACTGACAGCCCACAGCACAAGCTGCACTGGCTGGCAGAACAGGCATTGGCATGGTCGGGGTTGCCGGTAGTGACGGTGCGGCCGACAGTCTTCCTTGAGAGCTTCTTCCTGCGTCTCGCTGCTGCTGGCGTCCGGGATAGCGACGAACTGGCGCTGCCCCTAGGTAACGGCAAAACCTCGCCGATCTCGGCGGTTGATGTGGCGCACGCCGTTGCCGTAATCCTCGACGACCCTGCCTCACACATTGGTCAGGTTTACAATCTGACTGGATTTGAGTCAGCCGATCTGAATCACTATGCGCGCGCGTTTTCCGAGGCACTCGGTCGAACGATCAGCTATCGTGACGTGCCGCTCTTTGCGTGGGTTGATACACTTCGTAAGTTTGGGGTGCCAATCCACCTCGTCAACCATGTTGCGGTGATGGCCGAACTTCACGCGCAGGGGCGGTATGACCGCCTAACGGATGATCTGTTCAAGCTCACAGGCAAGACGCCGACGAGCATGTACGACTTTGTAAAATTGCACGCCGCCCAATTCACGCAAAGTCAAGTCGCGGCTTGAGGGGCAGGCCGTCTTCTTCAACCACAGAAAAATTAAATCGCGTTTTAACTCAAAGAATTTGAGTGGTGTAAATTGAGCGATCACTTAATTATGAAGTTAATCGAGGTGGGCAGCAAGCTTCACCAACCTAAAGAAGAACAAGATGAGTAGCAATCACGTAAACAGTCCAAACATGAAACTCGAAGTTGTGGTGTTCAGCATTTCCGACGTTGACCGCGCAAAGGCATTCTACGAGAATCTCGGCTGGCGGTTCGACATCGACCGTGAAATTGCACGTTGCTGAATTCACGCCCAATGAAACCACGGCTTGAAGAGCAGGTCGCTCGTATATCACTGAGTGGATAAAGGCGGACACTTCGCGGCGTGGGAATAGCCGCAGCTCTTTTCTTAGGAGATCCGTGCCACGTTTTGATCGCTACGCTAGTTGGCTCGGCACGCACAAACCTAAAAAATCCAAAACTACTCAAAGAGAGGACACCATGACTCAATCAGAAGTTACGCAACTAAACAGCGAGCAGGCATCTGATGGCAGTGTGCTCAGGAGGAACAAACCCATAACCGTCTCGTTGTACACGTCCATCCAGCCGCAATTCCGCACCGTCGATGGGCTATCCATCCGCTACGCCGAGAGTGAGAACCCAGGGCGAGGTGTGGATGCCCTCCTCCTCAGCCCGTGGCCGGAGAGCCTGTATGCGTTCGAGCCAACTTGGTCGCGGCTTGCCGAGCACGCGCACCTCGTGGCGGTGGACCTCCCGGGCTTCGGACGCTCTGAGCGCCGCGACACGCTCATGTCTTTGCGTGCGATGGGCGAGTTCGTTGTGCGCCTTGCCAATGCCTTCGGGCTGGAGCAGCCGCACGTCGTCGGCCCCGACATCGGCACTAGTGCCGCGCTCTTCGCTGCGGCCCTCTACCCGGGGCGCCTGCGTAGCCTCGTGGTCGGGAGCGGAGGCGCGGCAGTTCCGCTACAACTGGGCGGGGTGCTGAAGGAGTGGGTCGAGGCCCCCGACATTGAGCCGTACCGCCGCCTCGACGGGCGACAGATCGTCACCGCAGCGATCGCCAAGCTCGAGCAATATACGCCGACCGATGCCGCGCGCGAGGACTACCTCTCATCCTACGAGGGCGAGCGGTTAGCCGAGTCGATGCGCTACGTGCGCGCGTATCCGACAGAGCTTCCCGGCCTCGCCAGCCTGCTACCGACGATCCGGATACCAGTGCTGATCGTTGCCGGCCGACGGGATCACGTCGTACCCCTGGTCAACGCGGAGTTTCTCCTCGAACGGTTGCCCGCGAGCAAACTCGCCGTCCTCGACGCGGGGCACTTCACTTGGGAGGATGCCGCCGACGAGTACGCGGCGCTCGTCACGCGCTGGTGGGACGGAGGTTACGCGGTCACCGACCACCGAGGTGGCGACTGATCTCGCCGACGAAGGTTCAAGAATTTCATTTGCACGCGTCGGGTTCACAGTTTCGTGGAACTCGAGATTCCAGAACCTGTTGGAACTTGCCGAAGCTTGTGATGTCCCGGTGCGCTGGTCCTGCCGGACTGGAGTTTGCCACACCTGCGAGTGTGGGCTGATTTCCGGATCGGTGAAGTATGATACCGAGCCGCTCGATGCTGCGGTGGTCGGGAATCGATTGATTTGCTGCTCGCGCCTGCAAGAAGACACGGTAATCGGCAACGTGAAAATATTAAGAAGAATTTTATATGCGATCTGACATTATTCCAGGGGCTGTCTTCCCCGACGAATGAATACCGCAGTGGTGTCGGGGCCCACTGGCCTTTCCTCTCCGATGCGGGACGCAGAATCCAAAAAGACCTCGACATCGCCGAATACACTGACCCTCTCCACAATCCCATGATCCCCTACACGATCATCCTCGAACCGGGTCTGGTCATTTATAAAATCTACATGGGTTACTGGTTCTTTGGGCGACCCACTCTGGAAGAACTCCGCCAGGACTTGCGCTCCATTCTCAGGAAATGCCGACCGGACTGGGACATCACAACACCTGAACTGAAAACGGCGTGGCAGGAAGACCGCAAGGAACTCTTCTACCCATACGGCAAAACCTACGCTCAAACACTCGGCGAACAGGATTAGAAAATGTCTGAAAAAACCAACCAACGCCGCCGCCATTTTTTGGGCACTGCGGTGATGACCATTGCGGCTACACAGCTAGGCCGATTCGGTCTTGCACAGTCGAGCAAAACAAAACCAGCAGTTCTGTTCACGACTAAGCCGGGGACAAACACGTCGTTCGGCTCACTAAAACAGATCGATGCTGGTGTGCTGAATGTCGGATACGCTGAAGCGGGCCCTGCGAATGGCCATCCAGTAATCCTCCTGCATGGATGGCCCTACGACATTCATAGCTATGTCAATGTCGCTCCTTTGTTAGCATCGGCGGGGTACCGGGTGATCATCCCGTATCTGCGAGGCTATGGCACGACGCGCTTTCTTTCGAGCGAGACATTCCGCAATGGGCAGCAGTCAGCGATCGCTGTCGATATTATTGCACTGATGGATGCGCTCAAGATCGAGAAGGCGATCCTCGCTGGTTATGATTGGGGAGCGCGCACCGCCAACATTATCGCGGCACTCTGGCCCGAACGCTGCAAGGCACTCGTTTCCGTGAGTGGCTATTTGATCGGCAGCCTTGAAGCCAACAAGATACCGCTGCCGCCGCAGGCTGAACTTCAATGGTGGTACCAGTTTTATTTCGCGACCGAACGCGGGCGCGCGGGCTATGAAAAACACCGCCGCGATTTCAACAGGTTAATCTGGAAACTCGCGTCGCCGAAATGGAACTTCGACGACGCGACGTTTGATCGCAGCGCTGCGTCCTTCGACAATCCGGATCATGTCGCTATCGTGATTCACAACTACCGCTGGCGACTCGGACTAGCCGAAGGCGAGTCGAAGTATGACGAGTTTGAGAAGCGGCTCGCCGTATTTCCCGCGATCACCGTACCTACCATCACGCTGGAGAGTGATGCCAACGGCGCACCGCATCCAGAGCCCAGTTCCTATGCCAAGAAATTCTCGGGCAAATATTCGCACCGCACTATTAAAGGCGGCATCGGGCACAACCTGCCGCAAGAAGCGCCACGGGAGTTTGCAAAGGCCATCGTTGAAGTTGATGGTTACTGATTGGGTTTAGCCTGAGTTGTGAAACAAACAATTTGCAGCAAAGAGAAAACACAATGACCAAACTGAAAAAAGTACATTACAAAACCAAAGCCCGCACCGCAAGTACCTTCGTCCTCCTCTCACGACTCCTCGTCACGTTCTTTGTGGCAACGGTGTTTCTGGCACTGCCCACTCGCCTGCTTGCCCAGCAATCCGCCCAGACCGGCGCACAAGCCCAGGTCGCGGTTAAGGTGATCGCGACCAAAGACAACGCAATCCGCCCCTTCCGCGTCCACGTCCCGCAAGAGGCGATCGTCGATCTCCGCAGGCGCATTGCAACGACCCGCTGGTCTGACAAGGAGACTGTCGCCGACCAGTCGCAGGGCGTCCAACTGGCGACAATGAAGGAACTCGTCCGTTACTGGGGAACCAAGTACGACTGGCGTAAAGCCGAGGCGAAGCTGAATGCCTTACCGCAGTTTGTAACGAACATCGACGGACTGGACATTCACTTTATCCACGTCCGCTCCAAAAATCCTAACGCTTTGCCGTTGATCGTCACGCACGGATGGCCCGGGTCGGTATTTGAACAGCTAAAGATCATCAGCCCGCTGACCGACCCGACGGCCTACGGGGGGCGCCCGGAGGACGCTTTCGACCTGGTAATCCCGTCAATTCCCGGCTTCGGCTTTTCCGGCAAGCCGACAGGCACAGGTTGGAACCCCGATCGCATCGCGCGAGCTTGGGCGGAGCTGATGAAGCGCCTTGGTTACACCCGCTACGTTGCTCAAGGCGGTGACTGGGGGTCTCCCATCTCCAGCGCGATGGCGCGTCAGGCACCAGCAGGATTACTCGGCATCCATATCAACTTGCCGGCGACGATCCCGCCCGAGGTGGCTGCGGTGCTCGCTGGCGGCGGCCCCGCGCCGACGGGACTCTCCGAGAAGGAACGCGCGGCTTTCGACTCACTCGACACCTTAAATAAGAAGAAACGGGCCTATGCCGTGGTGATGGGCACGCAACCGCAGGTAGTCGGATACGGTCTGACAGACTCGCCAATCGGACTTGCGGCGTGGATGCTTGGGCATCCAGGCTTCACGCAGTGGACGTATAGAGGTGGCGATTCCGAAAAGTCCCCGACGAAAGATGAGGTGCTGGACGACATCACGCTGTACTGGCTAACGAACAGTGCAGTCTCGTCAGCTCGGCTGTACTGGGAGAACAAGAACACCAGTCTCTTAAACGCGATCGCGCAGAAGACCGCCGAGATATCGCTCCCGGTAGCCATCACGGTATTTCCGGAGGAGTTATATCGCGCTCCAGAGACATGGGCCCGACGCGCCTATCGCAACCTGAGCTACTTCCATGAGGCTGATAAAGGCGGCCACTTTCCGGCATGGGAACAGCCGCAGATCTTCTCTGAGGAGATCCGCGCGGCGTTCAGGTTACTGCGTTAGTTGAAGACCAATCGATTCACACGATAAACAGCAAACAAAATGACTAGCTATTAACAGAGGTAATAATGGAAACAGCAGATGTAATTGTGATTGGAAGCGGTCAGGGCGGAGTTCCACTTGCGGTTGACTTTGCCAAAGCAGGTCGAAACGTCGTTCTATTTGAGCGTGATGCGTTGGGGGGCAGTTGCATAAACTATGGTTGCACACCTTCTAAAGCCTTTCTAGCCGCTGCCCATGCCGCAGGTCGCGCTCGACAAGCCGCAAAGCTAGGCATACACGCACAGGTTGAAGTAGATTTTCCTGCGGTGATGGAGCGTGTACGTAGTATTCGCAGCCAGTTTAACCAAGGTACCAAGCGGCGATTAGAGAGTGCAGGGGTTAGAGTCGTCTGCGCTGAAGCCACTTTCACCGGAGAACGAACGGTAAGCGGAGGCGGTGTGACTGTGCAGGCTCCGATCGTTGTTATCAACACAGGAACATCCTCTACCATTCCTGACATTCCTGGTTTAACTGGAACGCCTTATCTCACCAACCGAAATTTCTTTGATTTGCAGCAGATTCCGTCTCGGTTGCTCGTAGTTGGCGGTGGCTATATTGCCCTAGAATTAGGGCAGGGGATGGCGCGTTTAGGCAGCCAAACTGAATTGATTGTGCGGGGCGATCGCTTACTGGCTCAAGAAGAATCCGATGTCAGTGTTGTGCTTTTGGATGCATTTAAGCAAGACGGAATTGAACTGCATTTCAATGTGACTGTTCAGCACGTTGCTTACACTAACGGTGTGTTTACCCTAACGCTGAACAATGGTGAAGTACTTGATGGAGAAGCATTGCTGATTGCGACTGGGCGCAAACCGAATACTGGGGCATTAAATTCTGCTGTGACATGCGTTGAATTAGATGCACAGGGTTTTATTAAAATCGACGATCAGTTTCAAACAACTTGCGCTGGAATTTATGCGATCGGGGACGCTGCCAAACAGCCTGCTTTTACGCATGTTTCTTGGGAAGACTATCGCCGCTTGAAAGCTATTCTGTGTGGCGAACAGCGGACACGCAATGATCGGGTGTTAGGCTATGCCGTTTATACAGAGCCGCAAGTGGGTCGAGCGGGTATGACGTTAGAGCAGGCTCAGAAACAGGGTATCTCTGCCCGCGAAGTCACCCTGCCGAAGCCAACCGTCGTTTGGCTATGACTACGACACTTTTGCGGAGGATCTTGACACGCTGATCGCACAACTTGACCTGCGCGATGTTGTGCTAGTCGGTTTCTCTATGGGGACTGGCGAAGTGACGCGCTATCTGGGCAAGTACGGTTCAGAGCGCGTCAGTAAAGCCGTGCTAATGGCTCCAGTGCCACCCTTCCTGCTGAAGACAGACGACAATCCCGAAGGGGTTGATCGCAGTGTCTTCGACGGAATTATGAAAAGTATCGTAGAAGATCGTCCAGCATATCTGTCCACATTTTTCAAAAATTTCTACAACGTGGATGTGCTTCTGGGCGATCGTATAAGCGAAGATGCCATCCAAATGAGTTGGAATGTTGCAGCAGGAGCTTCTGCTAAGGGGACTCTGGACTGTGTACCGTCGTGGTTAACCGATTTTCGTGACGATTTGCCACGTATAAATGTGCCCACTCTGATCATTCATGGAGATGCCGATCGTATCCTTCCACTTGACTCTACCGCAGCAAGACTGCCGAAGCTAATTAAAGACAGTCGCCTTGTGGTGATACCTGGCGGTCCCCACGCTATAAACTGGACTCATGCCGATCAAGTCAATCCTGTGCTGTTGGACTTTCTTGAAGGAAAATAATCAGCATTCCAAAGCCCGCCCAAAATCAATGGTATCTGTTGCAATTAAACGGTGATCTAGACTGAATGGCACACTTAAAAAGCGCTAACCCTTGATATTACTGGTTTTTGGGCGTGGGGTTTAGAGAATTAAGAAGAGTAGAGCTAGGTTTCACACTCGTCTGTTGAATATTTTTTAACACTATAGTATTGAGTCAAAAATATGAAAATTTATCAGGAAGATTTAGATTGGGCGGTTTCCCAAGGCTTAATTACAGCAGAACAAGCTAATGCGTTATGGAATGCTCTTTCAATGCGTAACGGCGAACGTCCGCAATTTAATTTTGCCAATGTCACTTTTTACTTTGGGGCGTTAATTGTCATCTCAGCCATGACTTGGTTCATGACATTAGCGTGGGAATCATTTGGTGGCGGTGGGATTTTTTTGTTAGCCAGCATTTATGCCTTGTGCTTTGTACTTGCAGGAAGCAACCTCTGGTGGCGACACGAGATGAAAATTCCTGGAGGTTTGCTATTTACCATTGCAGTTTCCTTGACTCCTTTAGCAATTTACGGGCTGCAACGTGCGACAGGGTTTTGGACTCAAGGCGACCCTGGTACATATCAAGATTTTTATCTCTGGATTAAAGGCAGTTGGTTTTTGATGGAGTTAGGGACTATCATCGCAGGTTTAGTTGCCATCAAGTTTGTACGTTTTCCCTTTTTAATTGCTCCCATCGCCTTTTCGCTATATTTCATGTCTATAGATATCACACCATTATTGTTTGGTGAAAAAAGGTATAATTGGCACCTACGACTATTAGTTTCCCTGTGGTTTGGTATTGCTTGTATTGTTGTCGCTTACCTAGTAGACATCCGCACTAGTAGACGCAATGAAGATTATGCATTTTGGCTATATTTGTTTGGATTACTGGCCTTTTGGTTTGGTCTAACTTTAATGGGAGACAGTAATGAATTTCAAAAATTTCTCTATTGTTTGATTAATTTCGGGTTAATATTGCTGTCGGCATTGTTAAAACGAAAAGTTTTTATTGTTTTTGGGGGAATAGGTGTCTTTGGTTATTTAGGATACCTTGCTTACAGCGTCTTTCGCAATGCAATTTTATTTCTGTTTACGCTAACGGTTTTGGGAATATTTATAATCTATCTAGGAATTTTATATCAACGTAATAGTAGGAATATTGAGCTTTTTTTGGAACATCTATTACCAGATACTGTGAGGCGCTTCTTACCTAGAGAGTAATAACTTTTTGCCTTTACTCAATCCTTGTCAATGCCTCTAGTTGTGCCAAAAGTTTTTCTATTTGCTTACATTTTTCGACTCTGGACAAATACGTAACTTCCTTAGTTTAGTGATAAAGATTCAGGTGGCAGAGGATTGGCAAAAAGAACACTTGAGGGCAGCAATTCTCTTATGAGAATAATTATCTTTATGATTTGGATCTATGCCAAATTTTCAGTTATCCCTTTCCTAAGAAACCAGAATGGTTTCTTAGGAAAGGGATAAAGGTATCGAAACGATTGCTGATAAAGTTCATCGCCAAGAGCGATCGCTGTGCAGAGAAGCAAAGATCATTTCATCAAGAGTAAGGTGTGATAGTTGGTACTGTGCCTGTCAATGCCCAGTTGCCGACTTCCCGAATTTTATAGTCCACAGGATCGTGGAGCGTTGCTGTACGGAGGTTTCGCCAGTAGCGATCAAAGTCATAACTCCGTGCTGTGGCGCTTGCACCCATCACATCAAACATTTGCGTTGTAATCGCTAAACCAATTTTGGTGACGAATGCTTTTGCTGTGTAAACAGCGATCGCCGCTTCTCCTCTTTGTTGGGCTGTTAAATTAATGCCCTTTTCGATGGCAGCTTGCAGTACTTGGGCTGCTCGATCAGTAAGTAAGGTTGCCGCTTCTAAGTCCATCCAAAATTCACCGTAATGATGCAGAATGTAAGGGTCTTGAATCGACTGTTCTACCCCTGATGTAATCCAGGGGCGAGTTCTAGTTGTAGTGTATTCTCGTGCAGTTGCAAACGCACCTTGAATAATGCCTAGATAAATGTTGACTTGGTTGAGTTGTTTGGAGACATTGAGTAGGCTGGCGATTGGGCTGTCACTTGGATAAATAGAAGTCAGAATTTCATCTGGTGTCACCAAAACTTGCTCAAACGTGACGCTACCTGAGTCAGTTTGGCGTTGTCCCATGTTGTCCCAATCTTCATTAAAGTGAATGCCGGGGCGATCGCTAGGAACAACTGCAATTACGGGCTGTCTAGAATCAGCACTTAAGGCACTGACAATCATCCTGTCTGACAGGCTTGCTCCTGTAGCAAATCGCTTGATACCATCGAACTGCCAGCCATGCTTAGTCGGAGTTGCCACCAATCTTGGATCAAGGGCATTGACCGCATTTGCCCAAAACCAGTTGTGCTGTACTGTATCTAGGTAGAATTGTTCTGCTTGTGTTGGATTGCTGGTTGAGAGTGAGCTGACAATCGTGGTGTGATTGCCAAACAGTTGACCGATAGAGCCATCAGCTTTGGCGAACTCGCGGATCAACCCAAAGATTTTGACAGTGGAAGTTTCCCCCAATCCCCCATAAATCGTAGGAATCACCAGATTGAGTAGACCGCTTTGACGCAACTGCTCAATTTCATGGATAGGACGGCTACCACCTTTGCGATCGCCTTCGGCCCAGCGAAGCTGATCGCGCTCTGCGGCTGTTTTGGCAAATTCCTCGGCAAGTTGATAACCGATAGCAAAGGAATTAAACGGTTTTGTTGTTTCTAGTAATTGCATCATATTTAGTTCTCCTTGAAAATTTTATTTTTCTCGTTGCCTCATTCGCTTGGTAGATTATCAGCTGATCCCAAAATCTCGTCGCCAATTTCAGCAGAAATACGTTGAGCTAATTCCATATCTGGTATTTCGTTTTCGTTCTGCGTTCCTACCTCTGCAATTAGTCGTGCAAAGGCACTAGGAGAAGCAACCATCAACCCGCGAGCCGGCTTGTCGCTCAAAACGCCGATCGCATGGGCGGTACCAGAAGGAATCAGGAAGGTTTCGCCAACTTTCAGCACAACCTTGTTTTCACCTGCCCAGACCGTGAACTCCCCTTCTAGCACATACAGTTGTTCGGAATAGCGCGTGTGGCGATGGAGAGGTGTTTGTGTACCAGGTGGGAAGTAGCCTTCGATCAGATCGTATTTACCTTCGGTTGTCGTGCGATCAGCAATGATATTGAGGCGAGAACCAAAAAGCCAGAAAGATTGGGTCATGAGATTGCTCCGATTAATGCGTGAGTTATTTTTAGCATTCAACTGAATTTAGCTTTGGTGTATCAAGAGGCGGGATGAATTGAACTGATATCTCTAATCCATTAGATGTGCAATTCATTCATAGAATCAGCTAGTGGAAATCTACTCATCTTGTTCTCCTTTAGGTTGGTGGAGCTTGCTGGCCACCTCGATTAACTTCATTCTTCTGCGATCGCTCAATTTACACCACTCAAATTCTTTGAGTTAAAACGTGATTTAATCGTTCTGTGGTTGAAGAAGACCGCAGAAAATAACCCAGGAGCAATTAAATCTGGTATACTCTAACCAAAATCGATCGAATCATTTGCTTGTCAATCTGTGTTGGTGAAACTCCCTGTCAGTCCTTGATTAAAGAAACGCCCGATATTCTAAGAAAAGATTCGCTCTATCCTTTGCACCATCGGCTGAGATATGGATTCCAACCCATCAAAAACTAAACGAGGTCGCTCCACCTCTGGGCGAGTGCGAGGAGCCATCCTATCGCCTCAAGGGTGGCAAAAGTTTCAAACTGCAAAACAACAGGCGGAATCCGACGAAACTTGGGGTAAGCGCTTCAGCCAGGAAGATCTCAGCGATCGCACTGGACTATCCCTAAATACCCTCGCTCGTATTTTTAAGCGCGAACTGGGAGTCGATCGCCAGTCATTAGAGTATCTCTTTCGGGCGTTTGGGCTGGAATTGACGCAAACAGACCTGACATCCCCTACTTCATCTCAAGAGACAGAGAGCCGTTGGACAAATCCCCAACAGGACTGGGATACGGCAGTCGATGCCTCAGCGTTTTATGGGCGTGAGGTAGAACTGACACAACTGTGGCAGTGGGTTGTATCTGAGCGTTGCCGTATGGTCGGGCTATTGGGCATTGGCGGCATTGGCAAAAGCACGATCGCGGTCAAAGCTGCGCTGCAAATGCAAGCAGAATTTGAGATTGTTGTATGGCGCTCTTTGGCTAATGCACCACCACTGGATGAACTCCTGTCAAGCCTGCTAAAGTTTCTCATGCCGCTTTTTGGAGAAGATCCCATTCTTCCTATCACGCTTGATCAACAGATATCTAAACTGATGCAATATCTGCGGTCGCGTCGGTGTTTATTACTGCTCGATAATGCTGAAGCCATTTTGCAGCGAGAGCCAGTGGGACAATGGCTCTCGGGCTACGAAGGTTATGGACAATTGCTCAGAGCCATTGGCGAAGCATCCCACCAAAGCTGTTTGTTGCTCACTAGTCGAGAAAAGCCACGGGAAATGGCACTGATGGAAGGCGCACAGGCGCTAGTGCGATCGCTGACCTTGACTGGACTAACACCTGCTGATGGACGCGCTATCTTTCGGCAAAAAGGAGCATTTACAGGTTCAGAAGCCGAATGGCAGACTTTGATCCATCACTACGGTGGCAATCCACTGGCGTTGAAACTGGTGGCAGCCGCAATTGGGGATTTGTTTAACGGCAGCATTACCGAGGTGTTGCCGTATCTCAGTCAGGGATTGGCTGTTTTTGAAGACATTCGCGATTTACTAGACCGTCAGTTCGCTCGCCTATCGGAAGCCGAACAGAAAACACTGTTCTGGTTTGCAATTCATCGGGAGCCAGTCTCGATTGCAGATATTCGAGAGAATGTGGTTGATCCTGCTGCTCAACAAAGTGTACCTAATTTGATCAACTCACTACTGAGGCGATCGCTAATTGAAAAAAACGATGGGTTATTCTTCTTGCAACCTGTGGTGATGGAATATATTACAGAACGATTCGTACAGCAAATTTGCATCGAATTTGAGACGCAGAAGCTTAACGTTTGGCAAACGCATCCCTTAGTGCGAGTACAAGCCAAAGATTACATTCGAGAGATTCAGACGCGCTTAATTGTGCAATCTGTGATGGAACAGTTCCTGTCTTGCTTTGGCAGTGTGGCGGCGATTGAGGCGCAAGCAAGGCACTTATTAACACAACAGGGGAAGAAACCAGGATACGTAGCAGGCAACCTGATTAACCTGCTGGTGCAGTTTCAAGTGGACTTACGCGGCTGGGATTTTTCCGGTCTTGTGGTGCAGCAAGCCGACTTACGGCAGGTCGATTTAGCCGGAGCTAATTTTCAGAATGCTGACTTAGCGAAATCTATCTTTTCAGAAACCCTCAATGTTGCGAGGTCGGTCGACCTGAGTCCAGATGGACAGACCATTGCCGTTGGCGATGCCAATGGCAACATCTATCTCTGGAACATTAGCACAGCCCAACTTCTGGGCATTTTTTCAGGACACAAAGGCTGGGTTTGGTCGGTTGCCTTTAGTCCCGATGGCAGAACGTTAGTGAGCAGCAGTAGTGATAGTTCGGTGCGCTTGTGGGATATCCAGAGTGGAAGCTGCTTGCAGGTGCTAACAGAACATAAAGGTTGTGTTTGGTCAGTGAGTTTTAGTGCCGATGGTCAGCAATTAGCGAGTTGTAGCGATGACAAAACGGTGCGCTTATGGAATTTGCAAGGGCAGTGTCTCTGTGTTTTGAAAGGACACACTCAGAGTGTTTATTCTGTCCACTTCGCTCCAGATGAGCAAACCTTAGCCAGTAGCAGTAGTGATACAACGATTCGGATCTGGGATGTGAGCAATGGGAAGTGCCTGAGTATCTTACAGGGGCATACCACCGGGGTTCGGTGTGTGCGATACAGCCCGGATGGTCAACTGCTCGCCAGCGGATGCCGGGATGGGTCGATTCGGTTGTGGAGCAATTATCTGTCCCACGATCAATATCCAAACTCCCATTCCATAAATTATAGTGCCAAGTTGCTGCATGGACATGCCGATTTTGTTTGGAACATCGCCTTTAGCCCGGATGGTCGTCTCTTAGTGAGCGGTGGCCGCGATGGTACTCTGCGCCTGTGGAATGTGCAAGATGGGCAATCCATTAATGTACTTGAGGGTCATACCCACGATGTTTATGGGCTTGCTATCAGTGCCGACAATCAATTGTTGATCAGCACAGGAGAAGACCAGACGGTGCGGCTGTGGCATTTACAGAGTGGACGAAACCTGAAAACGTTGCGTGGATACACTGGTGGGGTTCATTCCCTGAGTCTAAGTGCAGATGGTCAGCTGCTTGCTAGTAGTGGTCAGAATGAAACAATTCAGGTGTGGCGTTTGCAGATGGATAGCAATCTGCCACGACTTCAGCCCTACAAAGCTTTTTCCAGCCCAACCCGCCGGATGTCATCATTCAGCAACGTCAACTTTGATCCTGGTGGTCAAACGCTGGCGATCAATCGACATGATGAATCGATCGCTTTATGGAATATCCAAACTGGACACCTCGATCGCTGGTCAGCGCACAACGCATCTATCTGGACAGTTTTGTTTAGCCCAACGGGACAAATTTTGGCAAGTAGTAGTTATGATTGCACCGTGCGACTTTGGGATGTGCAAACACATCACTGCTTGCATGTGTTACGCGGACACCAGAGCGCTATTCGCGCGATTACATTTGACCCGGGCGGTCAATGGTTGGCAAGTGGCAGTTTTGATTTCACCATTCGATTATGGGATGTGCAAACTGGAGAATGTCTGAAGGTTTTGCAAGGACATACGGGAGCCGTTTTCGCACTGGCATTTGACAAGAGTGGTCATAGACTGGTAAGCGGCAGTCACGACCAAACCATTCGATTATGGGATGTGCAAACTGGAGAATGTCTGAAGGTTTTGCAGGGTCATACAGGAGCACTCTGGACGCTTGCCATCACTCCGGATGGTCAAATCTTAGCAAGTGGCAGTGTCGATCAAACCATTCGACTGTGGGATCTGCAAACCGGGCATTGTCTTCACATCCTGGATGAACATAGCGGTTGGGTTCAGTCAGCGATCTTTAACTCTAACGGTCAAATCCTATTCAGTGGTAGCGACGATCGCACAATCAAGGTTTGGGATGTGCAAACAGGATGCTGTATCGAAACGTTGACGGTCAATCGCCTGTATGAAGGTATGAATATTCAAGGAGCAACCGGATTGACAGTAGCTCAAAGAACTACCCTGAAAGCGTTAGGGGCAATTGACCATTGAAGCAATACACATCCAAATTCAGCGCCTTCGCTTGTGTTCAATGGTGTCTAGTAATTGTTGAAAGGCGTTGAGCGATCGCGCCATTTCCTCATTCACAAGTTGCTCAATCTGTTCATCCGAGAGTATTTCCGTTTCGCTTGTTAGAATCTGTTCATCGCTTTCATCCTCAATCAGCCTTGTACGCAGGAGAGAAACCTTACGATACCTTAAGAGCGTTGACGGCTCCAGCATCATCACGGTTTCAGGAGTTGCTATCTGAAAATATTGCCATGCAGATTCAGGCGGAATATCTGTGCAATCCCATACCAACCGCAGTGGCTTTGCCCCTTTAGGGAGCGATCGCTGGCGTTGACTTTGATATTGTTCATAGAGCAGCCTGGATTGCATCATGCTAAAAGATGTCTCTGAGTGAGCAATGAGTGGATTAATCGTTGCATCCAACCGATCAATGGCAAAACTGGCGAAGCAAACGCCGTTACCCACGGACTTTCCTAACTGAATCTCCTTCTCTAATCCTCTGAGATAATGGTCAAAGACCTGGTTGTATACGTTTAGAGAAAACACTAACGTAGCATTCACGTTCATGCCTTCACGAAGCAGTTGTTCAATCACTGGCAGCATTAATCCAGTCGCTGGGATTCTCAGCAACAAATTACTCCACCCCACAGCTCGCCAGATTCTTTGAGCGGCAGCGATCGCAGTTTCAGCTTCAAATAGCGTATCAGGCGGCAGATCGACTTGAACATAACCATCTCGCCCTTGTGTATGAGCATGAACTGGTTTCAACCGATCGGCCGCTAATTGCAGATCTCGCACAAGCAAATATTCATAATCTGAACGAGCGCTCCGGCTCATCCCTTGTTGTGCCAGCGTATTGAAGTCGCGATCATACGCATGTCCCTGGATAGCAAGGTTCAAAGCGTCAAAGTTCGATCGTGTACCCATTAACCCATCTTCTTCAATGGATTGTTGCAAGTGACCACTGGTCACCCAGCTTCGCTCAAACCCATCAAGCCAAATAGATTGTCCAGAGCGACGGAGTGACTCCAACAGGTTCATAGCTTACAAACTTTATGCTCAAAGATTCAAACGTTCAATAAACCAGTTTGACAACTTTCTTCAAATGACACCACCCAAGATCCATTAGTTAAGCGCCAACTTAAGTAGAGTTGATTAGAGCATCGATACTGTTGGCATGCGACACGAATTGGTCTTTTCCTCTTTAGAAGTCGTTACTGAGGCTGTAGCGAATGGGGATAAGGTAACGCTCGTCGGATTTGGGTCATTCGAGCGACGCGTAGCTTGCCGCCGTAGGCATCGCTCAGAGCGCGAGGGGCGTAATCCGAAAACCAATGAGCCAATGACAATTCCGGCGACCAAAGTGCCTGCATTCTCTGCTGGGAAACAGTTCAAAGAGAAAGTAGCGCCATAGATGAATTGTTTTACCACTAGCAATCCAATCACTGCAAAGCCTTTGCCCTCGATGTTCTCAAGACAGCATGGGCAACGGCAAGGGGAATGTGAGTGTTGAATTGCAGATGCAAAAAAGCGCGATCGCTGCACCAACACCTGCCTTCTTGATGCTCGTTATCGGAGGTCTTCTGTCTGAGAAAAGCTGTAGGTAGGGCAACGTGCTTCACTGGCAAAAGAATGCGATTGCCCCCGATCAAAGCCGCAACCAATGGGCTGTTCCATTGAACCTCCCAACAGTTGCAACCGAATGAATTAACCGCTTTACCGTTTTTGATAAATCGAATCACGCCCAGCTTTTGCTGCTGCCTCAGCGCTATAGTAAATCGGATAGTCGCCGAATACCGTGCCATCGGGACTAACAATCCGAAACTGCCAGCAGTTATCCAAAGTGTAAAATACGACTAAAACACGAGAGTGAATACAGACAACTGAATGAATCTTGGTGGTAGTCATAGTACTGTGCGCTTGCTGAATACTAGTAAAACAGCCATTCTCATAACGAGAATAAGTATAAATACGTTTCAAGTGAAACTAACAGATTAAGCCTAGTTATAGATGTTCTAGAAAACTTTTTAACATTAGCACTTTTCGCAACTAACTTAAGTATGAATAATAGTCTATCTTAAGTAAGGTTTTGTAGATAAATACAGCAACTAAGCTGTTGTTTAGAGTTGAAAATAGCTTTCCGTAAAGGGAGTACTTAAACATAAAGAGTTTAAGTACTCTTTATCTAAGTTCCATCAATGAATTAAATTTGCTCTGTACCCCAATGGCTCAATTATCCAATTACGTCCGCAATTGCTCTCTTCTCTACGAGACGCTTTGCGAACGCAGTGGGGCGTAGCCATTGCGAACGGGCGAAAAAGCGAATTGTTTGGTCAGGGTTTTGGTTAACATAGAAATTCTAGTTCCCAAAAAATAAACTATGCCCAAGACTTGGAATATAAAAATAGATAACCATTTTCAAGCCAATCCCAATTGCATTATCGCCACAGCCCATGTAGACAGCTTCCCTATAGACCTGCCGCTAGAACCGAACATCCGGGAACCGAACCGCAAAAGCGCGACCTACAGACAAATCTTCGACTCGCTGACGACCGAACCTGCAAAATTCTTCTCTCGCCACAGTGGAATTGTTTTGTCAGCTAATATTGTTAAACCTACCAAAAACAAAACCGAGCTAGAACTGGAGATTTTAGAAGCCAGCGAGGGCGGTAGTGATGGAATTATCAACGGCGGACATACAGTTTTAGCATTTGAGCAAGCGAAAAATTACAAATACGATTTAACCCAAGCCAGAGTAAAAGTTACGATTCACATCGGACTGACTGAAGAATCAGCCAAAGATATAGCCCTGGCAAGTAATACTACAACGCCAGTAGATTCTCGCTCCAAAGTCAACGCCAGGGGTGATTACAAATTTATCAAGCAGTATTTAGTCCAGTTAGAGAGAGCAGAAGATAGAAAATTCCGCATCGCCTATTACCAAAACCAAAGCGGCGCACCCAGAAACGCTCAGTGCAATGTCAACTCCAATTCGCAATTCGCAATTCGCAATTCGCAATTAAGACAATTTAGTGTTGGCTCTGTACCTCCCGCTAATTGAAGACCACCAACCTACGGTATGGTATTGGCTCTGTACCCACTTTTAGCCAATTAATCAATTAGTTCATAATTCGCATTTTCAATTGCGAATTGCGAACTGCGAATTGCGAATTGTTTGGTCACCCATTTGCTCAAGCTCCTTTACTGCCTCGACAGAAATAAATACAACCCCGACGGCAACAAACGAACCAAACACCCCGCAGGGATGAGTCTTCCAAGTAACATCACAGATGCAGAAAGGGAAAGGTTAACTGCACTTTTGCCTCTGCTAACTCATGCTTTGTGGATAGAGCAAAGACTCTATGAAATCATTCAAGACCATATCAGCAACCCCAGAAGAAAAGGTGCCAACGATTTAGCATCAATAGATATACGTAAAACTACGTTGTTGCCGGACAGCAAGTACTCATTCGGGTTTGGTGCGCCAACTGACCTGGCATTACCGATAATCGCATCATATCGCGTATTTCTAGATAAGGACTATAAATGGATTTTGCCGTTTAACGAATTTGCCGAGGATTTCCTCCAACACGTGTGGGCTAACTATTTTCGTAAATACTTGGTATCGGAGAAAACAGCAGGGAATACAGTCGGTACAAAAATCAGCCGCAACCAAGAGATTTGGGAAAGTTTGTATATCTCTGCACAAAGTTATCTCAATTCTTCTTTGGTGAAAATGGTTAACTCCAGTAAGTCAGAAGAACCGAAGGTTACAGAAGGTACAAAGAAAAGGGCAAGAATGAAAAGCAATGCAACTACTGTGCCTAAATAAATAGCTTTTTACCGTTCGACTAAGCGCTGACGGCGAAGCCTTTCCCCCTTTGCCCAAATCTTCTTGAAAAGGGTGCATCTGCTTTTGAGCTAAGAAATGAATCTAGATTTTTTGCATTACCCGTCTAAACTCAAATCAATCACCTCAAGAACATCAGGCAACCAGCGAACATGTTCAACAATCTTGTCGTGAGTCCGAGCTTTGTCTCTTGTGACAGTACCCCAAAGTTTACCTTTTTCAGTCAAATGCCAGATGTTCTTTTGGCGTTGTTTTCCTGTAGAGTCAGTCTTGATTTCCACTTGCTTACACTGTAGCCCAGCAGACTCCAAAACCCGATTGACCACTTCTGGTCTTACAGGCTTGGGCAGTCCATTACGCTCGGCATAGATTTTCCCCAGTTCAGTTGGAGGCAGATGTCGGTCGGGAGTAGCTTCTACCTCTTGAATAGCGCCAACTAATTCCTTTGCCATTGGTGCTATTTCAGGGCATATTGCTTGTACACCTCGGAGAATGGTAAGAGTTTGTAGCTCTGCACTAAGCCTTGTGCCAGCCAGTACTTTTTGCCCAAAGCTGACGAGTTCATCAAGGGTGGGTTTGGCGTTATGTTGTTGGGTTGGCTTGGGCATTTCATACTTGCCAGTGCGCCGCAGGGATGGAAGGACTTCATGGAATACCCACCGTTGGAATCGTTTAGCAACAGGTTTACGAGATTTGAAGATCAGGCGATAAAGCCCTGCCTCAGTCACAGTCAGCATTTCTTGCTCTCCACCAAGGGTACTCACATTGTGAGTACCCTTTTCATCTTCATCAAGCCCACCATCTCGATATGTGCTGCCATCTTTGGCTTTCCTAATTTGTCCATTCACAGTAACGGAAGTATCAATGTCTAATATTGCACATACATCCGCAGCAATCCATTCTGGTTTTTCTAGTGTGCCAACGAAGCGAACTTCTTGAGACTCAAACACGAAAACTGATAGGTCTGACATAAATTCAACTTTCCTTAATTGTTACCCAGTCAGTTAAAACAGCCATACAGCAAGCGGTTAAGGTTGCTCTTCTTAAGGTTTTACTTTCATGTTTAGCGATGTAACCGCCCTCTAATTCGTTCTGCTCAAAAGAAACTCCAATTACGTCAAAAAGCTTGTTAGCAACGTCCATTGAAATAGATTTCGACCAAGCCATATTTACTCCAATGAATTCAAGAGTTCAGCTAAACAATTAAAACCAATCTTCAACTACTTCAACCTACTCCCTTTTTTGAACCAACAATTTCCCAGACACCCCAGCCGAAAAGCCCAATTCAATCGCCGCCACAGTCACAGTGGGCTTGATAAATAACGTCGCAATTCCAATAACTGCGCCCCAAAGACAGCCATAACAGCAAATGATAATCAACTGATTTCTGGGTTTAGCCCTTTCGTCTTCCATAGATTGGTGAATGATGGCATAGTTTTCCATCTGATTAATAATTTCTAGTAAAGAAGCGCCGTACTGTTTTTCTAGGCGTTCAATAGCCAATCTGTCTTGTTTAACTGGACTGATAGCTAGTTTTTGTAATGCTGTGGTTAATTTATCGCTCATGACACCAAAAAAATTAAGAGAATCATCCGTTAAAAAAATTGTGAAGAATGATGAAAGAGGAAATGTCAAATACGGGTTAACGCAAGAAAGCAAAACTTAATTCGTAGAGATGTAGCCTTAATCCAAGTCTGGTGGTTGTTGAGTCCACCTTTTTGTACCCAGACTTGATGGTAGTGAACTGAGATGCGGCTGCTACTTCTGCCATAGTAATTTTCATGGCAACGGGAGCATACCCCTACACAATCCCAGCCAGGAATTTCGTAATCAGACACAGAAGCACGAGGGAAATGCAGTAAAAACATTCCCAAAATCCGGCGCAAGAACGAGCGTTTATATTTGATGTGATGTACAACAGTAGCGCGTCCGTGCCAGGGATTATTAGTGCAGCGCGGTTGCAGCCTTCTTACACGACGGCAAGTTATTGACCAGTTACTAGCATATTCAAATTTATTTAAGGATTTACGCATTACGTGAGTCGAATTGGTTAATTAGTGACATTCGAGGCAGAGGTGAAGAAAATTCTTAAGAGTCAGGTTGCAATTAACATCAATCAAAGATCAATCAAACATCAATTTTAAATTTGTAAATTAATCCTTGATGGTCAGTTTGACGGATAAGTGTGAGAATTGCTGTTTTTAATTCATCAGCACGCTCATTTTCTCCCAATTCTTTAACGATAAAATCTTCGAGTGTTAGATGTCGTGTCCGCTCCAATTTATCAATCATCTGTTGAGAAGGACTCAGTTGAATGGCAGTAAATGTTCTCAACTGTTGCCGTTGTTGGGTTGATAATGAATCTCCTGTTGGCTTATCGTTGTCCCGATCAAGAGCAGAGTAATTAGGCAATTCTGGCATTGCGCCCCATGTAGAATTACCACCAAAGAACACAGCGCGGTTGCAGGGAGAGGCTTTAATCAAAGTGTTTATTTGCTCTAAATCAATCATTTCGAGAATCGGTGACTTTTTCCACTGTTTTAAAACGTTAGTATTCTTGTCTGAAATGATGGCAATTGCCGTAATTTGGCTAGTAGCTGATAAATTTAACCCTAGTGGCCCAACATAAGGAGATTGAGCAAGTAGCCAAACATTCTCCTTGCTAGAACCACCAAGTGAAGAAATATGTAAAATCAATGTGCCAATCCGCTCGTTTCGGCATTTTTTAGCTGCATCTCCAAGAGTAGAACCTTCATCAATCACTAATAAAGATTCTTCTTGGTTATTAGCCCATTCGATGT
>JAHHHS010000057.1 GCA_019359215.1 Nostoc indistinguendum CM1-VF10 | reverse complement strand
CCGCATTTCTCAGCTTAGAAATATTCCATCTTTGAGAACTATTATTCTCGAAAAATCTTCTTTTCTTCCCTTGGGCTTGTCCTGGGAGCTAGAATAACTGCTCCCCCTACTTATTGAGCCGATACTCTAAATCTTTATGGTCTTTAATCGCTTCTTTATTCATCTCCCCCTGCCTCCCCTGCTCCCCCTGCTCCCCCTGCTCTCTTATCTTAGTGTTTATTACTCTAAGTGGTGTGAAAAGTGCCATTGTCGCACTATCTCCCAGCACAGTGGGGGGAGGGGTTTGAAAAGTATTTGTCAGATGATTTACAGTCAAGGAGGGCGATAGGGAGAAATTTTCTGCGATGAAAGTGTAAGGGTTGACTATAAAGTACGTGATCTGACGGTATATGAATAGGGCGTGGACAGTAACGAACACCATCATCCGTATATAGGGGTTTGGGTATAAGAGCGCGTGTTGAAAAGAGGTAGAAATGAAAATAGTTGATATCACGAACTTGATATCAACTATTAGCTATAGCTTCCGACGCACCTGCTTAACCTACACAGGGCAGGAACGAGTGCAACTGAAGGTGATTGAGTTGGTTTCTGCTCAAAGAACCTTGAAAGCATACCTCAGTTAGTTCAAGCAGCAATAGGGGAAAGATATTGTTACCAGAATATTTATTTACTTAACCTTTTAGGCTTATGCTTGTACGATTCTGGAGTTTTTGATTAGTGATAAGCAATCTCTCCTTGTGCAACAAGCAAGAGATGAACTGTTAGTTAATATTTTTAATCAACTTAACAAAGTATTTCTCTACAATTAGCAGAACATGAATATCGACCACCAGGATCTTCTCAATGATGAAACACTACTTCTCAGCAAAGCTGCTAATGCCGTAATTAAAATCAATACTCATGAATTGAAGCGTCTTCCATATGATCAATTGATGTCGCTTGCTGATTTCAAAAACAAAGAAGCAATTGGTGGGATGTTATATTTGACAAACTACCGCTTGTTATTCAAATCTCACACGCTTAATCGTGTTACAGGCAAGTTCAGTATTTTTCTTCCCACAGTACAAAGTGTGCGTGACACATCACAATTACTAGTAAAGAAAATTGAAGTAGCTACACAAACGCAAACACTAGAGTTCGTAGTGTGGGGTATCCCATCATTAATTCAAGCTATCAAATTGGCAGCAGACGCTCTTACTGAACAGCAAAAGACAAATATCAAAAAGTGTATGATGACAGATTACGAAAAAATAGGAGGTGGGCTTAGTTCCTCTAAGGTTATGAATAAGATTGCGTTAAATATGATAGATGTTATTAATCCACTCATCGGAATTATCCAAGATCCCATAAATCTTTCAAGCGTATTGAATCTACTCGAACTATGGGAAATTCTGGGGAAGGAAGAAGATAAATACCATTAGAGTAAATATAAAGAAACTGTAGGCAATTACGGCGGCGCTCGATGCCACTGATGGGAATATCAGGTGCAGAAATTGAGCCGTCATGCTGACCCGCGAACGCTGATGATTTATGATGATAATCGAAATAAAGACCTGTGGGAGATGTCGGAATTGTTGACGAGTATGTTGAAGGATTCCAAGTGAGAAAAATTAATTAATTGACTAATTATAGTAGATTAATATTGCCTAAATATTCTTAATTAATTCGTTGTATATTTATTTTGGTATTCTTCAAAAACAAATCAAATAATGTTTACAGCTTTCCATGCATATATCAATTGAATAATTTGTATTTCATCCAGTGGTAGGAAATAAAATTTTCGTTTAACTTCAGTAATCAATTGTTTTATAATAGCGCTACGATTTTGTCTACCATGAACCATTGAACTTAACATTTCCATCACTAAACTATCTCTTCTTTCATCAGATATCTGCTGCATTTTATGTTGTCGCCATAATTCATATATAAATTCAACAGTTACAGTAATAATAGAATTTAGTGACATCCTGTCAATTTGTTCATTTAGTATTAGTAAGCTACTGCTTCCATTCTTGCTAATAAGGCTGAGTAAGTTTGTAAATGGTCTTCTTACCAACCAGTCAGATTTTTTAGCGGCTTCAATTAAAATCTGTGCATTTATGCTTGTATAATGGTAATTAGAGAGAACCAGCTTAATTACCGCTTCGTTATAATCATCTTTTTCAAAAACATTCATATTTTGACAGTGCATTAAAACCAACTGTGTCCAAACACCATCAATATCAAACTTGGCTTTTGCAAATTGTCGTAATGTCAAGTCATCTGAGTAGAGTAAGTTTCCTGCTTCGCTTGCGATTAGTATTGTGTCAGAGAAAGAAGTACCAATTAATTCTTCTAATTCCATCCTTTCGTCTCTTTTTATATCTAAAGCTGCGTTACAAGGTAAGATTTCACAATTAGTATTAATCCAATAAATAATTTTTTCTAAATAGTCAGCAAAACTTTTTACTGATTCGGGAGGAGTTTCGTGAATGAAATATTTGTTGCCTTCTTTTATGAAAAAAGCAGACTCTTTTAATTCATTTACTCTGTAATTTTTAAGAGCTTTTTGTAAAATATCTATAGTTGATTGTGCTATTCCCAACTTTCCAAATGCGTTAACTACTACATCAGCAGCATTTAAGCCATGTAAAGTTAGGATTGAAACGATGTCAATTACTAATTTAATAGGCTTAGTTACGAGTAACGAGTTAGCGTGATTCCTCTCTTCAGCAGTTCCAATACAACAGCGTATACCTAAATCTTCTTTGCTTATTAACCCACCCCAAACTGACAATACATCCCGGTTGACAAGTTTGGCAAATACACCTAGAGGAAGCCCGTGTTGCTTGTATAATTTTTCAACTTCTAGAAAATCATCGCTACTCTTATCAAGTACGTTTTGAATACTCTTAGGCAGTTGATCTTTAGATTCGTTAATATCTATTTGTACCATCCAGAAACCAGGAGTATCTGGAAATCTACTTTCAAGTAATTCTAAACTTTTTTGAAAAGCGTAAACATATTTACTTTTGATATCAATTATTTTTCTAGTATCTTTAGTAATGTAATCATCTTTTAATGTGACTTCATCCCCTATAACTTTACCAAGTAGCTTTTGCGCTAAAAAATCTTTTAAATTAACTTCATCCTGCTTAACTTCTGCATTATCCTCATCTACTAAGATAAACCAAGAAGATGTTCCATATTGGTCTTGTAAGCAAACTGCTGAATTGGCACGAACTTCAGTGTGTTTTAATAAACTGTTGCTATTGGTTTCGCGTTCGAGAAATGCAACAAAATAATTAAAATGGGCTTTACCCTGATTAAAAAATTTTTTTCTTATTTGATACAGGGTTTCAAAATATTTTTCTTTAAATCCTCTCAAACCATATAAATGTACAATTTTTAAACCCAATTCAAATGATAGTTCATTTATATTAATAGGTAAATTCAAAAAATTATCTAGTTCATCTAGTGCGTTAAGGCGGCAGTTAATTAAAGCTAGACGAATTTTCATCTGTAAGTCATCAGGTGAAAATTTTAAATATTCATTACAGATTATTTTTGCTTCTGGTAAGTTTCCAATCTCTTCTAGAATAAGTGATTGCATATGGCAAACAAATTGTGAAGTACCATACTTTTTATAAAGTAGCTGACAAATATTAAGAGCTTTGCCAAACTGACCAGAATTGTAGTAGAGTTCAATTAAAGTATGATTTAAAGAAGTATTCAGACAGGTATTGACTATTTTTTCATAAAGTTTTGCGGCTTCTGTATATTCACTTATGGATGAAAAAGCATTTGCTAATTCTAAAACCCATTGTGCTGGAGTTGAAACATCAGTCTTGTCTCTAGCTTCTTGTAAAAACTTTAAAGTATCATTTTTATTATCAATAAGTTTTGCTAATAACGCCAATTTTATTAAATCATTAACTGTCTTTATTTTTTTATCTTGAATTAAATTATATACTTGAACTGCATTAGGTATATCTTTAGTATCTATATATATTTGGACTAAAATTTTATATGCCCATTCTAGTAATGGTTGTTCGGAATTTTGATGAATAAAATTTGTAATAACCTCTTTCGCTTGATTATAGCTTTTTGTTAACGCTAAAATATTGGCAAGTAACAGAGGTGCTTCGGGTACTTCCTTAGCTTCTTGAATTCCTTTAAGTAAATTAATAGCTTTGCTATTGTCACCTTTGTAAGAATGAAGTATTAGCGATTTTTCTCTGATAAAAACTGGATTTAGTGGCTCAATTTGTAATGCGATATCAACATCACTAATAGCTTCTTCCCAAAGTCCAAGTATTCTTTTAGCTATACCGCGATTAAAAACCCATCCAGAACACAGTTTACCAAAGTCGGTATTCGCTACCTGATTCCAGGCTTCTGTAAAAAGGCGAATAGCTTTCTGTATCTTGCTTTTGTCTGAATCATCAAGCTGTTGAGTATAAATTAATAGAGAATCTCTACTAAATGACTCTAGTAAGAGTGTTCCTAAATCAGCTTTAATTTCAATTAAATTTTCTGTATCATTATCAATTGCAATTTGTAACCACTTTTCTGCCTGAACCAAATCTAATTTTCGTCTTGTTAGATTCCCTAAAGCGCCAGCTACTCTGGCTGATTTTCTATAAGCTTCTGGAACTTTATTGATTATAACTTCTATGTCCTCATCTGGAAAAAGTTGAATTAATAACGCATAAGCACTTTCATTTGTAGGATTTATTTTTAAAACTTCATTTATTAATTGTTCAGATTCCTTATGTTGCCCTATTAACAAATTACCGACAGCAGCAAAGTAAAGAGCATTTTCATCTTTTGAGTTATAATATAATGCTTGAATAAAATATTTGCCAGCTTCTATATACTGATTTAGATTGAGCTTGGCTATACCAATATTAGCCAAAAGTCTGTATCTAACAATAGGTTGCGCGTTATCCCATATCCGTAGCTTCAGTTTTTCCAAATATTCCAAAGCTTGTTTGTAGTTATAGCCATTAATTAAATCTTTCGCATAGTCAAGCTCTGCTTGATGCTCGGTCACTAAAACAGCAGAATTATCAACTGAGATACGAGAAATTGCAGACAATAACCTTTCTTCAGATAATGCTGTTTCAGAATAATAATTATTGGTTATAGAACTGATATTTTGTGTATTGTTATTACCTTGGATTACTGTGTTATTATCACCTTGCACAACCCGGTTATCATTACCCTGAACTACTCGGTTTTGATTCTCCTGCACTAAATTTTGAGATGTATAACTATCAGCCTGCTGTGTTGAATTTACATCAGGCTGTTGTGGTTCTAAGTTATCAGGTGGCTGACTCATAATTCAGTTCTACAATCCCAACAAGTAAGAACCAGCCGCCGCTCCTAACCAAGTTGCAACTTTCACAATAATCGGCTTGGCTGTTGTCCAGATTTTCTGACCAGCTTCCACGCCCTTACTTGTTTTTTCAAGTGTTTCTGCCACAGTTCCCAAACGCTCTAATGCTCGTTGCTTATTTGGTTCTTCTTTATCCGTTGCTTTCTTAGCTGCACTCAAGTCTTCAATTACTTCTTCTTTAGTGTCGGCTGGGAGTTCTGCGCCTTGAATTAAAGTTTCTAATTGTGCCAGTAACTTGACAACATCCTCTTTAGTGAGCGATTCTCCGGTATCTGCACCCACTTGATTTTGTTGAGTTACTTGATTACCATCACCAAGGACAGCCTGATTATTATCTCCTTGCACTGCGCGGTTGCCGTCACCTTGAACGTTGTTGACGTTGCCGCCAACTGAACCACCAACTGAAAATCCACCGGGGTTGTTAGTCATAGTACCTGCATTTATATTAGTTTCTTGTGTTTGTTGGTTATTGTCGCCCTGCGCCGCTTACATTTTGGGAAATTCCACCAGGATTATTAGTCATTGTATTTACCTGTTCTATTTAGGTGCTTGAATAAAAATCGAGTATAGCTCACTAAGACAAATGCAGTGAAGATATCAGCTATATCAAAGCGCAGATTTTCACGGCTCAAGCCTTCGATAAATTTAAGGGCGACGGGATTGGCGATCGCTCTGCGTAAGTTGGTTGTATCTTCTAATTTCGCTTGAACTCCATTTCAGCAAAGTGGTCTTGCAGTAGTTTGTGGATGAAGCGGTAACGACCACCAACACGCTGGAGGAATAATCGCTCAGTGCAGTAGTCGAGAAATCGGGCATAGTTCCAGGGGATGTAGCCGTTGAAATAGAGGACGAGGCGGAGGGAAAAGTGTTCAAGGCAGGGGAGACCACCATAATTCAGCCCAAAAGTCAACCCATAAATCAGCCCAGCACACAGCGCATACTTCAGTTCAGAACTCAGCTTTACAATCAGCCCTACAATCAGCCCTTCAATCAGCGATAAAAAAACAGCATTCCTTGCAGATTTCCAAATACCTTGATTAGGATTCTTTTTGTTTTCTACAAGGTCTGGTTCCCCTTTAATCAGCCCTTCTCCAGTCAGCCCAGAAAGCAGCCCAAAAACTAGCCCAAAAACTAGCCCAGAAATCAGCCCAGAAATCAGCCCAGAAAGTAGCACAAAAATCAGCCCTACAATCAGCCCTACAATGAGCCCATAAATCAGATTTTGAATAATCTTTTTTTTAATTGATTCTAAAATAATTATTTTTTCCTTTAGTTCTATTGTTTCTGAAAACATTGCATGCAGCCCTCCAATCAGTCCATAGATAAGTCCTGCACTCAGCCCTAAAATCAGCCCTACAATCAGTCCATAGATAAGTCCTGCACTCAACCCTAAAATCGGCCCAGAAATCAGCCCTACAATCAACACTACAATCAGACTATATATTCTCTTTTGAGCTTCTTTGTTTAATAAAGATGGCTGCAATTCTTCAATTAAAAATTCTGTTTTAGATTCTCTTTGTAACTGCTGTGCTAACCAAACCAGCCACATCTGAGTTTGTCTAGTGTTAGGAGATTTGTTCTTCAAATATGTTCTATTGTTAATATCCCGTTTCATCATCCGTCCTATATAAACAGCTAACAAATATTGAAGACGGTTTGCTGTAGAAGACAAATGTTGCCATTCTTCAACAGATATTTCTTGAGACGTTAGAACAGTAATGCTAAGTAGTAAAGGAGTCTTCACTAACTCTAGTAGGTTTAGGTCATTACTGATAATTGACCACAGTTCTATATAGTTAATAGTTTTTAGATAATCACAAATTTGATTATTGGTTAAAGACTGTAAGTAAATAGCACCGTTAAGTTGTAATTGAGTAGAGTAGCTACTATACTCTTCATTCCGACTACAAACAACTAGATAAAGCGGTCTAGTTTCGCCTGCTAAAAATTGATTAATTGCCTGGACACAAAGTTCTTGAAGTTGCGGTTCAAGTTCATCTAAACCATCAAGCAATGGTAGTAATTGGTGATTATCTACCCAATCTTGACCAAGTTTTTGTGGAACACCATATTTAGATTGAAGTTCTGCCACCAACCAATCAGTTAAAGATTGGCGGTCATTTCTCCATGAGGACAAGTTGAATAAAACTGGAACGGGATAATCAGGCTGTTCTTCTGCACGTTTAATTAATTCTTGAGCCAGTTCTAACTGTGTCGTACTCTTCCCTGCTCCTGGCTCACCCAAAATTAATAGTTTACCTGCAATTTCTTCTGACTCAAAAACTGACAAAATAGTTGTGGTATTTGGTAGCGGTTCAGCAGGCTTTAAACCAATTTTTATCTCTGCATCCCAAGGTCGCGTTACCTGCTGGGGTTGTGACTCTTTACCCAAATTAATCAGCACGGCATTGTGTAGAGATTGCCTTAACCGTGCTGTAACTTCTTCCTTAACTGCGGACAGTAGTATCCGTTCATTCTTTGGTCGAGCCAGATTACCTACTGGTGTTGTTGGTGTTGTTGTCTGATCTCCAAAGAATATATTCCAGGTATTACCTAGCCAGTTATTGTTACCTTGAACTACTGTATTGTTGTCACCTAAAACAGATTTGTTATTATCACCTTGAACAACTCGGTTTTGCTTTCCTTGAACTACATTTTGAGATGTAGAACTATCAGCCTGTTGCGTTGAATTTGCATCAGGCTGTTGCGAATCAGAGTTTTCTGGTAGCTGCTGACTCATAATTCAGTTCTACAATCCCAACAGGTGAGAACCAGCAGCAACACCTAACCAAGTTGCAACTTTCACAATAATCGGCTTGGCTATTGTCCAGACTTTTTGACCAGCTTCCACGCCCTTGCTTGTTTTTTCAAGTGTTTCTGCCACAGTTCCCAAACGCTCTAATGCTCGTTGCTTATTTGGTTCTTCTTTATCCGTTGCTTTCTTAGCTGCACTCAAATCTTCAATTACTTCTTCTTTGGCGTCGGCTGGTAATTCTGCACCTTGTATCAAAGTTTCTAATTGTGCCAGTAACTTGACAACATCTTCTTTAGTGAGCGATTCTCCGGTATCTGCGCCCACTTGGTTATTTTGCGTCACCTGATTACCATCACCAAGGACAGCCTGATTATTATCTCCTTGAACTGCGCGGTTGCCGTCACCTTGAACGTTGTTGACGTTGCCGCCAACGGAACCACCAATTGAAAATCCACTACTGTTATTAGTCATAGTACCTACCTCTTCTACTTGGATATTTGAATAAAAGCTGGGGCGCTCTAGCGCCGTCATTACCATATTCTCTAATCTGCGGATTTGATTATCTTTTTCTGCTAGTAGTAATTTTATTTCTCTCTCTGGTAAACCTTTAAGCTGATTATAACTATCAAAATATTCTGCACTCAGTTGGGACTTGTCAGCCGTAGGTGCGGTTTTGGCACGAAGTAAAAATTTATCTTCACCTCGCACTTCCATGCCGACAATTCTTAAATCCGCCTCTGGGTGATTTTCTGCTAACTGCTTAAATGAAATTGCGATCGCTCTGGGGTCAACACCTTGGTTATGATAAAGGTCGAGTGTGTCAAAAATTGGTTTGATAAACTCACCGAACTCCCCCGGAGCAAACACTTCTTTATTGTTATCAGGTTTACGAAGTGGATCAGGGTTCTCTTTTGTAGGGAGTCGCATATAAACGTATTCACACCGCACCCCATCAAATTTGGTGTCGGTGGTAATGCCCCAGTCTTGAATGTATGTCCCGGTGAGAGTAGCGCCTGTTAAATCAGTTCCATTAAGTTGTGCCTGTACTAGCTTCGCTCTGGATAAATCTGCATCTTTTAAATTCGCTTTACTTAAATCTGTGCCAATAAAACTGGTATCTACTAAATTGGCTCCTTGAAAATTTACTCCTCGCAAGTCTTCGCGGTCAAAATTCAAGTCTAGTCCCTGGCTTGTTACCAAAACTTGACGCAGTTGTGCTTTTTGCAGGTAAGTTGTTCCAGGACGAACAAGGTCAAGTTTCTTAGTTTTGCTAAAACAGGTACGCGTCAAATTAGCTTTTCTAAAGTCTGTACTTTTAAGTGTGGCAGCCGTGAAGTTAGCATCAGTTAAGTTGGCGTTGCGAAAGCTAGTACCGCCAAAGGCTGCAAAAGCAACAGCGATGTTCCGAATTAAAGAGTATTTTTCATCTCCTTTCATTGCTCTCCAAGCAATGTAAGCACTAAATAAGGCTCCAGCGACGGCGACGGTGACGACAATGGTGATGGTGGCTCCAGTGATTGCTCCGGTGATTGCTCCGGCGATGGCGATAGCGATGGCGATGGCTCCGATAAAGGTGATGGCGATGGCAATGGCTCCGGTGATGGCTCCGGTAAAGGTGATGGCGATGGCGATGGCTCCGGTGATGGCTCCGGTGATGGCAATGGCGATGGCTCCGGCGATGGCTCCGGTGATGGCAATGGCTCCGGTGATGGTTTTGGTTTCGTAGACTGAAGGGATGACGGTTCCGCAGATGGTGTTATTTTCGTAGGTTTTGGTTCCGCTTACGGCTTCGCCTCCGGTGATGGCGATGGCAATGGCTCCGGCTATGGCAATAGCTCCGGCTATGGTGATGACTCCGGTGATGACTCCGGTGATGGCGATGGCAATCGCCCCGGCGATGGCGATGGCTGAGTTTAATCCTTGGCGAAGGATAACTATAAAAACAACAATTATTACTATTAAGGCAGTCCAGCCACCAACCTGATTTTCTAGACTTGATGAACTGTCAAATATAAAAGCTATTAACGCTCCAGTAAAGGCTGAGAAAAATCCCGATATTCCTGATAGGAACAACGAAATATAGACTAAAAAAATAGCCCAACGCCTTTGCAATCCAGCAGTAGCATGGCTAAAGTCTGCCCCCCTCAGATTCGCTCCTGTAAAATCTGCGCTACGAATATCCGCATAACTAAAATTTGCACCTGCAAGGTTCTGACCTCTGAAGGAGCGCCCACGAAGTTTTTGACCGGAGTAGTCTTGGGGCATGGCTGGGTGCTGTATACAAATTTCTTTTTGGATACAGATATATTATGAACAATTCCAGAATTTTAACGCTTTAAAGCGATTCTCTTTTGTTACAGCCAGTTTTTATGCTTCAATCCCAGACTTAATCCTTTCGCTATCCTCACCAATAGATCCTTCATTCACAATCAAGTTATAGTCGATATAACCAAGCATCGCCCCTCTTTTTATCGCCTCATAACGGTTCTTGACGTGCCATTTACTGTACAAATCACTGGCATAATGTTTGACTGTACTAACAGAGAGAAACATTTCTTTGGCAATCTGTTCAAAAACTAAACCCTGAGCCAGTAATCGCAGGACTTGTATTTGCCGCTCGGTGGGAGAGTCAAGCAAGTTTTTGTCAGCAAAACTAGGGTCGATATATCTGTTCTGATAAAGGCTTTCTAACAGTTTTTTAGCCAGCTTCGGGTCAAGTAGACATTCATTAAAGTAAGCTCTCTTGATGGCTAGTTCAATCAATTCTATATCAGCACTTTTGAGCATATAAGAATCAGCCCCATGACGAAAAGCCGAGTTAATAAAGTCTTCATGAGTCTGATTAGTAAAAATCACCACTTTACTATTAGTTTTGCTTTTAATTGAACGAGTAAGTTCTAAACCACTCATATCGGGCAATAGTAAATCGACTAGCACAACATCAGGGTTCATCTGTTCAACTAACTGAAACCCTAGCTTTCCACTGGAGGCATCACCTGTAACTTCTATATCAGGAGATTGTGAAATAGCACCTTTGATGCCCAAGAGCGTGAATATTTCTGGTTCAATAATTACTATTTTCAGCATAATGTTGATAATCCTCTAATAATAAATGGCTGTTTATTGGCGGACTTATTATTGATGTTTCTGCCGTGGGTGTCCGTGCTGCCGTAGCAGTGCCGTAGGCTACGACCTATACAGGGTAGGGATTGCCGTGATTGTGCCGTATGCCGTGTCCACTCAGAAAAGCCTGTAAAACATCCCTTTTTATGACCACGGCATCACGGCAGGACTTTCACCAATCAGGTAGGGAGTAGCTATCATTGCCGTCAGAATTTACCTTCTCAGTCTTAACTAATTCAGCTAAACCATCAATTAATTCTGACTCTGAATAACCAGATAACCTATCTGCTTTCTTCAAATCGCGTAATGTTTTTGGCGTTTTAGACTTCACATTCTGGAAGTATTCATAAATCTTTTTAGCTACTTCCGATAATGGCTTTGGATGTACATTGTGAGCAGCATTTAAATTAAATTCTAGGTCAAATACTCTATCTAGATATTCCTGCTCCGAAGCAATCGGCTTGACTTGATTAGATAAATTCGGCATTAATGCCACAACAAAACCGCCAACGGAAGCAATCATCACTGGACGTAAGTTTTGATAAGAGACTGCTTTCACATCCAGATATTTAGATTTAATTTGCTCCCGCTCTTGTTTACCTGGAATAATGTCACCTCTATTTAAAATTAACTCCAGTACCCCATAAGATTCTTGCTCCCTTCCATTCTTGATATACCTATTACCTAACAGCAATAAATTCAAACACATTCTCGTTTGAGCATCCATCTTTTCAATGCCTAAAGCTGCCAGATTAAAAGACTGTAGGGAAGCAATAAACTTAGTATTAAACTCTCGACCAATCAGCAGAACATCAAGCAATTTACTCCCATAATTCCAATCAGAGTAATGCTTGCTTAATTGGTCAGCAATCACTAACCAATCATCCAGAATTAGAATCAATGGCGGTAAGGATTCGCGCTTTGATTCTGGTAGTTGCTTACGCTGTTTGTAGCTCAGGTAAAAGTTGTCAATTACCTCTTTGGCTAAATCTGGGTTTTCCCCGTCAAAGACAATTACCCTTTCTTTCTCCCGTAACCCGCAGAAACTATCATTCTTAGCACTAATTACCCAGATGTCCGCCTCTGGGGAATCAGCCAAAATCCGCCCAATTAAGTAATTGAGGGTTACTGATTTACCGCTTCCCGGCGCGGCGACTAAAGCAGTGGAACTATCTGCTCTGGCTAGGGCTTGCAAAGTATTGAGGGCAAGAGCTTCTGATGGGTCAAGGCTACCATTCGTATTTTGTTGTAATGTCTGCTGTTGTTCCCCAGTAACTTTATCGTCACCCCTGGCGATATCCTGCATTGATTGTCCTGGTAATGCTGCGGCTGGTTGCCCGGTCGCCTGTTGCAGTTGCGCCCGTGCTTCGGCTTCTGCCTTTAACCTGACTTGCTCCTGAAAGATAGCTAATTCTTCCGGTGTCATCTTTGATAATTGTGCTGCTCTTAGCCGTCGATTCTCTGACCATTGGTGAAACTCGTAGTCTAGCTGTGCGGTGTAACTTTCCTTGTGGAGTCTCAAGCCGAACCGAAGCTTGCTGATTAACCAGTTGGCTTTTAGCTCATTCCTCAGTTCGGGTAACATCTGCATCAATCGCCATTCCCTAGCCTTAGACAATGCGAAAGCACCATTTGTGGCCACTACTGCGGCTAGACCCCAAAGCGGCTTATCTGGGTTACTTGGGGGAATAATTCTTAGACGGGTTGCCTTAGTTGGCAGAAAGCTATCACGTTGAAACTCCGGGTTAGCTGGTGCATAAGAAGAGGCATAAAACTCCGACTCTGGCATTATGTAACGCTTGTTGGGAGTGCAGTACCTTTGACGGTTAACCGGCTTGGTGAGCGTTTCGGGGATAAAACAATACTCAACCAAACTAATCATCGTGCCAGTAAATGACTTTGCCCCACAAATCAACCCGATGGTTGCCAGCACCCCTACAGTGATATTGTTCGCAGTGCCAGAACGCAAGTATGACTCGAATTGCTTACGTTTCATTGGTTTGTCCCCCTGACGATTGCTGCCAACACCAACAACCCAAAGCCAGCTAACCCAATTAGTAGCCAAGGTGTTTCATTCTTTGGAGTTGGCTTAACCTCGTAGCTTTTCACCTCTTGATAGAACCGCGTCTTACCTACACTAGATGCATTAGACACTGCCCTATATTCATCAAAGGCAATCCACAGCGAAGCTCCTACACTTGCGGTTTGGGCGGTCGCTACCAAAAAATCTTTGTCAATGTGGATTTGTCCGTCGTAGTGAAGCTTGGTCAGGGTATTGGCGAAGAATAGCCCGAGTACAATGCTGCCCAATGTGCCAGAAGCCATTGCCCCAATTCCAAGAGTTGTGAGTAGGCTGACTCCAGCATTGGCGGTGAACACTCCCAAGAATGTAGCCAGTGCTTTGTTTAGCAGTTGTTTGTTACTGAAGACATCACGAATGGATTGCTCTAACCGTTCGCCGTCTTCGCTCTCCGGGGTCGGTTTTTCTGAAGTAGTTTCACCCCACATTAACGGTGTGGACTGTTCACTGGTATTTTGGAACTGTGATAATAGGGAATCAATTTCATTCATGTTTACCTCGCGTGGGTGAAACAGAAAAAGCCAGAGTTGAATGGCACTACTGGCTTTTAGCTAACTATGGTTAGATGCCCATAAAATTCCTGAACCAGTCACCTACTCGACTAATGCCAGCAGTGCGCGAGTAATTGGGCTTGGGTATGCGGTCGGTTTTCGCTTCACTACCGTTTGTCCAAAGTGCGCTAGTTACCGCAGTTTCATAAGCGCGATCTGCTGCGTCTTGGGCTTCTGGCACTTTGTTAGAAGCTTTGATTAAATCAGCCTCATATTTTGCTAGAGCCATCAAATCCGCAGTAGCCCCAGATATCTGAATCAAGGATGAGCGTTGGGCGTGACGGGTGGCCTCCGCAGTGGTAGCGTTGACGTGTTCCGCCTGCATTTCGGACATCTCGTTCTTAAAACGCTGCTCTCCTGTCTTACTGGTGTTGATAGCTTTCAGGGTTTGCGTTCCGTGTTTTTGGGTCAATTGCACCAGTTCAGCGTAAGCAAGGTTAACATCGCCAGTTGTTTCAATAATCTTCCGATATGCCTCCAAAGCTTTAGGCAGATTAGCCTTAGCTGTGTCAGACAGTCGCGCCATATCTGCAATTTTGGTGATTACCGTTTGGTCGCCAAGGAGGGCTTTGTTGAAGTCCGATTCTGAGACATCAAACAGTCTCCCCATTGCTCCTAACGTACCGGGGGCATTGTTGTGAATATGGTTTTTGAGTTTTGCTGCTCCGTAATTTCTAGCCATTTTATCTCCTAATAAGGGATGTAGTCATAGTCGATATTGCTGGATGATTGGGGCAACTTATCCCAGTAACCCATCTCTTCAAATCGGCTATAAATTCTCGTTGCTAGTTGCCGTATTGGATCATCAAAATCATCAGAGATTAAATCAAATCGCTTAGAGCCAAACGCTAAGATATTTGCAATATCTTTCTTCAATACCGTTGCCCAAGAATTGACCAAATGCAGCAGAGTATGGATGGTCATCGATGGTTTCATGAGTTGCTAGAAATTCCGTCCCAGTGAAGGGTGGGTAATCTTCACTCTCGAATATTGGTGTGTCAAGCGCCTCAATATCAGCCGAAATCATTGCTGCCCACTGTTCTGGATTTTCCGCTTTGAATTGCTGCTTTCTTAGGGCGGAGTCAGTCAGAGGCGATTTGCCCCAATCGTTGGGATTTTTGTAGTCGAGTGTCATTTGTTAGAATCCTTGTAACGATGTGTACTTGATGCACTTTCGGGTGACGCGATTGCACTTACTTTGGTCGGTCGGGGCAATCGCTTCATTATCAGTTTTCACAAAACTCAACAAGTTCAAAAACCTCCTTCTGCACTTGGTTTTGACTTAATTCTTTGCGTCTGCTCTTGGAATCGTTAAAAACGAAAGGTGCATTGGCTCGACAATTAGAGCGGTGGCTGTAGCGCAATTGTTGACCACGGAATTCGTACAAATGGTTACGCTGTAAGGCTGTCGTTGAAAGCATAAGTTTGTCCCTCAACTTGCGAATAAAACTCGATATTTAGAATCGCTTCGTGAATCTCCATCAAAGCTTGCACAGCATCACCCATCTTTAAGTCATTCGATGTACTGAACTTTTCCGACGCTTCAATTTGCTTGTAATTGGGAGATGCTTGCACGAACCTTAGAGTTTGTTCGCAACCGAGGATGATGGTCATGATTTCGGTTGTTGTTAAGCTTGGTTGTGTCTTTTGGGTGTCTTGGTGGCTCATGACTTCTTCCCTTTCCTTTGAGCTTTTATCGGTGCGGTTGGGGCTTCTGGTTGACTCGGTTTCTGAAGTACATAGCTGATAGCCCCTGCACCTCCCACGGCTGCGGCGATAGTGAACATATTGTTTCTGCCAAGCTGCTGCACTCCGAAATAGCCAAGGGCTAGAAAGCCAAGAGTGGCAAAAGAGAATCCAAGTGTTTTGTTGATTTTCATGGCTAGAACATTGCAGCGAGATTGCTGGCTAAATCTTTTTCGTCTTGTTGTTGGAGCTTAGAATCAGTCGGTTGTTCAGTTTGGAAGTTGTACCCATTTCGCTGGAATTCTAAAAGTAGGAAGTTAATCACCTCCCCGTAATCGTCTAAGTTCATTTGTTGTGCAAGCTTTTTTAGTAATGGGTGGTAGGGCTTACGAATCACTACCCGAATGCTTTCATTGCTGTTCATTCACACTCCTTAAATGAATCATCTTTGCTAGTTGTTCAAGCCCAATCGCGTTTGCCCACACTGGGTTGTCTGCTACCACGAACCCTTTAGCCTGAAGTGCTTCACTCACTGATGACAGTCGTGAGCCTCCCCCAGTAATTAAGCAGACATCTGCATTAATCTTCCAAGGGTGGATAAACTTGAATACTGGCGCTAGGGACTTTTGTACCCAAGGCGCTAACTCTTTTTGGTAGACATCTTGAAAACTGAACTGTTTGCCATACCAAAAAGGCTTGTCAGTGCTTTCTAGTCCCTGGCGGATAAGGTGCGGCATTGCAATCTCGCCTACCAAGCGATTCTTAAAGTCTGGGTTGACCGAAATCATTCGGATCAACTCTTCCACACCGTTATCAAAAGTCTTTCGGTTAGCTAGATGTCCTTTGGAACCTATCAAAGTGGCAATAACTGTCCGATTCCCGATATCAACAATTAAGTTTTGCTTACTGGTGTTCAAGTTCTGGGCAAAGGCGGCGATCGCTGCGTGCCCTTCGTCGTAAACCTTCAAAACATGGATCTTGACCTCGGTGGGGCAAATCTTACCGCCAAACTTGACGACATGGCGACCAGTGAGTGCTTCAATCAGCTGATCTTCTAAATCGCCTCTTTCGTGCAAAGATGCACAGATTACTAACTCAATCGAAGCTTTATAAGGGTAGTAGGAAAGCACTGCTAGTAGATGTTTCAGCGATTGACTCACCTTTGCAGTAGCATCATCAGTAACCCGAAGATGGTTTTTCGGATTGGCATCGTAAGCTGCATAACCCGATAACCATTGCTTGTAGTCCAGTTTAGTTAGTGCATCACCCTCTAGGTACTCAACGTAACCTTCAGTAGGAGTCTCGGTTGGGCGGTAGTAGCAATTCTCTAAATAACTGGGAAATCTTATCTGGCGGTCTGATGATACAAATTTAATACTGGAATTACCAAGGTCGTAACCAGCAACGATCGTTAGTGTACCTTTTTGCCCAGTGTTGGCATTTTCGGTATGAACTGCCAAATCTGTCATAATTCTTAATCCCCAAAATATTTAATTGACAAAGTTCTGAAATAGGCTTGCTGCTTTGGTTTTGACTATCTCTGCTTTCAGGTGGTAGCTAATTAAATAACTCTACAATTTCAACCATCTGAGACAGATTTTGTCACCCAGTGGCGTTTCTGCCTGTTAGTGCTATAGTAACGGTAAATAACGGTAGTTGTCAACACCCTAGATATGAGTCATACTAAAAAGCTATAAATAGCGTTATCAGAACGCTATTTTGAGATCGTATTAAGTGTGACAACAAAAAAACCAAAGGTGAGTATTTACTTACCACCTGAACTAAAAGAGGAATTAGATGCATGGGCAGAAGAAGAAAATCGTAGTGTCAGCAATCTCGTTGAAACCATGATCAGAGATGCAATCACGACTAGGCGCAAAAAATCGAAATCTTCCCAGTCCAAAGGGACAGATGAGGAGTAAGCCTAAACCAAAAAACAAAATATAGAGGATTAAAGTATGAAAACAGGGGCGACTAAAGCTTAACACCTACTATCAGAGTATTTATGCTTACAGGCAGCTTGAATACCCGGACAGCAAAACATACAAAAACTCATTCTTTTTCGCCCACAGCCTATAAAATCATGTTTTTTTTATAGACACAGCCTTACAAAGGCGCAAAAAAAGGGTAGTCCCAACTTCCTTTGGGGCAAGCCACTCACTCTCTTACTGTCTAGAGTTAAGCCATACCAAGACGATTGTCAGTCGTCGCCAAAGTGGTTAGTCCTACCACAATCATGAAATTTAATTTTCTTAGCTCTAGCGTAACAGTGGCGTGCCTTTAAGTGAAAGGGATTACTCAATCTTTATCGAAAGTAATCACTAAATTCAGGAGCCACAAATGAATACGGTAAAAATTGAGAATGCGCCCGGACTCTCACATCATGGCGCACTACTGAATAATTCAGATCCCCTCATTATAGTACAGTCAGCTACAGGGGAGCAAGAGTTAGCAGCACGCAATACCAAAACTGCCAGTGTAGAAAATAAACAGCTGTTCGATACACCACAAAAAACTACTGCCTCAAGAACTCAACAGGCATTTGAAAAATTCGACATCCGAAATTTTCAAGATCAGCTAGAGCCGTCCAAAGCTAAAAATAAGTTTATTTGTCCAGTTTGTGGCGGTAATGACTTATCTATTGTCCCAGAAACCGGGAAGTACAGATGCTTCAATAATTGTGAGTGTAAGGACATCAGAGAGGCGATCAAACCTTGGGCTGAAGTGGTGGCAGAAAGAGCAGGGGCTAATTACACTCCATCCCTAAACCGTTTGGCTGCGAAGCCCAAGAGAATCTTGCCCAAAAGTGCGCCAATTCCAGATTGTGAATTAGCACTGGTGATGTTGACCCAAGCGGCGACTGACATACCCCAAACTCAAAAGTTAACGAGTAGACCACCAAAAGATGTTGAGGGCAGTGCCACCGAAACAATTTATCCTTACTCAGAGTCGCAATGGGTGGTTCGCTATCAGTGGCCAGATGCCAATAAGGAGAAAGGTTACAGCAAGACCTTTCGGCAATGGCATAGGCGACAAGATGGCACACCCCAAATGAAAAAAGGCGATTTGCCTTGGGGAGCATATCGCATTGATGAAGCTCTAGCTGCTGCTAAATCTGTGACGGGAACCCCGGCACTACTCCAGCATGAAGGCGAGGGATGCGTAGAAGTTGGTCGCTCACATGGTCTTGCTGGAATTACGTTTCAGGGCAGTGGATGGGATAAAAAGACTATCACAAGAGAATATCAACGCGCAATTGAAGCAGGCATAGGATTAATCGTTTTTCTGCATGACCCCGATGACACTGGTTTGAAAAAACTCCAGACGTGTTCTGAATGTGCTGCCGAAGTAGGAATTGCATTTATTGGAATTAGCCCCAATAGCATCTGCCCCGATTTACCATATAAATCGAGCGACATTAAAGAAATTTTGGGGCAAATGGAAACACCAGAATTTATCCGCAGGTTAGAGCAGGAGATTCACGCAGCTGTAGCAGAGCGAAAGCAAGCAGAGCGATCGCAAGAGTTGGCAGAATCAGAAACTCTTGAAAAAGAAGTTACGGATTTATCTAATTTCAGTATAGATATTGACCCAGCAGACCCGGAGGCATTCTACAAATCCGTCTGCCAATCCATGAATTTACCCTACTCTAACTGCGTAACGGCGGGTACTTTTGATGGCTGGGCTTACCGAAAAATCTTTCCTCAAACAGAATGGATGGTACTGAATTCATCCTTTTACAAGTGGTCACAAGAGAATAAGCAATGGCAGCACCAAGATGATAATAAAGCTTACAAGCTCCTCGCTGACGCTGGAGAATCCGCTTACAAGCTCTCTTACACAAAGACATTTGGTTGGAGAATAACCAAGCCTTACGAAACTAACGCACACAAGGAATCTGCCTTTAAATATTGCCGCAGTCGCTTAGAACCAGCAGAACCACTGCCAACCAATACTCATTTATTAGGGTTTAACAATTGTGTTGTTGATTTGCGAACTGGTGAACAAATGCCTCTAAGCAAAGATTTTTACCTCACTAATATCATTCCCCACGATTATGAAGCCAACAAACCATGCCCAGAAGTTTTTCTCAAATTTCTAAATGAAAGCTTTGGGTCAGAATTGGTTGAAGTGATTCGGGCGTTCACAAGTATGTTTTTAGACCCAACTGCCCCTTATGGTCGGTTTCCCCACTTAATTGGCTTAAGTGGTGGGGGCAAGGGGACGCTAGGACGGTTTTGGAGTAGTTTATTTGGCGAATCCGGCTCTAGTAGCGCTTCACAATTTGCGGATATTTCTACACCGGAAGGACGGCATCAATATTTAAGTGGAAAGCGGATATTTGGATTCCCCGACGTAGGAGGTTATGCCGAAGGAGTCCGAGCTTTTTACGAATTAGTTGACAATGGGGCAATGAGCGGACGCGCTTTATTCAATCCAGTAGCTTATTCAATCCAGTGGTACATTCGGTTTTGGGTTGCCTCTGTAAGTCATCTACAGATCGAAAATGCTGGCGACGGCTGGATGCGTCGAGCTTACCCAATCCCAGTAAAAAACCGAGATGTAAGCCCTGACCCAGACTTGTGGCTGAAGCTACAAGAGGTGAAGTCCGACATAATTTCTTGGGCTTTAGCAATGCCACGAGCAGAACGCGATCGCATTTTGTTATCGCCTCCCTCTTCAGATCGAGCGAAGAATCTGGCGCTAGAGGCATCTTTGTACGGGGACTCTACCAAATCCTTTGTGGACTTGTGCTTACGCCCCTCAACGACCGAAACATTTATCCCACAAAGTCGTTTACACAGTTGGTATGTACTTTACTGCCGGGAACATGGTTATGCTCCTTTGGGGATGTCCAAATTTATTAGCCATTTAAAAACAGTCTTGCCCCACAACTTCAAGGAACGTAGCTGGACACCCACGATCAACGGAAAGCGTGAAAGAATTCAGTCCCACTTTGCATTCATTGAACCACTGGCTGGGGTATTTGAAATGAAAGTACCGGAGGGGCCACCGGATTCTTCACTTTCTTCTTCGGAATTTTGGTATTGCTTTAAAGATAAATGCCTTGAAGGAGGAATAGAAGAATTCGAGGAGTTTCTTCACCCTACCAAAACGCCAGAACCTCTACACAGCTTGACTGTCCACCCTGTCCACCCACTAAATACCCCTACTTTTGACCCTGGACAGGCTGAAAGCCTTACACAGCTTGACTGTCCACCCTGTCCAATTGTCCTCCCCCAAGAATTAGCATTGCAAAAAAAAGATGAGGAAAATAATGAAAGTGAAGTTAATCAATTCGTTGATGTAATTGATAACCCTTCAGTCCCCCTATACAATGTGGACAATCTGGACAGCCCTACTGTGACTGGGTTTGAGCCTGTCCAGGAAGTAAATCTTGTCGAAAACGGAGTGGACAGCCAGGACACCCCTGCTGTGACTGGGTTTTCTCCTCGACAAGATGGTGAATTGATAAATACACGAGAAAGCGAATTATCTTGCCCGGAATTGAAAAGGGGGGATAAAGTTGAGTTTTTCAATGACAGTCTTCGCAAAAAGCAGATCGGAATTATTAAGAGCGTTCAAGTAATGGATACATATTTTTGTAGTGCAACAATTGAGTATCGAGGTTTTAAAGGTCAATTATGTCAATTAGAAATCTTCAGGAGTGATTGGATAAAACTTCTGCATTAAGGCGTTAAATCAGTTAACTCTTAACTGTTCCAGTCTGTGCAATCGCACTTGGGGGCAAGTTGCTAAATGGCTCAAGTCTTTGTGTGTTCAGCTTTCGTCCCGATGTCGAGATAAATATATTTACCGACATCTCAACTCACGGGCAACATCATTTCCAAGCTTGTCGCCGCTCCAAACAACTGCTATAGTCCAAAACAAACCTGCTGCTTGGATTTAATGAGCTTAATTGAAAATGACATCTCCATAGTTATGCCCCATTGAAGATTCTGAAGGTAGGACATAAGGAGAATCAGCAATGGTTAATGAGGAGCATTATACTCGGCTGAACAAAGGTGTACAAAGTTGGAATGAGTGGAGAGCTAATAATCTAAATATAATTCTTGACCTTACTGAGGCTAACCTCAAGGAGGCTAACCTTACTGGGGCTAACCTCAGCGAGGCTAACCTTACCTATAGCGACCTCACTGGGGCTAACCTCAACGAGGTCAGCCTTGTGGAGACTAACCTCACTGGGGCTAACCTCACTGGGGCTAACCTCCGTGAGGCTAACCTCCATCAAGCTAACCTCCACAAGGCTGACCTCATCTCCGTTGAGGCCGTCGGGGCTGACCTCAGCGGGGCTAACCTCACTGGGGCTAACCTCACTGGGGTTGACTTTAGCGGCGCTTACCTCCTCGGTGTTAACCTCAGCGTCGCTTACCTTAGTGATGTTTTTTTTATGAATGCGAACCTCAGTGGTGCTAATCTCAGTGGTGCTAATCTCAGTGGTGCTAATCTCAGTGGTGCTAATCTCATTAGGGCTGACCTTACCAGTAGCGACCTCAGAGGAACTAACCTTAATGGGGCTGACTTAATTAGAACTCAAGCATTAGGAACAGATTTTACAAATGCAAAGTTTACGGGTGCTTGTTTAGAAGATTGGAATATTAATTCTGCTACAAAGCTGAATGATATTGATTGCCAGTATGTCTATTTGAAAAGAAACAAACAAGAACGTCGTCCCAGTAGCGGAGAGTTTGCACCAGGGGAGTTTACCAAGCTCTTCCAGAAAGCTTTAGAAACAGTTGACCTGATTTTTCGCAACGGTATTGACTGGCAAGCTTTTCTTACTTCATACCAAAAGCTACAGATTGAGTCTGGCGGTGAGGAATTATCCATTCAAGCAATTGAAAATAAGAATGACGGTACTTTTGTCATTCGTGTAAATGTCCCGCTTGATGGAAACAAGTCAGAAATTGAGAAATACCTAAAGCGTGAGTATGAACTTCAAGTCAAAGCCTTATACCAATTTAATATGAAGCTGCATAGAATAAAGCTTCTAGAATAAAGTTGTAAGAAGAGATAGAAATTACCTGCTCAAAAGTAAGTTGGTCGAATATTTCTTGGATGCGCTCACGTAAAGCTTGTAAAGAAGAAAAAAGTTGATTTTTGAGTGGTTTTTTGAGGAGTTGCCAAAGCCTTTCAATGGGATTGAGTTCAGGGGCTGAAGGTGGTTGAAACAGAGGAATAATATTTTCTGGCCAACGGAGTTTTGAACTTGTATGAGCAGGTGCTTGGTCAATCTGTAAAATAGCGTAATCGCTACCTAATTGCACAGATAGCCAATCCAAAAACTGTTGAAAACACTCACCATCCAGTTTTGGGTACTCATAAAGGAAATGATCTCCAGTCAATGGTTCAATGGCACCATAAATCCAAAAATTTTCCCGTGGCCATTTCACCTCAACAGTGGGCTTGACTCCAGAGGCAGTAATTACTTTTCCTGTGAGAGTTTTTAGTCCCACCCTCGTTTCATCTTGGCACAGGTAGCGAACACACTTGCCGCATGCCAAATGTTCTTCTAGACAATTAAGAATGATTCCGAGTTTTTTTTAAACTCAGATACCAACTTTTCGTCCTGCTTATGGCTTTGAGGACGTGGTACTTTTAGTTTTGCTCCTAATCGATATCGAACCCATGCATAAACCGTTGCATATTCTATCTCTTGTCCATGTTCTTTTTTCAACCACTCAACTATTGCACCATAGCTACTAAAGCCTTTTCCTGTTTTTAGCTCCTCCTCAAGTGCTGCGATCGCAGCATCATCGATTTTCCGTTTTGCTCCTGGTGCCTTTTTGATTTCTAATAAGCCTGATATCCCATCAGTTCTATACTTCTGCAACCATCTCGTGACGGTTGAAGTATCTTTTGCCAAGCGTTTTCCAATGTCTTGCTGCTCTTTAACCTGCCCGCTTTTTATCCACCACAGCATAATAAGTTTTTCTTTCTGATTCCCTAAGTTGGCTGTTTGTAGACGTTTTTTAAGTTCTTCTTCGCTCTCTGCGATTTCAATCTTAAAAGGGCGGCTCATGGTTATTTTAATTTATCGAGTTTGTTTTCTCTATTATATGCAGCTTCATATAAAATTGGTATTAGATGATCAATACCGAAAAAAGTTAGAAGGAAAGGACAAAGAAATAGTAGAAATTTATCGGCAGCACAGTGTAAATATAGTGGAAATTGTTAAGACTCTTGCAATTCAACAAAGTATTAATATTCAAGCGATAACTATATCGGAGAATAATTCAGTGTCAGAAACTTTCAACAATAACTTTAATCAACCTAACATCGCTAACTTTGCAAATAAAAATCAGGATGATGCACGTCAGCAAGCTAATCAAAATATCTACCAGTCACAGCAAAATCAGAATTTGGATGCAACCAAAAAGGAAATTCAGCAACTTCTTAATCAATTAGCTCAAACTAATCCAACAACAGATGCAGTTACAGAAGTAGTTCATCAAAAAATTAAAACCGATCCAACACTAAAAGCTAGATTGCTAGCCGCACTGAAAGCAGGAGGACTGGAAGCGTTGAAGGCAATATTTAACCATCCATCCTTTAGTATTCCGGCTGAAACAATAAAAGGATATCTGGAAGCCGAATAAATCACGCTTTGGGTGAACAGCGTACAGCATTCACGGATTCTACAGGCACTAAATAGGCAAACACCGAACAAGGCGCGATCGCGGTCGTTGTCTAAGCCATCACTGAAAATTAGCTGTATTAATATAAGCAGTTATTGGTTTTAAAACTAATGGGAATATTCGATATATTCAAGGATGCTAAAGACTTTGGGAAAGATTTTGACATCAACGCTGACTATTAAAGACTCAATTCATCATCCTGCTCCTGCTGTTGCTGCTGTTGCTGCTGCTGTTGCCTTAACTGTCGCCCATAATCAAGTAGCTGCTGATTCCAATCGTCAGCTTTGCATTTGAGCCGCTTGGACTGTGGCAGTAGTTCCTTAACAACTCGTGCAGCTGCATTTCCTGCATCGTCCGAGTCAAATGCCACTTGTAAATTAGGAATATTCTGCAATTGCTCTACTGGTAAGCTTTTGGGATTATCTACCGCCATGTACAAAGTTCTATTGGGTGGCACGTCGCCTCTAAGCTGATATTCCAGCATGGCAAAAGACACGGCATCGATGGGCGATTTCAAAAGCACCACTTTCTCTACAGGTTCAGTTGGCTGTCCGCCTAAGCGGAAGTGAAACCAGCCCTCACGCCTAACTGTTCCTTTCTCGTAGCCCTTAAACGTGTTGTTCTCGCCCCGTGTCCCCCGCAGGAATGCTCCTATTGCCTGGGGTTCTTCTAATAGATTCCGCATGACGAACACAGCGTTTTGCTGATCATCAGCGTAAACTAGCCCCCTCTTATGCAGAAGTTCCACAAAATTTTCAGGTATCCCCCGTTTCTGGGTGAGGTAGTTGTGAACTGCTGTCCACTTGGCTTTATCCTCAACGGGTAGCTGAAACGGGGTTCGTGGTTCTAACTGAATAATTTCAGCAGCCACTGTTTTAGTTTTGGCGATCGCTGCTCGTTCTGCTCCAGCTTCACCAAATCGCTCATGCAACCAGACAACCGCCTGCCGCAGATTGCAATTGTTAACGTGCATCACCAAATCAATTGCACCGCCTGATCCCTTTTGTTGATCGGGGGCGAAATCGTAGAATTTGGGCCCATCTATATTAATGATGTGTCCGTGACCCTTCCATTTTCCTTCATCATGGTGTAGCCCCAACTCCCAAGCCACATCAACAAGTGCCAAGTCGCGCAGTTGTTGGGTTTTCAACTCCAGCGATCGTACAATTTCTTCTAGCCGTTGTCGTTCCTTCTCACTAGCCCTAGCCCGTTGTTCTGCACTCTCTAGGCGCTCCTGCATGAAAGCGCGGTCAGCCAGTTGGTGGTTGAGGACATGGAATTGGTGATCATTCTGAATCCGGGCAACGTAATTTGTAGCTGATTCAAAAGGTTCGGGTTCAAGTTTTTTATTCGACCAGACGGCAGTGAGTGGTTCACTGTTAACGGCTTGGTAATATTCTTTGACTTTGGTGTGGGTTGCCTTACTACCCTTGACCCCGCGTTCAATGCCCAAAGGAGCGAGTGCAGCAGCATAACTGTCTTGGAGTTTCGATAACTTAATTCTTCCCTGTCCACCTCTACCGCCAAACATCGCATCATGACTGACTCTCCCGGTTTTTTCATTCAATGGCACGATGTAGGCGTGAATGTGTGGGGTACTTTCATCTAGGTGCAGCTCTGCCCTGACGCACTTTGACCCATAGTTTTGAGATAGCCAGTCACGGGATGCTAAAGCCCACTGCTGCATCAGTGAATCAGACCACTGCCCCGACAGAGATGGATCAACGGGACGGAAATATTCAGGCGATGCCGAGAGAAACATTTCGGTGCATAACACTGCATCATGCCGAGGGCGATGCAGTAGCGTGGCAATCTTTTCTTTAACTATCTCTTCTAGTGCGCGTGAGTCTTCTCTCCCAATCAACCGGACATTCTCTCTAGTTGGATCTGCGTTGGGTGTTTCTCTGTTTCTGGTAACATGGTCATCACTTCCGGCAACGTTGCCGAATGTTTTTAGTTTCTCAATTCTAAGAATTGTTAGTGGCGACATAAAAGATTTATGCTACAAATGCAGTGCTTTTGTAGTACTCAAAAACCCCTTCGGGCGAACGGCGGTTTCATGTCACGAGCGCAGCGAGAGATGGCGCAGCCACCCGCAGGGCATGAAACCATAGTGAGTATGGTATCACTTATACAAAACCCCGAAATCCACTTTTGCGGGAGAAATCGCCCAGACTGCCGACTGTCAAAATACCCCAAATACCACCTCTAGAGGGTATAACGACAGTCGTTTGACAGTCATCGGGGTTTTGGACAATGACTGTCAAACGACTGTCATTTGGTACAGTAAAGGGGTACTTAGGGGTAGTTTACGGCGCATTTTGACAGTCATTGAAATTTGGTATCAATCAACACGATGGCTTACTCATAATCCCCTCTAATTCGATAGGAATACAGGACATGGAGCAACCTAATTTAGAAGTGCTTTCGATTAAGCGCAGTCACGACAGTAGCGATGGTCAGTTGCTGCAATTTTTACGAGAGCGAGAGCGTAAAATGTCGGGCAGAGGTCTGACTAAAATTGTTTTGAGTACTTTAAGGATGTGCTGGGGGCCTTTTGTCATGAAGCGTATTGGTGCTGACAGCGACACTCTTAAGACTGCTGTGATTTACTCTGTCTCACAGTTGGAATTACAGATTCACTTGCTCAAGCAATTACTCGATTGAGCGATTCTTTGAAGTACGTTTGCAACACAAAGGTATTATATATTCTCAATAATTTTAAAGTTATTGAGAATGAGCCAGTTTGATAAAAATGGCTAAAAGCTAATTGGTGTATGTATTAGATACCAATTTTTTGGTCAAAGCGATGTTCTAAATAGCAGACATTTTGTAGTGAATAATCAAAGTTTCCTGACAGCTATAACAGTTAAAAGCGTGTATAAGCTGTGCAGAATAGCAGACATTTTGCACAGGAATCAGGGTTTTAGGTGCAAAATGTCTGCTATTTGTAACTGTGACTAATCAGACAATTTCACTACTTAAAACAAGTTTCATCTCTATTAATAAGCGTGGAGATTGTAAAAGGAACAATTTCTATTCAGGCATGAAGAAAAAAAATCGGATGTTAAGTGGGCTGGCTTAAGTTAATGAAAGAATTATTGAAGTACAGTTGCAACACAAGTGTATTATGCATTCTCAATAATTTTGAAGTTATTGAGAATGAATCCAGCGCTCAAAATTTGCTGTAAGTCATATTCAGTGAGCATTACACCAGAATTTTTCTCTAATTGTCTTATGCCCAACTGGTAGCAGTAGGGCTACTGTATAGCTACCAGTTGGGGAATCATCAAATTTTCAACAACTCGCTTTTTTACTACTCAACTGGTAGCTGTGTGTCACCAGTTGAGCTACCCAACAGCTACCAGTTGGGCAAGGTATTTAGAACTACTATTTCAATACTGACAAACTACATAAAACCTATGTAATAAGTGGTGTTTACAGCATAGCTTTGGTGTAATTCACAGGTGGAGTGCAGTTGTGCTACTACAAATGTAGTTGTTAAGTAGTGTTTTTTGACGTTGGTTCAAAGTTTTTTTAGTTTTGGTTCAAAAAACTGGCCAAAATTTTTTGCGTACTGTGCGTAAGTTTTGGTCAGGAATTTCTGGCGGAGAAATCAGGGCGGTAAATGAGGTTTTTGGGGTCGAAATCCTTAGATTTACCTTATGTTTACCTTGTAAATACCTTAGAGATGCCATTGCAGTACCTTATTTTTGGCAGAATAACCAAATTTTGAAAAATCTTGATTTTTGGCAACAGTAAATCCTTATATCTGCCATTGAGATGCCATTGAGATGCCATTAAAATGCCATTGCAAAACCTTATAAATGCCTTTAAAGAGAAAATCCTTGTAGATACCTTATAAATTCCATTCGAGTTAATTAATGCTTAGGGTGCGAAGTTTTTCTGAAGCCAAAAAAATTAGTATGATTTCCCAACCAGCATATAAAAAATCTTTAGGGGGCAAGATGTCCATTGATAAAAAGGAACTGGTACGGCTCGTTTCTAAACGCTTAAGCAAAGGCAGTGGCACAGTTGAAGAAATTATTGATGCCACCCTCGAAGAAATTTATGAATCTTTAAAGCAGGGAGAGAGTGTTTCTCTACGGAACTTTGGCACTTTTTACGTCAGAACAGGACGAGAGTGTTGGGTTTTCAAATTCAATCCCTCCCAACGGTTGCGTCAGTTGTTTGGCTGGTCATCTACGAAAAAGCCATAACATCATCTGAAGGCTAACTCTCTACCACATACCTGAGAGTGCGATGCCATTCCATCAAGCCTGATAATATCAAGAGCGAAGAAAATGAAATTGATGATGAGCCAGGGGTAAGCTATGGAAGCCAAAAGCGAAGTCACGATTAAATTTAGCGGCTCACTGCCAACAGCCACACCTCTTCCGAACAAGAAAGTTGCAATCGAGTTGACCGATCAGAACGGTATAGTCTTTACCGCTCAAGTTAATGCCAAAAGTTAGCGGAAGGCTGAAACTAGCGCCTCGGAATTCGCAGACTGGGCTGGGGCTGTATCGGGAAAGCTTGGACAGCGCACAGAAAAAGGGTTTGAGGTAGTTGATGCTGGGGTTCAAATCTTTGAAAAGAAAGCGAAAGAGCCTAAACCAGATGTAGCGGCGGCTGAAGCTGGCGTTTCTTCATGACCACATACAACAAAACCCTACTCCTTCACTGGGATTGTGTTTGGTGTGGGGCTGTTGGGGGGCTGAACAGGCTTAGTTTGAGTTTTGGGTTGAGCTTTCTTGACTGGTTTAGTTTGAGGTTTGGGTTTGGGTTTATTGCCCTTTGACGCGGCTATATTCGCTTTTTTCTCTTTAAATGCGGCGAGTTTATCATCTTTTGATGCCTTTAGAAACTTTGGCGGTTTTTCTTGTGGCAACCCTAGTAAGCTCTCAAATGCGAAAACATTTCTATGTGGCAGGAATTTCGCTTTAATTTCAACAAAACTAGGCTTGCCACGCTCCTCTTTTGGTAGCAAAGGATTGAATCTAAAGGGAGGAACGATTGCATCTTTCCACAATAAAGGTATGTGGCTAGCCTTCATGAACCGCACTTTTCTAGAAGTCTCGGTCTGCTTAATATAATCCAATCTTTCGGCTGTAAAATTCCGAAACACTGATATACAAGGTGTCTGGCAAGCTGGGATGAATTGCCATAACCCTGTAAATCTAAACTCAAAATCCTGATAATCTGCAAACAAACCCGATTTGGAGCCATTATCAAACCCCAAAACCTGAAAGCCAATTACATGAGGTTTATCTCGCGGTGGAAAATGTATCACCCTTGGATAAACCATCAGCCGTACATAATCACTACCACTGTTACGAATCTGTTTTTTTAAAAAATCAAATATCAGTTTTTTTTGAGGGGCATGATGTAAAACATAGTCCCGATTTTCAATCGATATAGTCGGATGAGGTTTGGCTTTGAGATCCACAGTGCCAGCAATTACCCCAATCGCCTGAAATATAGAAGAGTTTTCCGGTTCCGAAGTGCTATCACGCTGATCTGATTCTGGCTGTGTGTCTGGTATAGATTCAATGAGTCGTCCACTAGGAATGATCGTAATGATTTTCTTCGGCTTGGCTGGTTCGTTGCTGGGGTTAATCATTATTGGGACTCTTCGCACCTACACAAATCATTGTAGAATTTTCTATTGAGGTATGAAGTTGACTGCTTCTACAAAAGTGCGATTCATGAATTCTCTGTAAAGAACATGAATTTTTTTCGGAACTTGCTACCATGTAAGCTGTATATCCAACAATACCGAACCACCTATACAGTAACCGGGGCATTGAATCTATGAAGCCCCATGTAAATTTATCGCGCTTTGCTGCTACTGCTCTCTTGTAAAAACTTGAGAGCAGTGAAAGCATTCTCAATCAGTATATCTACAATAGGTTTTACGTTTGCTGTCCTTGCCTTGATTAAAGGACGAAATCGTTCAAATCGTTAAATCGCTAATTCTTGCTTAAACGAAATTTCTCTGTACGATTAAGCGAAAACACGATATAACTAATTCGCTATAGGGCGAAAGGACGAAACTTGATGACCGTATTGGTGGGTGTCATTTCTCAAAAAGGGGGGGTAGGTAAAAGCACCCTTGCTCGGCTTATTGCCCGTGAATATGCTGCTGCTGGCTGGGATGTAAAAATAGCAGACCTGGATATTTCTCAAGGTACGAGTACGGATTGGAAACAACGCCGCGAATTAAACGGTATCCAGCCGGAGATTGCTGTTGAACCATTCCGCACTGTAGCGCAAGCACTTAAACACGCCTCGGTTTATGACCTCATGGTTATGGACGGGCCACCACATTCCATGCAAGGCACTTTAGAAATTGCCCGTGCAAGTGATTTACTTGTCTTACCCACTGGTTTATCACTAGATGATCTCAAACCGTCTGTACTGTTGGCGCATGAATTGGTAAACGCCAAAATCCCTACGGATAAAATTATTTTTGTTTTATGTCGAGTCGGCGATCGGGAGAATGAGATCGAAGAAGCGCGATCGTACATTACATTAAAGGTATGAAATTTAATAAATATTTATAGTAAAAATACTAAATATAGATGGACTCAGGATACTCTAGTAGGGTAAGTGATTAGCCTATTACGTTGAATCCTATCTTCTTAAAAGGAAGAATTGAACCACATTGAGGAGAATTGAATATATGCCGCGTCAAGTTAGTGGCACAGTATTTATGGATGCTGTTGATCATGAAAGCTTTGGTGCCAATGAAACTGGAAAATCGACTCAAACATTTTCTCTCGTGCTTACCGAAGGAATGCCGGCAAACAGAATTGACGTGAAACCTTTGAAGGTGGGTGGAGAAGTTCGGGTGGAACTTGAAATCACTGCTCAAGCTGAGGCAGATGGAGTTGCCAAAATTCTCGGTAAAGCAAAACTGTTTGAGGGAGCTTCTGACGATACAGATGATTTAGAAGAGGAACAAAATGTGTCCTTTGTGATCCCCAAAGGGGGTAGACCACATGAGCATCATATTGAACTTAGGAGCAGAGGTTTTGGCGGTGGAGACTCTGCTTCTATTACGATTGTTGCTACTAATTCAATCTTTGAACAAGAGTGAGTACTAAAGAAATTCTTAATTAACTGTACTGTCAGCTATTGACAGGAAGGTCTAAACTGTGTTTCCGACGTTACATTTCATGAGCATCACCTATGTGATGGCGGGATTGAGCCGAAATGTGTGAAAAATAGTGCCACTTAACATTAGCAGACATCATTTCCAGGGGTTTTGAAAAGCAGTCTTTAGACATAAAACTATCTTTTTAAGCCAATTGACATCCACTAATATCAATTAGTAGACATTAACACTGCGAAATGTAGTACAGCGAAAATGTATATAAAATAACCGTTAAGAGCAAAGTAGAACTATTTTTCACACATCTTGGCTCAATCCCTTATTCATTTGCCTATGCTACTAAAAAAGAGAAGTTTCTGAAATATGTAATTTGTTCACTCTATCTTATTTAGCTCGTTTTGTCGGCTTCAAGAAAACTCCTTCAAACTTCAGCATAGAGTTGTTAGCCTTAGCCCTTGAAGGCTCTTTAGTTATTGCGTTACTCCATTTTTCTACCGCCCGATCCAAAACTGGGTTTGATTTTTTTTCTTGAAAAACATTAGAAAATCTTAATAACAGCGGGTCTGCGAGAGATACATTCATGGCAGCAGGATAAACGAAACCCAAAGAATGTACAGAATAAACTTTTTGATAACTACGATAGCAACCACTATCCATTGTATACTCACCCCCTAAAGCACCTTTAAGTCGTCCATATAAATGAGACGCAGTTGTATAACTAAAAAAATTAGCGAGCGGATTAAAGCCCTGGTAAGCGGTAATTTTTTCGTTAGAAAAATCAATAACCCATTGAAAAATGGAGTCATCAGCGAATATTACTTCTAGCTGATAAATTACCTTCCATTTTTGATGTTCTAGAAAAAATTCCGTTAGGTGCTGTTCAATAAATTTAGGGAAATCAAAAATTATTTCTTGTTTGATTACTTCTTTAATATCATCAATCTCAGATTCTTTACAATTATAATCTGTTAATTTATTTCCAGCTTTCACTGGTGCAAAGACTATAGAATCCCTATTGTCATCTAGCTTATTAACGTAGTTGCAGGCTGCTGGACTACAAGTGAAATCGCTTCCGCAGAAGGTCAAAATGTCTCCAGGGTCAAGAGCAAAAATATTGCCTCCTAATTTAGGAATCATTTCTTGAATATCTTGACAAAATTTTTCGCGGGTGACTGGAAAAGCGATCTGGTTAAGCCAAGCTGCATCATCAACATATTTAAAACCATTTGCTCCAGGTGCAATTCCCTGTGGCTGAATCAAAGCAATTTTGTACAATAACTGACTATAAGCTATGTAAGGAAAAGCAATACTTTGATTTAGTTGATAGCAAGCTTCTAACATAGGTTGCCATGTTGCTAGTAAGAAGTCTACTTTTGAGTACTTTGATAAAATCTTACTGATTGTTGTAGAACTAACGTCAGTATCTACTTGATTCCAAAAAGTTCCAGAATCGTCAGACACAACAAGACCAAACTCTGGCACACGGTTTTCTGAACGAGTAGTCTGCAAATTGGTAGAACCCATTCTCACTTCATCAAAATCTTTTAAGCCATAAATTTGCGAATATCCAAGCTTAAGAAGATAGTTTTCGATGAGTTTATCTTGAGGAATCAGAACATCGACTGTTTTAGGCAGATAAGCTAAAGTTCTGATATCAAAATGGTCTAAATGACTATGAGAAATAACTAGAAAATCGAATTCTGGAAGGTTCTCAATAATAACTTCTCTCTTAGGGCATGTCTCATTCCTATCTTCATAAAAGGGGTCCCCAAAAACTGGGTCCATCAAAATTCTACAATCTTTTGTTTCAATAAAGAGACTAGCGTGACCAATCAGGTGAATTTCCATAGATTTTAATCCTTTTTGTATTTATTCCCAAAGCAGCAAAGATAGTAATTCCGTGGAATGAGCCATAGAAAGTCTTATTAGTACAACTCAATTCAAGAACATTATTTATGAACTAGATTACAGTTCCAGCTTTTGTATCGTAATGCGATCAAAAAATATTTCACTTCCCTCAAAGCTAAACTCTATTTTCAAATTTTTAGGAAAATTTTCGGAAGAATATATAAGCTCTTCGCTTACATCTATTATCTCTTTAGGATCGCTAGATTCTCTGAAAGTTTCAACTGACAACGGTGTCATAGAAGAATCATCAGGAACGTAGATTTTTATGGAACAAATTTTAGCCGGAAAAACTTATTTCGCTTTTCTCGTAGCTTCCTTTGAAACGGAAGAATCATTCCAAAACTAATAGGAAGTTCGGAAAGATTTCCAGTATGAACATGAGCAAAAACCTTGACTTTAACTGAATATTTAACACCAGGCGCAAATTGATCTGGCTCAAGTTCTACGGCACCGATAACGGAAGCTCGATCTTGCGTTATACGAGTCTTAATGGGAGTGAATCCTCTCGTAGAGCTATAGGAAAGCCCAACAAAAATAACACTCCCATCTGCCTCTCATACTAGCTTTGTATTGGGCATCCTAAACGTCCAGTCAAAGTGCTTATTATTCCAATTGAAGTTATACCTCTTTACCATGTCTGGCAAAGGAGGCTGTACAGTGACAACAGGTTTAGGTTCTTCAGGAATCTCTAATCCCTCAAAACTTTCAAAAAGTGCTAGCTCTCTTCCATCCGCAGGAAGATTTAAAAGTTCAGGATGTATATTCTCCATTTCTCACTTAGGTTGAGAAAATCCTGTCAAGATTCTCTTCTGATAAGTTGCCCAAGCTCCATACCCTGATTTGCTAGTAACCCGGTGACTCAGCAGGTAATGTCCACAAGAAAGTAGCCGTTCCAAAATATCTGAATCTGGATTAGCATCATATAGAGCTAGCAATTCCAGAATTGCACCTGATGCTCCAGACATCACATCAAATGTGCGATTGGATCACAAAATGCGGGTGCTTGAAAGCAAGTGTGCCTAGATAAACTGGGAGCTGCTAAAGGCAAAAACTAAAAGCCTAACATACTCCCAATATCATCCAGAATTAAATTGTCAGGCTAAGTTTTAACACGAGCAAGATATTATGGAAACAGTTAGCCGACTTTTACATTAATAGGTACTTTAATAGGTACTTTAATAGGTACTTTAACAGGTACTTTAACAGGGCTCTTCCATTTTTCTAGACCTAGATCTTTTTCCCCTTCGTCTTCCCATTCTAGAGAAACGGGGAGAGCAAAATAACGAACATTATCTTGCTGCTCTAATACTCTAATCTCAACTCCTTCTGGAAGTTTAACTCCTAGCTCTTCTTCAACAACAGCGTTAGGATTACTGAGCAACTGTTCTCTGAAAGCGTTATCTTTAACAGCCTTAGTAATTAGTCTGGATAGAGGAGCATCTGTCCCGGTCTGTTCTGTTTCTGTATCTTCAGGTAAGCTTTCACCTCGTCTGGGAAGGATAAGGTAACTAGTTGTTAAAGTCTCCTCAATGACCTGAATTTCCACTTCTTCTGGTATTTTATTTCCCGTTTCCCGCTCAATCACAACCTTAGGATTTTTCAGGAATTCTTCCTTAAATTCATTATCTGCCCAAGCACGTACAACAATCTTCCCTATATTTAAACTTTCATCTGTCATGATTTAACTCTCCCATCGTTTTTCTGTCTAACGAACAAACACCTTTCTTGTATAACCAAAAAAAAGACTTGTGTCATTATTTTTTAGTTTTTTTTTATAAAAGGTTAGAACTTTGCTTATAAGCTTTAGTCTCAATCTCAAATTCAGGGATGTACTGAAGTTGAGTTTCACTCAGATTATACTGCTCACAGATTAAGCTGATACGAGTTTGTGAGCTATTAACTTCATTGACTGAATGCTTAAGATTGCCTTTAAAATAAAGCAATGTATTGGCTCGTGGCTGAATTTGGCAGATAGGATAATCGTCTTCTTGTAACATTAGTTTGCCTCCTTGCAGATCGTTTGGTACTTGAACATAGAGTACACTAACAATTTTGGGGATGAGCATCTCTTTACCATAGGAGGAGAGGCTACAGTCAATATGTGGTTTTACACAAGCACCTTCCTCTAGTACTAAAGGATTGAGATAGAAAGCATTGCAAGTTTTCCTCAAAGCAGTTTCTAAATAAGTTTTAAAAAATGGAAATTGCAAATTCAATTCACTCATACCTGATGCTTTAAAAATAACTGAAAATCCCCTTGTCCCGGCAAAGCTTTCACTCAATTGATTGTTTGCTAGATAAGAGCAGGTCAAGATTTGAGATTTTAAATATTCCAAATAATCGCTTGAAAAAGCGTTGTGTAATTTTATGTAGTATTTAGATGAATGAATCATCATTAATTTCTTGCGTTCTTGAAAGGTTTAAGTAAACAAAATCTTTTTATTGAACTGCACTAATTCTGAAGCTTATCGGAAATGAGATAAGGTATCAGATTGGCGATCGCTAGGACAGTTTTAACAACATAACTATGAACTACTTTTGTTCTACACGGATGACGATTTCAGTGTTACCTGAGCTAGGGTCAAAGTCAGTAACGCCGTAGCCTCCCTTTGAAGTATGCGCTGCAAATCGGAATTGTCCGGGTGGTAGGGTCAGATGAAACTGCCCCTTTGAGTTGGTACAAGGAAAGACCTTATCATCCGGGTCGTAACGACCTGGATAAATGGTTATTTCCTGTGCCCATCCTCCCAAGCTTGAATGATAAACACAATGACCAGCAGTGACTAAAGTCTTAGGACCAATAAACCAGCCTGTACCAATTCCACCACTATCTGAACTACCTTTAATTTCAAGAGAGCAAATCATCCGCCAAGGATGCTTATCTGGAACATTGATGAGTAGTCTGTCATCTTTATTCACTATGGATTCCATTTTTAACAGAGATCCCTTACCTTTAACAAGCAGCCTTTCTGCGGCAACACTCGGTTCAGAAGGAACTGAGCCATAGCTACCATTTGTGGTTAATTCCTTATCTAAGGTTGGTTGGCTCTCCAAAATTGGGGATGTCTTATCTTTTGGTTTCTTAACAGGGGCATGGTGATCCATAAAAAGTTTGATAGAGTAGTCAGAGTATTACATTATTATTCCGTATAAATAGTCTACTTTAGATATTTATGTATAATTGTTAATACCTAAGCGAATTTTTCCCGTATATTTACCGGACACTTACCAGATTTTTGCTAAATCATACTAATAAAAAGCTTATTAGTATGATATTAAACACTATAATTTTCGACTACTTAGACTGCCCACTTCTTGAACCTCTCACAAACAGCTTTTTTGAATTTGCTCATGCAATCGTGAAACTTAGGTAATAAGGTATCTTTTTATTTTGAATTGGCGAAAATACGATTTTTTGAAAATGCATATTGGCAACAATTTATATTTTCGTCAATATAAATTGTTGCCAAAAAAACTTGTGAAGACTGTGTTAACTAGTAGATCATTCTCCAAAGCTAGACAAAACGATGATTAGGGTTAGACCAAACTATAGCTATTCAGGTTTCTCTGCCCTCGTTACTTTCCCCCCTATACACGTAATTTAAGACTAACGCCAAGTAAGATTCGTAATATTTTCATAATAGTTACCCAAGACCCAAGCGGAATTCAATTTTGTCTGCCCATTCAGGGAAGTCGATAAAAGGATTGCGATTGCCCTGCTTTTTATAGATAGCCATATTTCGATGTTTTTCGTGTTCATTGACAGGGTAATCTTGGTGCCATTTCAGTAGAGTCTCAAGGCGTTGGACTTCGTACTCATTACTACTATTGTCAATTTGCCCAGGATATCGCAGTAAGAAGTAAAGAGTTGCTCGCGCCACCTCTCCCTTCCCATTGCCCGGCTCAAATTTTTTCCCTTCAGACTTGCCACAGTTAGTGCGGATTGTTTCCTCAACTTCAAAATCAGGAAAGTCATAAAACGGAGTGTTGCCCCGGAAACTGTTACACACGGACTCGCAAGCAAATAAGTGGTGTAGGTCTCCCCGCATCGGTTCTCTTTTTTGAAACCAAGATTGAGGTACAACGTGTTCGCAGTTGTAAGGCAACTCTGCTTCCAGCACATCGATCTGCTCGCTCAGTTGAAAAGTCCTACCGAGGGATTCAGAGCGCACTAACTCCTGTAATCTAGCAGTTCGCTCCTGCTCAATTTGTAAATCTTCCCGGATGATCTGCTCAGGCTCGAATTCCAACTGGGAATAGATGCTGCGAATTTTGAGATCGGGCTGTATATCTACCCAAGGATAGAGATACACTCGTGGCTTGTAAGATAGTAGCTTGGTATGAGTAGTGCGGAGCAGATCCTTTAATTGCTTGAACAACTCCCGTGAGTTGAGTGATGAAAGTGTGTCAATTAGATTGCCATAATAATTCTCTTGCTCAGTGCGATCAGCAACTTCATCGTAGTAGGGAATTGTTCCACGACGGGCTTGTTCTAGAATTTGCAGCTCTTTAGCCAGTTCCGGGTCACTTTCAATATCCCACTGGGCATCATCTTGGCGGCTACTATCTGTGGGTTTGGATGACAGGTTATCTGGTTGAGGCACAGAAATAGGAACAGAGGGCGTAGCTACTTCTCCTAAACGCACGCTTAATAGAAGCGGAATTGTCCAAGTAACGCTGCCGTCACTAGCAAGATTAGGCAATTTGGGACTAATTTTAGGTGTTTCTTCCTTGATTGCTTCTGAAACAAGTGGGATCTGATTAAACATCTCATCTCGAAGAGGGCGCTGTGTTAGAGATAGGTTGTACTGTTTGACATGCTTGACGATGCGGCTGATGCGAATGCCTTCATTGGCTTCCCAAGCCACTTTATCCTCTCCCAATTCAAGAGTCCACACTTGACCGTCAGTTGCTAAGATTCTGCCCTGCTCATCTTTTTGAGGAACGCCGGAGTGGTGTAGCCCGACTACTTCCCACTGATCGTTGAAGACAGGAGACCCAGAAGACCCAGGCGCTGTATCTGTCTTATAGTGAAGGAAATCATCGAAGAGATCGACTAGCCGATTTTCCCGCAGTGCTAGTTGCTTCGGTTGCCCAGATGGGTGTTGAATAATGTTGACGTACTCTCCTAGAATCGCCTTGCCTTCCTCTTCTATCAAGCGATTCCAACCAAAAGTCCCTAGAAGAGGTTGTCCACTAGAACTATCTTTGACTGCCACTAAACTGAAATCAAGAAGCTTATCGGTAAGAAAGAAGCTGGCAGGATCGAGTTCATAGGTGAAAGACTGGAGCATTTGCCCTCCTACACCGCTTTGGTAATTGAACTCTATCAGACTAAAACCTGCTTGCCGGGCATCTGACAGGACATGGTTGTTAGTCAGTAGAAGGCGAGGAGAAACCATAAAGCCCGTGCCATAGCCAACAAGGCGGTTGCTATTATTACGGATGAGAATCCGACCAATGGAACGGGAGACGCTCAACCCATATTCTAAGTAACTCACACTCATTAGGTCGTTTTGACCGAGAATGCGTTCCTGGACGAGACGATTGAAATTTTCTGGGGATAGAATTTTAACCCCAGCAACTTCAGGTTGCCTTTCCTCAACCATCGTTCTAATAGCGAGAGGATGGTTGGCGATTCGTTCGAGTCTCTTTCTGACTCGCTCTGGAGTATCTACATTGAGTAAATTTCCAGCTTCCATCTCATTCAGGTGTTCTTCACGCTCATGGTGACGCTGTTTGTAGCGTGCTGTCGTTTCTTGGATTAAGTGATAGGTAATAGCCATATATGCAAATGGGCTTTAAAGGAGTAAAAGTCGCTGTCTAAGGGGGTGTGTCTCTGTAGTTGGGTAGGCAACTACGGAGGCCGATACATCATCCTAGATGATTTTTTGATACATATCCTGGAATTGATAGAGATTTTTTCCAAAAATTAACAATTACTGTAGTAAATGATACAAAGGTTTTTCTGGTCTTAATCACCTATCTTCTTAAAAGTTATAGAATTCAGGTGATAACGATATCTAATACTTCAGTCAAAGTGTTTTTCGGCGTGGGCAACTTTAACTGTTTGGGAATCCGGCACTGACGGTTACTAATTGGAACATTTTAGAATTTTGAATTGGTGAAATGTTATATTGTCGCCCAGGTGAGATTTTATAAATAAACAAATACAGATTTTCGCCATTTTAAGAGTAAACTAACAGCATTTATTGGAGTACATATCGTGATAATCACCCTTGCCAGTTTCAAGGGAGGTGTCGCTAAAACGACAAGCGCCATCCATATTGCTTGCTTTCTATCTCAGCTAGGCAGCACCTTGCTAGTTGATGGCGACCCAAACCATAGTGCTACAGGATGGGCAAAGCGAGGAGCATTACCCTTTAAAGTGGTAGATTTACTACAAGCACCAATGCACAGCCGTAATTTTGACCATGTAGTTATAGACACAGCAGCTAGACCAAGCCACGAAGATTTAGAAGCACTCGCTGATGGGTGTAATTTATTAATCTTGCCCACTACACCTGATGCTTTAGCGATGGATGCACTGTTGCAGACTGTAGGCGCACTTAAATTATTAGGCAGCGATCGCTATCGTGTGTTGCTCACAATTATTCCCCCAGCCCCTCGCTTAACCGGACAGCAGGCACGGGAAGCATTGTCGGCAGAGGGAATACCACTATTTCAACATGGGATTAGACGATTTGCTGTTTATGAAAAAGCGGCACTGGAGGGGTTGCCAGTTTATCAAGTAAAAGACCGCAGCAGCAAAATAGCATGGCGGGAATATCAAGAGGTGGGTAAGGAGATATTGTCATGAGCAAACCTAAGCCTAGCCCTTTTAAAAAGTTATTTGAAACCAAAGAGGAACCAGAACAAGAACCAGAACAACCGTTAGAAGCAACCACAGAGAGTAACGTGACACAGGCTCCAACACCACAAAAGACAGCGCCAATTCAAGAAGAACCCCGTAAACGTGGCAGACCTGCAACAGGTAAGCGGTCTGATGATGCTTGGATTGGGCGCACTTACTATGTGAAACGCTCAACAGATTTAGATGTAGAGGAAGAGTTACTTAAACTCAAAAGGCGTGGCGTAGAGATTGATAAAAGCGAATTGGTAGATTTTCTCATGGCTGTCTGGGTGAAATGGCAGCAAGGTGAAAATATAGATTTACTACTTGGCGAATTTACGCCAAGGCGAAATTCTAAATTAGATTGAGTCGTTGCTGAATGGCTGGAACGCATTGTACTAAAGCTGAAAGAAACTACTGCGATAATGAAAAAGACTGTGCAGCTATTCCTGGATTTCCCATGCATCTTTAGGAGATACCCACTATGACTATCAAAGAATTGCTTCTCCAAGAAATTGAATCCACCTCAGATACCATTCTGACTGAAACGCTAGACTTTTTACGCTTTTTGAAAACGAAGGAAACCCAAACACAGCCTGTTTCATCTGTGCCAGATTCTGCCGACCACACTCCAGTAAATTCCACAGGTCGCTCACTGCTCGAACATTTAAAAACAATTGGTAAATGGGAAGGTGATGATTTACAAGAGTGTCTTGAGCTAGTTTATGCCACTCGCGGCAAAGCCAAATTTGATTACGACAACCCTTTTGAATAATGTACCTATTAGATACAAATCACTGTAGTCAAGCAATTCTTGGTAATACCAATGTGCTTCGTCGCCTTGAGTATATTGAAAATTCTGTGATTACAACCTGCGCCATCGTTCAAGGCGAACTGATAGACATGGCAGAACGTTCTCAACGCAAGGAAACTAACTTAGTCCTCATTAACCGTTTTCTAATAGGTATATACATCCATAATGTTGATGGATTTACTGCTACTATCTACGGGCAACTGAAAGCAGCTTTATTCAATCAATTTGCACCAAAAGAGAAAAGCAAGCGGAGAAAAACTAAAATCACTGATCTAGGCTTTGATGAAAATGATCTTTGGATTGCTGCTGTAGCTCTACAACACGGTCTTAGCGTTGTATCAGCCGACAGTGACTTTCAGAGAATTCAACAAGTGAGAACATTGACCATTGAATCTTGGTTATAAATTTTATGTGCTTTGGGAGAGAGTAAGGTCATTGTCCTGGAATTTCAACATCTATTTATATCGCTCGTTGGAACTTACCTATCTTAATAAAGGATAAGTATCGGCTAGAGTTAGAAAAAAGCTTAATTTTGAAATGGAATCCTCTTTTCAATAAACAAAACCTAGAATCAAAAGTATGGAGCAATTATTTATTATAAATTAAGTTTATTTAATCTTATTATGCTTTGGATATGTAAGAATTTAGATAACCATTAATACTGAGTATGAATGCTGACGAATCAATTTTAAATTTAGAGAAGGTTGATTTAAAAAATAAACATTTATTACCAGAATATTCAGGCATTTATTATGTATTAGATGAAAACAATATAGTATGGTACATAGGAAAAGCAAAAAATCTTAAAAAGAGATGGAATGGGAAAGCGCACCATAGGCTTTACCAATTATCATCACAAAGTAGAAAAAAGTTTTATATACACTACAAGAAGTTAAGCGAAATCAACCTAGATGAAGAAGAAAAAAAATTAATAGCACAGTACAGACCGCATCTGAATAGCAGTCCAGTAAAGAAAAAAAAGGTTTTACCTGCTGAAAATCTATTAAGAGAAACAATACTCAAATTACCAGATTTTTTAGTAATTTTAGGTATAGAGCCACCCAGACAGATAAATAAAAATACCATCACACCTGACTGGTGGTTAAAAAATAAATTAGCAGGACTACAAATTATTCATCTTGTGCTTGATTGGGAAAAGCTAAGAGAGTTCGCCGAACAAGATATAGAAATATCTAGTGGTATATTAGGTTATGTATTTGGGACTAGAAAAGCTTATTCTAACCTTTGGGAAGCACCACACAAGGAATATGTAAGAAGATACGGTGTAGTCCAGTGCAGGATTTTAGTAAATGGGTATGTTGTTGAAGTCAGTGTTTTAGATAAAGTTAGTCAGCTTTTAACTAAAACTAGAATGGGGACTTTAGCTAGTGAGCAAATAAAAATTGTAGAAGCAGATATTTTAGATAAAATCAAAGCAGACCTAAAAATTCCCATTCAAAAAGATTTTGTCAATAAAATACAACCTTACTTGCAAGACCCCATAAATTTAGTTTTTAATGATGATATAAATAGAGAAACTCTAGGAAAACAAATATACAAAATAAAAGAAGAGTATAAGCAAGGTCTTAGAGGAGTTGGTAGTAGAATTGCCAAACGAATTCCTAAAGGTGAATCCAATGCCTCATAAATCACCAGCAACGTCACCAATGACTGTACTGTGAAAGAGAGTGTCAAAGCGAACCTGCGAAGGCTAGTCAAGCGTCTGCTGCGGAAATATGATTATCTACCAGAGAAGCAGGAGAAGGCGACGGTGACGGTGCTGCAACAGGCAGAGTTACTGTGTAGAGATTGGGCTGCGTGATGTGGTTCCAAAAATTTTACAGGTTGGCTTCTTAAGTTTCGGCTCAGAAAGAGAAGCACAGGAAACTGTGTCTAGCTCCAAATCCTCTAAAGAAAAACCGAAGACCAACACAAAAGGATTTGATTCACAGAATTTAGGCAAGAAATCTAAGGGCAAGAAAAGGTAATTAATCTGAAGTTAACACCATACTTTCAACCTCATCTTTAGGTCTTTTTTAAATCAATTCTGATATTGAGTCACTCATCTGCTTTTGCAAACGCTGGCGGTTATCATCATATTTCAACACCGTCTGCACTTGGGCGTGTCTGCTGAAACGCTGAGTAGCACGGTAGTTGCCATTATTCAGATCCAATACTGTAGTAATCGCACTGTGGCGGACACGATGCGGTGACATCTTCTTAGTAATTCCGGCTTGCTTGCATAGCCCATCCACCAATCGCCTGATTGCCTCCCCGGTTAATCTCGCTCCATTCAAGTAATAGGCTAGCACTGTGAAAAGCGGGTCATTGCCACGTTTTTTCTTACTCGCTTTAATCCAACTGGCGAGAGCGTCGGCGGTTTTGTCTGATAGATCGAGAACTTCCTTTTGGCTACCCTTGCCTTTACCCAGGATTGCAAGAGTTTTCTCTTTGGCGTTAAAATCACTCACATTTAAGTTGACTATCTCATTGCGGCGCAAGCCATTATCCCAAAGTAACCGCATAATGGCATAATCGCGCTTGCCCTTAAGAGTGCTGCGGTCAACCAAGGCTATGACTAAAGCATAGTCCTCGGCTGGAATACCCGTAGTGTCCCGGTAGGTTTCAACCTTCTCACCTTTGACATCATCCAAAGAGAAATTGCAGACTCCCAGCCGTCGCCCCATCTCCACCATTGACTTGATAGCACTAAGGCGACGATTCACCGTAGCTTCAGCCAGCTTTTTCTTAATGAGGTGTGCCTTGTACTTGAAAACCACAGCGACAGCATGACGTTGTTCCAGGTGAAGAAATTCCAAAACTAAATCCCGGCTGGGTTCTTTCTTAGCAACAAACAGAAAGAAATCTTTCAAGTCTTTCTGATATTCGCGCTTGGTATTCTCTGAACGCTTATCGCCAATCAACTGCTGAATAACATCGGGGTCATTCTCTAAAGAAAAATCCTCACCGATCGCTAACGCCAAGGAGTTTTCTAGAACACTAAGATTTTCCGGGTGAATAGGGTTCATGGTTTTAAGCAGGGGGGCAGGGGGAGCAGGGGGAGCAGGGGAGGCTCTTGAGGTTTAACGCTTTATCAGCCAAGGTGTTGGGTTGTTAATCATAGTCACCAAACCAGATAAAACGCGGTTGTAAGTGCCATAAAGTTCTCTACCGATTTCAACATTTATGTAATTGCATTTAACAGCAAATTCAATCCAGGTCTGAGTTTCAGCCGCCTCTGCTTCACAATCATTCAGCTTGGCAACAAATGCCGCTTCATATCGACGTTTTCGCCATGCTTCAGCAAAATTGGCACACACAGACCGTGACGACCGACGAATTTGGTCAGTTAATGAGTATCGTTCCTCTACTGGAAATTTTTTAGATGCTTCAAAAATCTTCATGGCTGTGTCAAAAGCCATCTTGTAGACTTCTAAATCTTTATGGTCTTTAATCGCGTCTTTGTTCATCTCCCCCTGCCTCCCCTGCCTCCCCTGCTCCCCCTGCTTTCCATCTTAGCCGTTTCGGCGGTGTTTATTACTCTAAGTGGTGTGAAAATTGCTAAAAATGCACTTCGGGCAGCAGGCTTGGGCACGCCGGAAAAACCTTTGACACCAACTTTGATTGAGCAGTTTAAGTTGAGCGATACGTATATTGATGGGGCTTTTGCTCTTGAGCAAGGATTTATTTTTTCTGCCATGATTTTAGCTGGCATCACAGTTTACATTATTGAGCGCAAGTTTCGCCAAGCTGCCTATTGGTCTGTGAGCGCTGCTGTCATTTCCTGGGTTGGGTTAATGCACAGTTATCGTTGGACTGTTGCAGATACAGTTGTTAATTTCGGCTGGGGAACTGGCACGCCTTGGGCTATTGGCTATATAATGCTTGCAATTCTCTTTTTCTATGTCGATTGGCAAGAAAGACGTAAGACTTAACCGAACAGTATTGCAACTGCCCCGGTGACACAGAAACCAACAGAGCGTTAAAAATTTCTATATGACTAGCTTTTGGTAGAAAAAGAACTACCATCAACTCCTGATACAAATTATCCTGTATGCATCACTGGGAAACGTGCTTGTCCTCCTGAAGATTGTGGTGGTTCTTGGGGCTATGCAGAGTTACTCGAAATTATCTAGAGCGGTAAAACTTGCTAGAGGTAGGTTGGAAGCATAGTAAACTCGTTTGATATTTTCTAAGACGCATACGTAATTAAGCCTTTAGTCTCACCTCTCCAGTTAGTTTTGCCGTTTTAGTTTAGTTCTAGGGTCAGTACTCAAGCCCTTAGTCATATTGCTATATTCACTCTTAAAGGAAAAAATATTGTCTGTGTAGTCAGAATTAAGGTATTTTAAAGTCTTGAGTAGATTCACTAAAAGTTGTTAGTAAAAACAAATATATGTCACATCATACTCGTTCTTGTACTCGTAAACTTCCACAGCAATCTCACCTAGTTTCTGTTACATTAGAAGATATTTTTTCTCCTCTCGATGGTGGAATTGTTACTGATGTTACAGTCACCTTAGATTATATTAATGATCTCAAACCAAACAAATTCAAAGATGTCATAGCTATTGCTAACTTCACCAAAGACTTCTTACTAAATTATCCCATTCCTAGTGGATTATATGAAGTTTTAAATCGGGATTTAACTGAACAGCTACTAGCCGCTCCCAAATTAAAACTTTCTCCTATTTTGGAATCATTAAGTATTAATTTGGATGTATCACCAAAGATTATTCCTTTTGAATTTAACACTACAAATACTCGTACACCAAGTGGGGATATTAACGATATTGTATCGTTTGAGTTAGAAGACATTCTCCTTCCTGTAAGAGGTAGTAGTGTTACTGATGTTAAGGTCAGCTTTGATTTTATTGATGGAATTGAGTCAAGTGAATTCAAAGATGTCATTCCCATTGCTACTTATATCGATAATTTCCTAACTAATTATTCAAATCCTGATGATTCTTTTGAAGTTATAAACAGTAATCTAGCTGATGCACTTTTAGATGATTATGATCAAGAACTTTCTTCTGTTCTAGATTCTTTAACTGTAAATTTAGATGTCGAACCTGGAACTATTCCTTTTGAATTTAACACCATTACTACTCGTACTAGCAATAGTGAAGCTCAGGATATTGTTTCACTAAAGCTAGAAAATATCCAGCTTCAAGTTGAGAATAGTGAGGTTGCTGATGTCACTGTTAACTTAGATTATACTAATGGACTTGACCCTGCTCTATTCGCGGATGTTATAGCTATTGCTAATAACGTCAAAGATTACCTAACTAATTATCCAAATAACCCCAATGATTTTTTGGAAGTCATTAATCGTAATCTCACCGAAAAACTATTTACTAGCTCAAATTTAGAACTAGGCTCTTTGTTGGACTCTTTAAGTGTTGAACTGGATGTATCTCCTAAAATTATTCCTTTTGAGTTTGACAGCACAACTACGCGCACTGCCAGTGGTCAAGTTAATGATATTGTTTCGTTTCAATTAGAAGACATTTTACTTCCAATTGATGGAACCAGTATTACTGATGTTGCTGTCAGCTTAGATTATGTTGATGGAATTAATAATAGTGGTTTTAAGGATGTTACACTTATTGCTAATAAAATCACTGATTTTCTGACGAATTATTCAGAGCCTAATAACTCTTTTGAAAGAGTAAACGGCAATCTAACCAATTCATTATTTGCAGATTTAAGCTTAGGGCTTTCTTCTGTGCTAGATTCTTTGACTATTACCTTAGATGTAGCGCCTGGAACTATTCCTTTCCCTTTTAATAGCACAGTTACTGCTACACCGAGCAATATTAATCTACCAACGAACTTTTAACTGAACCTTGATTTAACACAACTAGTTGAATTTCTTCTGGCGAGAGAATCTTTGCTCTCCCAAAACCATCCCTGGTCTCTTCCCATTACCCCAGGCAGGAGGGACAGTAGGCAAGCTAAATCCGACAAAATTCAACTAGTGTGGGATTCAAACTCTATGCCCAATTTTCGGGTAGAATTCCACAGCCACCACCATACACACCCCTAAAATTGCACTCATTACCCCACTCGTAATTTAAGTGAGGCATTGGGTATTGGGAATGAGCCAAGGGAGGAGAGGCGATCGCCATCGCGCCAATTAAATATTCCCAGGTGGTAAAGCGATCACCTCCGGTGGGCGGGTACGCCATCGCTCTTTGTGGGGCATTGATATCACGATTGATATCATTCCTTCCCTATGCAAAAAAATAT
>JAHHHS010000056.1 GCA_019359215.1 Nostoc indistinguendum CM1-VF10 | reverse complement strand
ACTCAAACTTAATTCTTTTGGAGCTAATCTTGCCATACCCTGATTCTTTGTCACCAGACAAAGCTTTTCATCTACTGACTTAATTATCCCATATAATACTCGGCTTACTTCCGCCGTCCTGTACTAGCCCTTGGTCAACACGCTCAACAATCGAATCTCCTACGTCTATCTTCCATTCATCAAACCATACTTTATGCCCAGCATCTCTTAATTCATTCGCTAACTGTTCAGCTTGTTGAGCATCACTTTTACGATGACTGATGAAGACATTGGCCATGGTTAAATTCTCGACTTGAATGATATTAATTTCACATTTTAGTTGGCATATTGAGCAATTAAATTTCACATCTTAATACTGAGCGAATGGAATTTACGGCTACACAGACAAACAAAACCCACCTTTCCTGCACAACGCCAAGGGCGAACGTGGGTTTCAAACCTCAATTTTTTTTTAGTCCGCGGAGGCGGACTACCCTGCGGGAAGCCGCAAAACGTCTATGTTTGTGTAGCCGCGATTTATAATCGCCAAATATTTGTAAATTATCAAGATTCCATTTCTGCCAATTCTAACCACCGTTCAGTCGCCACATCGATCGCGTGCTTGAGCTTTTCCACATGATCATACAATTTCTGCACTTCGCTATAATTCCCCGGTGACACATTCCCCAGTGCTTTCTCGGTTTCCACCTTCTCAGCTTCTAACTCGGCAATCTTACCTTCCAACTGCTCAAATTCTTTTTTCTCCCAATTAGATAACCTCCGCCGCTTGGTATTCTCTACATCCTTGGGCGCAGACGCACCATTTTGCACTTCGACATTTTTAGGCTTCTCCTTAGTGTTCGCAGCTTGTTGCTGTGCCTCTTCAGCCTTCTTATAGTCCAGATAAATCGAGTAATTACCTGGATATTGCCTCAGATTACCGCCTTCCTCAAAGGAAAATACTGTGTCGATGGTGCGATCGAGAAAGTAGCGATCGTGAGAAACTACAATTACACACCCAACAAAATCCTCTAAATAATCCTCAAGTACTGCCAATGTCTGAACATCTAAATCGTTTGTCGGTTCATCTAAAATCAAGACATTGGGCGCACTCATCAAAACCCGCAATAGAAATAAACGGCGTTTTTCACCACCCGAAAGTTTATTAATTGGGGCATACTGTTGATTCCCAGGAAACAAAAACCGCTCCAACATTTGCGAAGCAGTAATTTGAGTCCCATCGGTGATTTTGATAAATTCACCTTCTTCTTTGATATAGTCAATCACACGCTGATTTTCGTTTAAAGCTGTGAGCAATTCTTCCGAATGCTGGTCAAAATAACCGATGTGAATTGTAGTCCCAATTTCCGCAACACCTGAATCTGGCTTAATCTGACCAGTAATAATATCCATTAAAGTGGATTTACCAGCACCATTAGCACCGATAATGCCAATGCGGTCTTCTGGGCTAAATTCGTAGGTGAAATTATTAATTAGGGTACGTCCATCATAGGCTTTAGAAATGTTATTTAATTCAATAACTTTTTTGCCAATGCGACGACCAACTGTAGAAATATCAACTTTACCCTGAACTTGTTTAAATTCAGTATCCCGCAGAGCATGAGCGCGGTCAATTCTAGCTTTTTGCTTGGTACTTCTAGCTTTCGGGCCTTTTTTCAGCCATTCCAACTCGCGCCGCAATAAGCCTTGATGTTTCCGTTGAGTACTTACGGCAGATTCTTCAGCTAAAGCTTTCTTTTCGAGGTAATATGAATAGTTACCTGTATAGGTGTAAATGTCGCCTCGGTCGATTTCAATAATCCGATTGGTAACGCGATCTAGAAAGTAGCGATCGTGGGTGATGAGAAAAAGTGCGCCGCGATAGCGATTTAAATAACTTTGTAACCATTCTACAGAAAGAGCATCCAGATGGTTTGTCGGCTCATCCATAAGCAAAACATCGGGTTCTGCTAGCAATGCTGATGCTAAAGCAATCCGCTTGCGATAGCCTCCAGATAAAGTACTGATTTTGGCATCAAAGTCAGAAATTCCTAATTTTGTGAGGATGATTTTAGCATTAGTTTCTAGTTCCCAAGCACCAGTTGTATCCATCTTTTGCATCACCACAGAAAGGCGAGACATCAGTTGGCTATCATCTGGATAGTGAGCTAATTTATCCGAGAGTTCTTCATACTCACGCACCAAAGCCATGTGTTCGCCACTATCGGCGAAAACTTGCTCTAAAACTGTGTGATTCTCATCTAAATCTGGCTGCTGGGGTAAGTAGATAATTCTAGAACCAGAGTTAACTAAAATTTGACCACTATCAATCGGTTCTAACCCGGCAATCATTTTTAATAGGGTTGATTTACCTGAACCGTTAGTACCAATTAAACCAACTTTATCGGTAGCATCGAGGCTAAAGCTGGCATCTTTTAAAACTTCTTTGATGCCAAAGTCTTTTTTAACCGACTGTAGTGTAATAATACTCATAAAATCTAGTAATTTTTCATTGACCGTTAGTTAGTAGGTAAAGCACATACTTTACCTACATTTGCCGAATTCTATACAAATAAATCCAAGGGGAGATGTCCATACATTTCGTTTATTCCGTCTTCGTGGTAAGACTGGCAAGAAACTAATACGCCACGATGATGTCCAGCATAAGAATCGAGATAACACAAGCCGTTTTTACCATTTAATTTTATATAAACTGGTCCTTCAGGTGTAAGTAAATTGTCTGGTGGTTCATAACCCAAAGCCAGAGAATAGGTCTTCATTGCCAATATTCCTTCTTCTGCTGTATCAGCACAAATTCCTAAAATTTGGTAATCAGCAAGCTTGGTGATCAAAATTAGGGCATCACGAATTACTGCTTTTTCTGATGGCTTGAGGATAGGGGCAATGTCTAGGCAGTTGAATTTATTCAGTAATTTTTTCGCTTCTTCGGCAGTGATATTTTGAGGATTGGGGGTTGACATAAACTTCGATTATTGACTTGTTGGGTTTTCGATTGTGTTGGAGTTGGTACTAGCCCAACTTATACTATTTTTGATTTTAGATTTTGGATTGCAAATCGTCCAAGTATTATGGAATTTGTATGAGGCCAAAGCAAATTCCATAATTCTGGACTTGATTATCTAATGCCTACTCTTTTTACGGTTGATTTTGGACATTTCCAAGGTTAAATATGAAGGGGACACCGTTTTTTGAGTCACCACCCATAACAAGGACTTTGGGCATTTGAGCGCCGCCAGTTCTCCAAGCTTCAATTGCTTCTTTTTGTAGAACTAACTGCCCTCCTTGGGCTTTAAGCGTCTCTGCTAAAAGTCTTTGAGCTTCTGCCCTACCTTTAGCGCGATTCACATCTGCTTGTGCTTCTTGTTCTGCTTCCCGTGCTACATAAACGGCTCTTTGCGCTCGTTGTTCAGCAATTTGTTTTTCTTCCACAGCTCTTGCAAATTCTGGTGAGAATGCTAAATCAACTACGCTAGTATCTAACACAATTATCCCATATTTGTCTAAGCGATCGCCTAAGGCTTCATCAAAGTCTTCTTTCAACTCACTTCTTTTAGTAATTGCTTCTTCTACTGTTCTTCTAGCAGCTGCAATTTTAAATGCTTCTTGGGTCTGTGGTGCAATGATTTTTGATACAATATTTGCTAAGGTTCCTTGTTTCCTTCTAACTTCAACTACCTTGATGGGATCGAGGCGAAAGTTGATCGCAAATCTCGCAGATAAATTTTGCAAATCTTTAGTAGAACTCTCTGCTGGAACTTCAAATTTCTGCACAGTCAAATCATACACATCTATCACTGAGATAAAAGGCGGTTTTGCATGAATCCCTTCCAATAAAGCGCCATCTCTCGCTTTACCCAAAATGCTGATCACTCCTGCTTGTCCTGGGTTAATAATAATAAAGGAATTTAGTCCCAGAACCACTAGTGTTGCTAACACAATTCCTAAAACTGTGCTTTGCCAATTTCCAAATTGCTGATTTTTCAAATTCCTTTCTCCAATATGAGTTAGTCATTGGTCATTAGTCGTTAGTCATGAAGAGTTATTATTTTTCTCCTTGTCTTCCTTCTCTAGTCTCTATTTCGCAGTCCCCAGTCCCCAGTCTCTAGTGCTAAGTCAGAAGTTTTACTTTGACTTGAGTAAACTCAGTTACTAGTTTAAGCTTCTCATTAGTCTGTCTGAATCAAATTTTTAATTTAAACAACGTAGCACTGAGGGTTTTATGTCCATCCTTAGTGATGATATTAACTAATTAGAGCGGTTTATGGATGGGAGAGCGAATGATATCATCCAAGTTTCCCCGACTGTTTTAATTTATTGTTGCAAACATCAGAGATATGCAAAACACAGATGTAGTCGTCATTGGTAGCGGTATTGGCGGTTTGAGTTGTGCTGCTGTTTTGGCACGGTATGGCTTTGATGTAATAGTCTGCGAAAGCCACTCCATTGCTGGAGGCGCAGCCCATGCTTTTGAGCGCAATGGTTTCAAATTCGACTCGGGTCCGTCTCTCTACTCTGGACTATCTTACAGCCCCTCTGCCAACCCTTTGCGACAAGTGTTAGATGCAATTGGTTCTGAATTACCATGCGTAACCTACGATACTTGGGGTTGTTGTATACCAGAAGGTGATTTTGACACGTCGGTTGGTGCCGAGCAATTTTGTGAAGTGCTGATGAGATTCTGTGGTGATGATGCTGTTGCTGAATGGCAAGAACTCCAGCGCATTATGGAACCATTTGCTAGTGCAGCAACTTCCATACCACCAGCAGCATTACGCTTCGATTTTGGTGCAGCTAGAACTGTGGGCCCATTTATCCCATCTCTGACAAAAAATCTGGCGAATATAATTAAGCTGACGGGTCCCTTCAGCCGGATTATGGATGGCGTTGTTAAAGATCCTTTTACCCGAAACTGGCTGAATTTGCTGTGTTTCCTACTTTCTGGATTGCCAGCAGATGGCACTAGTGCAGCAGAGGTAGGATTTATGTTTGCGGACTGGTATCGCCCAGATGCAATACTTGAATATCCCATTGGTGGTAGTGGTGCTTTAGTTGGCACCCTTGTACAAGGATTAGAGCGTCACGGTGGGAAGCTGATTTTAGGCGCTCATGTGGAAGAAGTGCTTGTAGAAGGTAATCGCGCGGTGGGTGTGCGTCTGCGCGATCGCTCCGAAATTCGAGCGCGGCGGGCAGTGATTTCTAATGCATCCGTTTGGGACACACTGAAGTTACTACCAGAAAAGGCAATACCCAAAAAGTACCGCAGCAAACGACAGGCGACACCTGAGTGTGATAGCTTTATGCATCTACATTTGGGCATTGATGCTCAAGGATTACAATCAAATTTGCGGTGTCATTACATCGTGGTTAATAACTGGGAATTAGGCATAACAGCACCTCAGAATGTTGTAGTGATATCAATCCCTTCAGTTCTCGATCCATCCTTAGCACCAGCAGGTAAGCACGTAATTCATGTTTATACTCCTGGTAATGAGCCGTATGCTATTTGGCAGGGAATGGATAGAAGGAGTCAGGAATATGCCGAACAAAAGCGATCGCGTGCAGAAGTAATGTGGCAAGCGCTACAACGGATCATTCCAGATATTCGCTCTCGTTGCGAAGTCACACTTGTTGGTACACCTCTAACCCACGAGCGTTATCTCCGCCGTCACCAAGGTTCCTATGGCCCAGCAATTCAGGCTGGAAATGGTATGTTTCCTGGCCCCGGCACACCTCTACCAGGGCTGATGTGCTGTGGAGACTCGACATTTCCCGGTATTGGTTTACCAGCAGTCGCCGCCAGTGGGCTGATTGCTGCGAATACCCTCGCACCGATTGATAAGCATTTAGCTATGCTTCAAGATATCAAGTGTATTTAATTTTTTGAGTATATAAATCTACTTACTAAGAGAGCCGCACCTGCTACCAAAGTTGCTAATACACTATTAGGTTCAGGTACGGCAGCAACTTTAGTATTAATTTGTGCAGTTCCAGCATACAAACCGATCAAGTCAGGCTTTTGCAGAATATTAGCAAATTCTGGAGAAATTAACAATTTAACATCAGGGATGGTTAAAGTTTGGCCATCAAATGCAACAAGTCCCGGAGCGCTCAAATCAAACAATATTGTGTTTAAAGAAATTGTGTCTTTTAAAACAAGTCCGCTAGCATCTTTGGTAGTACGTCCCGGAGCAAAACCTATTGAAAACTCACCAACAGTAATTTGATTATTGAAAGTAACAGTACCAGTGTGCTCGATTGTACCTGAAAGCGGAGTAAAACCGCCCTGATCACTGAACGTGAAGTTGGTGGCTGAGTCGATGTTGAAGCCAACCAAATAATTCCTAGGAATTGGTGCGACTGTATGATTACCGCCTGTCAAGGTTAGCCCGATATTTCTAAGAATATCCTCGTGATCGTGATCAATACTGGTGACTCCAGATATCACTTTAAAAGTTGCAGCTTCTACCTCTATGGGTGCAATTAATATAAAAGCTGCTGTTGTACAACTAAGAATTCCTGCAAATTTAGAAAACCGCATACATACCCCTTATATTTTTAGTTTATCTTATCTAAAAAATGCTCTTTATTTATTTAAAAACTTAAGTATTACCACTAAAGAAATACTTTCAAAACATAAAAGAATACTTTTTAAACTTTATATTTAGCAAAAGCTAAGTTAATAGCAAAATTTAAATTGTCTAGTTACAAAGACAAATTTAAGTAGATGGGTAAAAATAAAGATCACTGCTGATGATAGAGTAGAAAATATGAGGCATAAGGCATTAAACATAAAACACGAGAAAAATATAGTTATGTTTAATTATGTCCAATGCCAAAACCTCGTTTCCAACCTCTGGCTATAAATGCTAATCATTGGCTGCTGCCGCTAGTCTTGAGGCGGCAGTTCCCCCATTAGGGACTTGCATTATTCCAAATTATTTGTACATTTTTAGGGGGCGTACAGCTAGCTGTGTGCCCCTACTGAAAAGTTGTTCCTTTACAAGCTTGTTCTAATCCACCAGCTTATTTTCTCCAAATTAGGATCTATTTCCTGCCAAAAGCTTGCTGATGAGTCTGCTTCTCTTGCGGCTGCCAGTATTTTATGTATATTGTCGAAGTTTTTCTGAATTAAATGCTTATCTAATTTAGGAATATCTAATTTAAAATATTTTAGACGATTGGGTAACTCTACTTTTTCTTTTGGCGGCAAGTGAGAAATCCGATCAACTTGTTCTATAATTTTGTCTATTAATGCAATTACTTCTTTCAGGCTCGGCTTTTTAGTTTGTAATTGTAAATCTTTTTCTTCAAAGGCTTCTTCTTGATTACCTAACTTTACTATCACTATTTTGACAAAGAAAATATTGTAATCAACTTCAATAACTTCAGCCACTTGATTATAATATTTTCCAGTTTTATTTATAAGTACTATGTCACCTTTCTCAATTTTGTCTTTCATAATTAATACAGCGCTGAATTAAATTGCTAAATAATCTCCTCTACAGAAAATACTACTCTAAAGCCACAAACCCTCAGTCCACCGTCTGACTCATTCCAGCTACGGCTAGCGCTGCGACACAGTTCTGCATTGAAACTCCAAGAACCACCGCGTAAAACTCGGCGATTAATATCACCGCCAACTTCCCAGGCTGTTCCATCTGAGGGTGCGTCGCTGTAATTGTTGTGCCACGAATCAGCGCACCATTCCCAAACTAGCCCGTGCATATCATACAATCCAAAGGCGTTGGCGACTTCAAAACTACCGACGTTTGTTGTTTCTTTACGGAATTTGCTTTTTGGTTCGATAGTGCAACTGACTAACTCAGAGGTAATGGCTTCACCAAAGTGGAAAGATGTTGTCGTTCCAGCCCGACAAGCATATTCCCATTCAGCTTCACTCGGTAAACGATAGTCGCGTCCAGTTTTTTCTGATAGTCTAAGACAGAATTCTACAGCTTCATGCCAGGATACATTTTCTACTGGTCTATCTAAACCTTTGAATTTTGATGGATTGGGATTTAAAGCTTGTTTGACTTTGGGTAAAGCGGCTACTATTCTCCACTGTGCTTGAGTTACGGGAAACTTGCCCATAAAAAATGGTTCGACGGTAACTTTGTGTCGAGGCCGTTCGTCAGCATCTCCTTCAAACTCCGGTGAACCCATCATGTAAGTACCACCAGGAATCGATACCATTTCTAATGTGACAGATTTACCCAATTCTTCGGCAAAGAAGTTTGCATTACAACTTATGCGGTTTACTTCTTTACCACTTGTGTCTACTGTTACTACGTCAAATTCAAAGGTTTCTAACGGGGGTAATGGTACTATTACTTTTTGTGGTAGCGGCGGTAATATGGGTTGAGACATCGAAACAATTTTAAGGGCAACAGGTTCAATGTTCAATGTTGCAAACTTCAAATCATTAATAACTTCTACTGCTGTTTGATATCTTTCACTCGGTAGATGTTTTAATAATTTATCTAAAATTTTTCCTAAGTCGTCGCTGATAGTAATACCTTTTTCTTGTAAACGTTCACGCCAGAACCACTTAGCATTCATGGCATCATAAATAGGATCAGTAACCTGTCCAGAAGCATCCTGCAAAGGCAAACATCGAGTTAAAAGACGCACGCAAGTTACACCTAAAGCATACAAATCACTGCCGTGACAAGCAAATCCAGCCATTTGTTCTGTTGGAGCATAACCAAGGGTATAAATTACTGTCGCTTGTCTTCCTAAACTAGTTTGTGTTACCTGTTTAGCACCGCCAAAGTCAATTAATACGGGTTTTTCATCACTTGCACGGCGGATAATATTTTCTGGTTTAATATCCCGATGAATGACATTATGAGTATGAATGAATTGCAGTACTGGTAATAAATCAGTTAAAAGTTTCCAAATTTGTTTTTCACTATATATTTGTTGCTGAACTTCCTGTAAGAGAGTTTTTCCTTGAATAAATTCTTGTACGAGATATAAACTAGCACCTTGTTCAAAATAAGCTAGTAATCTGGGAATTTGGGTATGATTTTCTCCCAGTTCATACAACCGAAAAGCCTCTTCTTTAAAAAATTCTGCTGCTTTGGTACGTTGTCCTGTTCCTTGAAACTGCGGGAAAAATTGCTTGATGACGCAAGGCGCGTTTAGTCTGTCTACATCTTCTGTAGCATAGGTTCTACTAAATCCACCTTCACCTAGAAGTCTCAATACACGGTAACGGTTTCTTAGAAGTTTGCCAAAGTTGCTTTGTCCGCAACTCACGCAAAATCTATTGCTATCAGAGTTGAATGGATTTGAGCAATTGGGATTTTGGCAGATTTGCATAATGAGGTGAAAATAGCATCTTCTCCAAAGTTAGCCCCAATATTATCTAATTGAAAACAGTTATGTAGAGAAGCGAACACGGAAGTTTATTTATGTGCTTAAATTTCCTTCCACACGAAGGCAGTAAGATAAATAAATCCTAATATTGTGGCGTTTTAAAATATTAGTAAATATGAATACATCACTACAACGGATGTAGAGGCGTTACATCGCAACGTCTCTTTTAATATAGCTTTTGTTTCTCACCTAAAAAAGTTCATGGAGAACCAACTGGTTCATAATGTTTATTACTAATTGCGATTTTTATTTTCAGCTTTTATTCTCTCCAGAAAGGCGAATTAATTCAGCTACAAGAGCCGCGATCGCAGATACTGTAATCAACATTACACTTAATGCGTTAATATCAGGCTTGACTCCTGTTCTAATGCGGCTAAAAATCTCCATTGGCAAGGTGTTAGAACCGCTACCAGCAGTAAAACTGGCAATGAGAAAGTCATCTAAGCTGAGAACAAAGGCTAAAAGACAACCAGCTACAATCCCAGGCATCAATTGAGGTAATAATACTTCAATGAAAGCTTGCATTGGTGTAGCACCTAAATCTAGTGCTGCTTCTTCTAAGTGAGGATCTAAATTGGTAAGCCGTGAACTAACTACAAGTCCAACATAAGCAAGACAAAATACGATATGGGCTGCAACTATCGTCCATAAACTCAAAGGGATGGCAAAGGCTGCTAGACATACTAGGGTAGCCACTGCGATCGCAATATCAGGAATAATCAATGGTAGGTAAGCAACACCCCGATACAATTTCTTACCAGGAAATTGGTAACGCGCCAACCCAACCGCCATCAAAGTTCCCAGCACTGCTGAAATCCCGACTGCACAACCAGCAACTATCATACTGTTTTGCAAAGCTGATAAAATGCGATCGTCACTGAATAACTTGCGATACCAATCGAGAGTAAAGCCTTGCCAAGTTGCACTGTAAGGTGATTGATTAAAGCTATAAAAGCTAAGTACTAGTATGGGCAGGTACATGAACACAAACATGAGCAGTGAGAAAACCGCCTGCCATGAGACACGCGGTTTTTTGATAGATGGAGAGATATTCACGTTTATATATTGATTTTTACTCTGATAGCAACAAAAAATATCATATTTAATGTAATAAGTCAATAACTTGAAGGCGGCAGATCAAAAGAGGTAAGGGGGCGGGGGTAGGGGGAAAAAGATAGCCGTCAAGTCGCTCAAAGTCGCAGTTAATGTTTTCTTGGGTAGCGATCGCCTCTATAGTATTAATTGCTGTTGTATAACTTTGAGCAATATGTTTTGCACCTTCTTTACCGTGCATTTGCTCCAGTTCGCGGTAACCATAACTTAGCACATTCCATACGTGTGCTGTTGTTCTTGCTGTTTGACTGCCAGCATGGGGCCGTCATCCAGTACGATCACTGATTTACCTGCACGGGTTAACATATAGGCAGTTAACATCCCTGCTATTCCAGCACCAATAACGCAGACATCTGCATAAGTATTTTCGGTAAGCACGAGTTTATCTGGGACTTCTGCCGTTGTCTATAGCAACAACTTGTGCATTACAAAAACCACTCTTGGTAATAAATATCTACTAATTTTTCACCCAACATCTAGCGAAAGAAAGAGTTTAAGGCTGAATATCTCTGTAATCATGAATGCGGACAAGTTTTAAGCCACTTAATAACTGATATGCCGCAATATTTCGGAAAACTACCCACTACTAACCAACCTTGGACAACCATCGGCAACGTAAAATCTGTAACGTGGGACAATAATATTATTAATTTCGACTGTGACAACTCACGCCTTACTATCAGCGTACTTGCTCCCAATTTAATCCGGGTGCGTTTTGCACTAACTGGGCAATTTATGCCCCGCCGTTCTTGGGCAGTGACGCTAGATGATGCAGAATGGGTAACAACACCTTTTACAGTACAGGAAACTGAAGCAACGGTAGAAATTGAAACAGCACAGATTCGGGTGTGCGTCCAGCGAGAAAAGTGTCGCATTGCTTGTTTTGACAAAAATAATCGTCCGTTCGCCCAAGATGCAGAGATGGGTATAGGTTGGCGGATGGGCGCAACTGCGGGGTGGAAAGAAATTGTCGCCGACGAACATTTCTATGGCTTTGGTGAACGTACAGGTTTTCTGGATAAACTCAGCGAGGTAAAAACCAACTGGACAACGGATGCCTTAGATTATGATGCACTTACTGATGAAATGTACCAAGCAATTCCATTCTTTATCGCTTTGCGCCCAGAGTTAGGCTATGGCATCTTTTTCAACACTACTTTTTGGAGTCAGTTCGATATTGGTGCTGAACAACCAGGTATTTGGAAGATGGAGACTCGTGGCGGTGAATTGGATTATTACATTATCTATGGCCCCGAACCTGCCCAAATCTTGGAGACTTACACCCAGCTAACTGGGAGAATGCCATTACCGCCGAAGTGGGCGCTAGGTTATCATCAATGTCGCTGGAGTTACGATTCAGAAACCGTTGTGCGGGAACTGGCGCAAGAATTTCGTCAGCGTCGCATTCCTTGTGATGTTATTCACTTGGATATTGACTATATGCAGGGTTATCGAGTGTTTACTTGGAGTAAACAGCGCTTCCCCAACTCAGCAAAACTTATTAGTGATTTAGCAAAGGATGGTTTCAAAACAGTCACAATTATTGACCCTGGTGTTAAGTATGAACCAGAAGGCAATTATCATGTTTTTGACCAAGGATTAGAAAACGACTATTTTGTGCGGAAAGCTGATGGCGAATTGTTCCACGGCTACGTTTGGCCCGATAAAGCTGTTTTTCCTGACTTTTTACGTCCTGATGTGTGTAATTGGTGGGCTGATTTACACAAAACCCTAACTGATATTGGGGTGGCAGGCATTTGGAATGATATGAACGAACCCGCCATAAACGATCGCCCTTTCGGCGATGATGGTGAAAAGATTTGGTTTCCACTTGATGCACCACAGGGGAGTGAGGAGGCAGGGGGCAGGGGGCAGGGGGCAGGGGAGAAAGAATTCTCTGTGTCTGCTTCTACTCATACAGAAGTGCATAACTTGTATGGGTTGATGATGGCTAAAGCTTGCTATGAGGGGTTGCAACGACATCGAAGTTCAGAGCGATCATTTGTGTTAACGCGATCGGGTTATGCTGGTGTGCAACGCTGGTCTTCGGTATGGATGGGGGATAACCAATCGTTGTGGGAGCATTTAGAAATGTCTCTGCCGATGCTTTGCAACATGGGACTTTCGGGCGTGGCGTTTGTAGGTTGTGATATTGGCGGGTTTGCTGGTAACGCCACAGGTGAATTATTCGCTCGGTGGATGCAGGTAGGAATGCTCTACCCATTAATGCGCGGTCACTCGGCCATGTCTACTGCTCGTCATGAACCTTGGGTATTTGGCGATCGCGTTGAAAATATCTGTAGAGAATATATTAATTTACGCTACCAATTACTTCCCTACATCTATAATCTTTTTTGGGAAGCGGTAACAACAGGTGCACCAATTTTAAGACCATTATTGTACCATTTCCCTAATGATCCGAAAACCTATAGTCTCTACGATCAAGTATTACTAGGTGCGTCTGTGATGGCTGCGCCAATTTACCGCCCTGGAATTGAGCATCGATCTGTCTATTTACCTGCTGGCAGTTGGTATGATTGGTGGAGTGGTGAGCGTTATGAAGGCCCGGTTCACATTCTTGCTCATGCACCACTGGAAAGAATGCCATTGTATGTCCGTAGCGGTGCGATCGTTCCCATGCAACCTGTCAGGCAATACGTTGATCAAGCCCCACTCGACGAGATGAAATTACGGATTTGGCCTGGTAATAACGAATATCAGCTATTTGAAGATGATGGGCACACAAACGATCAAGATAAACATTTCTCGCTAACAAATATAAGCGTATTTACAGAGGCAAACCAAACAGTAGTGGAAATTGGAGCGAGAGTTGGGGAATGGACACCTCCACCACGTGAAGTGATTGTAGAACTTGTTGGTGTTGGAGAGCAACGTTTCCAATATGATGGTAAGCAACGTAGGCTGCAATTCTGAAATATTCACAAAGATGGTTTTTTAACCAACATTATTTCTGATTCTCAATTATGCAACACAAAATATGCATAAAGATAGATGAAAAGTAAGTCAATGGGAAACATACAATACAAAAGATAGAGATCGTTAAACCGTAAGAAATACGGTGGTTTAATACGCTAGATAGATGCGGTTAGAGAATACTTAATGTTGGATATTAACCGCTTGCGGCTGCAAGATATATTTAAAATCCCTACAAATTCACTTGTGGCAAAAATCGCAAGTGCGATCGCTGTTTTTGTTGGCAGCTTGGTACTAGTTGGTTGGTGTTTTGGCATTGAAGTTCTTAAGCGCGGCTTCCCTGATAGCCTTGCCACAATGAAAGCCAACACAGCGCTATGTTTTGTGCTGTGTGGTATATCGCTGTGGCTGTTTTTAACAGGGGAAGAAAACAATTCAAAATTCAAAATTCAAAATGACGTTAGCGCAGCCTCTCGTAGAGAAGGCGTACCGTTGGCAAAGCCTCTCTTAGAGAAGGCTTACGCCGCGCTAACAAAATTATTCCCCAACTTTCCCACTCTTTTAATCTCTAGAGTATCTGCAATAGCGGTTACTACAATTTCTGCGCTCACACTCTGTCAATATCTGTTTGGCTGGAATCTTGGCATTGACGAGCTACTGTTTCGTGATTCGCCAACTAGTATAGCGACATCGCATCCAGGGCGAATGGGGGTGAACACAGCACTGAACTTTGTGCTGGTTAGCGTCGCCCTACAACTTCTGGTTCATCCAAAAAACCGCCGCAGTTGTTGGTATGCTCAGATTATCGTACTGATCGCTACTTTAATTTCCTTTCAGGCGTTCATGGGCTATGCCTATAAAGTGAAAGCTCTCTACGGACTTGCCCCCTATACAACATCAATGGCTTTACATACAGCGGTGTTGTTCAGCTTATTAAATATGGGAATTCTGTGGGTGCGGGCAGAACAAGGGTTAATGAGAGTAGTTACAAGTGATACCTACGGCGGTTTACTTGCCCGTCGTTTATTAATTGCCGCGATCGCAGTACCTTTTGTATTGGGGTGGATAATCGTTGAAGGTCAACGAGCAGAAAAATACGGCCCGGCGTTTGCAATGTCGCTGTTTGCGATCATCCTGATTGTGATTTTTACGATTTTGATTTGGCAAAGTGCCAGCGTTATTGAACGCCTCAGCAAACAGCGCGATCTTGCCCAGGAAGCACTTAGAACTCAGGAAGCTAAACTGAGAAGTTTTGTAGATTCTAACGTCATCGGCATTCTATTTGGCAACGTCTATGGCGGCATCCAGCAGGCAAACGACGAATTTCTGAGGATGATTGGTTACACGCGGGAGGATTTGTTAACAGGTAGATTAAGTTGGAGCAATATCACACCACCAGAGTATTTATACTTGGATGAGCGAGGTGTCGCCGAAGCACAAGCAAATATTAACGCTGCTTGTACGCCTTATGAGAAAGAATATATCCGCAAAGATGGTAGCCGCATCCCAGTTTTAGTAGGTTACGTGCTGCTAGGAGAAAAACGGGAAGAGTCAGTAGCGTTTATCCTTGACTTGAGCGAACGCAAGCAAGCAGAAGCAGAACAGCAAAAATTAGTATCGCTGGTAGAAAATAGCTCTGATTTTATCGGCATCGCTACCCTTGAGGGTCAATTACTCTACATAAATGATGCAGGTCAAAAGCTGGTAGGCTTTGCAAGCCTTGATGAAGTGAGGCAAAAAGCAGTATTAGATTACGCTATGCCCAAAGACAAAGCCTATTTTCAACAATATATACTGCCAACTGTGCTATTACAAGGGCGCTGGCAGGGAGAATTCTGCTTTCGCCATCTCCAAACAGGTCAACCAATACCAGTTGATTACAATATCTTCACTGTTACCGACAACAATACAGGTCAGCCAATTGCCTTAGCAACTGTGACTCGCAACATTAGCGAACAAAAACTGGCTAAGGAAAAAATCTTACAACTAAACAAGGATTTACAGCGCCGCATTACTGAGTTACAAACTCTGTTGGAGGTAATTCCCATTGGAATTGGCATTGCCGAAGATCCAGAATGCCAAAATATTAAGGTTAACCCTGCTTTTGCCAAGCAGTTGGGGATATTACCAAATACAAATGCCTCCCTCAGTGCTCCCTTGGGCCAAAAACCGACAAGCTTTAAAATCTACCGCCACGGAAGAGAACTGTCAGCAGAAGAACTCCCAATGCAATATTCTGCTGCTCATGGTGCCGAAGTTCTGGATTGTGAACTGGATATTATCCATGAAAATGGAAAAATTGTCAATCTGTTGGAGTATGTTGCACCCTTGTTTGATGAAGAGGGTAAAACCAGAGGAAGCGTTGGTGCATTTTTAGATATTACGGAGCGCAAACAAACAGAGGAAGCACTCTTGAATCAGCAAAAATGGCTGGAGGATGTGTTAAATCTGATGCCAAGACCATTGCTGTTTATCGAACCAGGAACGGCGCGGGTAACTTTTGCCAATCGCTCTGCTAACGAATTAGCTGGGGGCGAATTTCCCAAAGGTGTGCCAGCCGAGGAGTATCACACAGTTTATCATTATACAGATGCGGCTGGCGATCGCATCCCCAATGAACAAATGCCAGGAGTGCGGGTTGCCCTTGGCGAACGCCTGAATGGATTGGAGGTAGACTGGCACACTCCATCTGGTGTGCGCTCTCTACTCATATTTGCTGATACCTTACCAGCAATGCACGGTCATCCGGCTACCTGTATCTTGGTGTTCCAAGAGATTAGCAACCTCAAGCAGGCAGAAAAAGCCCTCTCGTTAGGTTACAAAAGGCTAAAGCTACTATTTGACACAGCCAACGATTTACTATCAAGCCAGGAACCAGTACTGCTAATGGATAGCGTCTACCGAAAACTAAGAGAGCAAATAGGTTTAGATGTTTATTTGAACTATTTGGTTGAGGATAACTCTCAAGTAATGCGGTTGGGGTCTTCGAGTGGTATTTCCTCAGAAGTGGCAAAGGAAATTGAGTCGTTGGCATTTGGTCAAGGGGTTTCTGGTAATGTAGCGCTCTCACGCCATTCCATAGCTCTAGAGAATGTGCAACAATCCACTGACTCACACACAGAATTCATTCGCTCTTTAGGCATTACTGCTTATTATGCCTACCCATTGATCGCCCAAGGACGCTTGTTAGGTACTCTTTCTTTTGGCAGTCGCACTCGGTTAAGCTTCACCGAGAATCAAAAGGGGATGATGCAAGCAGTATGCGACCAAATAGCGATCGCAATGGAACGAGCTAGTTTAATTGCTTCTTTGCAAGAACAAACTGAGCAGTTGCAAGAAGCTAACCGCATGAAAGGTGAGTTTCTGGGAATATTGTCTCATGAATTGCGATCGCCCCTCAATGCCATCTTTGGCTGGGCGCAATTACTGAAACGAGGCAAGCTTAGTGAAACCCAAATGGCTAGGGCTACGGAGACAATTGAGCGCAATGTTAAGGCGCAAACCCAGCTAATTGAAGACCTACTGGATATATCACGGATGATGAGAGGCAAGTTACGCCTTAATGTCCGTACTTGTAATTTGGTTCCGATGATTGAGTCAGCTATTGAGACTGTTAGCCTCGCCGCCCAATCTAAGGAAATCGATTTAAGATTTTCCCTGATTCCTTCAAAAGAAACGCGAAATGCGCCACCGGGGATACTTCCCGTGGTCACTTTCGCGCAAAATTCAGATTTGGGATTAGAAATCAATCACAAAAATATAGAATCTCCAGAAGTAAAATCCCAAACCAGTCAGCACTCAGAGGACAATTTGCTTGGTGAAAATTCTCAATTCTTAGTTTCCGGGGATTTCGAGCGCTTGCAACAAATAATCTGGAATCTGCTATCCAATGCCATTAAATTCACACTCAGAGGAGGACGGGTAGAGGTGCAATTGTCTGTCGTGATTGACCAAGAAAAACAACAGACAACGGATAAATATGCCCAAATTCAGGTAATTGACACAGGCATTGGTATCAGCCCTGATTTTCTTCCTTATGTCTTTGATCGCTTTCGTCAAGCTGATAGTTCTAGCACTAGAACCTATGGTGGATTAGGACTAGGATTAGCGATCGTGCGTAATTTAGTAGAATTACATGGCGGTACTATCCACGCAAATAGTCCAGGTAAAGAGCAAGGAGCAACGTTTACAGTCAAGTTGCCACTTTTGAAAAGTCCTCCCCTCACAGCCTTGCAGCCTCTCCCACTGCGCTCTCCTCTTCCCTCGCTCTCCCTCCTTGGCGTGCGCGTACTGGTTGTAGATGACCAAGCCGATACCCGTGACTTCATTACTACAGTCCTCGAACAGTGCCAAGCCGAAGTTCAGGCTGTAGAATCGGTTCAAGAGGCATTGCAGGTCATTACACAGTGGAAACCAGATGTTCTAGTCAGTGACATCGCTATGCCCGATGAGGATGGTTATTCTTTAATCCGCAAAGTGCGATCGCAACCACCAGAACTAGGAGGAAATATTCCAGCCGCAGCGTTAACAGCCTATGCTAGGGCAGAGGATCGGATGCGAGCTATACAAGAAGGTTATCAGCTACATTTACCTAAACCTATTGAGGCAGCTGAGTTAACTACAGTAGTTGCCAGACTTGCTGGACGGACTTAGAGAAAATGGGGCATGGGGCATTGTCCTTTTTCCTAATATCAAAATTTATACAAAATTCCAATTGTTTCCCAATTACTAAAAAGCAGTTTTTCTTTGTAATTTAGCGTAGTTGGTGGATACCTGCATTGTCAAAATATTTAGATGTATATTTTTATTTCAGTATGAATAATTGTTGTCTTTTGGAGCGATCGCTATTTAGTAGAAGTGGCTTCAATAGCCAAGATAATGGCTTCACCTTAAAAAAGCCCGCTCTTTTCCTCCTTTAGTCCATGTTAACGGTATCAATAGTACATACAGTACGGCGGAAATAAGCAGACCATCGAAAATCCATAAATAGCTTATTCCATAATACTTTTGAATTTTGAATTTTGACTTTCGCGTTGCGGTACTAGAGGGGATAACTTATTTAAAGCTGATTGGAAGTAAATTCCGAAATAGGCAATTGTAGAATTGTATTTAAATTATGTAATCTAATTTAATCCAAACAAACTATATAAATGGCAAATTGAGTATTTCAAAGAAATAGTCTTAACAATACTTGTGGTTGCTGCCATTAGTATGATTTATCTTTAATATTCACCCACTTTATTTAGATAATCATGCAAAAAATAGATAGTGCATCTTTCAAACCCCATAAAGCTAACTAATAAACAGTATTTTATACATTACAGTTTTTATTATGATCGCCGTAACCAAGACATTATTAAAAACATTAGTCGAACCACAAAAGCTAGAAAGTATTGGCTTATATGAATCGAAGCGAGCTGATTTTTTACAAGAAGTAATTGAAGGTTTAGAAGACGGTATATTAATTTTAAACCACACTGGTGAAGTAGTTCATGCTAATGCATCTGCTCGTCGCCTTTGTTGTAAATTTAATCAAGGCAACTTCAACCAAAATTTTGTACCACCAGCCATCTGGAAGCTTTGTGAATCGTTGTTCAATAACCGAGATTTGTTTTCTGACGAACTACTAATTTTGTCAGATGAGATTGTGCTTGATAAGTCAAATATTTTTCGGATTAGGGTGAGACTGCTAGATTTAGATGGGTTTGAAGTACCTTGTTTATTGGTGACTATAGAAAATCAATATGAATCTGTGAAAAATGTAGCACTCACTGAAGTTAAAAAATTTGACCTGACACCGCGAGAAGCTGAAATTTGGTTTCTCTATAGAAGCAACTACAGCTACAAAGAAATTTCCACTAAGCTTTACATCACCATAAACACTGTGAAAAAGCACATGAAAAATATTCACACCAAGCGCCAAGCAAATATGTCTTATGATTGAATGGTAGTAGGGTATCGAAGAATTCAGAATCAATGAGTGAGAAATTCAAAAGAGCCACTCACTCATTGAATACCACTAAATATACATCTTTAGTGGTGGTTTTAAAGCCCTAGATTCAGATATTTTCTTGTTCAAAATTCATGGTTTTATTCTTCCTTGATAAAAATTCATTTGTAAAATGCAATAAATTATTAGTCATTAACCTAATATTCAAAAACAAGTATTTTATGAATCAATACTCGCAACGTTTGGTAAAAAAGCAATACTACACTTACTATCTCTCCCTTTAATGCAAGTGGTCTTACGCCATTTTTACTACGGAGATTCAGGACTTTTTTGTAAACGTAATAAGGTATTGTAAACCTGCCGTTTTAAGATATCGTTATTTTGTAGTTCTATAGTAATTTTGTTGAACTGATCAAATTTCAACCCATTAACTTGGACAATTTCTTGAGCGTGCTTACAGTAATTCACTGCAATATGTTGAGCCTTCTTTGGAAGACCACTTATGCTGTTAGGATCGTTACAAACAATCTGGGGGATTTCTCCATTGCCAATAAGTTTTTTAATTTCTTCAAAGGCGTTTTGGCGGGCTGGCTCCATTGCTAGCACGGCTTGAGCATAGCTGTCGATTTCAGTATTGTTAACTATTGGTGGTGGAGTTTGACCATAAGCTTTTGAACTCAATGAAAACGCATTAGAAATTACACTCACAGCCGCGATCGCACCGAAAAAGAATGATTGGGAAAGAATTCGTTTTCGGCTATATCGGGGAAACAAATCAGAAATTTTTTTCATATACTGTGTGACAGAGAACTACATCAGGGATATTATAAGGACTTTGAATTATTTTCGGAGTTGGAAGTTCCAGCAACTGTTCAATTCATTAAGCTTTTATATTTGATTGTCAACTTCCTCGGCAAACTTGGCAAAGTTCAATTACTTTAGTCTGGAGTGTTAGCATTTCTGATGCTCCTTGCTTGAGACTGACTTCTAACTCCAGTAGTAGGGGTAAGCAAGAAATTAACTGTTGTACAGAAAGAAGCTTGATTTCTTGCTGTAAAAAGTAGATCCGTTTGGGATTACCAATATCAGCAGCAGTAGCGATCGCTTGTTGATTGCGCTCACCACTTTCTATCATAATCTTCACCCAGAGCCAGGTGCGAAATTGTCCAATCAGCGTGGCAACTATCCGTAATCCCGGCTCGGAAGCATTGTTCAGATCCGCCAAGGTTGTCAAAGCTTTAGCTGTATCTCCTGTTCTAATTGCTGCTGCTAATTGTAAACTATTTTGGGTAGTATTTCTTACTAACTTAGTAACAGTATCTGGATCTAAAGGTTTGTTACTACCTTGGGCATATAGCCGCAGTTTTTCTAACTCATTATAAAGAAGACGTGTATCATTTCCTACAGATTCTGCCAATAAGTGGGCAGTATTGGCAGTTAGTTTCACGCCCACAGTCTGAGCTGCTTGATTAACAGATTGCACCAGCAATTCGGTTTTCCAAGGCGGAATGAGGGGAAATTCTCGGAATTCGGTGGCAAATTGTTTTAACAATTTCGTGGATTTGAGGCGTTCATCTGGCTTATTGCGGCTAGTGAGCAATAAAAATGAGTTTTCGGGAATGACTGGTAGCGATCGCACCAGTTCCGCTAAAACATTCTCTGGACAGTGCTGGCACAGGGTAGTATTTATCAGCCATACCAAGCGCCCACCAGCCCCAAAAGTGGGTGTCATGACCTGATTTAACCCCTGGATAGCAGCATCAGCTTGATCTGGCGTGAATGAAGTGTAATTAAAACTTATCCAGTCGGTATCGAGGACGCGATCGCGCAGCATAGCGATCGCGTTTTCCATAGCAAAATCATCCTCACCCCAGTAAACATAGATTGGCATAGACTAACCTCGTATATTAGGAAATGGGGCATTCGGCATTGGGCATTGGTTATTCTTCTTGTCTCCCTCATCTCCCTCATCTCCCTCATCTCCCTGCTCCCTGCTCCCTGCTCCCCTGCCTCTTCCCCACTCCCAAAAATTAAATACTTTTGAAATCATTCTGTTAATCAAGGTAATTTTCCCTAAAATCTATCAAGTGAGAGCATGAGGCTATGAAGATTGGACGACAACTATCAAACTTACTTAAATCGGTTAGCAAGGCTGACGCTGCCAGAAGCCTACAGATCCCAAGTCCAGCATATCCAGGAATCTTCTAAATTTCAGCCGCATTCTGGGTTGAGACAAGCAGTGTCCTTTCCTGGCTATACGCTAATTACCCCGCCGGCAGAAGAAGAATCACAAAACTCTGCTTTCTATGCCAAATTACAGGCTTACCAACAGGAACTTTTACAGTTGCCTGTAAACCGTGATTTGATTGTGCCTCTAACTCCTGCGAGCTTTCATCTGACTTTAGCAGATTTAATTTGGGATAATGCTTATCTTGATGCCTGCGAAAAAAATCCCAAATTTGACGAGGAGTTACACTCTTGTTTAGCTGAAATGTTTCAGCAATATCAACAATTGATGACAAATAGGAGTCATCCGATTAAATGGCAAATGCTGGGACTGATACTGATGCCAAGAGCTATAGCCGTTTGTTTAGTACCTCAAGATGAACGCTGCTACGAGGAAATTATTAAATTTCGCCGAACAATTTATCAAAATCCCAAGTTGATTGCTTTGGGTATTGAGCAGCATTATCACTTAACAGCCCATGTTACATTAGCCTACTTTGGGGAGGTTTCATCTGACTTAGACCGCACAAGTTTTAGCACGATGCTTTCTCAGTTGAATGAACAATGGCTGTTAAATTTGCCAGAATTTTTGATCAATCGCGTCGAATTGCGAAAGTTCGACAATATGACACGCTATTATCGTGAACCAGACTGGCCGATTTTAGATTTTTAATTCATTAGTTAGTTAGTAGTCAGTAGTCAGTAGTTTTCACTCGCTGACCACTGACTACTGATTATTAATTATGTCTGTGGTAATGTATTGCAGCCGCAAGGAAGCATAAAAAGACGAACAACGGCAGTAAGTTTTGATTTCAACGCATATTTTAGCGAGGTTAAATATATCAAAGTATGTATATTAGCTAGCTATAGTAAAGGGTATTCACTAAAAAATATAAGCAGGAAAAAGTGGTTTCTGTACTTTTATAGCTTATCAATTTTCATCATAATAACCTTTAAGAGGAGCTTTAAATCGGTCAAATAGCACCGTCTAAAAAGTATTTAAATTGGGTTTTATAACCAAAAATAAAGTTTTAACTCAAAATTATTTACTCTAGTGATAGCTACCTTATCTTATAAAATATAAATTTTTAATTCCTGTTCGCTCCATAGTAACAGTTTGAATATTTTATAAATTTAATACATTGATAATTGCTATTTAGATATCTCCGTACTACTATTATTTTGGCTAAGAAATTTATCAATTTTAATTAATCTATAATTAACTTTTAATTAACCTTTGATTAACTTATTCACTAACTGCCAAGGTTATATTCTTGACTATGGACAACCGCGTTATTCACTAGATTTTTAACTTGAAAAATAGTTATTTTTTGAGGTGAATTAGCGGAAATTTAATGTCCAATCAACTAGTAATCTTTTTATGAACAAGATGAACTTTAAGCTTAATAGCCTGACAGTATTAGGTATAGTCTCATTGGTAGCCGCCTCCTTTGGTATATCAATATCTGCGGTTCATTCCCAAAGCGTCAGCACAGTTACGGTTGATGGTTCTAGCACCGTTTTCCCAATTACGGAAGCAGCAGCAGAAGACTTCCAAAAGGCACAAAGAGGCAAAGTTAGAGTTACAGTAGGCGTTTCTGGTACTGGCGGCGGCTTCAAAAAGTTCTGTCGTGGCGAGACAGATATCTCTGGTGCATCTCGTCCCATCCTACAAAAAGAAATCGATGCTTGCAAGGCTGCTGGCATTCGTTATGTCGAACTACCAGTAGCTTATGATGCTTTAACAGTAGTGGTTCACCCTCAAAACTCCTGGGCAAAAAATCTCACAGTTGCCGAATTGAAGAAAATTTGGGAGCCTGGAGCACAAGGTAAGGTCAATAACTGGAATCAGGTTCGTAATGGGTTCCCCAATGCACCTCTGAAATTGTTTGGCCCTGGTGCAAACTCTGGAACTTTCGACTACTTTACTGAGGCTGTTGTTGGCAAATCGAAGTCTAGCCGGGGTGACTTTACTGCAAGCGAAGATGACAACGTACTTGTACAAGGTGTTAGCCGTAATAAGAACGCCCTTGGTTACTTCGGTTATGCCTATTATGCAGAAAACAAAAATAAATTGAAGGCAGTGCCAATCAACGGCGTATTGCCCTCAGAAGCAACAGTTAAAAATGGCTCTTACAATCCACTATCTCGCCCCATTTTTATCTATGTCAGTTCCAAGTCTATTGACAAACCAGAAGTAAAGCAGTTTGTGCAATTTTACTTGCAGAATGCAGCTAAGTTTTCTCAAGAAGTAAAATACATTGCCCTGCCAGCATCAGCATACACTACCGCTCAGAATCACTTCAATAAGAAGAGATATGGCACTATTTTTGGTGGTCAAGAATCAGTTGGGCTGAAGATTGAAGAATTATTAAGCCGTGAAGCTAGAGAATAAGCCTAATTGTGAATTTTGAATTAGTTCAAAATCTGCAATTTATCAAAGGGAGGTGTACTACCTCTCTTTGTCTATTTAAATTCATCATCTCAGGAGCGATCGCATTTCAGCATGAGTAGTGCAAAACAAACTCAAATTTCTCGAAAGCTAGCGCGTGATTTGCAAGAACGGGCTATTGAGTCTGTCTTATTTCTAGCAGCACTTTCTTCTGTAGCAACTACAATAGCCATTCTCGGTATTTTAGTTTACGAGTCTATAATATTTTTTCAAAAAGTATCTTTATGGGAATTCCTTACAGATACACAGTGGACACCTTTATTTGACGATAAGCATTACGGAATTTTACCGTTGGTAACAGGAACATTAGTTACTACATTAGTTGCTTTATTAGTAGCAGTACCGTTAGGTACGATTATTGCTATTTACCTGAGTGAATTTGCTTTACCCATCGTTCGGGAAATTGTCAAGCCAGCTTTAGAACTGCTGGCGGGTATCCCTACAGTAGTTTACGGTTATTTTGCCCTCTTATTTGTCACACCCCTATTGCAGGTAATTCTGCCAGACTTACCTGGTTTTAATATGTTAAGTGCGGGGCTAGTCATCGGTATTATGATTATTCCTTATGTCAGTTCCCTGAGCGAAGATGCCATGCGTACAGTACCCGCACATCTACGCGAGGCTTCTTATGCAATGGGGGCTACCCGCTTCCAGACAGCTTTGCGAGTTATATTACCAGCTTCTATTTCTGGCATTTCTGCCGCTTGCATTTTGGGAATTTCTCGTGCAATCGGTGAAACGATGATAGTAGCTATTGCTGCGGGTGGACAACCAAACCTGACCCTTAACCCGATGGAACCAGCCGCTACAATGACAGCCTACATTGTATCGGTAAGTCTCGGTGACCTGCCTCATGGCAGCCTGGAATATCAGACTATCTTTGCAGTTGGACTCACGTTAGTGCTAATGACTTTAGTCTTCAACATCATTGGTTATTTTCTCATCAAGCGCTATCGAGAAATTTATTGATATGACAACTCTCAATATTCAAGAAGTCCGTAAGACTATTAACCGCAATAAGCGATCGCAACATATTTTCAACGTTATAGGGCTGTTATCAATGCTGATTGGCATTGTCACATTACTGGCACTATTATTGGATTTAATTACCGATGGTTTCCCACGTCTTTCATGGCAATTTTTGACTTCGTTTCCCAGTCGTAGGGCAGAAGAAGCGGGCATCCTCTCAGCTTGGGTGGGAACGCTTTTGGTTATGTTTGTAACGTCTTTAGTAGCTATACCCATCGGTATAGCTTCAGGGATTTACTTAGAAGAGTATGCCCGAAAAAATTGGTTGTCTGATTTAATCGAAATTAATGTCACCAATTTAGCTGGCGTTCCCTCGATTATTTACGGAGTTTTGGCTTTGAGTGTGTTTGTTTATGGGTTAAACCTCGGTCGAAGCATTATTACTGCTGGGTTTACCTTGGCGTTATTAGTTTTACCAGTGGTGATCGTTTCTACCCGCGAGGCTCTGCGTGCTATACCAAATAGCATCCGTGAAGCTGCTTATGCGGCAGGGGCTTCTAAGTGGCAAATGATTTGGGATCATATTCTGCCTTACTCAACAGGCACAATTCTCACTGGTATTATTGTTGCCCTAGCACGAGCTATTGGTGAAACTGCACCTCTAATTACCATTGGTGCACTTACCTTTATAGCCTTCTTACCAGAACCACCAATTACTGAGCAGTTTCCCTATATATCCTTATCTTGGTTACTTGCTCCGTTCACAGTTATGCCCATTCAAATGTTTGATTGGGTATCTCGTCCCCAAGCTGAGTTTCAGGTGAATGCAGCAGCAGCAGGTATTGTTCTAATTGCCATTACTTTGGCCATGAACGCTGTGGCAATTTATATCCGCTATCGTTTACGCAAAAAAATCAAATGGTAGAAATTGCATCATCAACCCTAGAAAAATCGATTAAAGCTTCGGTTAATTACTTGAATTTCTACTACGGTGGAACAGTTCACGCTCTCAAAGACATTAATATGTCAGTGGGTGACAAACAAGTAACGGCGCTGATTGGCCCTTCTGGATGTGGCAAAACCACCCTGTTACGTTGTTTTAATCGAATGCACGACCTCTACCCCGGAAATAGTTATAAAGGGGAAATCACCCTCAAACCAGATGGGATCAACCTCCTTGGTAATAAAGTTGACCCAATTGAGGTACGGATGCGGATTAGTATGGTGTTTCAAAGACCCAATCCTTTTCCTAAGTCAATTTATGAAAATGTCGCTTATGGTCTGAAGGTACGGGGTGAATCAAAACGTGCAGTCCTTGATGAGAAAGTAGAGAAAGCTTTGCATGATGCAGCTTTGTGGAATGAAGTAAAAGATCGCCTAAATGACTTAGCTTTTAACCTTTCTGGTGGTCAACAGCAGAGGTTGTGCATCGCCCGCGCTTTGGCGACTGACCCTGAAATTGTTCTATTTGATGAACCAACATCAGCCTTAGACCCGATAGCTACCGCCAGCATTGAAGAGTTAATTAATCAATTGAAAGAAACGGTGACGATTTTGATTGTGACTCACAATATGCAGCAGGCAGCTCGTGTTTCTGATTACACGGCGTTTATGTATTTAGGTGAATTGATAGAATTTGATCAGACAAAAAAGATTTTTAATCACCCCTCAAAGCAACAGACAGCAGACTATGTGAATGGTCGTTTTGGATAAAAATATTTTCTAGAAAAGTAAAAAACTTGCTATATTTGGTTTCCCGGATGCTTGCCATACCTTCCAAAAACTATAAATAGTTATTAAATTGATAAGTAAGGGTAAAAATTTTTTCTACTTTCTCTCTTAATCAAAAGTTATTAGTCAATGTAAGTAAAATGAGTAGAGAAAGGTTGTAAAAAATGAATTTTGGGACACAACCCTATATAAAAATATAGTAACTGTTTATTTGCTGCATGGCTACTAAGTAACTATGTAATTTATATGAACATCTACTTTTCAGATTAACATAGTGAAACAGCGTTGCTGATTTGTACTGTTTTACTGAATCAAGTTTTGTTTCACACGTTTTAGGAATATGAGTAAACTAATTCCAGCCATCAGAGTCAAAAACTTCAGCTTCTCTTACGACGCTCAAAAGATAGTTGAAGGCGTGTCAATGGATATTTACCAAAACCAAGTCACGGCAATTATTGGTTCTAGTGGTTGTGGCAAGTCTACTTTTCTTAAATCGTTAAATCGCATGAGTGAATTAGAAGGAGATGTGAAGGTTGAAGGAAAAGTAGAATTTTTTGGGCAGAGTATTTATGAGCGTCGTGTCAACATCAATCGTTTACGTCGCCAAGTCAGTATGGTTTTTCCCAAGCCGAATCTTTTTCCCATGAGCGTTTACGATAACGTTGCTTATGGAGTGAAATTAGTTGGATGGCATCCGAAAGTAGAATTAGATGGAATCGTTGAATCTGCCATCAAAGCTGCCGAACTTTGGGATGAAGTCAAAAATAAGCTGCACAAATCTGCTTTAGAACTTTCTGGTGGTCAACAACAAAGATTATGTATTGCTCGTGCTTTAGCAGTCAAACCTAATGTTTTGTTGATGGATGAACCTTGTTCAGGTCTTGACCCTGTCGGTAGCATGAAAGTTGAGCATCTAATCCATAACTTGCGCTCTGAGTTGACAATTGTGATTGTTACTCACAATATGCAGCAAGTTACTCGCCTATCTGATTTTACGGCTTTTTTTCATAATAATGAAAATCGTATTACTCAAATGGTTGAATTTGGTACTACAAGCAAAATCTTTACTAACCCTGTAGATTCTCGCACCCGTGACTATGTTTTCGCCCGCATTAGTTGAAGTGTTTCTAAAATTCTAGCTACTCAGATGGCTATGACATAGTGCAAGCGGAAATGATGGGTTAAATTTAATTTCCGCTTGCCTTGAGTTTTTCTTGTATTGTGCAATACAAACTGTCATTGACAGTACTTTTTTATACTATATATTTAAATACAGGTATCTGTTCTAGACCACCTAAATCACAAGATGAAATGTCCTCGGTGCGAATCTACTTTATATCGGAAAAATGGTCGTCGGAATGACAAGCAGAATTATCTCTGCAAAAATTGTGGTAAACAATTTCTTGAGCCTGCATTCCCTCGTTCCTTAGAAGGTGAGTTGTTTGCTAACACCAATGGACATACTAAAGTATCTATAACCGAGACTACGGAAGTTCCTTTAGTCAAAGACTGGTCAGAAGAAAAAATCACATTGTCGGTGCTACTGGTGGCATTGGTTCAGCTTTAACATACAAACTTGCGCCTACCAGAGTCCGGTTGGTATTGGCTGCCAGAGATGCGGTTCGTTTAACAACACTGGCAGGTGATTTACCAGGGCAAGTTTTGAGCGTTCCCACCGATATTACTGACCCTCAACAGGTAGATACTTTGATAGAAAAGACGATCGCTGAGTTTGGTCAAATCGATATTTTAGTGAATGCCGCCGGTGTCGGTATACTCAAGCCTTACAACAGCCTGGAACCTGCTGATTTAGACAAGATGTTAGATGTCAACTTGAAAGGCAGCTTTTACACCACTCAAGCGGCTGCTGAAGAGATGCAAAAACGCAAGTCTGGTCACATCTGTAACGTGGTTGGAATTCTGGGCAAGCATTCGATGGGAATGGCAGCAGCTTACTCTGCTTCTAAGTTTGGTGTTGTCGGTTTCAGCAAATGCATGGCAGAGGAACTCAAGCGTTTTGGTATCAAGTTCACGCTATTCTACTTTGGTGGGGTAGATTCTCCTTTCTGGGATAACGTCAACCTAAAAGTAGACCGGAAAAAAATGCTCAGTCCTGAAACTGCTGCCAATGCGATTTTCTTTGCCCTTTCTGCCGAACCGCAAGCTGTGCCAATGGAAATTAACATTCAACCTGATAGTCATTTGTTTTTTTAAAGTGGGAGTCAGCCTACATAATTATTGCCTGGGAAAGACCTGAAAATTTAGCAAAAAAGGCAAAATTTACAGAGATATAAGCTGTTATGCTGGATTTTCAGTATCTATGAAAATTGATCACGTTCATTTCTATGTAGAAGACGCGAAAGTATGGCGGGATTGGTTTGTAAACCATCTTGGTTTTCAACCAGTAACCGATCGCATTAGTTCATTTCACACTTGTACAGAAGTGGTGAAGAGTGGTGCTGTCTGCTTTTTCCTGTCTTCACCATTGTTACCCACAAGTCCAGTAGCTGAGTTTCTCCGTCAATATCCACCTGGTGTAGCAGATGTCGCTTTTGCTGTCGAAGATGTAGAAGCAGCGATCGCACTAGCTCAAAAACACGGTGCTACAATCCTCCAACCTACCCAGGAACGCCAGGTGGGTACAGCATTCCTCAAGTGTGGCAAAATTGCCGCCTGGGGTGGACTAACTCATACATTAATCGAAAGGTCATTGGTTATTTGTTGTCCGTCGTCATTTGTAACTAACACCAATGACAAAGGACAAATGACAAATGACAACACTTTTACCGCCATAGATCACATAGTGTTAAACGTGGCAGTTGGTGAATTGGAAAATGCTGTGGCTTGGTACGAAAATATCCTAGATTTTCAGCCCCAGCAAGCATTTAAAATTAAAACCAATCGTTCTGCTTTACACAGTCAAGTGATGGTTTCGCACAATGGCAGCGTCCAATTGCCAATTAATGAACCAGCTTCCAAAAATTCCCAAATTCAGGAATTTTTAGATGTCAATCGCGGGCCCGGAATTCAACATATTGCCTTGCGAACGACTAATCTTGTGAGTGCGATCGCTAAATTTCGTGCCAGTGGTTTATCCTTACTCTCAGTTCCCCAAAGCTACTACTCGCAGCTAAAACAGCGTCCAGGATTGCCTCTATCACTTTTAGAACTAGAAGCGATCGCTCAACAGGAAATTCTGGTGGATTGGCAAGAATATACTCCTTTAGAGAGACGAGATACACCGCCCTTATTACTACAAATTTTTACCCAGCCAATATTTGAACAGCCGACATTTTTCTTTGAGTTTATTGAACGCCGTTTCCAAGCTCAAGGTTTTGGCGAAGGTAACTTTCGCGCCTTATTTGAAGCCATTGAAAGCGAACAAATCAAACGCGGTACGCTGCAATAAAATGCTGATACTAAATTTATCTCTCAAAAAATAGCCATACATCTGAGATAAACTTAATAAAAATTAACTTTTACCGCCGATGCTAAGACTTATTACTGACTTCGACGGCCCAATTATTGATGTTTCCGAACGGTACTACCGTGTTTATCAATTCTGCTTAGAGAAAACTCGTCGCCCAGACCAAGTAGTGCAAGAACTTCCGAAAGCGGAATTTTGGCAGTTAAAGCGATCGCGCGTTCCTGAAAAACAAATTGCCTTGAATTCTGGGTTAGACGAAGCCCAAGCCCAACAATTTGCCCAGTTGCGGCGGCAAACTGTGCATACAGAACCCTACTTTGACTATGACACCCTCGCGCCTGGTGCTGTGGATGCACTGTTAAAAATTCAACAAGCTGGAATTGATTTGGCAGTTATGACCATGCGCCGAGTTCGAGAACTAAATTATGCCTTCAAAAAACACGATTTAGGAAGATTTTTCCCAGAAAATCGTTGTTATTGCTTGAGTAACGACTACGTTAAAACTCGTGATATTGAAGATAAGCCCTTGTTGATGGCTAGGGCATTAAAAGAACTGCCCCCGGCTACTGATACCTGGATGGTGGGAGATACCGAAGCCGACATCACCGCAGCTAAAAATTATGGAATTAAGGTGATGGCTGTGGAATCTGGCATCCGCGATCGCACCCAATTGGAACTTTACCACCCCGATTTAATCGTTAAGGATTTCAGCACTGCTGTAGATTTAGTCTTAAAACCTAAACAATTTGTCTAGAAAAGCTTTCTAGCTGCAACAAATTGAATTAATCGGTATTCAGGTTGCCAATTAAAATAGGAGCCAGAATAACTATTCTGACTCCTGACTCTCAAATTTTAAGAAGAACACACATAAACCATGTCTTCTTTTATAGAAACTTAGTTGCGGGCAGGGTTTACCGTAGAAAACTACTAACCAACCACAACAATATAAACGTTAGTACACTAGAGAACTGATTCGATGACAAATTGAGGAACGATATTTGTGGTAAGAGCCAGCTAGCAACTAGTCCCCCAGCAATTAACCCAATGATTAAACTGACCAGGGTGAACAAAACTGCTCGGCCAAATTTGTTTTCCTTGCGATTAAGGAAGTAAATACTGGTGCCTACCCCAACTACCAATGCTAACTGCAAAACCTGATCGCCTCCCTCTGGGTAAAACACACTGATAGAACTCAAACCAAGAAACCAAGCTCCTGGTAAGAGTATATCGGCAGGTGTTGGCTGATCCAGCATCCGTTGCAGCCATGCAGGTGACTGCTCACGAGGGGTTGGACTTTCTTTAGGAGGCGATTGCACTCGCAACTCTGGAAACCGGATGCGCTCAGGGACTTTAATTTTACCTTCCTGGCGCATCCGTAAGCGATCCATTAAAATCGCATCGTAAGCTGCTTCAATTACTTCTAAATGCTTGGCATCACCATTATGTTGCTCGAATAGGCGATTACGAGCATCCTGAATTTCATCGAAGGTAGCCTCTTCTGATACCCCAAGTTTTTCGTAGGGATTTTGATCGCTCATGGGAGTTTGTTACTTCAGCCTCAGTCAGCGGCAGTCTTTTGTCAAATAAAAAACAGCTTTAGGTTTTATTTTGCTCGAAACTAAAGTCTCGACCTATTTTATGCCCTAACAGGATAGTAGCACGGCTTAGTTTGATCGACTTTGTAATTTCAACTATAGTAACTTTAACATATCGCCAGAACTCCGTGTATACCCTCATGTCGTTGCTTAATTCTGGCTCTAATCTAGAATTTGACCAGGGAGTACTGAAAACACATACTTTTTATGAAAAAATCAACTTTACTGTTTCAAATTTGGCAACTTACTGTGCCCTAATAGAGTTTTTTTTAATTATACTGAATAATCGCTTGTGGTATATATCCGCATATCGATTTAAAATTGAAACGTTTTAAGTTACCACCTAACTGGGATCAAGAACGTGTCTTGGTGTCAAGAGCCATTGCGGCTAAAGTCAGAGCGCTTATATACTGTGGCTAACATAAGTTTAGCGTTCTGGTTGCCCACAATCCTGATTAGAGTATTTATTTTGGAATAATCAGGAATCTTATACCGTAGCCATGTAGATTCTTAGTTAGTCCCTAAGTGGCAACTGCGTTTTTACGCAACCCTCATGTTAATCTTACGAATTTTTGTGCAAAGAAATGGTCATGGCTCCTGCCAAGATTCTTGTAGTTGACGACGATCCTGCGGTTCGGAATTTAATCCAACGCTTTCTGATTAAGCAGAACTATCAGGTAGAGGCTGCCGAAGATGGAAAGACAGCCTTAACTCTATTTGAGCAATTTAACCCTGATTTGGTAATTCTAGATGTGAATTTACCAGATGTAACTGGGTTTAACCTCTGCCAAGAGATGCAAAGTCGTAATGGTGTTTTTGTTCTGATGTTGACTAGCCGTGCTGACGAAGCTGACAAAATTCGCGGCTTTGCTAAAGGTGCTGATGACTATCTCACTAAGCCTTTTGGGCTAGGAGAGTTAGAAGTCAGAGTCGGAGCTATTTTGAGGCGTCAACGAGTGATAACTACTGCCGAGCAGAAACGCTTGGTATTTGAAAAACTTATGATTGATCCAGTGCGACGGGAGGTGGCACTTAATAACCAAGCAGTACCTTTAACTGCTCTGGAATTTGACTTGTTGCATTTTTTAGCCAGTCATCCAGGTCGAGTTTGGCGGCGTGCGGAGCTAATCCAAGAGGTATGGGACTATGAATATGTTGGCGACCAACGGGTTGTAGATGTCCATATCGGTCAAATCCGCAAGAAGATTGAAATTGATGCTAGTCAGCCAGCATTAATTCAAACTGTACGTGGCGTAGGGTATAAGTTTGAATCTCCTGCTCACCCCCAGCAATTGGAAGCCAAATCCTAAGTTTATAGTCTAGAGTTTTTTAACTCTTGACTATTGACTCTTGGGGGAGCCATCAGTGAATTTATTTGGCTTTAGTAAAAGACAAATTAAAACAATTAAAATAGATAAATTTTCCTCAAATACAGACCAAGCAGTTATTTGAGATATTTATCCTTTTAAGTCAGTGGACAGGGGAGAGAGTTCGCTGGAAAATATTTTTGCATCAGACTATTTTGTTAAATACAACGCTGCTTAGGTTGGAGTTCATAGAGGCGTATATCTGTGCGCCTCTATGAACGTGTTTGGTGTTTGTATCCAAAAGAAAGCCGTTATACAACAAGTATTAACGGTTAGCCAATATATTCAAATTTTGCCTCAATTCTAAATCTTGCGCTATTACCAACTAGTTTTGGCAACAAGAAAAATTATTGAAACCTTTTTAAGGATCAGAATTTACTGATCTTTTTTGTTGTAATATTGCCCCGATATGGCCGATCGCTTTAGATCAAAATCCCATTGATGGGGCACGGTTTGCCGTGCCCATATTAAGGCATGATCCAAAGTAACGCCGTTTATACCAGTACCTATGGGGTGTCTAGTAGATTAGCTGTTGCGGGTGAATCAATGCTGGGCATTTTTACTGTGGAGTGGTGGAACAAAGTCTCTAGATAGACTCGGGCAGCGCGGCGATCGCTATCTCCATTTTGGAGTAAAAACAATGATAGTGCCGCCGTTAATACCCTATTTTCATCCCAGTCGGGATGGGTTTCTAAGTAGTTTTTTAAGGATTCGTGGAGTGTTTCGGGAATTTCTGTAAAGATGCTAACCGTTGATTTCATGAGATTTTCCTCCTATGAGGATAATCAAGAGGGACAAGTTGCTTGCGGTAAAGCGGCTTAGAGCTACTTCACACACTCTTTCGCCAGTCCGCCAATCTGCGCCCACATCTGTTGGTAATATATTTTACACATTTGATGCCAACGGTTGAACGAACTACAAAAGCAAGCCGAATCATTGTGCGCCAAGAGGGGGTGGGTTTGTCAATGCTGCGAAATGTTAAAAACGAGTGTATAAAAAATAAATACGAACGGAATAATCAGTGTTTGATGCTATTTTTCGTTACTTTACTTTACAAGAACTCAGTCCATTAACTTCCTTTCCACTGTTAATCAATAATCCCCAACAAGAGAGTAAGAAGCTCATTAGCTCGTAGAGTACTTGTGGAAAACTGCTAAAATCCCTGTGGAAACCCTGTGGAATGAGTGAGGAAAATAGCAGCCAATGATAAGAATTACAAAAATGTCATCAAGTCATGACATTTAACCTGATGAAATTAGCTTCTCAATCTCCTGTATCATCGTGGCTGCCCTCGATACATCCCCAAGTCTGGATTTTCGCAATTGGTAGATTTCTTTCGGAAGTCGGCACAGGCTTTACCTTGTTTTACGCCCCGATCTTTTTTGTCAATCAACTCGGTTTATCTGCAACCAGTGTTGGGGTAGCCTTCGGTAGCGCCTCGATTTCCGGCATTGTGGGGAGGATTGTAGGTGGTTCTTTGGCTGATTCTGAACATTGGGGTCGCCGCCGCACTTTGTTGCTAGCCACGGCGATTTCAGCAATTGGTTCTCTAGTGTTAGCTGCAACCAATAATTTTACTATTTTGGTAATTGGTAGCTTGATTAGCGGTTTAGGGATAGGTTTCTATTGGCCGGCGGCTGAAGCTGTTGTTGCTGACGCTAGCCAAATTGACAATCGGCGCGAAACTTTTGCGATCGCCCGACTAGCTGATAATCTTGGGTTAGCGATCGGAATTGTGCTTGCTGGGTTTTTGATTGCGATAATTGGAAGTTATCGGTGGCTATTTGTCATTGATGCCATCTCCTTTCTCGTATTTTTTGGAGTTGTCTATGTGGGAATTAGTAAAACCGAACAACAGCAGATAAAGGAATCTGAAAAGACAGAATATATTGCTTCTTGGATAGCAGTATTAAGCGATCGCCGTTTCCTGGTCTACATAGCAGTTAATATATTCTTTACAATCTATATTTCTCAAATCCACAGCACCCTGCCGCTTTACTTCAAAAACTTTGTCTTTGTAGAAAATACTGCCAAGGGATTTACCGAAATTACCATTAGCGGACTATTTGCTTGGCATTTGATGTTCGCTATCATTTGTCAGTTGCCTGTCACTAGCCTCTTAAAACGCTGCTCACACACACTGGCGCTCACTGTTTCAGCTATTTTCTGGGCAATTGGTTTTGGTCTGATTTGGGTAAGCGGCACAGCCCCATCTCACCATCTAGTTTGGGTAATTTTGGCATTGGGAGTATTTGCTATGGCGATTGTCTCCTACACCCCATCTGCTGCCTCTTTAGTCACTGAGTTAGCCCCAGAAAATCAACGCGGCGTTTATTTCTCCATCAACGCTTTGTGCTGGGCTGTTGGCTCTTTTATTGGTCATCCCTTGGGTGGATGGGCATTAGATCATCCGCAAATTATTACCAGTAGTTTCTGGCTAGGCTTTATCTTGAGTGTAGCGATCGCTGTGGCAATTTTACAGTATCTCAATCGAATTTTGGCTGAGTAGGGGGGGCACATCTCATCTGTACGCTTATGTCCGGTTAATCATTTATGATTACCGCATCTGTGCAAAAATCAGAAAAGCCCCTTTCCCCCTGCTCCCTGCCCCCTGCTCCTTTTCTTCCTCATTGGCGACGTTCTTGCAACTTACGATATACAGATTTCAGATCAACTTTATGGTGGGCTAAGGCAACCAAAGTATGATATAGCAAATCGGCTACTTCACCTGCGATCGCATCTGCTTCATCATCCTTAAAAGCCATTACCACCTCGGCAGTTTCCTCACCAATCTTTTTCAAAATTTTATTATCGCCACCTGCGAATAGTTTACAAGTATAAGAATTTTCAGTAGGATTATCGCGGCGATCGCATATTATTTGAAACAATTGCGACAATGTATCCCCTGGTGGTGGGGCAATTTTTCCTTCTATTTGGTGAAAGCAACTACGTTCTCCAGTGTGACAGGCAATATCTCCTAATTGCTCTACACCTATGAGTAGCGCATCACTATCACAGTCATAACGGATACTCTGCACTTTTTGAATATGTCCAGAAGTTGCCCCCTTGTGCCAAAACTTTTGCCGGGAACGGCTCCAAAACCAAGTTTCTTCAGTTTCTAAAGTTTTTTGTAATGACTCCTGATTCATCCACGCCATCATTAGGACAGTACCATCCAAATAATCTTGGACAATTGCAGGCACTAAACCCCGTTCATCGTAGCGAATTTCCTCAACAGGGATGGCGTAATGCAGTGAGCGTGAATCGTTAGAAGACATACCAGCTAGTTTGCTCTAATAAGAATAATTCATGGATTCACGATACCATTCTGAATAGGGCCGCTGGCATATTTTTTGAATTTAACTATCTTATTTACCTCTAAACAAGAACATTCCGTTCCATAGCAGACTGCATCTTTACAGCACTCAAAGCGACTTTGTGAGCTTTTGAGGCTTCACCATACCAATGGATCGCCGAATTAAAAGCTGCTCGGTAAAGATCCTGGTATGCTTCAGATAATCGAGTTTGAATATCTAGAGGTAAGTCTTTATTCGAGTTGTATAACATATTATTATTTTTTGGTTCAGCTATTTATATAGGATAGAAATTCTAAATAATTTTTGACACTATCCTAAGATAGAGCTTTTTATTGCCCACTGTTAGGAGAGAACCTTGGTAAATACCACAATTAAAACAACAAAATCACAAGAAGTCTTCGCTGCTGCTCAAAACCTCATGCCCGGAGGAGTCAGTTCTCCGGTTCGTGCCTTTAAATCTGTGGGTGGACAACCCATCGTTTTTGATCGTGTAAAAGGCGCATATATTTGGGATGTAGATGGCAATCAATACATAGACTATGTAGGTACTTGGGGCCCAGCTATTTGCGGTCATGCTCATCCAGAAGTAATTGCAGCCTTGCATGAAGCTTTAGAAAAAGGCACAAGTTTCGGCGCTCCCTCAGTATTAGAAAATGTTTTGGCAGAAATGGTTATTGATGCCGTTCCTAGCATTGAAATGGTCAGATTTGTCAACTCTGGAACTGAAGCCTGTATGGGAGTTTTGCGGCTGATGCGGGCGTTCACAAAACGAGATAAAATTATCAAGTTTGAAGGCTGCTACCACGGACACGCCGATACGTTTCTAGTGAAGGCAGGCTCTGGTGTTGCCACACTTGGCTTGCCAGACTCACCAGGAGTTCCCAAAGCGGCAACTAGGGCCACTCTAACCGCGCCTTTCAATGACCTAGAATCCGTCAAAGCCTTGTTTGAAGAAAACCGCGACGAGATTGCTGGTGTCATTCTTGAGCCAGTTGTCGGCAATGCTGGGTTTATTGTACCTGACGCTGGATTCTTAGAAGGATTACGGGAACTGACTCACGAGCATGGAGCGTTATTGGTATTTGACGAGGTGATGACAGGCTTCCGCATTGCTTACGGTGGCGCTCAAGAAAAATTTGGTGTGACTCCCGATTTAACGACCTTGGGTAAGGTGATTGGTGGTGGTTTGCCAGTAGGAGCTTATGGCGGCCGCCGAGATATTATGTCAATGGTTGCGCCCGCAGGCCCCGTATATCAAGCTGGGACTCTTTCTGGTAATCCCTTGGCGATGACTGCTGGTATTAAGACTTTAGAATTGCTGCAAAAGCCAGGTACTTACGAGTATCTTGACCGGATTACTAAAAAGCTAGCAGATGGTTTGCTGCAAATTGCCAAAGAAACTGGTCATGCGGCTTGCGGTGGTCAAATCAGCGCGATGTTTGGATTATTCTTTACCTCTGGCCCAGTTAATAACTACGAAGACGCGAAAAAGTCTGATACAGCTAAATTCGGACGCTTCCATCGGGGTATGTTAGAGCGTGGCATTTACTTAGCACCTTCTCAATTTGAAGCTGGGTTTACGTCTTTTGCTCACACTGAAGAAGACATTGAGCAAACTTTAGCCGTTGCACGGGATGTAATGTCTAGTCTGTAATACGAACTTAGTAAAAGTAGGGGAGCCAATGCGTTGACTAGAGAACTGCGAGCCGAGGCTTCCTCTGCTCAAAACTTCTCTTCCCTTCTCTACCCGAGGTTTAGCTTGGTTCTTTGCTATAGCAACTGGCGTTGTGTTAGCTGAAAGTACGCACCTTGAATGGTGCGTTACGCTTTCAGCTAATGCACTCTAGATATTAACAGCCACAGCCTCCGTGACTACAGCCTTTAATAGTTTTATGACCTTCAGCACAGCCTTGGGAGCAATAGTGTTTGCCGTCTTCTTTAATAGCATCCTCAAGTGAAACGATACATAGGCAAGTCGGACAGGCGCATTTCATTTGGGTTACGGTTGTCATAACTTTCTCCATTTCCTGTTGAGATTACTTTAACAATACATGAATTGTTTCTGTCTAGTATGCGTCATATAAAGACTTATTATTTAAGCTGAGGCGAGAGCAAGGGCACGCAAAGAGATTTTAATGAAAAGTGATTAGCCGAACTTAATATCAATCTGCTCTAATTCGTAGGCGGGGTTGCTAATTTAACTCACTTTATTACAAAAAAACCGTCCAAAATAACATCTGAACGGAATTTTTTCCTATTAATATTTTATGCCAACCTAGTCCGCTACAGGTTGTACTGATACCGAAAACTACAAGTCAGGAGGTAAAATCACTTGATCAATTGCGTGGATTACACCATTGCTGGCTGTGATATCTGCCTGTGTCACCCTAGCATCGTTGATAGTTACACCAGTAGCAGGATCAACTTTAACGTTGATTGCGCCGCCTTCAAGGCTTTTAACTTCGCCAGACTTCAAATCAGTGGACAATACCTTACCAGGTACTACATGGTAAGTCAAAATCTTGAGCAATACTTCTTTGTTGTCTGGTTTTAACAATTCTTGCAAAGCATCTTGTGGCAACTTAGCAAAAGCTGCATCAGTGGGTGCAAAAATAGTTAAGTTATCTTTGCCTTGTAAAGCTCCAGTCAATCCTGCTGCTTTCAAAGCCTTAGTTAAGGTGGTAAAAGAAGCGTTTGACTCTGCCAACCCTAATAAGTTTTTACCTTGAGTGTCGGTTGAACCTGGGGTTGATGGAGTTGTAGGAAGTGTCTGGGTAGGTTGAGTTCCTGGACGTGGGGTGACGGGTGCAGTTTCACTAGGTGTAGGGCTACCACCACGATTATAGGGCGGCTCGTTGAAAATACTTGGTCTGGGATTTAGCGTTCCACCACTCTGCTGCGCTAGTTGTTGACCCTTGGTATTGCTTTTTTCTATTAAGGAAGCGTTTGCTTGGAGGCGTTGACCCTGATTATAAGGAGCTTCTTTGAAAATACTGGGGTTAGGATTTAGTGCAGATTTCGCATCGGATGGTAAAGTAATGAGAAGGTTGAAACTTGTAAATCCTGCTATGCCTGCCAACGTGGTCAGCAATTTGCTGTAATTTGTCTTCATAAATTTTGTTTGTCTTTTTGTCCACACATTACATAAAGATTTATAACATTTTGCTATGCACAAAATCTAACCGAAGAGGAAAGTAAAATTATTCATCCGATGAGTTTGTGTTTATGAGGTCAAATATCTAACCTCGATTCAGGCTTAACAAGGATCAAATATACTTAGCATATATTTCATGTAAATTGAGTAAATTTTCTCGATTACACCAAAAGGAGTTAAAAAGCCTGGCTTGGTGTAGCGTAAACTCTTAGAAAATCGAAAAATATATTTACAAGTTATGAGTTACAACAAGCTTTGTTAAGCTCATCTCACCCCTAAAAGGGGATGGTATTTCGCGTTGACTGTTAACTGTTAATCGTCATACCGTCTCTTTGTGAAACTGCATATATTTCCCCCCGGCTACGCCGTCCCCCTTGTCAAGGGAGGACTGATTATGGGCATCTTCATACAGAATTGGTATCGACAGTCAACGCATCGGGTCGTATAATGTCAAAATTACCAATTTAGTACTCAGGAAAACTACAGAAAGTAAATAAATTTATTACGTAGGCTAACAGTTAGAGAAATTAGAGTAACTACTGAATGCTCAGGACTGAGCGGTTAAATTTGTTTATGTAGGCTCAATTATTTAATTATTTGATATTTTAATCACTCAGAAAATAATATTTTTTTAATCGATAATTTTGCCAAAAATCATATATAAGTTCAATCCTAATGTCAATTATATTAACTACAAGCAACTAATGTAAAGAAAAATTACCTTAACTAAAGATACAATTGTAAAGTTAAGAAGTTGACCAGTTACAAGGTATACAAGATGCTGGAATTATACCAATGGGAACTATCTCAATACTCAGAGAAAGTACGCCTAATTCTAGATTTTAAAGGACTAGATTATCGCAAAATAGAAGTTACGCCTGGGATTGGACAAGTAGAACTGTTCCGGCTGACTGGTCAAAGACAAGTTCCGGTATTAAAGGATCGGAACAAGTATATTGTGGATTCTACGGAAATAGCTAAGTATTTAGACTTAGAGTATCCCGATCGCCCAATAATACCGCAAGATCCCAAAAAACGGGGTTTAACTTTATTAATAGAAGAATGGGCTGATGAATCCATAGGCATCAAAGGTCGCAAAGCACTATTTGCTGCCATAAGTCAAGACCAAAATTTCCGTAAATCTTTATTACCTACCTCAACACCAGATATATTTAAAAGTCTGGTTGGAGGAGTACCCACTGATTTACTCACAATGTTCGGTTTTGGAGTAGGTTATAGCCCGGATGTTATTCAGTCAGCGATCGCATCCTTAAAACAAGACTTGGAAGCGGTAACGTTATTATTGGCAGATAGTCCTTATTTAACAGGAGATGAACCGACTTTAGCTGACTTAGCAGTAGCTGGCTTATCAATATTGCTCAAGTTCCCCTCTGGCCCCTATCTGGATTTACCAGCTTCTCTCAGAGGTAAAGGATTGCCAATCTTTGCAGAGAATATAAATTATGAACCATTCTTTAGCTGGCGCGATCGCCTTTATGCCCAATTCCGTAAACCATTAATCAGTACTACTCCACCAACCGGAAGTGCGCCAACTTCGATTCAAATTGATTAGGTAATGGCGCATTGCGCATAGGGCATAGGGCATTGGGGGAGAATAACTAATGACAAATGACCAATGACTAATCAGATGAATTCGGTACAGCCATTAGGTTCGGTTATTCAAGGTTCTTTAACTGAAGGTTTAGAAGTGCGATTGCATCCTGACATTTCTGTGGAAGATATGCGGGTGGGTAAGTTTCTTGTTGTGCAAGGGATGCGATCGCGCTTTTTTTGTATGCTGACAGATGTAGCATTGGGAGCTGCTAATGCCCGAATTATTGCCAATCCCCCTAGTTGGGAAGACACTTTTTTACGAGATGTTTTAGCCGGAAGTGGAACATACGGTACTATCAACCTCGCGCCGATGTTGATGTTCACTCCCGAAACTGAAGAATCTTTCTCTCCAACAAATGGCAAATCAACAAATCCCTTCCTTCCATCGGTGACGGGTTTGGCTTCATTTGTACCGCAAACCAGTACTACGATGGAATTGTTGCCTGTTAAAACTATTCCTAGCCACTTTAGCCAAGTTTACGAAGCAAGTGTTGACGATTTTCGTCGGGTATTTGGTTGGGAAGATGACCCCCAAAGGCGCAATTTTTCCATCGGCAAACCTTTAGATATGGATGTGCCCGTTTGCATCGATTTAAATCGCTTCGTAGAACGTAGTAATGGGGTTTTTGGCAAATCTGGTACTGGTAAATCTTTTCTAACACGGTTGCTTTTAGCTGGCGTTATCCGTAAAAGTGCGGCAGTGAACTTAATTTTTGATATGCACTCTGAGTATGGCTGGGAAGCCGTTGCAGAAGGGAAGAACGTAAACACAGTTAAGGGTTTAAAACAACTTTTTCCTAGTAAGGTGGAAGTTTATACCCTCGACCCGGAATCGACAAAGCGCCGGGGTGTGCGTGATGCTCAAGAACTTTATTTGAGTTATGAGCAAATAGAAGTTGAAGATATTAAGTTATGTAGCCGAGATTTAGGACTCTCTGACGCAGCCTTAGATAACGCCAATATTCTATATAGCGAGTTTGGCAAGTCTTGGATTGTCCAGTTGCTGAACATGACTAACGAAGAAATTGAGATGTTCTGCGATGAGAAGCGCGGACACAAAGGCTCGATTATGGCATTGCAGCGTAAACTCTTGCGGATGGATAGCTTGAAGTATATGCGAGCGGTTTGCCCTCAGAATTATATTAGTAAAATTGTCCAGTGTCTGGAAGCTGGGAAGAATGTTGTGATAGAATTTGGTTCCCAGTCCAATATGCTCTCTTATATGTTGGTGACGAATATGATCACCCGACGTATTCACGAGCATTACGTCAAAAAAGCAGATAAATTCCTGCAAAGCAAAAATCCTAACGATCGCCCCACACCATTGATGATTACCATTGAAGAGGCGCACCGTTTCCTAGACCCAGGAGTAGTACAAAGCACTATCTTTGGGACTATTGCCCGCGAATTGCGGAAATATTTCGTCACACTTTTGGTAGTTGATCAACGTCCATCGGGTATTGATAATGAAGTTATGTCTCAGATTGGGACTCGTATTACCGCTTTGCTGAATGACGAAAAAGACATTGACGCGATTTTTACAGGTGTATCTGGTGGTAGCGGACTGCGATCGGTATTGGCAAAGCTAGACTCTAAGCAACAAGCTTTAATTTTGGGTCATGCTGTTCCTATGCCAGTAGTAGTACGTACCCGTCCTTACGACGCAACTTTTTACGAAGAAATTGGTGAACCAGCCTGGGAAGAAAAACCTGACGCAGAAGTATTTGCTGCTGCTGAACTAGCCAAAGCTGACCTGGGATTCTAGATAGTCATTGGTCAGTTGTCCTTTGTCCTTTGCAAATGACTAATGACTAATGACAAATCCCTAATTCGTAACATCCCTCCATTATCGCGGGAAATTAAGTTCGGTTATCCGGCTAGTTTTGGGCAACAGAAGAGGGGTTTTTAGCGTCACTATAGATATAGTCAGTAATTTCAAGGAAGTTTAATTTTTTTTTGCAAATCGGCAATTTTGAATTATAATTAAAGATTTAATCTTAAAAAACTTTACTATTTGCCTGATTTATCGTACTATAAAGTAAATGGAACTCATATCGACTTCGGATTTCCAGTTGCTATAAGTAACTGCCTAAAAGAAGAATTCTCCAAAACAACCAGCGTGCTTATATAAAGATTGAAAATTTAGGGAAGGTAGGGGAACCTATCATTGGGAGTTTACCGTCTGAACAACGGCTAGATCAATTGATAATTACTTTTGATAACTCCCGATATTTCGTGATAGATGTACTACCTTTCTCCCATCGATTTTAGTAAGAAAAGATACATTGTGTTTACGGAGTAGAGGATAACACATCAATGCCTACTGTCAACACCCAAACGGAAAACCTCAATACCAAATTCACGGCTGATATGGTGCGAACCTATCTGCGAGAAATTGGTCGTGTACCACTGCTAACCCGTGAACAAGAGATTGTCTATGGGAAGCAGGTGCAACAAATGATGAAGTTCATCGACGCCAAAGAAGCTTTGGCGAAGAAACTGCACCGCGAACCGGATATGTCAGAGTGGGCTGACCACGTCCAACAGTCGGAAACCGAGATCCAACAAACGGTAGCGCAAGGGAAGCGGGCGAAGCAAAAAATGATCGAAGCGAATTTGCGCTTGGTCGTTGCTATTGCTAAGAAATATCAAAAGCGGAATATGGAGTTTCTGGATTTAATCCAGGAAGGAACACTAGGATTAGAGCGGGGTGTGGAGAAATTTGACCCAATGAGGGGTTATAAGTTCTCAACCTATGCTTACTGGTGGATTCGCCAAGCGATTACTCGTGCGATCGCTCAACAAGGCCGCACCATCCGCTTACCGATCCACATTACCGAAAAACTGAATAAAATCAAAAAAGTGCAGCGCGAGTTGGCTCAAACCTTGGGGCGATCGCCTACTCCAGCCGAAATTGCCAAAGAACTGGAAATAGAACCTGCTCAGATTCGCGAGTACCTGAACATGGCGCGTCAACCAGTATCCTTGGATGTTAAAGTTGGCGACAACCAGGATACCGAGTTGCAAGAAATGCTCGAAGATGACGGCCCATCACCAGAGTATTACACCAATCAGGAATTCTTACGTCAAGACTTGAACAACCTGCTAGCAGAACTAACTCCGCAACAGCGACAAGTTTTAGCCCTGCGCTTTGGTTTAGAAGATGGTAATGAAATGTCATTGGCGAAAGTGGGTGAGAGATTGAATCTCAGCCGTGAACGCGTCCGCCAGTTAGAGCATCAAGCTTTGGCTCATCTGCGTCGCCGTCGTGCCAATGTTAAAGAATACGTTGCTAGTTAAAATGAGAGGCGCGAAGTGCCGCGTCTTTCCACCACCTTGGTGATGCGCCTCCTGAATTCAGGGGGCTATTTTTTTATGCTGACAATCAGGAAAATATTTAAATTTTACCCTGTATTTATACGGAAAAACATTTTAAAAAATAGTGTCAGTAATTTTTATTTATTAAAAAGCAAAAAACGAGATGTCAAAAAACCGATATTGATTGAGAGCAGTTAATTTATGATTAACCTCACCCGATAGGATGAATCTATTGGATGAAGAATAAATACTCTAACTGATGGTAATCTAAGGTTATTGAATTCAATTAAATAAAAACTTTAGTTTTTGACAGTTTTCTTTTTTGGACAATAGTAATATAAATCGTTAGCAAAGTCTTTGGCAATTAAGACTTGGTTATGATTTAAGCAAGTTCTAGAGAACTTAGTTAGTTTTTTAACAGGAGAAGTAGGGTGCTTAACAACCTTCATCAGTTATTATCTCCCCGTCAGTGGGGAATTTCCCTCGCGGGCTTAGGCTTACTTCTCGGTTTGGGCTTTATAGCCAAGCAGACTCAAGTAGTATCGGTTACAGGTTCTTCATTCTCATCGGCTCAGATTGAGAAACCCAGCGAAAACTCTCTTTTGTCGCAGCTAAGAAGAGTTCGAGAGCAGAGAAGTCAACTCAATGCGGCTTCTGGAGATAGAGGTTTTTTTGGTCATAAGAGCGGAAAAACATTACCTACAACCACAGCGTTGGTTCCAGGTTCTCAAGGAGCTACAAAAAGTGCGGAAGTTTTACCAAAAGCGAATTTTCCTGTAAAAGATGGGATTTATCTTTATGGTCAATCCCCAAAATCAAACCAACTAGGTCAAGGTTACATCATATTTCAAAAGCAACAGGGCAAGGTAACTGGTGCATTGTATATGCCCCAATCAGAGTTTAATTGTTTTCAGGGTACACTCAACCCATCAGGAGAGTTGGCGATGACGGTTAATGGTTCGTCAAATGAAGCCAGTTATCCTCGGTCGAATCAGGTCGCTGCAAGCAATAGACCATCTAAAGTCAGTGAAGATGAGTTCAGCAGTTATGCTTACTCGGTGGCTCTGCAAGACTTTTACCAGTTAAATTCCATTACAGCTAGCGATCGCCGCACGTTGCAAATGTGTAAGTAATCTTCAAGTTAATACTCAATTCCTGCTTGCGCCTTAACACCTTGATCGCGGAAAGGATGCTTAACTAGGGTCATTTCGGTTACGAGATCAGCACGCTCAATTAAAGCAGCCGGTGCGCCTCTACCTGTGAGAATAACGTGCTTATCGGCTGGTTTTTGCGCCAATCCCGCTAAAACATCCTCTACTTCTAAGTAAGACATTTTGAGAGCGATATTGATTTCATCTAACAACACTAGATGAAAATCTGGGTTACGGATGTATTCTAATGATTTTTCCCACGCAGCGCTAGCTTTGTCGAGATCGCGATCGCGGTCTTGAGTTTCCCAAGTGAAGCCTTCGCCCATTGCGTGAAATTCTATCTGGTCTTCCCAATAGCTAAAAACCCTTTTTTCTGAAGGTTCCCAGCTACCTTTGATAAATTGGACGATCGCTACTTTATACCCGTGACCTAGCGATCGTAATACCATCCCCAAGGCGGCGGTGGTTTTACCTTTACCATTACCAGTATTTACAATAATTAATCCTTTTTCTGGTACAGCTTGTGCTATGCGTTGATCCTGCACTTCTTTGCGCCGCTGCATCTTTTTGCGATACTGTTCATCAGTCAGAGATGAAGACATGACTTCATCAATCAAGCGCCCAATTTCTTGGTCTGGGTTTAATTCTTCTGGTGTATCGTTTTTCATTAATCTTGTGTGCAAATAACTGTTAAAACTTTCGAGAATGAACTGAGATTCAGTGTGTTCTCGGATTTTCCTTAAATTACATACTTGAATATATCCAGTAATATTTTTCTGTAAAATATTGATATCGTGTTAGCTTTTTTAACATCATTGGCAGACAACTAAGTAAAATTCTATGATATACAAACTAAGGTGATAATTTGAGTTCAATATTGCTATTTTAAATAATTTAATAGGTTTTTTAAATGACTTTACTAATAAATTTTTATAAAAAGGCGTCGGGAAAACCCACTCTTTTTAAAGATGGGATGATAAACGCCTTTTTAGGCCGTTAACGGTTGATGGTTAACAGTTAACAGTCTTTCGTGCTATCTCATTCCTTTTTAGGGGTGGGATGAGCTTAACACTTTATTACTTGTTTACAAAGTTACATTAATTTTATCAGGGGTACTTCTTTATAAATCTAGTTACTAAAATAGTATAATTACTCTCCTTCATCTTCTTCATATTCATCCTCACTCCAATACTGTTGAGGTACATTTCCGTGAACTTCTAAAATTTTTGGTTTTTTAATTTTATTATCAGGCGGATTAATTGCTTCTAACTGCACATCAAATTTCCAGTTGTCACCAAAATCATAAAGATAAGTCATTTTAGAACCGGGTTCTAAAGACAAGTTACCAATGTGCACTTGATCTGCAAATGGGGGTGTTTCCATGTACGGATGACCGATTTTGATTATACGACCGAAATGGTCTTTATAACGGTTCTTCAGTACTTGTTATGCTCAATTAATAGTTGGCATACCAATTTAACAAGCATCTAACTCGAAAATTTTCAAAGTTTCTAAATCCATATCCAGAACGTTTAATTAGCTTAAGTTTGTT
>JAHHHS010000055.1 GCA_019359215.1 Nostoc indistinguendum CM1-VF10 | reverse complement strand
CTCAGAGGTGAAACGCTGCTGCGGCCACGATAGTTTAGGGGTAGCCCTACGCAAAAATAGCTCGATGCCAGGTTTTATTTTAAAAACAAAAGCCTCCTCATTTATGAGGAGGCTTTTGTTTTTGAAAGATATAAGTCACGCCTAATGTGAATTAAAGAAGTTGAGACTCCAGAGGACTTTAAACGCTAAAGAAGTTGAGACTCCAGAGGACTTTAAACGCTTGTGTGGTGTACGACCAGAGACTTTTAACCAGATGCTAGAGGACGGGCTTTCGCCCAGTCAATCCAAACAGAAGACAGGACGGCCAAGTAAACTCATTTTGGAAAACCAATTGTTGATGACATTGGAAAAAAGAGAGAGTACCGTACCTACTTCCATATAGGGCAATCTTAGGGAGTAAACGAGTCTACAGCTTACCGAATTATCCGAAAAATAGAAGATACACTGACTAAATCTAGGGCGTTCACACTTCCAGGGAAGAAAAAATTGGCTACTTCTAATTATCAGTTAGTAGTAGTGGTTGATGTTACAGAAAGCCCCATTGAACGTCCTAAAAAAAACAAAAAAAGTTTTACAGTGGAAAAAAGAAACAGCATATGAAAAATGATTTTCAACGATGACTCGACGGGCAATTGCAGGCATTCGTTGAGTGACTGTGAATTCAGTAAAAGAACCAACTTCTGAACCTACAAGTCATGACGGTAGTGGTAATTTCAGGATTTGAGATGAATTGACCACAAATTTTTTGCTCTCGTAATTTATGCATATATCATAATTCATCAGTTTTCGCTTATCAGCATCCCGTGATATTGCTTCTGGCAAAAATTACCTGTGCATTTGAGCATTCCTATAACTGCGGACTAGATGAGCGATCGCTTGTTGAGATATAATATCGCAGTCCTAAATCATTTGTAACCACTCACCGCTTGCTCATTGCCTGAATAATCTATTTTTTTAGAAAATATTTTTCTAGAATTTGCAAACAAAACCATGACTTTAGTCATAGTTCAAGCATACACAAGATAAAAAATAGTTGTTAAATTTAGTAAAGATTCGCAGTCATCGCACAGTTAAAAGGTTCGATTTATATCGGGGCTTGTGACTGAATTTTGTTCGTTACTCTTTCAGCAACGTCGTTTTTTTTATGTGTAGATTAATTGGCTACCTTGGTAATTCCATCCTATTAGATGAGTTGCTGTATAAACAGGAGCATTCGCTGTACAAACAAAGTTACAGTTCCTTGGAATTAAAATCAGGAGTAGTTTGTGCAGACGGGGTAGGTGTAGGCTGGTATGACGAAGCGGGTAAACCCTTTATTTACCGAAATACGATCCCGATGTGGAACGATCCGAATCTGGAAGAGTTGAGCAACTATGTACAATCTACTTGTACTGTCGGCTATGCGCGATTAGCTGGGATAGGTGAATCGCTCGACATTAGCAACTGTCAGCCATTTCGCAGTGGGAAACTGTTGTTTGTGCATAATGGCGAAATCTCAAACTTTCAACAGACTCTGTACAGACCAATCCGTGACAGCCTCTCTGATTCCACATACCGCCTGATTAAAGGCATGACTGACTCTGAACATATCTTCGCTTTGCTAGTGGAAATGTGGCAGTCATCTCCAGACAGCACTGTGTTCTCGGCCTTACGTGCCACAGTTCAAAAATTGACTGAGTTGGCATCAAAATACGACACCAGCTTTAGTGCCAATATAATTGTCACCGATGGTCAAGCAATTGCAGCAATTCGCTACGCTTACCGCACACAAGCTCCTACTCTTTATTGGTCTTGTGATGCACTCAAGGAGCCAGACCAAATTATTGTTGCCTCTGAGCGTTTATCTGATCAAAATTGGACTGCTTTTGGTGAGCAAAGTATGCTATATCTTCAAGCTCAGTCATTACAGCCAATAATTAGCCTGTTGGATAGATTTGTTTAATTGGAGTTTATATCAGGTTCGGTTAAACACTTATAATATCTGTAGGTTGGGTTGAGGAACGAAACCCAACATTTTATCCATGTTCATGTTGGGTTTCACTGCTGTTCAAGCCAACCTACATTGGATTTATTTTTTAGGCTTAACCAAACAGTGTTGGGTAGTATCTTGGAATAAGGGAAAAAAGTTAATTACTAATCAGTTATTTTCTTTGAATGCCCAAGTTGAATTAACAGCCAAGCTCCTCCAGAGGATATCAATAACAACGGTGTCAACCAATCACCCCAACGCACATATAAAGTCTGCGTTTGTCGCCGATAAATTGTTTCGGCATGAGTTTCGTAAGTATTATATCCAGATATCCACAAGGTTCTGCCGTGAGGATCTATAAAGCCTGAATATCCTGTATTAGTTGCTCGTGCTGACCATCTATCAGTTTCAATTGCCCGCATGATATCCTGTGCATGGTGTTGAAATGGCATAGATGCAGTATAATGGGCATCGTTAGAAGAACTGACAATAAATTGTCCACCCGCAGCAGCTTGACGGCGAAATTGCTCAGGAAAAGCAGATTCATAACATATACTAGCGATCGCCCGACCAAAAGGAGTGTCAAATATCTGATTTGCTGAACCGGCAACTTGGTGTGCCTCCAGTGGCGACAAGCGTTGAACTATCCCGCCTAAAATTTCTTCAAAGGGAATATATTCTCCCAAGGGTACTAGTTTGGACTTATCGTAACGGCTGACGATTTCACCCTTACTGTTGAAAGTAAACAAGCTAATTGTATAACTGTCTCCCCGTTCGCCAAAAGCCCCAATCCAAGCAACTATACCTTTTTCCTTCACTGCTGAGACTAGGGTAGTTTGCATCAAGTTACGCTGGAAAATAGGTAAGGCTCCTTCTGGAGTGAGGACTGCATCTACACCTTGGTCGGCTAAAGTTAGATATCCATTGGTATAGTTTTCTTGGGCGCGACGAAACCCTTCGGAACTTCGTAAAAGTCGGTTTGGGATATTACCCTGAACAATCCCCACTTTCAAGGCTGCTTCCGGTAATTGGGCGATGGGACGGCTATATAAGATAAAACCGATGAGGTGTAAGGTAATTAATAATCCTGTGGCGATAACCCAGTATTTATTAACGAACTGCCAAGATGCAGAGGAAATCTTGGCGTCTTCTCTACGAGACGCTGCGCGAAGGCGATTCATCCATCCTTCCGCAATTAAACCATTAATAGCAGCGATCGCTGCTGTCACAGTATTAGGCCCAGAGAGTTGCCCCAAATGTAAAATTAAGAGATTGTGCGGACTTTGGGTGTAAGCAAGGGAACTCCACCACAGCGGCCCGGCACTCCATAGACTCTCTAAGCCACACCAGACGGCTGTACCAATCAATATACGTAGCCACGGTTTTTGTCCGTTCAGGCGAACCATCACAGCCGCCCAAATAGCAACAAATACCCCTCCAAAGACACTGATAAATCCCCAACAAAAAAGGGTGATTAACAAACTTGGCAACCAAGGAACGCCCAACCATGTCATCGGATGAATTCCGGTAATCCAAGATAGAGCGACGCCATGATAACCGATACCCCAGAAGAGAGCAGGGGGGGATTGGTTTTTGCGTTTGGCTGAAGTGACAACTAGCACCCACAGGGGGGCTAGAGCAACCCAAGCCAACAACCATGCACCTACAGGGGCGACGGTTAGCCCCATTAAAATGCCGCTAGCTAAGGCAATTAAGCAAGGGAGTAAAGAGATAAACCTCTCCCCCTGCTTCCCCTGCTCCCCCTGCTTTTTACTCTGCTTCTTCTGCATCGGCAGCATCAGGTGGAACTATTGCCACTCCGGTGATGGCGTCATCTTCGTCTAAACGCTGCACTCTGACTCCAGTTGCCGATCGCGATTGGATAGAAATCGCATTTACCGCTTGACGGATGATAATACCGCGATTTGTCACCATCATGATTTCATCATCATCATTGTTGACAATGCGTAGGGTTGCCAACTTGTCTTTGGTTTTGCGGTTTTTGAACTTGGTTGCCATTAAACCCTGACCAGCACGGTTTTGCAGGCGGAACTGGGCAACTGGTACGCGCTTTCCATATCCTCCCATTGTAATTACCAACACCCAAGGGCCAACAATGCCACTGCTAGGCACTTCTGTGGACTCTTCATTAGTTTCAGTAATTTCGATATCTTCTGTTTCGATTGTTTCGATTGTTTCAATATCTTCAGTTTCGGCTTCTGTAACTATATCCAAAGTTTCAAGAATTGCTGCGGGCAGAATATCCATACCCACCAGTTCATCTTTATTTTTGAGTTTCATGGCTTTTACCCCACGAGTCGCCCTACTTAAAGGACGCAGTTGTTCGTGATTGCACCGGAAGTTAATCGCCATGCCGTTACGAGAACCAATGATTACACTGTCCTCTACTCTGGCGCGTCGCACCCAGCGCAGTTGGTCGCCTTCTTCTAAGGAAATGGCAATCAAACCATTGGCGCGAATGTGACTAAACGCTGCCAACTCGGTTTTTTTGATATTACCGCCCTTGGTGAGCATAACCAGATATTCTTCACTGCTAAACTCGTCAACTGGTACAATCGAGGTGATTTTTTCCTCTTTGGGAATCGGTAGCATCTGGACAATCGGTGTCCCTCGGCTGGTACGCGAACTCGCTGGAATTTGATAAGCTCTCAGGCAATAAACAACACCACGCTCACTAAAGAATAAAATACTGTCGTGATCGCAGCAAGTCAGAAAATGCTCAATGGTATCATCATCTTTGACCTTGGCTGCGGCTTTGCCTCTGGTAGCACGGCTTTGCGCTTCAAAGGTGTTAACTGGCATCCGTTTGATGTAGCCTTGCTCTGTAACCAGAATTATTGCTTTTTCATTGGCAATTAGGTCACGGTCGTCTAGTTCCCCTTCCCCTGGTAAAATCACCGTGCGGCGGGGTGTGGCAAAGTTAGTTTTTAGTTGCGCGACTTCGGTTTCAATAATTTCTAGCACTCTCTCCCGGCGTGCCAAAATATCTTGCAAATCGGTAATTTTCGCTTGTAATTCCTCGTGTTCCAGACGAATTTTGTCTGCTTCTAAGGCAGTCAAGCGCCGCAATTGCATTTGCAAAATCGCATCTGCTTGCACTTCCGAGAGTCCGTAAGTTGTGATTAATTCGCCTTTGGCTGTCGGCGCATCGGGAGCATGGCGAATTAAGACAATAATTGGATCTAACTGGGATAGGGCAATTAATAATCCTTGCAGGAGATGATCGCGTTCTTCGGCTTTCCGCAGTTCGTAATGGGTGCGTCTGGCAATGGATTCGATACGGAAATCCAAGAAGACGGTTAAGAATTGCTTGAGGGTGAGTACTTGGGGTTCGCTATTCACCAACGCCAGCATATTTGCGCCGAAGTTGGCTTGCAGTGGCGTTTGCTTGTAAAGGTTGTTCAGAACGACGCGGGGATAAGCATCACGCTTGAGTTCGATCACAACTCGCATCCCGTCGCGATCGCTTTCATCCCGGATATCTGCGATGCCCTCTAGACGCTTCTCGTTCACCATTTCGGCGATTTTTTCAATCAGCGCTGCTTTATTGGTTTGATAGGGCAATTCGGTAATGATAATTGCTTCTCTATCTGGCCGTCCCCGTTGTTCAACGGTTTCAATGTTAGCGACACCACGCATGGTGATGGAACCACGCCCGTTGGTGTAAGCTTCTCGAATGGCAGATGTTCCCAAAATTTGCGCCCCAGTCGGAAAGTCTGGGCCGTGGACATACTGCATTAATTCGAGATCGGTGATTTCTGGATTGTGGATTACAGCCACTAAAGCATCAATCAATTCGCCCAAATTGTGCGGCGGAATGTTGGTTGCCATGCCCACGGCAATCCCAGAAGAACCGTTGAGCAACAACTGCGGAATCCGCGCCGGTAGCACTGTCGGTTCTTGCTGGGAACCGTCGAAGTTATCAGCGAAATCTACGGTTTCATACTCAATGTCGTGCAGTAGCCCAGCACTAGTTAAAGCTTGTAAGCGGCATTCTGTGTACCGCATGGCGGCTGGCGGATCGTTGTCTACCGAACCAAAGTTACCATGTCCGTTAACTAGGGGCGATCGCATGGAAAAATCCTGCGCCATCCGCACCAAGGCATCATATACTGCTGTGTCACCGTGGGGGTGATATTTACCCAACACTTCCCCCACTACACGGGCGCATTTCTTAAAGGGGCGATCGTGGAGCAGACCTAGCTCGTGCATTGCGTAGAGAATGCGACGATGCACAGGTTTTAGACCATCCCTGGCATCTGGCAACGCCCGACCCACTATCACGCTCATGGCGTATTCCAGATAAGACTGCGACATTTCGGTTCGCAAGTCTATCGGGATAATCCTCTCCTGTGAGGTTGTCATAACCTAAAAATCTCCAAAAATCGTAGATTTTAGCTTGTTTACTCAACAAAGCGCAAAATTATTCTAAATTGCTCTTGAATAATTGCCATAATTTGATACAATTATAGCATATATTGCCTATTTTTTGCCTGGAAAGCTAACCCAAATATCTAGTAAAAAAAGAGTATAATAATTTACACTTTATAAAGTCTACCTAATTAACAAGAGCAGTGAACTAAAAGGTTGCTTAGTGCAAAATTACTTAAACTGAAAGATGACGGGGTAAATTTAAGGCAACAATCTAAATTGGCTTTATAGCTCTTACTTTTATAACCGTTATTTATTAGATTTGTCACTAAATAAGGTTTCAAAAATTAAACCATAGTTGATCATTTCTACTTAGACAAACAGCAGAACTGGATAAAGCCTTTCAATATGTAATTAAACGAACATTCGCAGAAATTTGTATCAGAATAAACAGGGCATTTTGACGTAAAGGAGAGTAAATTTTGGCAGCAGTCCGAGTCCGCCAGCATGTTAATCCACTTGGTAAAAAGTATCAAACACCGGCAAGTCCCGTTGACTGGGAAAAAATTTATGCAAAGCCAAATCAACCGCTACATTTAGATATTGGCTGCGCTAAAGGACTCTTTTTGCTGAATATGGCCAAAATAGAACCCAACTGGAATTTCCTCGGCTTAGAAATTCGGGAACCTTTGGTGGTGGAGGCGAATAAGTTACGTTCTGAGTTGGCTTTAATAAACCTGCACTATTTATTTTGCAATGTGAATAACTCATTGCGATCGCTGTTATCTTCTCTGCCTCCAGGAAGTTTACAACGCGTTACAATTCAATTTCCCGATCCTTGGTTTAAAACCCGCCATGCTAAACGGCGTGTAGTGCAACCAGAACTAGTGGCAGAATTAGCTAATTATCTTGTGGTTGGGGGAGTTGTATTTCTGCAATCAGATATGGAATTTGTTGCTGTGGAGATGCGCGATCGCTTTGCTGCTCACCTAGCTTATCAGAAAGTTGGTACAGAAGAATGGTTGGCTGAAAACCCGCTACCAGTCGCCACAGAACGGGAAATAGGTACGCAAAAAAAGGGTGAGCCTGTTTATCGAGCTTTATTTGTCAAACAAGAAGTTGCAAATGAGGAGTAGTAATAGGGCAATCATGTAGCGCCACAAACGCCAAGTTTGATTTGGTTTTGTAGAGATTGCATGATAGAGGCAGAAGAAACAAATGCAAACACATTAGCTTTTTATCTCTTTTTGTTACTAAACTTTGTTAGTTATCGAGATTTGCTTGTCGTTAAATATTGCCTGTCAGCCAGAAAACAGGAACTGAATTCAGACTCCTGAATTCTTCTTGAATCAAATCCAAGAGTTGAACCACATTCGCAGCTTGTAACCGTTAGGGGAAAGGGGCAAACCCAAATAAACGGGCATCCAGAAAATAAAAGCAGCCAGAATGATAAAAGTAATGGTGACACCTAGCGCCCGGAGTTGTTGATAATAACTGCGAAGACACTGATCAACAAACCAAGCGATCGCTAAAAATACAAACACCACTGCACATATATAGTGGTAGATAAAAACGCACCTCGTCACTTTCACCCAAGGTAATAAATTAGCAGCGTAATTTATAACTAAATACAAGGCAATCCAAGTATCAACACTCAAAGTTGCAGGCACAGAAAAACGCTTTTCTTTCACCCAATGAATTACGGCTTGTGACACCAGCATCCCTAATAAAAACAACATGGCAGCAACACCAAACCACCACAAAAATGGATTGCCCATTGCATGGACATCATAAATAACTTGTCCAGCACCAGCAGGCAAAGGCGGGCCCATCACAGGTAACGGTTCAGTAATGCTTTTAGCCGTTTGATAATAATATGCCATTGGCCGAGTCATCAACGGCCATTTGTACCAGGCAGCGCAGTAAGGATGCACGTTAGGATTATTGCCACCTAGCTGTAAGTGAAACTTCAAAATTTGTTGATGTACTGCAATAAATCCATAAGTTTTATCTAGTTGAAGGTGAGGAATCCAGATAATGCTGTAAATCAAGGCTGGGATAATTCCTAGATAAAACAACATCTGAAAAATATTTAGCTGAGTGAGGTTTTGTAGTGGTGTCTGAGATGGGGGGGATGAGGGAGAATAAGTACTAACCCCTGCCTCCCCTGCTTCCCCTGCTCCTCTACTCTCCCCGCCTCCTGCTTCTTTCAATGAAGAAGATGTAAGAAAGAGTTTGGAGTTAAGAAAAGAATTTATTAAATGGATTACCCAAGCTGCTATCCAAATGAGATAAGCACCTGAGAGGAACCATAAACCGTTCCACTTAGTACCGACTGATGCACCAAAAGCAATGCCAGCAAAGACTAACCAAAAAGAACGTTGCCGATTTTGGTTATCTAATGCCAATAATAAAAACCAGTGTCCTAATAAACCAAAGATGACGATATAAATATTACTTAAAGCATAGCGAGACTCAACTAGAAAAATGCCATCACAAGCTGTAAACAAACCTGCAAGCAGAGCAAAGCTACGACGATAACTCAATTGATAAGCGATCGCAGCCACAACTAAAGGGATAAATGAGCCAGTAAGCGCATTAAACCACCGATAAGTCCAAGGCGATCGCAATGATCCTGTCAGTCCATTTACCGTATCGTGCCAAAAAGGAATATGACTGCCAATCCAAATGCCGATGCCGATCATATATTGACTCAACGGCGGATGAGCATTGAAAAATGGCGTATGCGTGAGGTAATTATTACCAAATTTGGCAAAGTAAACTTCATCAAATACCAGAGTGTTGAATCGCTCCAGTCCCCAAAACCGTAAGGCAAGTGAGAGAAGAAACACACTCACCATCCCAATTCTGAACCATTTTTTAGTCATTAGTCATTAGTCATTAGTCATTGGGCATTGGGCATTGGGCATTGGGCATTGATACTCGTGAATGAGTCTTTGATACTCGCGGATGAGTCTTTGATACTCGCGGATGAGTCTTTGATACTCGTGAATGAGTCTTTGATACTCGCCGATGAGTCTTTAAACTCCACTCTTTTGCCCCCCTACCCTCTGCTCAAGAACTGTTCCCCTGTTCTCCCTCCACTCTTCAGGTGCATCTAGCTGGAACAGGAGTAGTTCAATACCGTAATACTTGTTTGTCCGCCCTATTGGCTTCATACCCAATCGTTCTGTTACACGGATTGAAGCATGATTTTCTGGCTTCACTACGGCATAAATTACTGGCAAGTTCAGCACCCTAAATCCGTAGTTGAGCATAGCTCGTCCTGCTTCTGTTGCATACCCTTTACCCCAAGAAGCTGGCCTCAAGTGCCAGCCTACCTCATAATCTTGAGTGGGTAAACCATCTTTGTCGGGTAATTGTTTGAGAATGATAGTTCCTACAATTGTTGTAGTTTGCTTTTCGACAATTGCCCAATATCCAGTACCATTGTTGCGTCGGTGCGAACGCTCGATATTGTCAATCAAACGCTGACGCTGTGACTCAACACTTGTTACCAGAGAAGCTTTACCAAGAAAGTGCGTAACTTCAGGGTCATTATAAATTACAAAGGCTTGCTCGGCATCGCGTTCGGGTATCCAACTGCGAATAATCAAGCGTTCGGTTTCCCAAAGATTTGTCATCTTGCTTTTGGCTAAACTAAATTGCCATTCTGCAAAATACTAAGATACTTATGGTTGAGCAGTCAAAAGTTTTGTAAACAATTAGACAAACAAAAAATGGCGATCGCTATGCTATGGGCAGTTATCCAGAAGTTTAATTACCCTTGGTTATGCGATGCCTGCGGCGGTAAACTACGCAAATTCTGAATTTTTCCGCAGTTCTTCAGACCGAAATCCCAATACAATTCGATCCTTCGGCACACCAGCCCTAACTAATTCCGTTGCTATCCCCTCTTCAGTGCCATCACGTTGAATCCAAATTTTGCCATCAATAATATCAATGTGAATCAGACAGCCGTGAACGCGACGCGTTGCAGTTGGAGAGAGTTCTGGCACTGGCTCTCGACCAAGAATCATTACCAAATATCGATCCTGTTCTCGATCAAAGATAGTTTCATGCTGAATATTGCCGTAAGAGTAAGGAATCTTTGTGTGTTCAGTAAGAATGCTGCAAATTAGCCCCCTGTATTGCTCCAGATTACCCATCGGACTATAACCTCCCGCTTTGGATTAAAAACGATCAGAGGAATTTTGTAGTCTTCCAATATAAGTTTACCAAGCGGCTCTTCCTCAAAAATATCAGTAAAAACATCCTCATGAACAGCGATATATAAAACCCTATCTGGATAATTGCGGGACATTACAGCAAGGTAGGTAAAGTACTGACCAATCGCCTGTTCTAGGTCTGCTACTTCTGAGTCGCCACTGAAGGTTTTGATTTCTACAGCAATCTTCTGTGTTCCTTTTTCTGCGATGAGCAACTTTTCGGCTGCCAAATCCACGTAAAGATCCTTTTTTCCCCACTTTAGATGAAAGGAATCATCTGTAATAGTCCAGCCATCTTTAATTAGGGCATTCTTCAAGTTTTCGTGGTAACGGTCTTTAGCTGGCATAAATTACTCGAATTACGAATTACGAATTACGAATTAATACTCTCGACTTTTGCCACTTCCAGCATCGTCTTCAAAACTGAATCTGGATTTAGACTAATTGAGTCAATTCCCTGTTCAACCAAAAACTGGGCAAATTCTGGATAATCACTGGGTGCTTGACCACAAATGCCGATTTTGCGATCGCATTTTTTCGCTGCTTCTATGGCCATTTTTACCATTCGTTTCACAGCTGGACTGCGTTCATCAAACAATCTCGCTACCAACGCCGAATCCCTGTCTATCCCCAATGTAAGTTGAGTTAAATCATTAGAACCAATCGAGAAGCCATCAAATACCTCAGCAAATTCCTCAGCCAGAATAACGTTACTGGGCAACTCGCACATCACATAAACCTGCAAGCCGTTAACACCCTGCTTTAAACCATTTTTTGCCATCTCTGCCAAAACCAACCGCCCTTCATCGGGAGTACGACAAAACGGAATCATCGGGATAACATTCGTCAAACCCATTTCTTCACGTACTCGGTTGATGGCATGACACTCTAGGGCAAAAGCTTCTCTGTAGCCTTCATCGTAGTAACGCGCTGCCCCCCGCCAACCCAGCATTGGGTTTTCTTCATGGGGTTCAAACTGTCGTCCACCTAACAAATTGGCATATTCATTACTTTTGAAATCTGAGGTTCGGACAATTACTGGTTTGGGATAAAATGCCGCCGCAATTCTACCGATGCCTTGGGCTAATCTATCTACAAAATACTGGGCTTTCTCGTCGTAAAGTGCGGTAATTTCAGCAATTTTAGCTTTGGCAAATTCATCTTTTAACAAATCATAGTGAATCAACGCCATTGGATGAATTTGAATTTGGTTAGCGATAATAAATTCTGTCCGCGCTAAACCTACACCATCGTTGGGAATTGCCGATAAACTCAATGCTTCTTGAGGATTACCCACATTCATTAAAATTTGAGTGCGGGTGCGAGGTAAGTTTTCTAAAGGAACTTCTTTAATTTCAAAAGGTAATAAGCCTGCATAAACTTTTCCTTCTTCCCCTTCAGCGCAAGAAATTGTTACCTCTTGACCAGGTTTTAAAATTTCTGTAGCATTGCCGCATCCCACGATCGCAGGTACACCCAATTCTCGCGCAATGATTGCTGCATGACACGTACGGCCGCCAGAATTGGTGACAATTGCACTGGCGCGTTTCATAATTGGTTCCCAATCGGGGTCAGTTCTCTCTGTTACTAAAACTTCCCCAGGTTGAAACTGTTCGAGTTTCTGAACATCTAAAATCAGGCGTGCTTTTCCTTGACTAATAGCTTCCCCAATTGCGCGTCCTATGACAAGGGGAATTGGGGATTGGGAAGATTTTTCTCCATTCCCTCTCCATTCTTTATTCCCTAATACCAACCGATAACTCCGCAATACATTTCCCGTCTTTTGCGACTGAACAGTTTCGGGACGCGCTTGGACAATAAAAAGTTGGTTAGTAATTCCATCTTTTGCCCACTCGATATCCATTGGAGTGAAAATACCGTGAACTTGAGAATAATGATCTTCAATTAAACACGCCCAAGTTCCTAGTTGTAAAATTTCTTCATCACTCAGGGCAATTTTGCCTCTTTCGCTGGGTGAAACAGACACATTTTTCGTAAATTTTGAACCGTCATCATAAATCATTTTCAATTCTTTACTACCCAATTTTTTATCGATAATTGGGCGGAAACCAGCTTTTAAAGTTGGTTTAAAAACATAATATTCATCAGGATTTACAGACCCCTGAACAACGTTTTCACCTAAACCGTAGGCGGCTGTAATTAATGCCGCATCCTTAAATCCGGTTTCTGTATCAATGGAGAACATCACCCCAGAGGTTGCTAAGTCAGAACGCACCATTTTTTGCACACCCACAGCTAGAGCAATGCTAAAGTGGTCAAATCCTTTGGTGTGGCGATAAGAAATAGCGCGATCGGTAAATATGGAAGCAAAGCATTTATGACAAGCTGCTAAAACTCCTTCAGCACCGACAACGTTGAGGTAAGTTTCCTGTTGTCCAGCAAAACTAGCATCTGGAAGGTCTTCGGCGGTGGCGCTAGAACGGACTGCAACATCTGTCTCTGCGTTGTATCGTTCACAAAGACTTTGGTAAGCTTTAGCGATCGCCTCTCGCAATTCTACAGGAAATGGGGTGTGGATTAATAGCGATCGCGCTTTTTTTCCTCGTTCTCGTAAATTTTTGACATCCTCAACATCCAAGTCAGCAAAGAGTTTGCGTAGCTTTGGTTCTAACCCTGCTGATTTGATGAAATAACGATAAGCGTAAGCAGTAGTAGCAAAGCCTGTAGGAACGTTAATCCCTTTGGGCGTTAGCTGTTGAATCATTTCCCCTAGTGAGGCATTTTTACCACCAACTACGGGGATATCAGCAATGCCAACTTCATCAAACCACAAGATGAGCGATCGCTCTTGAGAAGATGGAGATAAAGTGCTTTTAGATACTGTAGCCATAATTACCTTTTAAATTTATACTCAGTTTGTCAGTGCGTAATCGGTAGTATATTTTTCCCATATTCAATTTTAGATATTACAGCTAGTCGCGTGATTTTGGATTGTGCAATTAAATACCAAACTATAGTCTATAAATAACAATTATTCGGGATAATGGCTGTATTGTAATACCGGATGCAATGCACAATGGCACAACTAGAACGACTGCTGAAAATGGCAGAAGATGAGCTAACTGAGTACAGCACTGATGCCCGCAAAATTGAAAAACTACGGCGTAAAATCGGTTTATCAGTATCCGTAGCCGAACAGCGACAAGTCAAAGAGGCATTACTTGCCATTAAGCAATCTTCTAATATGATTAGTCAAATTGTGGAAGAACAAAGACAAGCAGCAGCTTTACCATTTTGGGGAATTGCTGGATTGGGTTTGTTATTCGGAATTTCTTTAAATCAACCCATAGGTTTATTAGCGGCTATATTTGGAAGTGTATTAGCTTTTAGAATTCAGAAATGGGGTTGGGGATTGCAGGCAAGGAGTCTATTGTTACAAACATTGGAAGATATTGAAGCGCGTATTGCCCAACCGAATAAGTAACAAAATAGATCCACTTTATAGAGAGAATGTCTCTCTAAAGGTGTATTTTAGAATACAAACAAATCTACTAGTCACTTAATTAACACCTCCTAAGTACTTAACAATTCCTTTGGGATCACCATAGCAAAAAAAATTAGAGATTGGATTTGATTCAGGTATTTATTCACATGGTTTGCGTGCAATGAATGCTACATGACCTTTTGACAGAAGGTATTGTCCATAACTACAAGTCGTTTCAACTCCAAAGCCTACGCGCTGGAGTTCACTTTCAATAGTTATTGCTTCGTATAATCGCAGACAGTGTACTTCTTCAGATCGTCTATAGTGTTCCCCGACCTTGCGGAAGCTGATAATTTGACGAGTCAAAGTTATTTGCTTTTGATCCTCTTCCTTTTCAACTAATACTACCCAGCCCTCTCCTTCAGTGAATCCCTTAGTTGTGGTTCCCTGTGCAACTTGTCCTATTGTTGCAATGTCAAATATGAATACACCCCCAGGAATTAAGGCATTATATATGCGCTGGAAAAGCTGAACAAGAATTTGGCGATCGTTGTCTGGATCAAACAAGTAGCTGAAGCATTCACCAATTGATGTTACAGCATTGCATGGTGGAATATCTGTCTTAAATAGTGAATCGATCCGAAACTCGGCATCAGGCACTCTTATTCGTGCAATATTAATCATCGACTCAGAAATATCAACTCCGAGAACACGATAATCAGCCTTGGTGAGTTCTTGTGCCCATAATCCGCTACCGCAACCTAAGTCAACTACTAGTCCATTATGTATTTTGTTCTCAGCCAAGATTTTTAAGATATTAGGAGCAGATTTAAGATCAAAGTCACGGAAACCAACATCATGAATAAACGCGAGGTCTTCTTTGTACCAATTATTCATATTGCTTAGAGCCTATTTATAAACTAAAGATAAAATTCTTATAGGGTATGTTAGGCGCATATTTTGGGAGCATCTCACCTTTGCAAATATACCAGGCGATTAGAAATCGCGGCTACACACGACGTTCGCATAGCGTCTCGCAGAGAAGTCCGCCTACGCGGACTCAAAGAATTTGAAACCCACGCAGGTGGGTTTTGTCTGTATAGCCGCGAATTCCATTCGCCAGGGCAGGTGTGTTTTTACAAAAGTGAGATGCTCCCCTTAGCGATTGGCTAGGCTTACCAATTACTAGAGAGTAAATCATAAACTAAATTCGGCTGCGTCATCTACATCTACATCTGCATCTTTACCCATAGCAGTAGGTTTAAATTTAGAGCCATGAATTAATTCACCAAACGCAATTCCTGGATTTTGGTGAAGAATATTCAGCACACTCATAAAATCTCGCACAATTTCCCCTGGTGTCAGTAATGCTTCTGCACCCAAGCGATTAATAATTTCTTGCACAAACTCTTTCAACTCACGATTTGTCAAAGTCTGTTCATACCCAAAATTGAGTGCATGAATCTCAGCTAAACGTTGCAGAAGCGTCAATATTTCTGCTTCACTCAACGGATTGAGCCTAATTACTGGGCCTAAATGTTCCTGAACATTAGCTTGGGCAGCAAAACGGCTTTCTTTTGTGCGTCTTTGCCAAGCTTGGTCTGCAAAAAGTCCCCGTTTGGGGTCTTCTAAAAATTTAGTTGTTCCACCAACAACAATACCAAGATGTTCTGCTTTGCACTGCATGGTATCGTTAAACATGGCGAGGAGCCGATTATAATTTTTTTCCCGCGTGACTGTAGTAGATATTTGATATAAATGTACGGCTTCGTCAACTAAAATTAACAGTCCTTTATAACCAATTTCAGCGACAAATTTCGCAAACAGTTTTATATAGTCATACCAACTATCATCATCAATAATCACGCGCACTCCTAAAGCTGCTTTCGCCTCAACTTTAGTCGTAAATTCTCCCCGCAGCCAGCGCATAGCCGCATTTTTTAAATTATCATCATCCATTCGGTAGCCACGCCAATAAGCGATAATCACGCTACCAAAATCAAAACCGTGAACTAAGCCTTCAATATACTGAACTACTTCCCTAATTTTCGATTCAACTTTGTCATCAAAACCATCGTCATTCGGACGCATTTCAGTTTCTTTAACTACTTCTTGTTGAATTTTATTAATCCATCCTTCTAAAATCGAGACTAAAGCACCACCATCAGGACGAGTTTTTGTAGCTAGGTGACTCATTAATTCTCGATAGGTAGCTACACCTTCATTGCTGCTTCCAGCTAATCGGCGTTCAGGGGATAAATCAGCATCAGCTACTACAAAACCTTGCTCCATAGCACGGTTACGAATTAGTTGCAATAAAAAACTTTTGCCAGAACCGTAGTTACCAATTATGAAGCGAAATGCTGCTACACCTTCTGCAATATCATCGAGATTTTGTAATAGGCTTTTGAGTTCTTTTTCTCGACCTACTGCTATATATTCAACTCCCACTCTTGGGACTACCCCTGCACCAAGGGAATTGATTAAAGCAGTGGAGATTTTTTTCGAGATTTTGAGCTTTGCCATGTATTAAACTTCACTTTATTCTAAACGCAGAAGCACGCAGTAAATAGGTAAGGTATATTCACCTTACTACTAATCTTACGACGGCAATAATAATTTAATTTGAAGAAGTATGTCTAGCTATGAGCCTTTCATGCATTGCAATCATTTTTTGGACATGGGTAATATGCTCAGGGTAAACTTCTAGGCTTTCCGAATCTGTATTAATTATTAATTCACCAATAGTATCATTTGCTCGTTCATTTATAGAATCGATTAAAAGATTTGGCATAGTAATGTTTGCTTCGGCAATTTTTTTAATAGCAGCCTTGGGATTCTCTTGTTCGACTATAGCTTTTAATACTTGTAGTTCGTATTCTGGGAGATTTTCTAAAAAATTAGCCCATTCTTTAGGTAGATTCTCTGATGTATTAATTTCCGAACTGTCTATGACTGTTGTAGTTTCTATTATTTCAGAAAAGGGAAACAATTCAGTATCATCTTCATTGGAATTATCAGCCAAAGGTTCGGGATTGAATGTTTCTATTTGTTGGAGTAGTTCCCATACTTGATTTTGCAATGAATCGCGTTCTTCTTGCAATAATGAAACTTGGCTTTGCAACTGCTGTAATTCGGCTTTTTGTTCTGCAAGTTGAGTTTGTGAAGAATTCAGGATAGCTTGGATATTTTCTCTTTCGGTTTTTGTCGCTACCAGCAATTGATTTTTTTGGGTTGTCTCAACTTCTAGTTCTTGAATTGCAATCCGGAGTTCGTATAGTTTTTCTTCTAATTGGGGTTTTAGCCTGCCTAAAAGAGTTAAATTGCTTTCAATTTCTTGTTTCTCTTGCTGGAGTTCGGAAATTTTATTTTGCAAATTGGTAATTTCACTACGAGATACATTACAATTCGACTCTAAACGACGTTTTTCTGCTGTCAGAACAGAAAAAGCATTGTTCAATTCTGTTTGAGTTTTCTGCAAATTATTAATTTCAGTTTGCAGGGTATTAATTTCGGTTTCTAACTGCTTTTTTTGCCCCGCAAATGTTCTTAACTCTCGATGTATACTATCCCTTTGGTTACGGCTTTCTGTTACTTGGTTTTGCAGTTGTTGTGACTCTGCATATAATAAATTATGATGTTCTTCGATTTGATTAATTTCTCTGACGACACGAGCCTTCAAACCCTCCATTTCTTTAATTCGTTTGCGGAGAGAACCTAAAACAAACACTTCATAATTTCTGCGTCGCTTATCTACGAATAATGCTGCTGCATAGATAGTAACGGCAGTAATTAAACCTGTGAGAAAGGCTTTATTAAAATCCCAGTTTGGAACAAGGCTAAGACCAAAACTCACACTAAAGGCAACTATGCCTAAGATAAATCGATTGCTGATCGTTACTGATTGCATATTGCTGGTTTTTAGCGTAGTTAAGTTATCAGAATAAGTAATCATTCTAATCCGTAATACTCGCCACCGACGAGAAGCAAGCTACGTAATTGGTAATTTGTAATTAGAATACACAGGTTGTTCCGTTTGGTTAAATAAGGCATTTTTCCAAAATTTGTATCATAGTAGTTCTGAAATATCTAGTTTTAGTTACTGGTGCATAATATTGTTATGGAACTAACAAAAACTGCAATTATCAATAAATTAATTTTAATCTGAAGTGTTAGATGTATTAGTATTTGCATGAAAAAGTCTTAAGTCTGCTTTTAAAAAATCAACAAATTGCCGTGCTGTGCGTCCAGAACGACCATTGTGGCGAGTTGCCCATTGTAATGCTTGAAATTCTAAATCTTCTTGGGTAATATTAATTTCAGCTTGTGTCGCTAGATGCTGTACAATCTTCAAATAGGTTTTTTGATCGGCTGGTTCAAAAGTCAAGGTTAAACCAAAGCGATCGCTAAACGAAAGCTTCTCCTGCATCGTATCCCAGGCATGAATTTCCTCGTTATCCTTGGGGGTAGGTCTATCCACAAAAAACTCCCGAATCAGGTGGCGGCGATTGGAGGTAGCATACACAACTACATTTTGCGGCCGCGCGGTTAAATTACCTTCTAAAACTACCTTAAGCGCTTTAAAGGCATCATCATCTTCTTCAAAGGAAAGATCATCGACAAAGATGATGAATTTTTGTGACACTCCCCGTAAATGTTCCACAATTTCTGGTAAGTCTTTTAAATCAGATTTTGCCACTTCCAACAAGCGGAGGCTGCGATTACTATATTCATTTAACAAAGATTTTACTAAGGAAGATTTGCCAGAACCCCGACTCCCGTAGAGTAATACATGTAGTGCCATCTCTCCTGATAATAAAAACTCTGTATTCTTTAGCAAAGCATCTCTTTGAGACTCGTAACCTACAAGCGCACTCAGCTTAACAGGATCAGAATACCGAATACCGATAAACTGCCCAGATTGCCAGCGTAAAGCGCGATATTCTGCAAATAAACCAGAGCCACATTGTCGATAATAAGCTGCTAATTCTTCTACAGCATCACCCCAATTGTCTAACTGTTGTAGATGCGTAGCGAATGTCTCTACTCCTACCAATTCTTGCTCTTTATACCACACTACTGGTGAAATCGGCATATGAGCTACGCCTTGTACCCACTCACTTAAAGAAGCGCTGCTACATTCATAGAGACTTTGCAATATTTGTAAATCATGCTTAACTGCTGTTACTAAAGCTGGGGGCAAATCTTTAAATTCTCGCACTTCAGCCAGCCTTGTAAAAGGATTCTTAGACAAGAGAAGTTGAGTAATTAAATAGTCTTCCCAGTTTTCATTTCTAGCAGCCAAAGCTTGGAAGTAACTGCCGTAGGCTTGGAGACAACCCCGTGCATCGGCATCAGTGTAACGTATAGCTTGCAACAGTTCCAGAAATGCCATCCCCACTTCGCCTTGGAGAACAGACTGGTACAGTAAAAGTGAGGCTGCTTGGCGCTGGAGATATTGAACCTTTGTATATGAGGAAGTACTTGCTATTGGCATCGCTTGATTTCCATCAATTAACTGTATGGTATAGCTAAATAGCTATGGTAAATTGTCTGCTGACCTTGGCAGTAAAGTCAAAATCTACAGATGTTTTAACAATGAATCTAAGTATAATTGCTGCTTTTGCCTACGGCATATTAGCGATCGCAGGGGGTATTATTGGCTACATTCAGGCTAAAAGTAAGGTTTCACTCATCAGTGGTAGCATTAGCGGTTTATTACTAGTGCTTGCCGGTTACTTTCAACTCCAAGGGCAAAGCTGGGGTGCGATTTTAGCAGTGATAGTTACTGCTGTTTTAGTAGTTGTCTTTGCATTTCGATTGGTAAAAACACGTAAGTTTATGCCGGCGGGATTAATGACGATTTTGGGTATGTTGGCTTTGGGGGTGATGGTAAGTCAAATGGTGGGGAATTGAGGGGGAAATTTAAACGCAGAGGAGCGCGGAGGGAAGCGCAGAGGTACGCAAAGTTGTAGTTAGTGCAAAATTTGGTTAATCATTAGGTTTGCCTGGGAAGCATAACCGCCGCCAAATAAATTGAAGTGATTCAAAATGTGATACAGGTTATAGAGCGTTTTTCTCTGCTCATAGCCTGCATCTAAAGGAAAGACTTCGTTGTAACCTTTGTAAAAGGCTGCGGGGAACCCACCAAACAATTCTGTCATGGCAATATCAACTTCGCGATCGCCAAAATAAGTTGCTGGATCAAAAATCACGGGTTCTCCTGAGTTAGTACACCCGGCATTTCCGCCCCATAAATCGCCATGTACTAGGGAAGCTTGCACTTGATGATTCGCCAATAGTTCAGGGATAGCTGCTAGTAGTTTTTCTGAAGAGGGGAAATTTCCTCCCTTTCGCCTTGCCAACTGAAATTGATAACCCAGGCGATGTTTAATATAAAATTCTGTCCAGTCTGCCGTCCAAATATTGATTTGGGGCGTTGAACCAATGGTATTGTTAATTTTCCAACCAAAATCTTGGCTACTGCTAGCTTGATGCATGGCCGCCAACTTGCGCCCCATCTCTTCCCACGAATTGCTGTTACCGTTACCAAGTTCTAACCATTCCAGCACGATGTAGCTATAATTCTCAGCCACACCCCAGCAAATAGGATTTGGGACGCGAATACTAGCTGTAGCTAGCATTTCCTTTAATCCCATTGCCTCAGCCTCAAACATCGCAGCTTGGGATGCTTGGTTAATCTTAAGAAAGTAGGTTATCTCACCATTGGAAATAGCATAACCTTGGTTGATGCATCCGCCACCAACCGATCGCCGTTGCTGACTCTGAAATTTTTCGCCAGTCACCTGGCTAATATGGGTGTCGATTTGAGTCCACATGATTAAATTGGGGAGAGTGGGGGGAGTCGGGGGAGCAGGGGGAGCAGAGGGAGCAGGGGAAGAAGAATTATTGATTAATTACCAATGCCCAATGCCCCATTCCCCATTCTCCATTTTTAATTTACGGTTTGACGACTACTACACCATAAGCATCTGGAGAAAGATACTCTTTGGCTGCTTGCATTAAGTCAGTTGCATCTTGGCTCTGAATATGATCTGGGTAGTTAAAGGCGGGTTCTAAATCTCCCACCAAAGACTGATAATAACCATACAACCCAGAGCGATCGCTTGGTGTTTCGTTGCCAAAAATAAATCTGTTCGCTACCCGCCGCCGCACACGGGCAATTTCTGATTCTGTGACTAATTCGGTTTGGACTGTGCGAATATGTTGAGCGATCGCATCCTCTACTTCTCCTAAATTTTCCACTGCACATTTAGCTGAAATGTAAAATGTCCCTTGCAGATGATTGCTCATGTTGCTCACAGAAATTGAAGAAACTAATCCCCGTTCTTCTCGTAAATCCCTCACCAGTCTTGATGTCCGTCCATGTCCCAAAATTCCTGCTAAAACATCCAGTCCATAGGTGCGATCTAACTGAACTATTCCTGGAACCCGCCAAAGCATCACTAGTCTTGCTTGCTGGAGACTTTCATCTACAAATTCTCGACGGACAATTTCTGTAAATGGTGATTCAGGATTTAGTGGGGAGTGGCGAGTGGGGAGTGGGAAGTGGGGAGTTTTAGTGGCTTTTGTAAATCCTTCAGCAACGGTTGCAATTAATTCTTCCACAGGCAAATTGCCCACAGCTACAGCAGTAATTGACTGGGGTTGATACCAACTAGTATGAAAATCCCGCATCTGTTGGGGTTTCAGTTCGGCAATCACCGATTCAGGCCCCAATACCGCACGGCGATAAGGTAGTTCATCAAAGGCTGTCTCCATCGCCCGTCGAAATGTCCGCCGTTGGGGATTATCCTCTGAACGCCTAATTTCTTCTAAAACGACTAATCGCTCACGTTCAAAAGCATTATCAGGAATACTAGCATTTGTTACTACATCTATTTGTAGTGGAGCAAGCTCGGCAAAATCTTTGGGAGCAGTGGTTATATAGTAATGAGTATAGTCTTGACTAGTTGCGGCATTGGTAACAGCACCTCGTTCTTCAATTCGCCGTTCAAATTCGCCGCTAGCCAGTCGTTCTGTTCCCTTAAAAATCATGTGCTCTAAAAAGTGAGCCATGCCATTAATGGCATCAGATTCTACGGCTGAACCAACTTTAATCCATAAGTTGAGGTTTACAGCTTCAACTGGCATCTGCTCCGCTATGATTGTCAAACCATTGGGTAACTGATGCAGGGTTGGGCTATTAAGACGAGGAAGTTTCCGCAGGGTTGAAGTCATTGCTATTTGTGTGAGGAGCTGTAATTACTCCTTTATCTTATCCGTGACCGAAAATCTATATAAAAAGACCTCTCCCTGGTTTTACTACGCAAAACCTGTCCCTCTCCGATTCGGAGAGGGACAGACTTGAAGTTTAGTTCAAGATAGCAAGAGGTTCGTCTAACTAACGAGAGTAAGGGTGATTGAAGGTTTTCCAAGCAGCAATAGCTGCTTTTTGCAGGCGAAAGCTGAAGTCTACGAAGTCTTTCATCATTAAATGCCAGTTTCTCTCAGCTTCATCCTGAATTATCGCCCAAGAGTCTTCTAAGCGATCGCGTTCTATCAGTTTCCTTCCTTCAATCAATTCCCGTGCTTGTCGCACAGCTTTCAAATAAGTTTCACGCGTGAGAGTACCTGCTGACTCTGCTTGGCTGCGTCTTTCTAATGCCTCAATCAGCGCTTTGGTTTCGCGCTTCACTTCATCACTTCCGCCAGCCATTTCGGTTTCTACCAATTTGTCGCTTTGAGGACTAATTTCTACAATTACTATGGATTCGCTAGATTCAATTATTCCGGTTCCAAAGGAGTTGATATTGTTAGCAGTCATAGTTAAAACATCCTTAAATTACAAAGCTTAGTATCGGATGAAAACTGCACCCTATAATGGTAGTCATGAGCCATTGTAAATTTCCCAAATGACCAATGACTAAGGACTAATTAATAAGTTGTTATTGGCAGTTGTTGCTCTAGTTTCAGCAATGCTGCAACTCGCTCCTCTGTAGCAGGGTGACTGGAGAACAAGTTACCCATAAACTGCCCAGAGATAGGATTGATAATTAATAACGGCTCATAAGCTGGATTGGCATTTAAAGGCATCTGCTTTGCTGAGGCTTCTAACCGTTGCAGTGCCCTGGCTAAGGCGCGGGGATTACCAGTTAATCTAGCTGAACCTGCATCAGCAGAAAATTCTCGTGTGCGCGAAATTCCTAACTGAATAATCGTCGCAGCCAATGGCGCAAGCATTACTGTTAATAAGACGCCCATTGGATTTGCACCTCTGTTGTCATCTCGTGAACCACCGCCAAACCATAAGCTGTAACTCACCATTTGCACTAGGAATGAGATCGCACCAGCAACAGTAGCAGCAACAGCTTGTGTGAGGGTGTCACAATTAATAATGTGGGTGAGTTCGTGGGCGATAACGCCTTCGAGTTCGTCCTCTGGCAATATCTTCAAAATGCCTTCGGTAACAGCAACAGCAGCGTGTTCTGGATCGCGTCCTGTAGCGAAGGCGTTAGCACCTTGACTTGGGACAATGTAAACTCTAGGCATAGGAATATTAGCGCGATCGCTTAATCTTTGCACCATCCGATAAAGTCCCGGTGCTTGCCCTTCACTTACAGGCTGGGCGCGGTATGCTGCCAGGGCAATCTTATCTGATTGATACCAAGAAAACAGGTTTGTTACTGCTGCCAAGGCAATTCCAATAATTAAGCCACCAGAACCGCCAATTACCCAGTAACTAATTGCGATCAAAAGACCACTTAAAGCAGCTAGCAAAACAGCCGTTTTCAATTGATTTGTCATATTTTCGCTCTCCTGCTAATGCTGTATTATTTTTCTCTTAAACAGCATTCATGAAGCTACATTTTGATTTTATCCAGCTAAACTTAGATATATGGTACAGAAAACCTATCAGATAACTACGGTTTTCCTACTTAACCTTTATAAATACTAATTATAGTTGTTTTTAATATTCGTTCTCTTAGTAAGAAGCTTTATACTTATAAATATCATAAACGCATCTATCTATAGAAATAAATTATTTATCCAGGTAGAAATTACAAGTATGAAAAAGCAATACAAAAGTCAAAATGGTATTGTTGAATTAATTAAATAGTATTTATGGCGATGGAGCTCGCCAAAACCGCCTTTCCAGTACAGGTTAAATTCATGACTGGAGGCTGATGGCTCCTACTTTCTCCGCTGACTGCGGGAGAGTAGGGCTTGGCTAAATGCATTACCTGACTCTCCTGTAGAAAGTATCTGTCTACAAATCGCACTTCAAGGAGTTATGGGATGCTAGCCAGTGTATTGTGGATTTTAATGATGGGCTTTTTTGCCGGTCAACTTGCCCGTCGTTTAGTAGCTCCGCCTTTAATTGGCATGATTTTAGTGGGGATTATTCTTGGCCCCCAAGTTCGGAATGTTATCAGTTCAGATGTGCTGGGTGCTGCTGATGAGTTAAGAACTTTGGCAGTAATGATTATTTTAATGAAAGCCGGACTGGGTTTAGATAGAGAAAAGCTAGCTCAACAGGGAACTGTGGCGCTACGTTTGGGATTTTTGCCAGCAGCAACAGAAGCGATCGCGATCACTCTTGCCGCTATGATAATTTTTAAATTTAACTTTCCCACTGGGTTACTGTTGGGCTGTGTAATTGGCGCTGAATCTCCAGCTGTAATTGTCCCAGGAATGCTTAGGCTGAAAAGTTTAGGCTGGGGTGTCACTAAAGGAATTCCCGATGCAATTTTAACTGGTAGTGCTTTATCTGATGTGCTGCTATTGCTAGTTTTTAGCCTACTGCTAAGTTTCTTAGGTGACGGAGGTGTTGAGCAGATTGCCCTACCTGGGGGATTCACTTTGACTGCTCTCCAACTGCTGCCATTTCAAATTATCATGCAAATATTCCTAGGAGTATTATTAGGCTATTTAGCAGCTCGTTTATTAGTTCTACTATTAATTAAACAAAACTGGACTCAGAATATCGTTCAAGATACTGTAATTGCTGCCAGTTTAGCTTTATTCCTGGTAATTGCTGCTCATGCCTTACCTTATTTTTCTGGTTATTTAGCAGCAATGGCTATGGGATTTTTCTTAATTGAATTAGATGCTCCCCTAGCACGAAGATTACGGGGCGGATTTGACAGTTTATGGATAGTAGCTGAGATTTTTTTGTTTGTCTTATTAGGGGCAACTATTCAACTGCAAGTATTAGAGAAGATTCTGTTACCAGGCATTTTAATTTTAGCAATTGGTTTACTAATTGGTCGAATTCTAGGCTGGTATCTCTCAACTTTGGGTAGTAATTGGAATTGGCGAGAAAGATTATTTTTGCTCCCAGGAAACTCAGCTAAAGCCACAGTCCAAGCTGCTATTGGGGCAATACCCCTCTCTCAAGGAATTGCGGGGGGTGAGATAATTTTAGCGATCGCAGCTCTTTCAATTTTAATCACTGCACCGTTAGGAGCTTGGGCAACCATGACTTTTGCCCCGAAATTGCTCACCAAAGGCGAAGTTGACCCTAATAAAGTCACAGTTGCTACTCGTACCTTATTGCTGGCAGCAGTGGATACATCTAGTTTAGCCACAGAAGTTTTAACCAAAGTAGCAGATTTAGCACGCCGCAGTAATGGAGAAGCGATCGTCTTGCATATAATTAACACCTCAAACCAGCAAGATATCCAACAAATAAAAGAACAAACCAAACAGTTATTATCTGATATTAGATATGAGTTTGTGACTGTTACAGGTGCAGTGCCAGAAGAGATTATTCGCATTGCTCAAGAGTATTCTGTCACTGCGATCGTTATGGGAAAACGCGGACATCAACCTTGGGAACAAGTGCTGATTGGCTCAGTATCACAAGCAGTCTTAGAAGCCAGCCCAATACCTGTAATCTTGCTAGAAAACCGTGAACCCAACTCAATTTAATTACGAATTACGTTAGCGCAGCGTAAAGCCTTCTCTACGAGAGGCTGCGCCCTAAGCGATGCTATGCCGTAGGCTTTACGCTTAGAGCGACGCAGGAGCGTCATTACGAATTACGAATTAATATGAAACAATTACGTCAATTTGAACCTTTTATTGCCTTCCCCCACCTAATCAAATGGCTGCCTATTTCCGTTGTAGCTGGCATTCTTGCTGGAATAGCTTCTGCGGCTCTTTTAGCATCATTGGAATGGGCAACTAATTGGCGGGAATCACATCGCTGGATTATCGCCTTTCTTCCCCTTGGCGGCTTCTTGAGCGGTTGGATTTATCATCAATTTGGTCAAACTGTAGAAGCCGGAAATAACCTTTTACTAGAAGAAATACATAATCCCAAAAAGGTTATTCCCTTCCGTATGGCTCCTCTTGTGTTACTAGGAACAGACCTCACCCATTTTTTTGGTGGTTCAGCCGGTCGTGAAGGGACAGCATTACAAATGGGTGCTTCTTTGGCAGATCAGGTGACTAAAATACTGCATTTTAAAGGGGCTAATCGGCGAATTTTGTTAACGGCGGGTATAAGTGGGGGATTTGCTTCAGTTTTCGGTACTCCCTTAGCTGGAACCGTATTTGGTCTGGAAGTTTTAGCGATTGGTAAAATTCATTACGACGCTCTTTTTCCTTCTTTGATTGCTGCGATCGTAGGGAATCAAGTCACCTTACTATTGGGTTTGCATCATACCGCATACCGACACGCTCCGTTAATACCGACGCTCACAATTTGGGGACTAATTTCTGCAATTATTGCAGGTGTAATCTTTGGAATAGTCGCAAGATTCTTTGCTAAAGTAACTCACAAAATCAGCCATTTGTTTAAAACCAAGATATCTTATCCTCCAATGCGTCCTTTAATAGGTGGTGCGATAATAGCAGCAATTGTTGGATTGAGTGGAACAACCAAGTATATCGGGCTTGGTATCTCAACAATCGTTGATTCTTTCTACACACAGCTACCTCCTTGGGATTTTGCTGCCAAATTGGGTTTGACTGCTTTAACTTTAGGTGCAGGTTTTAAAGGAGGAGAAGTGACACCTTGCTACCAGGTGCTAATTGCATTTGGCTAACAGGTTTGAAAACGGGAATGGCAGCAGTCATAACCAGAATATGAGTAATCTGAGTTAAAATAATTATCTGTCAGGTTACGGTGGATAATCCAGCCCACCGTAACCTTTAGACTAATAGAATGAGTTTAACAAAAGCGGCTAAAAGCGATCGCTCTACACCTTAAACTTCTCTGTAATCCGCTTCATCGCCTCTTCGACATTCTCCCGGCTGTTGAATGCCGAAATGCGGAAGTAACCTTCACCCGCAGCACCAAACCCAGAACCAGGTGTTCCTACAACGTTCACGGTTTGCAGCAACTTATCAAAGAATTCCCAACTGGATAAACCATTAGGCGTTTTTACCCAAACGTAAGGTGCATTCACGCCTCCATAAACTGATAATCCGGCGGCTGTGAGTTTCTCACGGATAATTTTGGCGTTTTCTAGATAGAAACTAACCAATCCTTTGATTTGTGCCTGTCCTTCTTCAGAATAAACTGCTTCTGCTCCTCGTTGGACGATGTAAGAAACGCCATTGAATTTGGTAGACTGTCGGCGATTCCAGAGTTTCCATAGTTCCACATCGGAACCATCGGCGGCTTTTGCTGTGAGCGTCTTCGGTACAACGGTTAACGCGCAACGTGTTCCTGTAAAACCTGCATTTTTGGAGAAAGATCGAAATTCGATCGCAACTTCTCTTGCACCTTCAATTTCATAAATTGAGTGGGGAATTGAAGGATCGGTAATGTAAGCTTCGTAGGCTGCATCAAAGAAAATAATCGAGTTATTAGCTTTGGCATAATCTACCCATGCCTTTAAATATTCCTTGGTAGCAGTTGCGCCAGTGGGGTTATTGGGAAAGCAGAGATAGATTAAATCGACTTTCTTTGAGGGAATTTCGGCGGTAAAGTTGTTATCAGCCGTAATTGGTAGATAAACTAAACCCTCAAACTCGCCTTTGTCGTTGGCATCCCCGGTATTTCCCACCATAACGTTGGTGTCTACATATACGGGATAAACGGGGTCAGTAACGGCAATTATGTTGTCATGTCCAAAAATTTCCAGAATATTACCGGTGTCGCACTTGGAACCATCGGAGATAAAAATTTCGGAAGCATCTATATCCGCTCCCCGTGCTTGGAAATCTTTAGTAGCAATTTTCTCCCGTAACCAAGCGTAGCCTTGCTCTGGCCCGTAGCCTTTGAAGGTATTGCGATCGCCCATTTCTTCCACAGCCTTTATCATAGCTGTGCGGCAAGCCTCCGGCAGAGGTTCGGTAACATCGCCAATGCCCAGCCGAATTATCTTAGCATCAGGATTGGCTTCTGCAAAGGCATTCACCCGCCGAGCAATTTCTGGAAACAGATAACCTGCTTTCAGTTTCAGGTAGTTGTTGTTAATAGTTGCCATGTGTACATTATGAAAAAACGCCCTAAAATAGCTTACTGCTAATTTATGAGGGCGATAACTTTGTTATGGGGAGTGGGGATGAGGGAGCAGGGGAGGCAGGGGAAGCAGGGGGAGAATAACTAATGGCTAATGACAACTAGACATTTACTGGCTGTTTATTATCGGCCGATGTGTAACTGTTGCGATCGCTAATTCCTAACTGCGTAAGCGATTCGTGACCTGTAATTAATCTTGCTCCACGATTACGAGTGAAATAGTTCCATGCCCACTGAATCATTACTACTAATTTGTTGTCAAATTCAATTAAGAAGTAAATGTGAATCACTAGCCAAAACAACCATGCAAAGAAACCTGTCAGCTTGATAAAGCCCAAATCGACTACAGCAGAATTGTGTCCAATCATCGCTAAACTACCATGATCGGTATAAGCAAAGGGTGGCAAATTTTTACCTGCAAGTCGCTGTTGGACTAATGTTGCTACATATTCACCTTCTTGCTTCGCTACAGGTGCAACACCAGGTAAGGGTTTACCATTTTGATGAGAAAAATTTGTTAAGTCGCCAACTACAAAAATATTGGGATGTCCCTTAATACTCAAGTCAGGTTCGACGATAATCCGTCCAGCGCGATCGCATTCAGCACCTGTGCGTTCTGCTAGCACTTTTCCCATTGCTGAAGCTTTCACACCTGCTGCCCATAATACCGTTTTTGAGGCAATTTCTTTAACTTCATCGCCTTGTTTGAGGGTAACAATATCATTTTCAATATTTGTTACCAATGTTTTTGTCTGCACAACCACCCCTAACCGCGTCAGGGATGCTTCCGCTTCTTGTGATAACTCTGGTGCAAAGGGTGGCAAAATCCGATCCAGCCCTTCTAGTAGCAAAATCTTGGCTTCTGATGTGTCGATGTTGCGAAAATCTTCTTTGAGAGTTTGATTTGCCAATTCTGCGATCGCACCAGCTAACTCTACACCAGTTGGACCACCACCAACAATTACAAAGGTTAACCAGGCACGACGTTTTACTGGATCTGTTTCTTTTTCTGCCGCTTCAAACGCCGTAAAAATCCGGCGACGCATTTCTATGGCATCTTCTACTGTTTTCAAGCCTGGGGCAAACTCTTCCCAGTTATCTTTGCCAAAGTAGGAATGCTTGGCTCCTGTAGCGACAATTAACGTGTCGTAAGCTATTGCTTCGTCGCCTACAGTCACTTGTTTTGCTTCTGGATCAATATTATTCACCTCTCCCAGCAGCACTTTTGTATTCTTGCTCTTACTAAGTACAGAACGCAACGGTGAAGAAATATCCGCAGGAGATAGCGCACCTGTGGCAACTTGGTATAAGAGGGGTTGGAATAGATGAAAGTTACGTTTATCGATCAAAGTAACGTTTACTGCCGCCTTAGCAAGTGTTTTGGCCGCATACAGTCCACCAAAACCACCGCCAACAATAACTACTTGATGAGGTGGATTATTGTCAAGTGAATTTACCATAAGAAATATTATCCGGTATTCCAACTATTGTAACTATTCTTAACAAATTTGTATCAAACTTGTCATCATATTTTTTGTATTCCTGTTTACATTTGATGAAGGATTAAAGTAATCAAAACTACAAGAGAAACAGAACTTTCAATATGGAGGCGCAGATAATAAGAGTTGGGAATATTTGAATCGCTCTTTGCTTGTGTAAATTTATCAAGGGTAGATGTAAGATTTATGCAAATTCACTCAGAACCAGTTGATTCTGGTGTTTGTGTCAAACGTGGTGAATGAGTTCGCCGCCAACGGGTAAAACTATAGATAAGAGCAGCAAAAATTAACAAATAAGGACTGTAAACAATTAACCAAATACCCAGCTTGAGTAAGCCAACGGAAAATGAACTAAGGGAGTGGGTGGATTTGTTCCAAGTTTCCTGAACTTGCAAACCAAAGGCAGGTTGTGAACTGGTGCTAGAAACTGCTGCTTGTAAATTTAGCGTAATAGTGGAATAAGCAACTTGATTTTGTAGGCTTTTGAGTTGGGCATTAATTTGTTCTATGGTTTCCCGGACATTGCTTAGTTCTTGGGCAACACTAAGCACATCTCTAATAGAACCCGCCCGATCCATAATTTTTTGCAAATTGGCTTCAGTTTTTTGCAAATTGGTTAATCTAGCTTGGAAATCTACCAGGCGATCGCCCACATCTTCTGCCGTGATATTACGACTTTCAACAGTGCCCAATTTAGCTAGCTCTTCTAGGGTAGGTTCCAGCAGGTTTTCTGGTATCCGCAATTGGATTGTTGCTGTGTAACGCGGGTTGTCGGTTTTGGGTTGTTGTTGTTTCAACCCGATCAAATCCCCCTGCTGTTTATTGATAATTTGTGAAACAGCATCAATAGTCTTCTCTACAGAGTTGACAGTCAAAGATATTGCTGCCTTTTTGATGAGTTGGGCACGAGAACGGACTATAGATGCAGCTTCCGCCTTTTGGGAAATACTGCTTTCACGAGCAGATAATTGATTTACCGAGCCATCGCCTGCCATTGGAGGTAAAGCCTGATTTCCCGACTGATGGGAAGAGGCGCAACTAGTGAAAATCACCCCTCCTAATAATGCACTTATAAATAAAGCAGATGTGCGCGGTAATTTAGTCGAAGCGTACATAATCTACCCCTAGATAGATGAAGTTAACCCCAGTATTACTGAACTAAAACTCAAAGCCTGCATTGTTGCGATTTATGTAACAGGGTTTGTCATTAGTCATTTGTCATTAGTTTTCTTCCCTTGCCTCCCCTGCTCCCCCTGCCCCCTGCTCCCTCCTCAGTCCAAAGAGATAAATTGAATGATTGATAGTTCATCTGTGGTTACTCAATTTGAGGTACAATCGTAAGCCTGCCAATAAATGACGATGCTTGCTGACAGGAGATGCTTCTATGGCCCGGATGTATTATGACGAAGATGCCAATTTAGACCTTTTGGCTGGAAAAACTATTGCTATCATCGGCTATGGTTCTCAAGGTCATGCCCACGCTCTCAATCTCAAAGATAGTGGTTTGAATGTGATTGTGGGACTATATCCGGGTAGTAAGTCAGTAGCAAAAGCTGAAGCAGCTGGGTTAACTGTGAAAAATGTTGCAGATGCTGCCAATGCTGCTGATTTCATCATGATTTTGTTACCTGATGAAGTGCAAAAAACGATTTACAAAAACGAAATTGAACCCAATCTACAAGAAGGGAATGTGTTAGCTTTTGCCCACGGATTCAATATTCACTTTGGGCAAGTTGTACCACCGGCTAACGTAGATGTGGTGATGGTAGCACCCAAAGGGCCGGGGCATTTGGTACGGCGCACTTATGAAGGTGGTGAAGGCGTACCAGCGCTGTTTGCAGTTTATCAAGATGCTAGTGGTCAGGCACGCGATCGCGCCATGTCTTATGCTAAAGGTATCGGTGGTACTCGCGCTGGTGTTCTCGAAACGACTTTCCGCGAAGAAACCGAAACAGATTTATTTGGCGAACAAGCGGTATTGTGCGGTGGTTTGAGTGCTTTAATCAAAGCCGGATTTGAAACTTTGGTAGAAGCTGGTTATCAACCAGAATTGGCTTATTTTGAATGTCTGCATGAAGTCAAGCTGATTGTTGACTTGGTTGTAGAAGGTGGTTTAGCTAAAATGCGCGACAGCATTTCTAACACTGCTGAATATGGTGATTATACCCGTGGGCCGCGGATTGTTACTGAACAAACCAAAGCTGAAATGCAGAAGATTCTCAGCGAAATTCAATCTGGGCAATTTGCACGAGAATTCGTTCTTGAAAACCAAGCTGGGAAACCAGGATTTACCGCCATGCGTCGTAAAGAAGCTGAACACAAAATTGAGGAAGTCGGGAAAGATTTACGCGCTATGTTTAGCTGGTTGAAAAAAGCTTAAGCAAAACAGCAAGTAACCCGTAGGGGCACGGTATGCCGTGCCCCTAAACCTTACGATATAACGTTGTACCGCATCTGAGTGGGAACCGCTAGCCAATTTTTTCTCCCCCTGCCTCCCCTGTAGCGCCAGCTCACCCTGCCTTCCAAAACGATTGATTATTTTTTTAGTTGGAAGTCCCTTACCACCCCATTGTTCCAGGGCTACCTTTAAATGGCCCGACAATATCAGCAGTAATCCATCCACCATAGAAATCGCCAGGTTGAGACATAACTAGCTCATCATTTACATAGCAAGCATCCATTAAACTAGGGTAAAAAGCATAGTATTCTTGAATCGTTACAAAATCAGGTGTGGGTTCAATATATCGCCAAGCAGCGTTATTTATATACTTTTCACCGATGCTGATATCATAATATTGACACTTGCCTTTCCATTCACACCAAGTTTTTTTAGGTGTTTCAATCAGATATTCTAGTTTAATGTCTTCAGAAGGAAGGTAATAAACAGGAGGATGGCTAGTTTCTAAGACTCTTTTAGCTTTAGTTGTTTCTGCTAAAACAGTACCATTACAAATTATCCGAATTAATTTGTTGCTATCTTCTAAACGAGCCGGACGGGGATAATCCCAAACTGATTCTTGGCCGGGTTTTGGTGGGATTGCATTTGGTTTCATTCTCTGTAATCTCCTTTCAAATGTCTTGGGCAATTCTAAAACCAGAGTGTTGATAAAAGTAGGGACGAAACCAGTTGCGATAGGTTGGTAATGCCATTGAACCATTAGTAGCCCAAGAGCCGCCGAGCATCATCTGATGTTTATCATCAAAAAATGGTGCTGCTTGATCTGCGTAAAGCGGATGAGGTTCAAATCCTGGTAGAGCGTTGAATGTGTCTCCCAGCCATTCCCAGAGATTTCCTCTGAGATCGTAAAGCCCAGAAGCACTATTAGCTGGTTTGAACATTCCCACTGGGCTAGGGGAAATGAATTGTAAGTTGAGATTATAGTTAGTTGATAACGAATTATCCTCAGAGATAAGTAAAGCTTGATTCCATTCGGCTTCAGTCATCAAGCGAATTTCTGAGCCTTGAGAACGGCAAAATGCGATCGCTTCGTAGTAATTGACTTCTACAGGCCAGTCTAGGGGTAAGTCTATTTCGTCGAATGTAGCTCGATAGCGGTGGCCATCCTCGAAAGGTATCCAGAATTTTGGATGTTGGACGTTGTAGAGTTGCTTCCAATCCCAAGATTCAGCATTCCAGTAATCGGGATTGTTGTAACCACCAGCCTGAACAAATTTCAGATATTCTCCGTTAGTGATGAGATATTGACTAGCTAAAAACGGTTTAACTTCAACAGTGCGATCGCCATATTCGCTATCCCAACCAAATGTAAGATCATCCTTGGGTTTTCCTAGTTTCACCACACCACCCGGAACCCGGCGCATTTCATTGTTGGGAATGTTCGCGTTGCTAGGTGCATAATTCCAGCCTTGGGGACGTTTTAAGCGATCAGTAGGCAATTGACGCACCAGCATCGAAGAGGTTTCAAAGTGAATGCGACTATGTTCTATTCCCATCAGCAAAGCCCAGAAGGGATGCTGTTGATGAATCGGCAGATCCAGGGGAGTATTTTGAATAACTTTTGTGATCGCCTCTTGTGCCTTATCCCGATATTGCCAAACTTTTTCTACATCAGGCCAGCTAACCCCTTGCATAGCTGCTTCGAGTTCTGTTGGTGTTTGTGGATCAACTCCGATTTCAAATAGGGTTTCGTATTCTGAATTAATTCGAGCTTTGATTAAACCAACGGCAATTAACTTGTTGATAAAAAAAACGGCTGAATGACCAAGATAAAAAATTAGACGGTTTCTTAAAGGATCGGGGTTAAGATAAAAAGTTTCTTCCCCAACCAAACTTTTCATGAGTGTTTCTTCAAGTCGCCAAGAAGTCTCAAAGTAGTTGAGCAGGCTTTGTGAACTGCAATCATTGAGTCTGGGGACTTGACTTGATGTCAGTTTATTTATTGTTTGAACTAAAGCCATGATATTTTTGACAGAACATTCATCAGACAAATTACATAAACTAACACTTCTTATAAAAAAAAGTTTTGTTCATCATCTTTTGTCTTGTGTCGTTATGATCAGACAATCTGCTCAATTTGTAAATACATAAAAGGTATAGTTTAAATTACTTTAATTACGGCTTGCCAAAATCATATAAATAATGTAATAACGTTGCTGAACAGGTATAGGCGAGTTTAAAACATTTATTAACTGTCTTCTTGCTATCAAGTTAAAATTGCAACTAATTAGAGAAGCATACGGCGATGCCTTCACAGTAGGCATCGCGGATTTTAGATTTTATCTAAAATCCCAAATCGAGTTACCGATTCACCGCCGCAGCTTCCCTTGCTGCTGCTGCTTGATCTGGGTGGATACCTAAGCGGGTGAGATTAATCCGACCTTTGTTATCAATTTCGCGCACTTTGATAATCACTTCATCGCCCACCGCTACTTCATCCTCAACTTTGCCAACGCGGTAGTCAGCTAGTTGTGAGATGTGGATCATCCCTTCTTTTCCAGGCAGAAATTCCACAAATGCACCTATCGGTATAATCCGAGTGATGCGCCCTGCATAGACATCTCCTTCATGCAGCTTGCGAGTCATGCCTTGGATGATGTTTTTGGCTCTCTTGGCCTTGTTCTCATCCACAGCAGAAATCGTCACGGTGCCATCATCTTCGATGTCAATTTTTGCACCAGTTTCCTCTGTAATACCCTTAATAGTCTTGCCTCCAGGGCCGATGATCAGACCAATCATGTCTGAATCAATCTTGATTGTTAACAGACGTGGGGCATAAGGTGAGGTTTCAGTCCGTGGCGTATCAATGCAGGCAAGCATTTTCTCCAGAATGTGCAACCGGGCTGTTTTAGCTTGGTGAACGGCTTGGGAAATAACCTCCAACGACAAACCGGAGATTTTCATATCCATTTGCAGGGCGGTAATTCCGGTATCTGTACCAGCAACTTTGAAGTCCATGTCGCCCAAAAAGTCTTCAATGCCCTGAATATCGGTGAGGATTCGCACTTCGTCCCCATCCTTAATCAGACCCATTGCTGCACCACTGACGGGTTTGAGAATTGGTACACCAGCATCCATCAGAGCGAGGGTGGAACCGCACACTGAACCCATTGAGGTGGAACCGTTCGAGGAAAGCACTTCCGATACGATGCGAATCACGTAGGGAAATTGTTCTTTTGACGGTAGCACAGGTAGCAGCGCTCGTTCTGCTAATGCGCCGTGACCAATTTCGCGCCTTCCTGGGGCCCGCATTGGCTTAGTTTCCCCGACTGAGAACGGCGGGAAGTTGTAATGATGCAGATAACGCTTGTGCTGATCTAACTGCATGTCATCGTTAAGGTTTTGAGCATCCCCAGGTGTACCCAGAGTACAAGTGGATAATACCTGAGTTAGTTCCCGGTTAAATAAACCGCTACCGTGGACTCGCTTTGGTAAGACATCAACTAAACAAGAAATGGGACGCACTTGATCGAGTTTACGACCATCAACGCGGACGTTATCTTCAATAATTTGTCGCCGCATGAAGTGTTTGGTAATATCTTTAAAAGTGTTACCAAGTGCCTTCTTATTTGCAGTTGCGGCAACTCGAATTGGGTCTTCTTCTGGCAGTTCGGTAATCGTCGCGGCAATTTCATCCTTGACGACATCTAAAGCTGCATCGCGTTGGGGTTTGGTGAAACTAAATTGAGACAGGATTTTTTTAATCTCACCGCTAGCGCGATCGCGGATATAATTTTCCAGAGTCTGGTCTACTTCTGGTGGTGCTTCTTGCACTATTACTAGACCCAGTTCTGCGATTAAATCTTGCTGCGCTTTGATTAAGTCCCGCACTGCTTCATAACCAAAGTCAATCGCCTCAAGAATATCTCGCTCTGGCAACTGATTGGCTCCCGCCTCCACCATGATCACGCCATGTGGTGAACCTGCTACTATCAGATCCAAGTCGCCAGCTTCAGTTTCTGCATAAGTGGGGTTAATAATGAAATCATCTCCCACTAAACCAACCCGCACTGCTGCCATTGGCCCATTAAAAGGAATCTGGGCAATCAGGGTAGCGATTGAAGCACCTGTAACTGCTAGCACATCGGGTGGAACTAACTCGTCCATCGACAGCGTTAAAGCAATAATTTGCAGGTCATCCCTTAGCCATGAAGGGAACAGGGGACGCATGGGACGGTCTATAAGACGACTGGTGAGAATTGTTTTTTCTGGTGGACGACCTTCGCGCCGCATAATCCCTCCGGGAATTCTACCGGCGGCATACAGCCTTTCTTCGTAATCTACTGTGAGTGGAAGAAAATCAATGCCTTCTCTGGCTTGCGATCGCGTAGCTGTCACTAAAACGGATGTATCCCCTGATTCTATCAAAACCGACCCACCTGCCTGGGGAGCTAGTAAGCCTACTTTCAGCCGAATATCCCTTCCATCGAAGGATATTGACTTATCAACTTCTGCCATTCAGTTTTTTTTCCTTCTCTTTCGCTATTCTCTTTCTGTGGCAATCCTAACATTTATGTACTATGACTGGCTTCTGGTACATACAAAGATAACTGTTGAGGGTTAACTGTCAACAGTTAACAAATCCAAAGTGCGATACATGATCAGCGCGTCTACTACTTCATCCTCTAGCTTTGCCGCACGCTCAATGCGCCCAATGATCTCAAATCCTAACGACTGCCAAAGGGTAATTGAAGGTATATTGGTTTCAAAGACCAAATTGAACATTACTGCTTCGTAGCCTAGGTTTGCTGCTATCAAGAGCATTGCCTCCCCCATGAACCGCCCAATCCCCTGGCCGCGTAAGGCAGGTTGTACAATAAAACCAGCGTTGCAAATATGGCAACACCGACCGGGAAAGTTTGGTTTTAAATAAAACGCCCCTAATATTTCTTTTGGCTTGTGTGTAACATCCTGACCAGATATCCTGACAACAAAGGCATCCTTACTCAACCAGTAAGCTGAAAATTCTGCCTGAGATAGAGGTTGCTTTTGGGGATAAGTTTTACCTTCAACAATTACAACATTGAGTAATGCTCTTACAACCTCCTGTTCTTGAGGATGCATATAATCTAGTTCCACTAATATCCCATGAACCTATCCCACTAATAATATTTGTGCTATAAAGCTTAAGCTTATTGAGAACTGAAAACGAAAAATTAAGGTTTTCAAGGGCATTTTACGGAACGAAGTAGGTTTTTTTTGAATAGTGGGATAGGTTCATTTTTTAAAACTTTAATTAGGGGGAAAATCATTATGAAGAATTTTTAAATAAAATATTTGTTTAAATATTAAATATGCAAGTTTGAGCTAAAAAATCTTTTCGTGAAGATGTAAAAAGTAGAATAATTGCAATTTTCATTATTGAATTTTACGAGAATCTGAGTAATTAGCAAATGGCGATTTTACACTGTAATTGGTTACTAAAAAATCAAAATGGTTGTTTATTTATTTGGGGGGAAACTTGGCGATCGCCACGAGTGAATTTAGAGTCTAGTGGATCTGGAGATATCCCATTACATCCATTGGCAATGACATCAGTGGAGTTGAGTGAGTGGTTGGTTTCCCAGAACATGGCAATTACCAACTTCATCCAGCAACCTCAAGTTGCGATGGCTACTACTGGGCGAACACGTAAAGCCGCCAGTCCTACCCAGATAATGCCAACGCATTCGCAAATAATTGCGGTGCCAACTTATATCCCAGAAGGCAGTAGCGAAGGAACAGCAGGGATTTTCCCGGTACATTCTGCTAGCTTGGAGCTAGATACAGACTCCCCGCAATATTTGCAACCGTGGCGAGTTGAAGGTTTTTGTCTCAACCCCAGCGAGGCGGTAAAATTTCTCGCTGCTGTTCCCTTAAATGCTGCTAAAGGGGAAGATGCCTTTTTAGGAGGAGATTTACGTTTTTGGTCGCAAGTTTCCCGGTGGAGTTTAGATTTAATCTCGCGGTGTAAGTTTTTACCAACAATTAACCGACAATCAGATGGTGTGTTCGCTACTAAGTGGCAAGTACTTTTAGACAGTGCTGTAGATGGAACCCGTCTAGAAAGATTTTCTACGAATATGCCGTTGGTTTGTCGGACTTATCAGGAGGGACTGGGGACTGGGGAGGAGTTTTCCCAATCCCTACTTTATATAAACTTCCCTACTGAACCTCAAGAATTGTTGCTGGGATTTCTCAACAGTACGATAGATGCCCAAGTGCGCGGGATGGCGGGTTCTCAACCTCCAACTGAAGCTAAGGCGATTGCATCTTTACCATCTGCGGTGCGGCAGTGGTTGCAAGGGTTAACTAGTGCAGTTGGTACAGTTAATGCAGATGCAATTGAAGTGGAACGATTGGAAGCGGCATTGAAGGCTTGGACTATGCCGCTACAATACCAATTAACTCTTAAAACTCTATTTCGCACCTGTTTTCAACTGCGTTCTCCAGAGTCTGGCGAAACAGATTGGACATTGGCGTATTATTTGCAAGCGGCTGATGATCCTGAGTTTTTGGTGGATGCAGCAACTATTTGGAACAATCCAGTTGAACGATTGGTTTATGAAAATCGAACAATTGAGCAACCACAGGAAACATTTTTGCGAGGTTTGGGGCTAGCTTCTCGATTATATCCAGCGATCGCGCCCAGCTTTGAAACCGAATACCCCCAATTTTCTCGTATCACCCCCATGCAAGCTTATGAGTTTATCAAAGCTGTAGCTTGGAGGTTAGAAGACAGTGGTTTGGGAGTAATTTTGCCTCCCAGTTTAGCGAACCGCGAAGGATGGGCGAACCGTTTGGGTTTAAAAATTACTGCCGAAACCCCAAAGAAAAAGCAGGGACGTTTAGGGTTGCAGAGTTTACTGAATTTCCAATGGCAATTGGCAATTGGTGGACAAACTATTTCTAAAGCCGAGTTTGATAAACTTGTGGCTTTAAATAGTCCGCTAGTGGAAATTAACGGCGAGTGGGTGGAATTGCGCTCTCAAGATATTAAGACAGCCCAAACATTTTTTACCACTCGCAAAGACCAAATGGCGCTTTCGCTGGAAGATGCTTTGCGTTTCAGTACAGGGGATACCCAAGTAATTGAAAAGTTACCAGTGGTCAGCTTTGAGGCATCTGGGGCATTGCAAGAGTTGATTGGGGCGTTAAGTAATAATCAAGCGATCGCACCTTTGCCTACACCAGCAGGCTTTAAAGGACAGTTGCGACCTTATCAAGAACGTGGCGCTGCTTGGCTATCCTTCTTGGAACGTTGGGGTTTGGGTGCATGTCTCGCAGACGACATGGGACTCGGCAAAACCGTGCAGTTTATCGCTTTTTTGCTACATCTTAAAGAACAGTATACACTAGAAAATCCAACACTATTAGTTTGTCCAACTTCTGTTTTAGGCAACTGGGAAAGGGAAGTCAATAAATTTGCACCAAGCCTGAAAATTTTGCAATATCACGGTGACAAACGCCCAAAAGGGAAAGCGTTTTTAGAAGCAGTGAAAAAGCACGATTTAATCGTTACTAGCTACTCACTGCTTCATCGAGATATCAAGTCATTGCAAAGTGTCTCTTGGCAGATAATTGTTTTAGACGAAGCCCAGAATGTGAAAAATCCAGAGGCGAAGCAGTCAAAAGCAGTGCGGGAATTAGAAGCGACATTCCGTATTGCATTGACAGGGACACCAGTAGAAAATAGGCTGCAAGAACTATGGTCTATTTTAGATTTTCTCAATCCAGGATATTTAGGCAATAAGCAATTTTTCCAGCGTCGGTTTGCCATGCCAATTGAAAAGTATGGCGATACCGCTTCTTTGACTCAATTACGTTCATTAGTTCAGCCATTTATACTGCGGCGATTGAAAAGCGATCGCGACATCATTCAAGATTTACCAGATAAGCAAGAAATGACTGTATTTTGTGGTTTAACTGGTGAACAAGCCGCACTTTATCAACAAGTTGTAGAACAATCTTTAGTGGAGATAGAATCTGCTGAAGGATTGCAACGTCGGGGGATGATTTTGGCTTTACTGATTAAACTCAAACAAATCTGCAATCACCCAGCACAATACTTGAAACAAGCTACATTAGAGCAACATAATTCAGCAAAACTTCTGCGCCTAGAAGAAATGTTAGAAGAAGTTTTAGCAGAAAGCGATAGAGCTTTAATCTTTACACAATTTGCTGAGTGGGGTAAATTACTTAAACCCTATTTAGAAAAACAGCTAGGGCGAGAAATATTCTTTTTATATGGCAGTACCAGTAAAAAACAACGAGAGGAAATGATCGACCGTTTCCAACACGATCCTCAAGGGCCACCGATTATGATTCTTTCTCTGAAAGCAGGTGGTGTCGGACTGAATTTAACAAGAGCAAATCATGTATTCCACTTTGATAGATGGTGGAATCCAGCCGTGGAAAATCAAGCCACAGACAGAGTATTTCGGATTGGTCAAACCCGAAATGTGCAAGTACATAAATTTGTCTGCACAGGCACTTTAGAAGAAAAAATTCATGACATGATTGAAAGTAAGAAACAACTAGCTGAACAAGTTGTAGGTGCTGGTGAAGAATGGTTGACTGAACTGGATACAGACCAACTTCGCAACTTACTAATACTCGATCGCAGTGCAGTAATTGACGATGATGCAGAATAAGTTCGTAGCGAGTTAGCGCGGTCTTGGGGGTTTCCCTCATGAGCGACTAACGAACCCGAAGGGTAAGAACTTTAGTCCTTAATTTGAGCGCTAAAGCGCTCACTACAAACTTCACAAAATTAATGGGGCAGACCACTAGATTAAATATGCGATATTGAAAAATATCACACCTTCTTCTTTACCCTGTGCCATGATGTCGAATCACTTTGCCCACGGTTATGCATTGTTAATTGGGGTTGGCACAACAGCCGAATCTCGATATTCATTGCCTGTCACAGTTAAAGATGTGCAAGCCCTGAAAACAGTGTTAACCGATCCAAACTTGTGTGCCTATCTGGATGATTCAGAACATATTCGCTTATTGCAGAATCAACAGACAACGCGCAGCGCAATTTTGGATGGATTAACGTGGTTAAAGGAAAAGGCTGCTGCCGATAAAGATGCAACAATTGTAGTTTTTTACTCTGGTCATGGGTGCTTTGATTTATCAAGTCAGTGTTATTATTTGCTGCAACATGACTTTAATTCCACAGACATTGCTAACACCGCCCTATCTGCCCAAGAATTTACTCAAGCTTTGCGGCAGATTCAAGCAAAGCGGTTGTGGGTGGTAATTGATAGTTGTCATGCAGAAGGTATGGCTACTTCTAAAGGCGAACTACCTGCTGATTTTATCGCTACGGCATTGCCCAAGGGCGTAGTCGATGCCTTGAAGCAGGGTGAAGGACGGGCGGTGTTTACGTCCTCCAGAGGCAATCAGGTTTCTTGGATACGTCCTGATGGAACTATGAGTCTGTATACTTATCATCTAATTGAGGCATTGCGGGGAGCGGCTAATCAACCAGGGGATTCCAAAGTTATGCTCTCAAATCTGATCAATCATTTGGGTAAAATCGTTCCAGAGAGCGCCAGAACACAACATCAGGCAGAACAGACTCCGTTTTTTGATACGGCGATGGAAGATTTTCCTATTGCCATGCTGCGGGGAGGGAAGGGATTACCAAGCTCAACCACAGTTCTAGACTTGCAAATTATGACCGATCAACAAGTGGTAACACCTGCATTGGCAAGAGCAAAACGAGCGTTAGCAATTTTAGAAGAACAAGCTACTTCCTTTGGCATTCGTATTCCAGTGGATTTGCAGATTGAATTAGAAGAGAAACGCCGCCAGGTAACTGAATTAGAGTCCCGGCATCAAAGAACAGGATTGGATTAAGCAAATAATATCCGACGATGATTTTTCTCATTCCGAGTTCTGAACACGAACTGCCGAGTTCCGAACACGAGCCGCCGAGTTTTGGGGGATACTGTGAAAGACTAGAGTTCCCCCACAGGCTTTTGATCCCCCCAACCCCCCTTAAAAAGTGGGGCAAGAGAGTTTCTTAAAATCCCCCTTCTTAAGGGGGATTTAGGGGGATCTCCATAGTGTGCAGCGTATTAATATTAGATTTATTTTTTATATAACCTTATGGATAATCAAGAAGCATTACAGCGAACTCTTAACCGCGCTCGTCGTGCCCTCCAGATATTAGAGGAGGAAAAAAAAAGCTAGTTATGGGATTCGAGTTCCAGTAGATTTGCAAATCGAACTAGAAGAAAAACAAAAAGAAGTCACCAGCTTAGAGACGCGATTAAGCCAGTTACAGCGAAAGCGCCCAGAAAGTTTGCCCGATAACCTGCCCCGCTATAACCATGTGTTTGTGGGACGCAAACAAGAAATCGCCCGTTGTTTGGAAGCACTTTCACCAGAGGAACGCGGTTGGGGCGTGGCGATCGATGGTATTGGTGGTATGGGCAAAACGGCGTTAGCGCTGGAGGTAGCACACCTAGCCCGTAAACAAGCCTTGTTTGATGCCTACCTGTTTGTTTCTGCCAAGACTACCTGGCTTTCAGCTGAAGGAGTGCGGGAAGAAACCCTCGCCCTGTCTTCTCTCGATAGCTTCTGCCGGGAATTTGCCAAGGGGTTGGGACAGACAGATATTGTGAAAATGACTGATGCCACAGAACGCCGCCGCGCCCTTCTCGATGCTCTGCGGGGACGGCGCACCCTATTAATTTGGGACAACTTGGAAACGCTTAATGCAGAAGAACGCGATATGATTGCCGAGTTTGTGCGGAAACTGCCCACCCCCAACAAAGCCATCATCACCAGCCGCCGCCGCACAGGGGAAAGCGCTGTCACCATCCGCTTAGATCGTCTCTTAGAGGCAGAAGCGGAGCGGCTGTACCAAGATGTTTTAGCAATTGACAGGGAACTAGGTAACGAGACGGATGTAGCAATTGATTTCAGCAATCTGGGAGGAATTGCGCTATCGCAGGGACAATATGATCGCGCCGAGTCCTACTACAAGGAAGCATTGGCGATCGCTGAAAAGCTGGATTTGAAACAAGAGCAAGCTTATATTTCTGGCAACTTGGGACTTCTAGCCCTTGACCGCGATCGCCCTTCAGAAGCCCGCCCCTGGTACGAGCGTGAGTTAGCCCTAGCGCAAGAACTAGGACGGCAAGACTTAGTGGCTGACGCTAACGAGGGTTTAGCGCAAGTTCTGGAGAAGAAGGAACGCTACACAGAGGCGTTACCGTTAGCACAGGATGCCCTGGAAATCCGAGAGCGCCTGCGCGATCAGCACTTGGATTTTTCGCGCCGATTAGTTGAGCGGTTGCGGCGCAAGGCAGGGATGGAATAATTCGATTTGTGAAAATCGTTAGGCTCAGATCCCCGACTTCTTGGAGAAGTCGGGGATCTTGTTGTTCACGAATGATTTAGGATTGCTATAGTCTGAGGTAACTGTCACAAAACGAGATCAACTCATCTATCCCATAATTTTGAATTCGGAGCGAAGCAACGTGACTTATGACTAATTACACATTACAAGCCAGTCGAGAATGGTGGTCACAACAATGGCTAGATTTACTAGATTCCTATCGGTTTAAAAAGCGTTTAGAACGTGCGAGAAACTATGCTCGCCAGGGAAATGTTCTCAGCATCGAATTTAAAGGTGCAAAAGTATTAGCTAGGGTGCAAGGTAGTGAAGTAGAACCTTATAAAGTTTCCCTTTCCCTTGAACCTTTTAGCGATGAACAGTGGGGTTATGTAATTGAAACCATGTCTCAAAGGGCAATTTTTGCTGCCAAATTACTAGCAGGAGAAATGCCACAAAACATAGAAGAAGTATTTACAGCCAATGGTCTTTCAATATTTCCTTTTACCCTTGGTGATGTCCACAGTAAATGCTCTTGTCCTGATAAAGCAAATCCCTGTAAACACATTGGTGCATTGTACTATCAGTTAGGCGAGCGATTTAGTGAAGACCCCTTTGTACTATTTCAATTGCGGGGACGCACAAAAGAGCAAATTATCAGCGATTTACGCCAATTACGTAATGCCAAGATTAAACCCACTACCACAGAAACGCCCGATATTCAACAGTCAATTCCTAATAACAAATACTCGGTAAAAATTGATTCTTTCTGGCAATACAATGAGCCACTAGAGTCATCTTTGGTAGTGATTGCGCCGTCTACCAGCGAAATGGTATTAGATGTTTTAGGAGCAATACCCCTAGCGAAGGAAGAGGAAAATGCAGTAAATTCAACTTCGAGTGATGTGGTAATGAAGTCTTTGAATACAGTTTACAGAGATATGAGCCAGAAGGCTTTTTTAGAAGCGATGAATGTGGGAGCGAGTTGATACTAATTCGTAATTCGTAATTCGTAATTATGAATTAGGTTGATTGGGTAGTTAAATCTTCACCCATTCGCGCACCGCCTGACGAATTGCGCGTCTGCCATCTGCCCGATTTTGCTCAATCAGTTTCGGCAAGTCCCGAATTTCTAAAGTAGGAAACACTAAACTCTTCTCTGACTCGACATATTCCTCATTTTGCAGGAGATAAATCTTTAATTCACCGGAATCATAAAACCAGAGTTCTGTTACTCCCAGGCGGGCATAAATGGGAAAACGATTCAGAGACTTACTGGTAACATCAATTTCCAGTGCCAAATCAGGCGACGGGTCTTGTCTCAAGTCTAGATCCAATCTACCCCGAATCGCAGCTTCATTCTGAAAATAGAAGCAGTTATCTGACTCTACCCCTGCCATTCGGCTTTCTTGCTTCCAAGTAGTCGAGCCATAACTTTCATAGTCTAAATCCAGCACATCAGCGATTTCTTTGACTAAATCGCCAATTACCTCTTTGTAATGTTCGTGTTCAGGTAAAGGTGTCATAATTTCTAAGGTAGTGCGATCGTAAGCTAACCTTGCTGCCCGATGCTCTCCTAAGTCTTTTAGAAGATTTTCAAACTGTTGCCAGCTAATGTCATAAAGCATTACTCGGTCTGCTCGATTTTTGGCGACTGTCATTGTTACGACCTCCAGAATGTTTTATTGTCCAAACTCAAGCCTAGCCTGTTCTACCAAATTCGCTGTCACAACATCTTGGCCTGCTTCACGAGCCAACTGTTCAATTCTGGCTTTAGCTTGAGAGCGGACAAAAAAGGGAATATTTTGCAATTTTTCTTTAGCTTCAGATGTCCATCCCAAAGCATCAATAAAATTGGAATCGCTCATAGTATTAATTACGTTGGTAAGTCACTCACTTTAATCAAGAGATGACTAATTTTCCTATAAAAAAAGCCCTTGCTTTTATGCAAGAGCCTCTAAATTATTTAATTGTCAGTGATGAAATAAACTTTACAACCTAATCTAGGTCGTCCATGAACATCACTGGCTCAGTTTCACGGTTAATTCCTTTCTCAAAACCACCAGCCGCAGCCCGTGCGCGACCAGCGTGCCACAAGTGACCAACTAAGAAGAAGAATCCTAGTACGAAGTGAGAAGTCGCCAACCAAGCGCGAGGAGATACATAGTTGAACGAGTTAATTTCGGTAGCCACACCACCTACGGAGTTCAAAGAACCCAGAGGAGCGTGGGTCATGTATTCAGCAGCGCGACGAGCTTGCCAAGGCTGAATATCGTTCTTGATTTTTTCGAGGTCAAGACCATTGGGGCCACGTAGAGGCTCCAACCAAGGGCCACGGAAATCCCAGAAGCGCATGGTTTCACCACCGAAGATGATTTCACCAGTTGGAGAGCGCATCAGGTATTTACCCAATCCTGTGGGACCTTGGGCAGAACCGACGTTAGCACCTAAGCGTTGGTCACGAATCAAGAAGGTCAAAGCTTGAGCTTGAGAAGCTTCTGGACCAGTAGGACCGTAAAATTCGCTAGGGTAAACGGTGTTGTTAAACCAAACATAGATGGAGGCAATGAAGCCCATCAACGACAGAGCGCCCAAGCTGTAGGAGAGGTAAGCCTCACCAGACCAGATGGATGCACGACGTGACCAAGCAAAAGGCTTGGTAAGGATGTGAAAAATACCGCCAGCAATACAGATAAAGGCAACCCAGATGTGACCGCCGACCACATCTTCCAAGTTATCGACGCTGACAATCCAGCCTTCGCCACCGAAGGGAGACTTCAGTACATAGCCGAAGATGACTGCTGGGTTCAGTGTCGGATTAGTAATAATCCGAACGTCACCTCCGCCTGGTGCCCAGGTGTCATACAAACCGCCAAAGAACATTGCCTTTAGCACCAACAGCAGCGCACCGCATCCCAAAATAATCAGGTGGAACCCGATGATGTTGGTCATCTTGTTCTTGTCTTTCCAGTCGTAACCAAAGAAAGAAGAGTATTCTTCTAAGGTTTCTGGGCCACGAACGGCATGATAGATACCGCCAAAGCCAAGGACGGCTGAGGAAATTAAGTGGAGTACACCGACAACAAAGTAGGGGAAGGTGTCGATAACTTCACCACCAGCACCAACACCCCAGCCCTGACTGGCGAGGTGAGGTAACAGGATCAAGCCCTGCTCGTACATGGGCTTTTCAGGAATGAAGTGAGCGACTTCAAACAAGGTCATCGCTCCAGCCCAGAATACAATCAAACCAGAGTGGGCAACATGAGCACCCAGTAGTTTGCCAGATAGATTGATTAAACGCGCATTACCAGACCACCAGGCAAAGCCAGTAGATTCTTGGTCGCGTCCAGTGCCGCCTAATATATTTGGTCTATTAGAGAGCGTTACCACGTGGTAATACCTCCTCAGGGAATACAAATTGTTCGTGGGGTTGATCTTGAGGAGCCATCCAAGCGCGGATACCCTCGTTCAGCAAAATGTTTTTGGTATAGAAGGTTTCAAACTCAGGGTCTTCCGCCGCCCGTAATT
>JAHHHS010000054.1 GCA_019359215.1 Nostoc indistinguendum CM1-VF10 | reverse complement strand
TTTGGTATAATTCAGGTAACATTTTCAACAGATAGGTCTTATTGACAATACTGACCTATCTTTTTTTACCATAATTCGCTCAACTTAAGACAGCACAAAGGCTCTCGGGTGCTTGTCCCCCCTTCAGCATCCTGACACAATCTCAGAACAGCAAAATCGAAGTTGAAAAAAAGCATTTAGAACGTACAGCACTCGAACAAATAGCATCAATTTTAGGCTGTCCCCTAGCAGTAATGCTATCTTGGCCGCTTGGTGAAAGTTGGGCAGAAATTATCCCTGGAGTGGTCGAAAATAGTCAATTTGGGATTTTTTCTGATGCATCTATTCCTATCAAGACTGAAGCTTTAATTCAGTGGGCACTTGCTACGGAGAGTTACCTAACTTTGAAGGTAGATAATTTACCCCCGGAAACTCGAAAATGGTTGAGTGTTCCAGATAAAGGTCAAATTTTGGTAATGGCATTACGTACCAATGCTGATTATGAGACTACGGGTGTAGTGTTGTTAGCAGACTATCAAGAGCGTCGCTGGTCAGAACAAAGCCTCAGTGCAACAACAACTCTAATTTCTCAATTAGCTTGGTAGCGTCGTGAAAAGCAAATTACCCGACTTCTAGAGTCTACAACAGAAGAATTACGACAACTCAATTGGTACAAACATCGTCGTTTAGAGGAAATTCAAAGAATAACGGCGCTATCCCTTAAACAAATCCATGATTTGGGTATTCCTGCTAATGAACTCACTCAGATGCGCTACCAACTATTGCTGCGGCAGCTAGATCATACAGCTGCCTCTATGAGTGGAATGCTCAAACTTGAGCATTGGCAGCTACATATCAGTTGGGAAACTATGCCCATAGCCAGTTTACTGAAGCGATCGCTCGAACGCATTGAAAATTTGCTCAAACAACAAAAGCTGTGGATTGGTGTACATGGTTTAGGGCAACAGATTGAGGAGCAATCGCCAAAGAACTCTTCACTCGCCAGAGGTATTCCTATCTCCAACGCTCAATCCGCAATGGCGATCGCAGGTGATATTGTCAAAATTGAGTTAGTTATCCATGAATTATTGATCAATGCCTGTAACTGTTCTCAAAGCGGCGGCAGGATTGATATTTGGTGTCGTCGTTTAGATCCGTCAAAACCCTCAGATGCAAAGCATTCTTCTGCAAAGTTAGGGGCTGATCATCAGACATCGCTAGAACTGTCGATTACATACAACGGTGCGATCGAACCACAGTTATTAACAGAGTTACATGATAATACATCCAAAGATGTGCTTGCTTCCTCCAACCTCGACCAACCGCCAGGTTTACATCTGCTAATCTGCCAAAACCTCATGCAGGAACTAGGAGGAGAGTTGAATTTCTATCAATTACCAGATAATCGGGTAGTTAGCCGTTTACTTTTACCGTTAGTTGGTAATGATTCTTAGTCAGGGCTTACGTAACTGTCATAAGCAATGAGGTTTGGAGAAGCACAAAAAATAATTCTAAAGATAGATGACAACATATTTATTCTCCGAAAATAGCCTCCATTCTTAGCAAACTGGTTATAATTATTTTCCATCTCTCTCAGAAATCAAATTTTCATATACACAGCATTTATATGGGACGTGTTCGTTCTAAATCTGACCTGCCTACAAAAATCTGTCCGGTATGTCAACGTCCTTTCACATGGCGTAAAAAGTGGCAAGATTGTTGGGACGATGTGAAATACTGCTCAGAACGTTGTCGTCGTCACCGTTCTGAAGCGAAAGCTTAAAGGAACTGGGGACTAGGGAATGAATTCTTCCCAATACCCAATCCCTAATCCCTAGTCCCTAATGAAATTAACCGCAACACAGACGCAAATAGCGCAAGAGATTAATGGAGTCACACGTGCAACCTAAATTAATTATTCATGGGGGGGCTGGTAGTTCTCTCCACGGTAAAGGCGGATTGGAAGCGGTGCGCCGATCGCTCCATACAGTAATAGAAGAAGTCTATTCTCTACTATTATGCGGAGCAACTGCCTCTGAGGCGGTGGTGCATGGTTGTCAAATGCTTGAAGATAACCCCCGCTTTAATGCTGGTACTGGTTCAGTACTACAATCTGACGGGCAAATCCGCATGAGTGCTTCCCTGATGGATGGCGCATTAGGGCGGTTTAGTGGTGTGATTAATATCTCGCGGGTGAAAAATCCTATTGAGTTGGCACAATTTTTACAACACTCGCCAGACCGAGTGCTATCAGATTTCGGATCGGCTGAGTTGGCGCGGGAAATGCAAATTCCCAGCTATAACGCTTTAACTGATTTGCGGTTACAAGAGTGGATACAAGAGCGTCAGGATAATTTTAAAAGCGCAATGGCTGGCGTGGTAGCAGAACCCGAACTAGTAGAAACCAGCAATGCCGGACGCGGAACCATCGGTGTGGTAGCTCTAGATGCATCTGGTAGGCTAGCTGCTGGCACTTCTACTGGTGGTAAGGGCTTTGAGCGGATTGGCAGGGTAAGTGATTCTGCCATGCCAGCAGGTAACTATGCTACAAGTAATGCGGGTGTTAGCTGTACTGGCATTGGCGAAGATATCATTGATGAGTGTCTAGCTCCCCGAATTGTAGTACGTGTAACTGATGGGATGTCCCTGAAGGAGGCCATGCAGCGATCCTTTGGAGAAGCCCACCAGAACAAACGGGATTTGGGAGCGATCGCTTTAGATGTCAGTGGAGCGATCGCTTGGGGAAAAACCAGCGAAATCTTACTCGCCGCCTACCATGACGGCGAAAAAATTGGTGACACTTTGGAATGGAATGATAGTGAATTGATTGGCTATTGTTGAATAAATTCTAGCGCCTGAGTTAAGATTTTTTCTTGGTCAAGCATTGCAGCCAATTCTTGGGCTTCATAACGCCCCTTCCTGCGGAACGCTGCGCGAACAAAAGCTTCTAGCGCTGCTCTTTTCAGTGCCACTTGATATCCTTGTTGCAGAATATCGATTAATTCTGCCTGATTCAAGTAATAACCACCAGATTTGCGGCGCTTGTTTATTGGCTTTTCTTGCGCCAAGCTGGTTTCACCACCTGACGACTACGGGCAATTACCAAAGAATCATTAGGCACATCTTCTGTAACAGTGGAACCAGCAGCTACGTAGACATCATCTCCCAAGGTGAGTGGAGCTACTAAAACGCTATTGGAACCAGTCTTAGTGCGATCGCCTATTTTAGTACGGTGTTTCTTCACGCCGTCATAATTTGCAGTAATTGTACCGGCACCGATATTTACTTGATTGCCGACGACGGTATCACCTATATATGACAAATGTGCTGCATTTGTGCGATCGCCTAACTGCGTATTTTTCAATTCCACAAAATTCCCCACACGGCAACCAGCACCCACTTGTACCTGACCGCGCAAATGAGTATAAGGGCCAATTCGGCTTCCCGCCTGCACGGTGCTATTTATTACCACTGAATACTGCACCGTGACATTTTCAGCTAACTGGCTATTTTCAATTAAACTTCCTGGACCAATGTGACTTCCTGTTTGAATCACTGTATTTCCCCGCAGATGAGTTTGGGGTTCAATAATGATATCCGCCTGTAATTCCACGGTTTCATCAATGGTGATGCTTGTGGAATCGATGAGGGTGACACCCGCCAGCATCCATTTTTCCTTAACTCGCCTTTGCAAAATCTCGTAAGCTGTGGCTAGTTGCAGGCGATCGTTGATGCCGAGAATTTCTTGGTAGTCTTCCACATCTACTGCCATAACTTTTCCCACTTGAGTTACAGCATCAGTGAGATAGTATTCTTTTTGAGCATTGTTTGCTTGTAGGTGGGGAAGCACCTTTGCCAAATCTGGCCAACGGAAGCAATAAACTCCAGCGTTAATCCGGTGATTTTCTCTTTGAGCAGCAGTACAATCTTTGTGTTCGACCATTTGCTGCACAATATTTTCATCGTTACAAAAAACTCGCCCGTAGCCTGTGGGGTCGGGTAGGTGCGAGGTGAGAATAGTGGCAGCGTTTTTATTTCGAGTGTGAGTTTGTAACATCTGCTGAAGAGTTTCGCTGCGTATCAACGGTAAATCGCCGTTAAGTATCAGCAAATCACCTGTGTAGTCTTCCAAGTGAGGAAGTAATTGCTGGATGGCATGACCTGTCCCTAGTTGCACAGTCTGTTCGACAAACTCCAAGTTGGGAATTGAATGCATGGCGGCTTGCACTTCCTCGGACTGATACCCTACAATCACGATTCGCCGTGAGGGCGAAAGTGGTTCTACACTTTCGAGAACTCTCTCGACTAGCGATCGCCCACCCAAAGAATGTAAAACCTTGGGTAAGCGTGATTTCATCCGTGTGCCGCGTCCCGCCGCTAAAATTGCTACAACTACCATAATTAGCTATCAGCTATCAATGAAATTATGATTAATGCTGTTGGTACTTTGAAAATGTAGGCTCAAATCTATACCAGCTAATCATAGAAGAGTGAAATATACAATAAACTCCGCAAACTGCTGCATTAATTTGGGATTACGCCAACCGGAATCAGCTTCTTCTTGCATTACTGAAAGTGCTTCTGCTGAAGTAAAAGCTCTTTTATAAGGTCGTTCGCTAGTCAAGGCATCGTAAATATCAATTAGCTGGAATACTTGCGCCAGGTAAGGAATCTCATCTTCCTTGAGTCCATCTGGGTAACCTGAGCCATCCCAGCGTTCGTGGTGATGGCGAATAATGGGAATTACACCCCGCATACTCCGTAGTGGTTGGCAAATTTTTTCTCCAATCAAAACATGCTGCTGCATGATTTTCCAATCTTCCGGGGTGAGTTTACCTTTTTTCAGCAGCACTGCATCGGGAATGCCCACCTTACCAATATCGTGGAGATAACCACCCCACCTCAAATCTCGAATTTGGTAGCGTGAGAGGTTGAGGTATTCACCAAAAACTTGTCCCAGTTTTACCAAGCGTTTACAATGGTTGCCTGTATTGGGATCACGACTTTCAATCGACATGGCAATGGAAAATAGTACTTGTTCAGCATGGTCTAAATCTTCGTTCAGACGCTTCTGCCGCACTAAGGACTTTACACGCGCTGCCAGCTCCACACGATCAAAGGGTTTGGTGAGAAAATCATCTGCCCCAACTTCAATTCCTCGAATACGCGATCGCCTGTCATTTAAGGCCGTTATAAAAATCACTGGGATTAGCCTAGTCTGCTCATCCTGCTTGAGCAATTGGCATACTTGAAATCCATCCATCCCTGGCATCATCACATCCAGCAAAATCAAATCTGGTTGTTTTTGAGTTACCAATCCTATAACAGTGGAACCACTATCCGCCTCAATCACTTCGTATCCTTCCACCCCCAACAGCGCAACAGCAGTCATGCGACTGGCGGCATGATCGTCAACTACTAAAACTTTCGGCGGATCTAAATCAAACCCATTCACTTTAGAACCTTTGGCTTGTAGTGTTCTAAAAACCAATGAATCATCACCACAATTAACATCAACTTTTATCCAAGAAGACACTGCTTGGTTATCTTTAACCATAGGGTCTTCTTGAGATAAGCTTAAAGAATAAGCCTCCACATTATTTTGCGACCCTACAGCACGATTTGAACCGATACTCTTCACTGTGCTAATGGGATTTGACCCACTAACAATTTGTTCTGTAAAGCCTGTATGGTTGGATTTCCATTGAATCACAAAGGGACTCCAAGTTTTTGCACAAGTTAACAGTGTAAGATTTCAAAAACAAATTTAATATTCAACTGTATCTGAGCCAGAGTTTCAATAGGGATTATGCATGATGTCAAGCTGCCAAACTAAGTTTTTCGCAGCGTGTATCTTTTATCTTACGAACAAGGAATATCTTGTTATCAAATTTTTTGCTTCTAATTCCAGTATGATAAATTTGCACAAATATTAAATCAGGCTTTTTACTGAGGTTTTTTTACACAATATTGCCATAGATGGCTAGAATTGCTTGCTTTAGATCAAGCTATAGGGTTTTTATTTCGAAGCATTTATGGTAATCATTAAGTGTACATATTTTTACTTACTCAGTTATTGTAATATCCAAACACTGGCAAGTAGTATGTAAAATTATATACTATTATAGTTCTTATTCATTTACATCAAAAAAACTTGTTACTTGAGTATCTAAGAAGGAAATCAAAATTTTTGGAGAATATGGATAATTTCTCTGAAATTAAGGAGGGAGAAACTAGTACCGCAAGGCGGAAGTCAAAAGTATTATGAAATTGTTTAGGGCTTTTCAATAGTCTGCTTATTTACGCGCTGCTATACTAGTTTGTCGTTGCATTAGCGTTCGCGCAGCATCTCGTAGAGAAGCTTACTGTTGGCGTAGCCTCTCGTAGAGAAGGTATCGCGGCCTAATAGCAATTCTTTGTGAAACTGCACAAAATCAAGCTTAATCAGACTTGTGGCTTAAGCAACTTGTTCAGGAGTAACCTCACAGGTAATCGATATAATTAAAAACTACTTCCCATAAAATCCCTACCTTGTGTTCCCAACAGCCACCTTTTTCGCCAACGGGAGGTAGGTTCGAGTGAAGAGACTTGTTGCTCTTGTTGTCGCCGCATCATTATAACTTCGATTGAATCGCTTAATCCAGGATCGCGATAAGGAATGGCAGCACGGGTTAACAAGTGTTCTTTTTCGACTTGCGAGAGGGGAGTGAGCGCTAAGTGCTGATTTCTGTTAGCGCGGTATTTAGCCCGTACTGAGTGGTCTTTCAACTCAGCACTCCCAGAATGTACTGCCACAGTACCAGGCGATCGCCTTCCTACAGGTGGGGTAGAACCAATTACTAAACCAGCAGACAAAAGTGCTGTGCGTACAGCAGCAGCGCAAGAATAGGTGGCTAATAAACCATCTGAATGTAAACAGAATGATAGTTGTTTAATAAATTCAACAGTCCATAATTGAGGACATTGAGGCGGTGAAAAGGGATCGAGGAAAATTGCATCTGCACAGAAATCCGACTGATGTACTAGCGCAATCGTATTTCTAGCATCGCCAATTAGTAGCTTTGCTTTTAGACAAGGTGTTTGCACTTGATGTTCAAAAGCTAGCTGGGAGAAAATTTCAATATAGTTACAGTTCCAATTGTCGAACAAGTGATGAGCGATCGCAGCTTGTGGAACCCCTGGATTCAGTTCTAAACCAATTACTTCAACATAACAGTTGGGATTCACTGCCCAAATTGTCTGCAAAGCAGCAGCTGTGTTATATCCTAAACCATAACAAACATCCAACAGCCGCACAACAGGTTTTTGCGCGGCTGTAGCCAATTGAGTAGGTTCCACAAACTTGAAAAAACTCTCCTGCCTAGCTCCATAATGGCTGTGAAAGGGTTCACCAAACTCTTGAGAGACAAAGGTGAAGGAACCATCTGCTGTTTGCTTAGGTGTAAAATTCTCTAAGTCTGACATTTTATAAATAAAACTAAATAATGGCTAATGCCCCATGTCCAATTCCCAATTTGTTGTTTCGCCAGCTTGGCTATTTGAACATCTAGAAGATCCGCAAGTCGTGATTGTTGATTGTCGCTTTTCTTTAGCCGATCCAGAACTAGGACAACAACAGTACCAAACAAGCCATATTAAAGGGTCATATTACCTAGATTTAAATCAGGATCTTTCGAGTCCAGTGGGTAAGCATGGTGGGAGACATCCTTTACCTAACCCTAATGATATCGCTAAAAAATTTGCAGCCATTGGGGTAAATTACCAAAAAACTTTAGTTGTAGCTTATGATGATTCGCGTTTTGCCTTTGCAGCTCGTCTATGGTGGCTTTTGCGCTATCTAGGACATGAGCAAGTCGCGGTACTGGATGGAGGCTTGGCTGGATGGCAAAAAGCTGGGTACCCTGTTACGGATGTCGTTTCTCAACCCCGAATGGGTACGTTTGTAGCTCAAGTGCAAACAGAAAAGGTGGTAGATATTACAGCAGTGAAAAGCCGAAAAGATAGCCACGAGGTAGTATTGGTAGATTCAAGAGAAAGCGATCGGTACCGAGGTGAACGAGAGCCAATTGATAAAATTGCCGGACATATTCCTGGTGCAATCAACTATCCTTGGCAAGAAGTTACAGACTCTTCCGGCTACCTACTACCTCAAGAGGAACAACGCCGTCGATGGGAACAACTAGAAACAGCCGCAGAAATCTTGGTTTATTGCGGTTCTGGCGTTACTGCTTGCGTAAATTTGCTTTCTTTAGAATTAGCTGGCATTAATAAGGGTAAACTTTATGCTGGCAGTTGGAGTGATTGGATTTCTTATTTATAGTTATTAGTCATGGGTTTTTAACAAATGACTAATGACAAATTTAAAACTGACCTAATTGCAAACTGTAATTAATACTGAAGAACCAGCCATTAAAATCAATGTTTTCAGCGGTTGAACTACCTAAACTTCTTCCAGCCTGTACATTCAAATTACTGGTATCAGATATTCGGTAATTTAAGTGTCCGAATAGGCGATGAAATTGGTCTTCTCGATCGCGCTGTGTAAAGTCCGAGAAGTTGCCCTGATAGTTAATACCAACCTGGAGAGGCTTTTGCAAGTAGTAGTTCAGAGACACCCAAAAGGTATTGATTATCCGATTACGACTTAGGGGATCAGCAAAATTTACACTCAATTCGTAGAAGCTATCTAGCGTTAATTTCGGAGTTAAGGGATCTCGCCGTCCCAGAGACAATTGCAGGGAGTTCTCATTTAACAAGCGATCGCCTGCTTTGAAGTTATCCGGGCGATCGCTATTGTTGGCATAAAATAACTGTTGATTGCTCCAACTCACTTCTCCAAACATTCGCTGGGATATATGCTGGTAAATACTGAGATTAAATCTTACCTGGTTATAATGGTATTGTGACTGATTTATATAACGAATGAGATTGCCATCAATTGAGCCGTTTAAAAAAGTCTTAGGCCCCAAAGGTAAATATGCAGAGGCTAGTGTTAGTCCAGAAATAATCAAACCATCTTCTATGGGACTATCGTTTGATGAAAAAATATTACTCGCCTGGAAGTAACCTACACGGCCTTGTAGATAGCCTATGGGTTTAAACTTAGGTATTATGGGTTGTTCTATTGGTGGTAGCTGCTGTTCTAGGGGTCGTAACCGCACCCGCAATCCCAATTCGCGATCGCTATCAGACTCAGGGGGTAGTTTTGGCGATCGTAGCAGTTCTATTAGCCTCTCTAGCCTTTGGGAATAATTTATCTCAGGTGCCTCTAATAGTTGCTCTTTTGAGTCTGAAGGAGATATAGGCAAATTACTTGGCTGCAATTCTAACTGTGGAGAATCATTTTGCTTTTGAGTATTTTCAGGTTCTTCAGTTTGACCTGGGGTTTGAGCCGTTTCTGGTGTTTGCTGTCTCAGATTCAACGGCATCTGAGAGCCTAAAGGATGCGACTCACCGGAATCCTTGCACAAAGAGTTAATTGCCTCTTGCTCCAAATTCTCACATAGCTGCCGATAAGTTACGTGTGTGCTTGCTAAATTTTTAGGATACCAGATATCTGTAGTTGCAGATTCTGTCGCATCCACTCTAATGCAACACCAGCTTCCATCACTGGATGCTAACAAAATACAAAAAAACAAATTTTTCCAGTTTTTGAGTCGCATCTGGTTAGATCGCATTGATCGCATTTGGCAAATGTAGACCCACAAGTTGCATCAGAAGTTCCGCTTCAGAATATACAATTGAGTACATCTGTTTTAGCTTTGTAGGTATATACTGAAACTACAAATTAAAATTGCTGCTTTTCGGATTTTTTCTCAGATTGTTTTGCAAAGCTGAAATGCCCCGATAGCATTTATCCTAAAATTTAGTGAAATATAGCCATTGAGTAATTCCACAACGAATCCCTAACAACATATCGTCTTGCATAACTGATGACCCTGTGGCTGATATGATTAAAAAGGATTATATGTAAGGGACTCCTTATTTAATTGTTTATATCAAATACTAAGTTTTAAATCTACTACAGGTGTTATTGCACACAATGTCAGTTTCAGCATAAAAAATTAAATAAACTAAATACGTATAGAAATCAAATCGGATTCCTGAAAATAATTGCGTAGCGAAGGAGCAGGAAATAGGAAAAAAAAGAATAGATATATGCTGAGTTGTTTGAAAAATCAAATATGAGCCATATAGTTGATTTGTTATCTATTTTATGTGTTAAATACAAACTAAAATTCCAACTACATTTGCTTAAAAAAACTCTGGAACAATTAAGATTAGCTTAAATATTCTATTTTTTTGATGTTAGTGAAAGCTCAAAAATTATCAAAATATGCTTTATAAATCGTTTCCACTATTAGTTATTGGTTTATGGGGAGTTATAGTACTGCCTTGGCCAAATCGGGTAAGTGCCATAACTCCTTTAACACGAGCAGAGATTCAGGATCTCCGCAACATGGTACAACTGATACCCAAAGATAAACTGAAGAAACGTCCTGCACGTAAATTAGATGCAATGACTCCTGGGGATCGGCTGTCAACTGGTCGAGCTTCTCTAGCAGATTTGCGTTTCAATGATGGCTCTTTGGCACGAGTTGGAGAACAGGCGTTATTTCAATTTTTGCCGAAGACTCGTGACTTTAAACTGTCAAATGGAACTGTGTTGCTACTCATCCCACCAGGAAAAGGGCGAACACGCATACAGACACCAAATGCAGCAGCAGCAATTCGTGGTTCAGCATTATTTGTACGCTACGACCAAAAAACAGACACCACGATTGTGGGTGCGCTGACAAATAGTGGTATTGAAGTTTCTAATAAAGAAGCTTCTGAAACTCAAGTCCTAGAAGCAGGACAAATGGTAATTATAATTAAAGGGAAATTTCAAAGGTTATATGATTTTGATCTGAGAAATTTTTATGAAACGAGCCAATTGGTTCGGGAACTTGATTTGAACAGGCAAAGTCCTGTGCCTACACCTGATCCTGCAATCACCAGTGTTCAAGCCGAAACTGCTGCGGCTTTAGAAGCACAGCCACCGATAAAAGGCGAAGGAGTAATTGAAAACCCCTCTTTTGTGCGGCTAACTCCTAGCCCTTCAAATTCGCCTAGTAGTAATGAAACCTTAACAACACCTCAAAACTCCTCAACGAAAAATCCGACAAATAAAAATTCACAAAATAACACATCACCAGCCACCTCAACTAAGACAACACCCGTAACCCCAACTGACCCAGCACCTGTAACCCCAACTGACCCAGCACCTGTAACCCCAACTGACCCAGCACCTGTAACCCCAACTGACCCAGCACCTGTAACCCCAACTGACCCAGCACCTGTAACCCCAACTGACCCAGCACCCGTAACCCCAACTGACCCAGCACCCGTAACTCCAACTGACCCAGCACCCGTAACTCCAACTGACCCAGCACCTGTAACCCCAACTGACCCAGCACCTGTAACCCCAATTGACCCAGCACCCGTAACCCCAATTGACCCAGCACCCGTAACCCCGATTGACCCAGCACCCGTAACCCCGATTGACCCAGCACCCGTAACCCCAACTGCCTCTCCAAGCACATAAACTGCTAATGGGGGTACAAAATGCTCTGCAAACACCGAACGTGGTTCATTTTGTCATAATTTTATGTAAGGAATGTGGATTAAATAAAATCCAAAATTATGACATCTTTGGCTTGGCAGTGTAATTCCATCGCGGCACATAATCATCAAAGACAATTCCATCGTTTGTTTTAAATCCTCTGTGATTTTAAGACCCGTTTTATAGGCCTTCTCCAAAACAGTGGCAAACACCGTAATATCATGTCCGCTTAAAGACTTATCATGAAGGCCGCAGAGAGCAGGGGGAAAAAGGACTTTCCGGTTTTTGCACAGATGTTGGAATCATAAACTAATTAACCGGACATGATGTAAGACCTGTTTGCATCTTCGTTTTTGACAATCTCGACCAAATCGAAAATCACGCCTTAGATTAGCACGGGGAACATGGGGAAATAGACGATGCTCAATCGAGTTGCATTTGGTTGGAGGTGTAGGGGGGATAGTGAGCAATGCGAATTTCAATCCCCAACTCATTGACTAGAGTTTGCAAATCCTGTTTAAACAAATATTCTCGAGAGCTATTACTGCCTCTACAGCAACCACAGCAACCACAGCAAAAAGTGATATTCCCTACGACTAGAGAACATCGGCTAACGCTAGATTAAATCAAGGATAGGACTTACACAGGCTTCACCGGATATCCTTGTATAGAGTTCAATGACATTCTGTGTGTAAGTTCCCAGGAACTAACTTATTGCTAGAGAGAACATAAATTTATGACTTTTGATTACGACCTGTTTGTAATTGGTGCCGGTTCTGGAGGTTTGGCGGCTTCCAAACGGGCGGCTAGCTATGGGGCAAAAGTAGCGATCGCAGAAAATGATTTAGTTGGCGGTACTTGTGTAATTCGCGGTTGTGTGCCTAAAAAATTCATGGTCTACGCCTCTCATTTCCCTGCACTCTTTAGTGATGCCGCAGGCTATGGCTGGAAAGTGGGTAATGCTGAGTTGGACTGGGAACATTTCATTACATCTATAGATAAGGAAGTTCGGCGACTGTCGCAACTACACATCAGCTTTTTAGAAAAAGCCGGAGTAGAACTAATTTCTGGTCGCGCCGCATTGGTAGACCCCCATACAATAGAAGTGGATGGACGTAAAGTTACAGCAGATAAAATTTTAATTGCTGTTGGTGGGCGTCCCATCAAACCAGATTTACCAGGGATGGAATATGGCATTACCTCTAACGAAATCTTTCATCTAAAAGAACAACCAAAACACATTGTCATTCTTGGCGCTGGTTATATTGGCACAGAATTTGCTTGTATCATGCGTGGCTTGGGTTCTGAGGTGACGCAAATTACCAGAGGTGAAAAGATTTTGAAGGGGTTTGATGAGGACATCCGTACAGAAATTGAAGAGGGGATGACGAACCACGGAATTCGACTGATTAAGAATAATGTGGTAAAAACAATTGAACGCGGGTCGGAAGGTTTTAAACTGACTTTATCAGGGGAAGACCAAGAACCAGTTATTGCCGATGTGTTTTTAGTAGCAACTGGTCGAACTCCCAATGTAGATGGACTAGGTTTAGAAAACGCTGGGATTGATGTTGTTGATAGTTCTATAGAAGGACCAGGATACAGTACCACAAATGCGATCGCCGTCAATGAATATAGTCAAACTAGTCAATCGAATATCTTTGCCGTTGGCGATGTCACTGACCGAATCAATTTAACTCCCGTAGCCATTGGCGAGGGACGAGCCTTTGCAGATAGTGAATTCGGCAATAACCGCCGCGAATTCAGTCACGAAACTGTTCCAACAGCCATATTTTCTACTCCAGAAGCCGCTACAGTAGGCTGGACAGAAGCCGAAGCACGGGAAAAACTCGGTGATGCCGTCAAAATTTTTCGCACTCGCTTTCGCCCCATGTACCATAGTTTGACTGGTAAGCAAGAAAAGACAATGATGAAGTTGGTGGTTGATAGCAACACTGACAAAGTGCTGGGCGCTCACATGGTGGGTGATAACGCAGCTGAAATCATTCAAGGTGTAGCGATCGCTGTGAAGATGGGCGCAACTAAAAAAGACTTTGATGCTACTGTTGGTATCCATCCCTCCGCAGCCGAAGAATTTGTCACAATGCGATAACTAAGTCATTTGTCATTTGTCTTTTGAAATCACAATTGACAAATGACGACCTTAACGAGAAGACTTTGATGCCCACCCAGTATATCTACTTGCACGGCTTCGCCTCCAGTCCTAATTCTGTCAAAGCGTGGGATATTGGCGATCGCTTTGCTCAAATTCAAACAAAGCTAAAAATTCCCGATCTAAATGCTGGCGATTTTTCCCAGTTGACAATCACTCGTCAAATTACTCAAGTTACCGCAGAATTCAGTAATAATTCTACGCCAGTAACACTCATTGGCTCAAGTTTAGGCGGCTTAACCGCTGCCCACTTGGGACAGCAAAATTTACAAGTACAAAAGTTGGTGCTGCTAGCACCAGCTTTTGGATTTTTATCCCATTGGTTACCCAAGCTAGGCGATGAAGAAGTACAACGGTGGCAGCAAGAAAAATATATCATGGTCTACCACTATGGGAAGGAGCAAAAGCTTCCCTTAAGTTACAATTTCGTTACAGATGCTGCCCAATACCAAGAGGAGTTTTTGCAACGTCCTATCTCCACTCTGATTTTGCATGGGAAAAAGGATGAAGTTATTCCTATCGAAGCCAGCCGTAACTTTCGGTATTCGCGTCCTTGGGTGGAGTTAGTCGAACTTAATAGCGATCACGGTTTAGGTAATGTTATGGAAGAAATTTGGCAGGCAATTCGCCTCTTTTGCCAATTACCTTGAAGTTGTAAAATATTAAATCACATAACTAATATTTTTGGCGTTGCTGAATCATGGGATGATTTCGCCCAATTTAGAACGAATTACCAATAGTTTCACCCGCCAATTCATCCCGCATTTATGCAACGCCTAATATTTTTAGTCATTTCTTTAGTTAGTAATGACCAATTACCAATTACCAATTACCAATTACCAATGACTAATGACCAATGACTAATGACTAAAATTATGCTTCCATTTATCCGGTCAGATTTAACCCAATTTACCGCATACAAACCTCACCCCAGCAGCGATACAGCCGAATCTGTCCCAGCGCAATTTGATCGGCTAGATACAAATGAAAGCCCCCATGATTTACCACCTGAGTTAAAAGAGAAGCTGGCGTGGACGTATCAGCAAGTAATTGAAACAAATCGTTATCCTGATGGTGGACATGAGACACTTAAAGATGCGATCGCCCAATACGTCAATGAATCAGCCGCCATCTCGCTATCTAATACTGCTGCCAATATTTCTGTTGGAAACGGATCAGATGAGTTGATCCGTTCTTTATTAATTGCCACCTGTCTAGGAGGAGAAGGTTCAATTCTAGTTGCCAATCCCACTTTCTCTATGTACGGAATTTTGGCACAAACTTTAGGTATTCCTGTAGTGGCGGTGGGTAGAAATGAAACAAATTTTGAAATTGACTTAAAAGCTGCACAGGCTGCGATCGAACAAACTCAAAATCCCCCCATTCGCGTAGTTTTCGTAGTGCATCCCAATTCTCCCACTGCCAATAGCTTAACTGCGGCAGAGTTGGCATGGTTAAGAAGTTTGAATGAGCATATTTTGGTAGTAATTGATGAAGCTTATTTTGAATTCAGTCAAACCACCTTAGTAGGTGAATTAGCACAGCGCCCCAATTGGGTGATATTACGCACTTTTTCTAAAGCCTTCCGATTGGCATCTCTCCGTGTTGGCTATTGCGTAGCTCATCCCGAAGCGATCGCCATTTTAGAAAAAGTTCGCTTACCCTATAATCTCCCCAGCTTTTCCATAGCAGCAGCATTAGTTGCTTTACAAAACCGCACACTCTTGCTGGAGTCGATTCCCCAAACCCTGAGTGAAAGAGCCAAACTCATCGAAATTTTATCTCAGCAACCAGAACTACAAGTTACCGCAAGCGCTGCTAATTTTATTTACCTGCGTCTTAAACCAAATAGCTTTAATTCACAAGATGCTGCGTTAAAAACTTTCCACCAGAAACTTAGAACACTTGGCACCCTTGTGCGACACATTAGCGGAGGATTACGAATTACTGTAGGAACAATAGAGGAAAACGCCCGCACGATTAATCGAGTAAAAGCTGTTTTGGCAAATTTGGAATTTTAGTAATTTACTCAGTAATTAAATCGACTGTCCATCTCACTGCCCAAACGGCGTACTACTCCTACTGTTTGTGGCAGCACACCTACTAAAAGAGCAAAAGCAGCATCCGGCAAAAGAGCCACTATTTGTGGTGGAAAGTATTGTTCAAATTGATCGAGAATTTTCTGAACTCGCTGTCCAGCCACAGGATTTTCTGTAATTTGTTTGATCAATCGAATCCACTGCCGCCTAATTAAGTAAGCCTTCTGGCGTTCTTCATTAGATTCGGGAGTTAATAAAGACAGATTACCTATGGGCAGTGCCTTTTGGCAATCACAATCGTAATCTCCACCTACAGCAGCCCCAGGCCCAGCAAACTCTGCATGGTAGCGTTTAAAGAGGATTAATCCATTTCGTCTACGACTATTAACGATGAAAACTTCTCCACTGTGTAAACGTGTAAGGATATCCGAGCCTTGCGATTGCTCAGTTCCATCTGGCATGACAAGAGAGTCAAGGAAAGTAGTTTCAGGGTAACAGGTTGATACCATAGAGGTTTGATAGCGCCGATGCTGTTCGCTATCCATGTTTTTTAAACTTTCAACGATTTTGGTAGTAATATGCACTTCAAAACAGAACTAGCTGTTATGTCAAATCAGGTTTTTGAATTCTTTATATTATCAAGAATCATTTGGCCAATTTTACTAAGATAGTAATAAATAGGCATTGTTTAGTAATTGAGTAATCATATTTTATGAGATATAGCTAGATTTGTCTTCCAATTTCGAGAGTGTTTTCTTAAAGTTTTTATAAAGATGAATATCTTAATTAAAAAGTTCTTATGAGCTATTGCTAATTTTTTAAGGACAATTTTACTAGCTATTCTCATTATAATTTATTTATTTAGATATATAAAATACTCTAAGATTTTTTACTTAATTACAAATATAAAAATACAGAATTTAATAATATTTAACCATTTAAGATAAGTTTTTGAGAGTTATAGTTTTATTAATATGTCGAATAAGAATATCCAGAAAAAGTCAAAAAAAATATTTTTAAAATAATTATCGAAACTTAAACTTATATAACTATTTAGGTATATTTAGCTTATATTATAGTGTTTCCTAAGCAATTAAGGTACGCCTAATCTTTTCTAACAAAATCAACAGCTGGAAAAAGTTACCTTACCCGGTCAAGAACCGCTATCGCTGAGTTTTTGTTAGGTTAGTTTGTGCTTTGGTTGTCGATATTGGTCATAGATCGTCTCTAAAGTAATTACAATATTAAATATAAATAATTGCCAAAATACAACTCAAATAGTGGAATCAGCACTTAGATGCTTATGCAATAACATTTGGCTTGAGCGTCTTAGGAAAAATTTATTCCAATTAGATTCAACTTTATGCACCCGATATCCCATCTTGAAGTAAAGTTGCCTTGCTTGATGGTTATTTTCTAAAACGTGGAGATATAAATCTTGAAATCCCCACTCACGAGCAACTTTTTCACAGCTAGTCAGTAAACCTGAAGCTACACCATGCCTACGGTATTGTGGGTGAACAGCTAAATTGGATAAGTAAGGAAAAGCCATGCCAACCTGGCTCCAGGAATCACTGTAACGTACACCCAGTTCTACACTTCCCACTAAGTTATTAGCCGTACCACTAGTAGCTTCAAAGGCAACTAAACAAATATGACGTGACGGAGGTGATGCCATCCGATGCCTTAAGTCTTCATAAATACCCAAACGTAGTAATGGAAAAGCCCATCCCCATATACCTTGTTGGGAGTGAAAACTTTCAGCAATAATTTGAGAAATACCAATCAAATCAGCAGGTGTAGCTGTACGAATTTGAAATTGGCAGCAAGCTGGATCGATTGGCTTTTGCTGGTATGAATGAAAAAACCGATATTTCAAGGTTAGTTTAGTATTGATTTTATTCAACGGAAATTTTTTAAATATTCTCAGACACCATTTAAACTGAAGAAAAAATTTACATTTGCCCTAGGGATTGAACTGACCTAAGATTGGTAATTCGCTTTTCCTTGTAGAGCATACAAAGTTTTACACTTTATTCTGGAGCTTTATAGTCGGCATTTTTGAAAAGGTTTTAGGAGTGATAGCTTCATCAAACTACAATCTTAAATTCAGTAGGTTCAGGTGTATCGCTTGGTTTAGGTAACGAGGATATCAGTATCTTTATCAGAAAAACATCTGCAAAGTCTTACAGGTTTAGGTGAATGGGTAAATAAATAGCATAACCTGTCCGTAGGCATTACCTACAAAATTGTTAAGTAAGTACATTACCAAGAAACTATAGTTACAAACCACCTTTGATTGCAGTACTGAACTTGTTTATGCAATTACCGCTACAGTAACAGGACTGTAATACTAGGTCATAGTAACAGGGTCTATAAGTGCTAGGGAACAATCTGCAAGATTCCTAATCCCTAACTTCTTAACTCTACACTTGTCTTAATGATAGTTCTGATTGCTAAATTAGAAAGAGGTATTTGTCTAATAGTATACTTTGGCTTTAAATCTTATTGTTTTAATATTTCTGACTCTACCATGACTACCATAAATAAAATTTACCTGCAAGTGTTAGTACAACTGTTGCGGAGGGAAAACTTAATATGCAGCTTCATCTGGATTTTTCAGCTAGCTATGAGCCCTGTATGTACTATCAGACATTGCTTACAGGAGGTGAAGTTAAATTTGGCAAGCAAGCATCGGCTCTGTAACCCTAAAACTGACAATGAAAGCAATTACACTGCACCAAAGCAAACGGTAATAGGCATAAGCCATTGAGACGAATTACTGTGAGTAAACGCTCCTACACTCAGCAGTCATGTAGCCAAAGAGCCTTAGTGGTCGAAATGCTCTGCTCTTACCTGACTCAGAAAAATTCTTACCTGATCAGATTATTCTTTATCCGACTGCCGTTGCAGCAGGAAAGCGGTGCATGAAACCCCAAGCAAACAGTAAGCCTAAAATTTTGGTTGTCGATGATGAACCAGACAACCTTGACTTGCTTTACCGCACTTTCTATCGCGACTATAAGGTGCTAAGGGCTAACTCTGGCCCTGCGGCACTCGATCTGCTGGCTCAAGAGGGAGAGGTCTCAGTGATCATTTCCGATCAGCGGATGCCGATGATGAGCGGTACAGAATTTTTGAGCCTGACAGCAACTCAATATCCAGATATTATCAGGATTATTTTAACTGGCTACACCGATGTCGAAGACCTGGTGGAAGCTATCAACGCTGGTAAGGTATTTAAATATGTCACTAAACCGTGGGAAGCTGAGGAACTCAAAGCAGTGGTACGCCAAGCTTTGGATACTCACAATGTTCTCAAAGCTCGCACCCGCGAACTTACCCGCACACTTCGGCAAGAATCGCTGCTGAATACTGTCACAAATACAATTCGCAGTGCTTTAGACTATCGCCAAATTTTGCAGGCAATTGTGGATACAGTGGGTCATATGTTGGAAGTGGATGTTTGCCTGTTGCGTCCCTTCCAAGATGAGCAGTTAGCGGATAAAGGATTCATTTATCAGAAGGCTCTTTCTGAAGAAGCAGAGGTGCAGACAAATAGTTCTTCTGCTATGCCCCTCTCACCCTCTACCCCTTTGCCTCTTTTGGCTCAAACTGTGTGGGAAACCCGTGAAGTTCAGGTGATTCACGATGTAACCGATGATGAGCGCATTCACGGTAATACTCCCGAACTGCGCCAACGTGGGGCAGCTTTTACTGCCGCTAACATTTGCTCTAGTTTAGTGGTGCCATTGATCTGCCAACAAGAACTGATGGCAGTGCTGGCGCTGCATCAGTGTTCTCTACCTCGCTTGTGGGAGGAGGATGAGGTGCAGCTAGTGTTGATGGTGGCGGATCAGGCAGCTTTAGCTTTGTCTCAAGCTTATGCTTACGAACAAGTACGTGCCCTTGCCAAGCGAGAAGCCTTAATTAATACAATTACTAGCGCGATTCGCTCTAGCTTAGATCCCCAAGATATTTTTGCGGCGATCACCCAGCAATTGGGACAAGCCTTACAAGTTGATGGCTGCGTCCTATCCTTGTGGACAGAGGAAGATGAGTTTGTCGAGTGTGTAGGCTTGTATGACAGTTTTCAACATTCAGAAAATTTGCGTAGGGACAGCCCAACCCAAGCATCGCCATACTCAGACAATAATTCTAGTAAGAATAATCACCTATTGTCACCGAGATTACCCTATTCTCAAGCATCTATACAGGAAAATCCAATCCTCCAACAAATGCTACAGACACATGAACCTGTAGTAATTAGTAATGTGAGCCATTCTCCCTCAAATGTGCAGGGTTTTGATTTGCCGTTAAAAATGCCAGCGCGATCGCTAATGGTTGTGCCATTATTGGCTGACGGTAAATGTATCGGTAGTATTACTTTACATGAAGGTAAAAAAGTACGCCAATGGTTGTCATCTGATATTGATTTGGCGAAAGCAGTAGCAGCTCAAGCAGCGATCGCAGTACAGCAGTCGCACCTGTATCAAAAAACTCGCCAACAAGCTGAACGCTTACTAGAGTTAGACAAACAAAAAACCGAATTTTTCCAAAATATCTCCCATGAGTTTCGCACACCCATCACCTTGATTCAAGGGCCTTTAGAGTCGGCGGTGGCGGCTGGTGAAGGATTATCTTACTCCCAAAGTGCGATCGCTCTGCGTAACTCCCGCCGTTTACTGCGATTGGTAAATCAACTCTTGGATCTACAACGTCTAGACGCGGGGAGAATGCAGCCTAGTTTCCGCCCTTGCAATATAGTCGAATTTGTCAGCCAAATTGTTGAGTCTTTTCGTCCCTACTGTGAGAAAAAAGGACTGCACCTTGTCACCCAGTTAGATGAATGTTCTACAGTGTACTTGGATATGGAGAAATTTGACAAGGTGGTTTACAACCTCCTGTCAAATGCCATGAAGTTTACTCCCGAAGGTGGCACGATCAGTGTCAGGCTAAAATCTGAACATGATCGTTGCATATTGCAGGTAAAAGATACTGGGATTGGCATTGTTAAAGAACAAATTCCCCACCTATTTGAGCGTTTCCGCCAAGCTGAAGGTTCCGCAAACCGATCTTATGAAGGCAGTGGTTTGGGTTTAGCTTTAGTTAAAGAACTAGTAGAATTACATGGTGGCCAAGTCACTGTGGAATCAGTTTACGGCGAAGGCACTACCTTTAGTTTATGGCTTGTGATTGGAAATACTCATTTACCCGCACAGCAATTACTAGAAACAGCTACTGAACTGAATACGAGCCGCGCTAGCGTAGAATTGGCTGATTTAGAACTGGTAGACTCAACAATAGACAATATTGAAGATATTACAATAAATTTCTCCTCTAATATTGATACTCAAAACTCAGCGCTTAAAACTCAGCACTCAATTTTAGTTGTAGATGACAACCCGGATTTACGAACCTATGTATCTGAAATTTTCCGTCGCAACGGCTATCATGTACGCACAGCTCGTAATGGTTATGAAGGGCATAGTGTAGCTAAGGAAATTATACCCAGTTTGATTGTGACTGACTTAATGATGCCCTTGGTGAGTGGACTTGAAATGATTCAGATGATCCGCCATGAGGAGAAGTTGAAAGGAACACCAATCATTCTGTTGACTGCAAAAATTGACGAAGAAACCCGCATCGAAGGTACAGAACATGGGGCAGATGCTTATTTAGCAAAACCATTCAATGATCGGGAACTCTTGGCGGAAGTTCGGAATCTTTTAGCATTGAAAGAAAATGAACGGCGAATCGTGGAGTTAAATACTTATCTAACAGAATCGGTGTTAAAGCGCTTTTTGCCGGCTGTATTAGTTCAAAAAGCCGCAACCGGAGATTTAACGTTAGATTTGCGCCCAGAACCACGCTTAATTACAGTTTTGTTTAGTGACATCGTAGGTTTTACACAGTTAGCAAATACTCTTAGATCGCGGCGAGTAGCAGAATTGCTAAATGAATATTTAGAAGCCATGACCAAGGTTGTATTTGCCAATGGCGGCACTGTAGATAAATTTATGGGAGATGCTATCTTAGCTTTATACGGAGCGCCGGAAGAACTAACCCCCAATGAACAAGTACGTCGTGCCATCAATACAGCAAGAGCAATGCACCGCTCACTAGCTGACTTGAACCAGCGCTGGCAAAACCAAGGTGTATTCGATGGGGACAAACTTACTAGCGTCCAGTTCCGGTGCGGTATCCACCAAGGTACTGCTGTTGTGGGGATGTTTGGTAGCGCTGAACGTGCCGATTATACTGCCATTGGGCCAAGTGTGAATATTGCTGCAAGGTTGCAAGCTGCTGCTGTTCCCGGTACTATCCTAGTTTCTGCTGCTGTGGCAGATTATTTGCAAGAAGGAGAAATTACTAAAGGTAGTCCGCTAGAACTTAAAGGAGTAGATGAAACAGTTTTGACTTTCGCTGTTACACCAGAGCTAATTGTTAATCGCTAAAATTTAGACTGGTATTTTAAAGCATTACCAATGAGTAAGAGTGCCTAATGATATCCAGTTTATATAATATGACACCATCAATTGCAGATAAAACTCCAATTCCAGCCCAAGTCTGGAGGCGACACACTGATCAACCAGGTTTGTGGATTTCTGTCGTTATAGGTTCAGTCTGTCTGCACTTGCTGGCTTTCTGGCTGATGCGCTCATCTAATGCATTTAGTCTCTGGTTTCCTCAGCAAAGTCAATCTGCTGTTCCCATTGAATTGATAGACATTGCTCCTACAAAAAAATCGACAGCTAGAAAAGTTTCACCAAAGCCAGTATCCTCAACTAAAAAGTCTGTACCACCACGTTTACCACAAACAGCACGAACTACGCCCAAAAATCAGGATTTGGGCGCAATAAATTCTGCTGATAATCTCCAGCCAAAAAGCCAAATTTACGCCTCTAAACCTAGTAGTCAACCCTTTAGGCAACAGAGAGTTTCTACGCCGACACCTACAACTACGACTACAGCCACACCGAAACCCACGCCGACGCCAACATCGACACCAACCCCTATACCGAAATCTACACCTACAGCCACATCGACACCGGCCTCAACAGTTCCAGTTGGTAATCTACCTTGGAACCGCCGTCAAGAAATTAAACTGGGAAGGGGAACGGCTCTACCAACAGGTATTCCATCAAATCCACCAGTTTCGGAAGCTGAAAATAGAGAGGCTCAAACTCCATCAACTCCAAGTAGAGAAACTCCATCAACTGCGAGTGGAGAAACTCTATCAACTCCAAGTAGGGAAACTCCATCAACTCCAAGTGGAGAAACTCCATCAACTCCAAGTAGAGAAACTCCACCAACTCCAAGTAGAGAAACTCCACCAACCCCTACTGGGGGAGCATCGGTAGCGATAGTAGCTCCTTTGCTTAGAGATGAAGTGAGTAACTTAACACAATCAGGAAGATTAAGACAAGATGCTTTACCCGACGTTATCGCTTTATACAGGGGAAGCAACTCCAAACAATTGGATTCAAGTTTTCTCCCTCGCGATTCCGAAGTTAAGCCTGCACAGATCCTTGCTAGCTTAATAATTGATCGCAATGGCAATTTTCAACAGGCTCAAGTTATAGAAATAGAACCGACAACACTACAAAGTGAAAAAAGCACATATGAGCAACTTCTCAACGACGTTTTCAAAACTGAAAACTTTCTTGCTGCTCACAACAACGATGGCACAAAACCAGATTTGAGTAATTTATTTGTACGAATCAAAATCCAGCCTGCTAATTCCAACTAAATGCTTGAATTTTTCCGAAAACTATGTTATATTTATAGGGTTGGAGATTTGCGGGCGTAGTTTAGTGGTAAAACTATAGCCTTCCAAGCTATTAATGCGGGTTCGATTCCCGCCGCCCGCTTAAAAAAAAACTCTCAAATGCACTATTACAGCAACATTTAACAGATAAGGTACTTGAGAAAATTACTAGAGGTAGGTACACTTCCTCGACTGTTTACTACTAGTGCAAGAAGTTAGTCTGGGTTTGATAAAATAAAGACTTATTTTTAACTGTTTATTTTATGGAGTGCCTACTCTGTAGTTATCACAAAACTTACAGATAGATAGATAACAAATAGCAAGCCAATACTACTATTGATCTGTCTGTAAGCGATCGCCAACTTTGACAAACAAATAAAAAACTAGAGGAATATCGTACAGCTTTAATTTTCGAGTATTCCTCATTGCTCTAATATCAACAACTTAAAATATTTCTTTATCCAAATTTGCCACTGACGTAATCTCGGGTGTCTTCCTGTTGAGGATTGTTGAAAATATTCTCTGTCAAGTTGTATTCAACCAGATATCCCATTTTGCTGCCCGTTTCTGTCGCCTGTGCATTGAAAAAAGCTGTCATATCTGATACCCGCGCTGCTTGTTGCATATTGTGGGTAACAATAATAATGGTATATTGCGACTTCAGTTCTTGAAGTAATTCTTCAACCCGCAAAGTTGAAATTGGGTCAAGAGCAGAGCAGGGTTCATCCATTAGCAAAACCTCTGGTTGAATTGCGAGGGCGCGAGCAATGCACAAGCGTTGCTGTTGACCACCAGATATAGATAAACCACTTTGTTTGAGTTTGTGCTTAACTTCATCCCATAAAGCAGCTTGCCGCAAACTCCGCTCTACCAATTCATCCATATCACCTCGATAACCGTTAATCCGTGCTCCAAAGGCGATATTTTCATAAATTGACTTTGGAAAGGGGTTAGGCTTTTGAAAAACCATACCAACCCGACGGCGCAATTCTACTGTATCAATTCTTTTGTCATAAATATCGGTTTCACCAAAGGTAATTCTTCCTTCAATATGTGCGCCAGGAATCAAATCATTTAAACGGTTAAAGCACCTTAGCACAGTGCTTTTACCGCACCCAGAAGGACCAATAAGAGCAGTAATTTTGTTTTTGCCAATATTTAGGTTAACATCACGAACTGCTTTGAAATTACCATAGAAAACAGATAATTGTTCAGCTTGTAAAATATTTTCGGAAGTGGCAGTTTTTGACCTTGATACCATACAAAAATTTCAGGTTAATGCTGAAAATCTAAATTTAAATGAAGTTGATTTATTTAGCGTGACTGCTGGAATTTATTGCGTAAAAATATTGCTGTTGAATTCATTAACAAAAGCACGAGCATCAAAACAATAATGCCAGCAGCAGCATTCTGGTGAAACTCAACTTGAGGACGAGAAACCCAATCAAAAATTTGAATTGGCAGTGCTGTAAAAGAACTTTGCAAACCTTGTGGAGAAAGCTGAGGCAAAAAAGTAATGAACCCAACAGCCCCAATTACAATCAACGGAGCTGTCTCGCCGATCGCTCGTGAAAGTGCCAGAATTGTACCGGTAAGTATACCCGGTAAAGCAATGGGGAAAATTTGTTCTCGGATGATTTGCCACCTATTAGCACCAAGGGCAAAACCTGCTTGCCGTAGGCTATCGGGAACCGCACGCAGTGATTCACGAGTAGTAATGATGATAATTGGTAGAATCAACAAACTTAAAGTTAAAGCACCAGCTAGGACACTGCGTCCCCTGGTGATTGGTTCCATTACCCGCACAAAAATTTGCAAGCCCAGCAAGCCGTAAATAATCGATGGTACTGCGGCTAAATTTGCAATATTGATTTCAATTAAACGAGTAAACCAGTTGTCCTGGGCATACTCTTCTAAGAAAATTCCTGCGCCTACTCCTAAAGGAAATGAAATTAAGGCTGTTATTACCAACAACCAAATAGTACCAACTAAGGGAGCTAATATTCCAGAAGAGGAGGCACGACGCGAGGAGAAACTGGTAAGAAAAGACCAATTCAAGCGTCCAATACCGTCAGTTAAAATATCAACGAGCAAAATAGCTAATACCAGCAACGCAAATAAAGTTGCAACCCAAGTAGCGATCGCAAAAACTTTGTCGAGGTTGTAGCGTTTATTGATCGAGAGATCAAAGTTCGGATTTGCCCCAGAGTCAGACAGATTTGTAAACTCAGTATTGCTCTTTGTCATTCGTATTTCTCCCGGAAGCGACGAACAAACCAGTAACTAAAAATATTTAGGGCTAAGGTGATGAGAAACAAAGTCATACCCACCGCAAAAATAGTTTTATAGGCCAGTGAGCCTGCTGGTGTGTCTCCTTTACTTACTTGGACAATGTATGCTGTCATTGTCTGAATTGGCACTAGCGGATTTAAACCCAACTGAGGATTTTGACCAGCTGCGATGGTAACAATCATTGTTTCACCAATTGCGCGGGAAATAGCCAAGATAAAAGAAGCTACTATCCCAGATAAAGCCGCTGGTAACACTACTGAAATAATTGTTTCCCGCTTAGTCGATCCTAATGCATAGGCACCTTCTCGCAAACTACGCGGAACGGAATAAAGAGCGTCTTCACTTAGAGAAGCTACCAGAGGAATAATCGAAATTCCCAATACTATACCCGCACTCAAAGCATTGAATCCCTGCATACCAGGGATGAATGTTTGGAGGAAAGGTGTAACTGTGAACAGTGCAAAGTAACCGAAAACAACAGTAGGTACCCCTGCCAACACTTCTAGGGCTGGCTTTAGCCATTTGCGAAGTTTAGCTGGGGCATACTCACTCAAGCAAATTGCAGCTAACAATCCTAGTGGTAATGCTACTGCGATCGCAATTACAGATATGAGCAACGTGGCGCTAATTAGCACCATGATTCCGAACTGCTTATTGGTAAACAGCGGTGTCCATTGTGTGTCTGTTAAAAACTGCCAGATCGAAACTTCTTGAAAAAATTCAACAGTCTCAAAAACCAGTGTTAAAACAATGCCAATCGTGGTTATAACCGAGATGAAAGCAAACAAGGCAAACAAGGCTTTGACACCAGTTTCTACCGACTTACTCAAAGCCCGATTAGGCTGCCATAAGTTGGAATTACTTGGTTGATTAGATAGCGGGTTGGAAGTCATTTGCGAACAACCTCATAAATTCAAACTCTTTTTATTATGTATGGCCACACTACCATTCTATGAAAATTGCCCTCATGCTGGAAATAAAGCTTACTTTCAAGACCATAAGCCTTAAATAAAATCAGTATAATAAGCTACTACTTCCAGCTACTAGGGCTTACTGTAAATTGTGCAGATAAACTCACATTCTCAAAACAGTAATTAGTAGATAACTATTACTTTTCTTGCTTGAGAAGGTCTTTTAGAGTAACGCCCACTTGAGACCCTTTACCCTCAAAAACCGAACCTACTTTTCCACTATTGAAGCGTGCCTGAACTTCAGTGAGTAGGTCGCTAGGTAAAGGCACATAGCCCACTTCCGTAACTAGCTTTTGGTTAGCTGGAGCATAATTGAAATCAACAAAAGCCTTGACTTCAGGACGAGTCGCAACAGTTTTCTTGACGTAGATAAACTCTGGACGAGAAAGCGGTTGGTAAGTACCATCACCGATGGTTTGTGGACTCGGCTGAACACAGCCCTTACCAGCATCAATGCCAACCAGCTTTAACTTCTCTTTGTTGTTCTCATAATAGGCATAGCCAAAGAATGCTACACCACCTTGGTCAGCACTCACACCCTGTACGAGGGTGTTGTCATCTTCACTAGCAGTGAAATCTCCTCGGCTTTCTCCTTCTTTACCCACAACTGCTTGGGTGAAATAGTCGTAAGTACCAGAGTCAGTACCAGGGCCGTACAAACCTATTTTCTGTGCAGGAAATTTCGGATTAATTTGGTTCCATTGGGTGACTTTGCCTTGAGCTGCTGGTTCCCACATTCTCTTTAGTTCATCAACTTTGAGGCAACTTGCAAAGTTGTTTTGGGGGTTAACCACTACAGATAGACCATCATAAGCGATCGGCAATTCAATGTACTCGATATTACCTTTTTTACAGAGTTCCACTTCTTCCGGCTTAATGGGACGGGAAGCATTAGAAATATCAGTTTCACCCGCGCAGAATTTTTTGAACCCTCCACCTGTACCAGAGGAAGCCACAGTAACTTTTACCCCAGGATTCGCCTTTTGAAACTCTTCTGCCATTGCCTCAGAAATAGGATAGACAGTACTAGAACCATCTACCCTGATCGTTCCAGATAAGTTTGATCCGGTTGCTGTATTGGTGGCTGGGGTAGCACCGCCATCAGCTGCTGGGCTAGAGTTATTAGAAGCTTGATTGTTATCGCCGCAAGAGCTAATACCAATTGCTAGAGCAACTAGGGGAGCAAAAAACCGCACCTTTGAAGAGAACATAAGGATCTTTATAAATTGATGCTATGGATTGACAGTATGAACATTAACACCCTAGTGTAAGATAAAGGTTAAAAAAAGGTTAAGGAAATGCTAATGCATACTTATAATATATAAAATTTAAAGTTAATAAAGGCACACATCAAAAAGCACAATACCTTAATTCTTAATATAAATATTACCACTGATTAGTAACAAATAAAGTAAAATGCAAGTAATTTGGGTACGGTTAAAATGATTTTTTGAACCTGCATATTTTTAAATGAATTTACTGGTACGAATTAGCAATTAAGAAGCAGGTTTAAGAGGATGTTTGAAAAGTCCTCATCTTGGTAGCAAAACGTTTTAGATCCCCCTAAATCCCCTTTAAAAAGGGGGACTCTGATTCCGGTTCCCCCCTTAAAAAGGGGGGTTAGGGGGGATCAATAAGTGCCTAAAATCACAGCCAACCACTTTTCAAACAACCTCTAAGGTAGGGTATTCCACAGTGAGATTGCAACCCCTCCCTGCTATTTGGGTTCTGCGTACCCTTACTCTTAAGAGAACTAGCAGTGTAGGCAAAGCTAACGTGGGAGAGTTTATATATTAATGTTTATACTGGTTGCTGTTGGTTTTCCCTTTTGCCTTTCCTTGGTTGCCTGATAAATGTTTGCTGCTTCCAATCAATTACTATGGTCTATGATTGGCTTACTTCTTACAATGGGTGGCACCTTCCTAGAAGTTTATGGTATCACCTTACCTTGGAGTTGGAGTAAGCACGGAATTCAGACTTTTTCTTTAGGTGTCACTTTTCAAATTGGCGCGGTACTGTTGGTAGGTTGCTTAGGAGGTAAAAATGCCGGTGCGCTCTCGCAAATTGCTTATTTAGTCATGGGCTTAACCTTATTACCTGTATTTGCTGATGGCGGCGGTATCGGTTATATCAAGTTATCTCAATTTGGCTATTTACTAGGCTTTATTCCTGGAGCTTGGATTTGTGGCTTGTTCGCTTTTAAAGCTAGACCTCGACTAGAAACTCTTGCTTTTAGTTGCATCTGTGGCTTGTTAACTCTCCACCTATGCGGTATTACTTATTTGATTATTAGCTATATTTTTCAGTGGAAAGGTACAGAAAATCTACCCTTAATGCAAGCAATCCTCAGATACTCCTGGTTTGCACTACCAGGGCAACTAACTGTGGTCTGTGCAGTTACTGTAATAGCATATGTATTGCGTCACTTAATGTTTTATTAGTTCATTGTCCTTCGCCCTTTGTCATTTGTTACAAGCTCATGACTAATAATCAATGACCCTTAAGGGTGACGCTCGTTCACCTTCTCTGTCTCTTCTTCTTCCAAAGGGAGAGGCTAGCGTCTCCTTTCGGAGGAGGGCTTTAGGGAGAAGACTGTGCTAGCTCACTAATGACCAATACTTCTCTACGAGAGGCTCCGCCCGAAGCGTAGCTTGCTTCTCGGTAGGAGTACGCTTAAAAGTGACCAATGACTAATGACTAATTCGCCATGCGTTTAAAAAATCGCCTTTTTTGGATCGCTGCCTTCATAGCTTTTTTCTTAGACCAAATAACAAAATACTGGGTGGTGCAGACCTTTAGCTTGGGGCAGACACTACCACTTCTACCTGGGATATTTCACTTCACCTATGTCACTAACACTGGTGCCGCTTTTAGTCTGTTAAGTGGGAAAGTAGAGTGGTTGCGCTGGCTATCTTTAGGAGTGAGTTTAGTATTGATAGCGTTGGCTTTGTTTGGCCCAACGTTAAATTTGTGGGATCAGTTGGGCTATGGCTTGATTTTAGGTGGAGCTATGGGCAACGGTATTGATCGCTTTGTTTTAGGCTACGTCGTTGATTTTCTTGATTTTCGCCTGATTAACTTTGCTGTATTTAATGTGGCTGATTCATTTATTAGTATCGGTATAGTTTGTCTGTTAATTGGTTCCTTGCAAAAAACACCGACTTCAACTGGCAGGTCGCATTAAAATATTAAGCCTGGGATGATTAATCCCAGGCTATTGAATACTGAAACCCTTGCTCAGTAATATACGCGAATACTTGATTTATTAATTCCAGCGATTTTTATTTGTTTGTTATTTTACACCAGCTTGCATAACTGGTGTAAGAGGTCAAAATGCACTGACAATCGCTGATGGCAAATTAGTATTCAGACTATGCGCCAGCTTTTAATTTAATTACCTGTAGCAGGAGTATTTGGCGAACTAGAGCCTGGAGTATTGGGAGAACTGGTACTTGGTTCGGGATTGCTATCAGTAGTACCAGACTCAGGGGTAGTTGGGTTTCCGGGTACGGTAGTGCTGCCAGGAATGTCAGATTCAGGTGTGGTAGCGCCTCCTGGTCCTGGAGTTAAGTTGCTAGGAGCGCCAGGTTGATCTGGGGTGGCGCCTCCTGGTCCTGGAGTTAAGTTGCTAGGAGCGCCAGGTTGATCTGGGGTAGCGCCTCCTGGTCCTGGAGTTAAGTTGCTAGGAGCGCCAGGTTGATCTGGGGTAGCGCCTCCTGGTCCTGGAGTTAAGTTGCTAGGAGCGCCAGGTTGATCTGGGGTAGTGCCTCCTGGCCCTGGAATGCTTTCAGGAGTGGCAGATCCAGCTCCAGGTTCGGTTGTGCTACCTGGTGCAGTTGTGCTATCTGGAGTGGTGGTGCTAGGCGTGGTTTCTACTGGTGCTGTAGTGTTACCAGGAGCGCTAAGATTCACTGGTGTGCCGTTGGGACAGCGGGAGTTAAGCGGAAAATTGTTGCACAGAATTTTCATCCCTTCTGGCGACATCTTGATTTCCGCTGGTGCACTAGTGGAGTTGCTACTAGATTGAGCTATAGGGGATTTACTAGATTCGGCTACAGCAATGTTAGCGCTGAGTGCCAAAGATAGAGCTGTACCAATCATGGTCAGAGATTTTCCGATCATTCTGAAATTAATCCTCAACGGAACACTCGGCCCATTAAAACAGACAATAGAATTTAGAAAATCTTCCTAAATGAATATATTTAGGTTTGTTTCAGAATATGTGGATATGTAAATTGGTAAAAATTAAATCTGTTGTTCATTGAAAGCTAGTGTTTAATAATACAAGATAAAAATCATGATTGTAGCTATTAAACTGTTAATCGTAGATAGTGTAACCCTTTGAGAATGGAGCTAAAATTCGTGTCTTTATTTATAAAGAAGTGACAAAAATAACAAATTAATTATAATTTTAAGATAAGTTTTAGTATAAAAGAGATCAAAAACTTCCGTATAACTAATTTATGCTTTGGCTTATGAGTAAAATGATGAAAGACTAACATCTAAATTGTAATTTGCCCGATTCTTCAATAAAAAGTGTGATGTGAATAGCCGATGAGTTTTCCCCAACCCCCTCAAAAGCCACAAACGTTACTTGGTCAACTGACTCAAGCAGTCCATACTATCCAAGCTAGGGTCGATTTTTCTAAATTGGCGCTCAAGCCTAATGCCAAAGTACCGGAACTCTGGGTGCAGGATGCGGGGGCGGATAAGGCAGAGGTATATCCACTATTAGGCGATCGCTATATTCTAGGTCGTAGCTCCAAATCGAGCGATATCGTCATCCGTAACCCTGTTGTCAGCCAAATTCACCTGTCGCTATCGCGGAATTCTACTCAGCGCACACCAGTTTTCGTCATCAAAGACGAAAACTCCACTAATGGCATTTATCGTGGCAAGCGTCGTGTTAGTTCCCTGGAACTGCGTCACGGTGATATTCTCACTTTGGGTCCCCCAGAACTCGCCGCTTCTGTACGGTTGCAATACGTCGATCCACCAGCCTGGTATGTTAAAGCTGCAAGTTGGACAGCTTGTGGTGTTGGTGGTGCTAGTGCCCTGTTAGCGTTAGTAATTGGCGTCGAATGGCTGAAATTTCAAGTTAAACCCCTACCGACAGCTACACGCGCCCCAGTAGTTGTTTACGCCCGGGATGGAGCCACTCCCCTGAGAGAACCTCGGACTACCTCTCATGTAGACATGAAGCGATTAGAGGAATTTGGCTCTTATTTACCTGCTGCGGTAGTGGCTTCAGAGGATAGTCGTTATTACTGGCACTTTGGTGTTGACCCTCTGGGAATTTTACGAGCCATCTTGATCAATAGCCGTAGCGGAGATGTGCAGCAAGGAGCCAGCACTGTAACCCAGCAAGTTGCCCGCAGTTTGTTCCGTGATTATGTAGGCAGACAAGATACCCTTGGACGCAAATTGCGGGAAGCAGTTGTCGCCTTGAAGCTCGAAACCTTTTACAGCAAAGATGAAATTTTGCTGATGTACTTAAATCGGGTTTTTTTGGGGGGAGATACTTCTGGCTTTGAGGATGCAGCCCGGTATTACTTTGAGAAGTCGGCTAAAGAATTAACTTTGGCAGAAGCAGCAACGTTGGTAGGAATTTTACCTGCTCCCAACGCTTTCGATTTCTGTGGGGATGGGCCAAATAAGCTAGAAGCAGCCGAATACCGGAATCGCGTGATTAAGCGATTGCTGGAGATGGGCAAAATTAAACCTGAAGATGCGAACCGAGCTAGACGCTCCACTGTGCAAGTTAGTCCTAAAGTTTGTGAGCAGCAGGCTAAGACGATCGCTCCTTATTTTTACAGTTACGTCTTCTCTGAACTTGAATCGATTTTGGGGGAAGGAGCTGCAAGAGAAGGAAACTATATCATTGAAACGAGGCTTGATCCAGTCATACAGAGGCAAGCAGAAGCAGCGTTGAATAATTCAGTGAACAACGCTGGTAGAAACTTTAATTTTTCTCAAGGGGCGTTGGTCACTCTTGACTCTAGTACAGGCAGTATCCTTGCAATGGTGGGTGGGACTGATTACAGAAAAAGTCAGTTCAATCGTGCTGTTCAAGCCAAAAGACAACCAGGTTCAACCTTCAAAATTTTTGCTTACACGGCTGCTATTCAACAGGGAATTTCAGAATCAAAAAGTTATTCTTGTGCCCCTTTAACTTGGCAAGGCTTTACTTATAAACCCTGTCGTGCTGGTGCTGGTGCTAGTCTAGATATTGCTACCGGGCTGGCGCTTTCAGAAAATCCCATCGCCCTGCGAGTTGCCAGAGAAGTCGGGCTGGATAAAGTCGTGTCAATGGCGCAGCGTTTAGGGGTAAAGTCAACACTTGATGCAGTTCCTGGCTTGGTACTAGGTCAAAGTGTGGTCAATGTTTTGGAAATGACTGGTGCTTTCGGCGTTATTGGTAATGGTGGTGTAGGAAATCCTCCCCATGCGATTAACCGAATTTTAGACAGTGGTGATTGTCGCGATCGCAATGATATCAAAACCTGCCGTGTAATCTACTCTTTCGACCAAGATCCAGATGCCAATAAACGAGTCCTGCCAAATGGTGTAGCCGATGAGATGACTAGTTTGATGCGTGGCGTAGTCACAAGGGGTACTGGTCGTGGTGCAGCAATTGGCCTGGGGGAAGCTGGGAAAACAGGCACGACTGATAAAAACGTTGACTTATGGTTCATAGGTTTTATCCCCAGTCGGCGGCTTGTAACTGGTGTTTGGCTAGGAAACGACAATAATTCCCCTACATCTGGTAGCAGCGCTCAAGCAGCTCAGTTATGGGGAAATTATATGCGAAGAATTACAAGGTAAATTGGGGACTGGGGACTGGGGACTAGGAAAAGGCAAAAGGTTAGAGGGTGGGCAGAATTCACGTTTGCTACCTTATCGCTTCCCAATTTCCACCAATCCCCAATCTTTATAGGACTTACGCATTGACATAAAAATCAAAATAAGAGGTATGATTTTCAGGGCTTCTAACTTGATTTTTCTATTATTCACCAAGCGATCGCAACCAACAAAAGGGGTTTATAAAAGCCTGAAACAACGTCTTTACGTTGATACACAAGATGATTCCTTTGTACAGTGCGTAAGTCCTACCCTAGTTCCCAATCCTCAATTATTATTGATATCCCCGCCAAGGAATAACTTCCAGCGTACCACTAGGCTTAAATATCACTTGGAAGTGGGCGAGAGGTTCTTTATCATTGGGGGCTGCTACATTTGATCCGTAGATGGCGTTAAACATAGTGGGAAGCGGTGTTTCCCGGAAATAATCAAAGGCGACTTGGTTCAGTGGTTCATAGTCAGCAATTACACCATCTTTGTTGACTGCTACCCGATATTTCAAATCTCGCGTAAAGCTTGGAGTACCACTCCAAGTTTGGCGAACTGTACTATAAAGCTTTTGGTTTAAATTTTTGACTATATTAGAGTCAGCAATTCTTGCACCCACTACCTCTGGCGTTCTAGCATATCCCCGCCAAGGGCTAACTTGCAGCACACCTTGTGTAGTAAATACTACTCGAAATTGAGCGATCGGTTCATTGGAAATGGGAGGGCGGCTAGCTGGATTGTAAAGTACGTTAGGCAGAGGAGTTTGACCGACTCCTAAATTCGCCTCTTTATTCACTGCTTTATAACCAACGATCGCTCCATCCGCAGCTACACCTAAACGATAAATCAAATCTTGTTGCAATCCAGAGCGATTAGTCCAAGCTGGATGAACTTGGTTGTAGACTTGACGATTCAATGCACGTAACTGGGATGGATCAGTAATTTCTGGAACTGTATTTAAAAGTGCTTCTAAATCTTTAACTACTGGCTTTGCATTAGCTGTCGGCGTTGCTGTGGGCGTTGCAGCCGCGATGGGAGTTGTAGTAGCTGATGCTGGAGGAGTGATATTGTTTATTTTAGAGCTAGTTTGCTCATCTGGCGTAGGCTGCGGTGGACGCATTTGGGGAGGTGGAATCAAGTTAAAAGCGATCGCTGCTACTGCTAAACTTGACACACCCACAGCAGCAGGTACAGCCTGCCTGATTAAAGCTTGGCTAGCACCGCCATAGCGTCTGGTAACTGGTTGTAGTTCTAGAGAAAGTTCAGGTAAAGTTTGGGTATCAGCAAAAAACTGATCCACTGCTTCCACTAAATCAAACAACTGCACCGTATTCAAATCTATTTCAATAGGCGGACGTTTGGAATTGTTAGAGTGATCGAACCCCTCTGGAGTGCTTTCTGAATGTATAATTAACCTGTGTCGGTTGCTATCAACTTTCTGAAATTCTACTAGCTCCGATTGTTGGTTGTGTGCTTGCGGATTGGGTACACTACTTAAAAATTCTTGGGCATAGCCACTAACAGCCCTTACCAAACTTTCAAAAAATTCCCGCCCTCCCGTTATGGGTTGGTTGTAACCAGATAAATAGCATTCTGCATTTACCAATATTGATAATTCCGGGCGCATTTCCTGGAACTGTGCAGCCCTAGTAACATCACTTAAGCCTTCTAAAAGCAGTGTACAATTAGGCAAACTGTACTTACGTTGAATATTCATTCCACTTCACCGTCAAAAAGACTAATCCAGAACCTCTGCATTCCAGCTGTACCAGTACAAAATAGTAATTGTCCTAACAAATTGATAGCTAGCTCATCTAATTTTTGATCAGAAGTTAATGCCAGTACACCAGAACGTCGAGCATTCATTCGGCTCTTAAAATGTGCTCTAAACCTCTCTAAGTAATTAGATAGGCGCAAATTCTGTTCTAATGGAATCTGCTTTTCTTCCATTTGTTGACAGATCATTAATAACTGGCGAATCACAACAGTTAAACGCCGCGCTATGTAGCAAGCAATGACCACCAGAGCTTTTGCTTCCATGATAGTTAAGGGACGGCGCATGTGCGCTCTCCGTAGCGGGTTAGAGCTACGCATCCGCCATAAATTCACCCTGTCTTTAACAATTCCTTTTAGATCCAACTCTTGAGCAAAAGCCAGGATTGCTTCCGAACCACCAAGTTCTAAAGCTTCAATTGCCAGTAAAATCAGGTCAATTTGCAACCGGGTTCTGCGAGGACACGTTTTGGAAGCGATCGCAGGATCTGGTAAAGTGTCCAGAACCATCGGCAGTGAGTCTTGAGTTGGACTGTTGAACGGCGTTAAACTTGCTGAGACATTCATTCTATAAATACCTTGTGCGGTTCCAACAGACTAGATAAAACAAATTTAAGCTCGGTAGCCAAGACTTGAGCATTAGACTTGTAGCAGTAGCATGACTACCTGATATATACATTACTTAACTCTTTCTACTCAAAGTTTTCCCTATATTGAAATCAAAATTTTAAAACATCAGTTAATTCACCTCATTTATTAGTGCAATACCTCTTCTAGCTTGATTTAAATTCTAATTATCGTCAATAAAGCGCGAAGCTTCAGCCTCGATCCCTAGCGTATGACATTATAGTGTACGATTTTTCACATATCTAAAAATTGGGGATTGGGGACTGGGATAGCTATAAATTTAATTTAAATTAATAACTCCCCACTCTTCACCCCTAACTTTCCCTACTCCCTATTCCCCATTTTATGGATTTGAAGTCTCTCGTTCGTGACATCCCAGATTTCCCCAAACCCGGAATTTTATTTCGGGATATTACTACCCTACTGCGTGATCCTGAGGGATTGCGCTACACTATTGACTTTTTAACACAAAAATGCAGTGAAGCTGGAATAAAGCCGGATTATGTTATTGGTATGGAGTCGAGGGGATTCATTTTTGGCTCACCTCTGGCTTATAAATTAGGAGCCGGTTTTATTCCTGTCCGCAAAAAAGGTAAGTTACCAGCAGCAGTTCACTCAATTGAATATCAACTAGAGTATGGTATGGACTGCCTGGAAGTGCATCAGGACGCTTTACAGCAAGGTAGCCAAGTTTTAATTGTGGACGATTTGATTGCCACGGGCGGAACTGCGAGTGCAACAGCAAAATTAGTGCAGAAGATTGGCTGCGAACTAGTAGGGTTTGGGTTTATTATCGAGCTACGGGATTTACAAGGGCGTAAATATCTGCCGGAAGTGCCGATTATCTCTCTAATTGAATATTAGTTATTTGTCATTGGTCATTAGTCACTTGTACTAAGCGTAGCCGTAAAGCCTGCTACATAGCTACACTTCGGGCGCAGGCTCTCATAAAGAAGTATTGGTCATTAGCAAAGGACAAATAACAAAGGACAAAGGACAAAGGACAGATGACATCTACGAAAATTTCCTTGGAGACAGGTCGGGATTGGCTAATAACACTAGTTACGAGCGAAACTTTTGTTTATGTAGTAAAGCGGATATTGCAGGCACTACTGACTTTGTTGTTGGCATCAGCGTTGTCGTTTTTTATTATTCAACTCGCTCCCGGTGATTATGTAGATACGCTGCGGCAAAACCCGAAGATATCTCCAGAAAGGATTGAAGAAGTCAAGCGGCAGTTTGGTCTGGATAAGTCATGGCCAGAGCAGTTTGGGCTATGGTTATGGCGAATCTTGACAAAGGGGGATTTTGGCACGAGTTTTATTTATCAACGTTCAGTGGCATCGCTGTTGTGGGAAAGAGTGCCAGCGACTTTACTATTAGCGATCGCATCTTTAATTGTCACATGGGCGATCGCCATCCCTCTGGGAATCTTTGCTGCTGTTAACCAAAATAAGCTATCAGACCGGGTTTTACAGGTAATTAGCTATGCCGGACAAGGCTTTCCCAGTTTTATCACTGCCTTAGGGCTGCTGGTTTTAGCCCAAATCACCTCGCCCTTCTTCCCAGTGGGTAGCATGACTAGCATTAATCACTCGGAACTGTCGTGGTTTGGCAGAATCTTAGATATCGGCTGGCACATGATTTTACCGACGATCGCCCTCTCAATTACTAGTTTTGCTGGTTTGCAACGCATCACTCGTGGCGAATTATTGGACGTTTTGCGTCAAGATTATATCCAAACGGCTCGTGCCAAAGGACTGCCAGAAAACCGCGTCATCTACGTTCATGCTCTCCGCAATGCAATAAATCCCTTAATTACCTTGTTGGGTTTTGAATTAGCTGGTTTATTAAACGGTGCTTTCATTGCCGAATTTTTCTTCAACTGGCCTGGTTTAGGGAGGTTGACTCTACAGGCTTTACAAGCTCAAGATTTATATTTGTTAATGGCGAGCTTGGTAATGGGCGCAGTGTTGCTGATTGCTGGTAATTTAATCGCCGATTTAATGTTAAAAGCCGCCGATCCACGCATTCGCCTAGAAAATCTCAATTAGTGATTTGTCATTGGTCATTAGTCATTAGTTATTAGTTCTTCTCCCCCTGCTCCCCCGCTCTCTCCATCCCTATCCCCATGCTGTCCGAAGTCTATTACTTGGTGCGCTCAAAAACTGACGGTAATTATCTCATAGCTCGTCCTAACACCGAAACATCAGGTTATTTATTGCTGTTTCAGGAAAATTTTGATGCCCTTAGCTATCTCAACACCCACGCAGCAGAAGTAGCCAATCGCTTTTCTGTGGAATCTATTCCGCGTACACAGTTGGGAAACTTGCTCAAACGTTGGGGTTTTAGCGGTGTGGGTATTGTGACTGACCCGTTATTGCCCAAGGTTGAGTTTTTGCAGCACAGTTAAGCTCCACTACTGGATAAGGCGAAACTCAAGGGGGGATGTAAAAATATTACCTACCCAAACATCTTCTATTTTGATAATCTCAGGTGTTAGGTAGTTGTTTCTTGGCTGCTTTCGCATTGGCATGAAAGAGATAATTCCATCCCCCCAACTAGCCTGCTCCCAGGCAGGATAAGGATTTTCATATATGACATTAATCGAGTATGTACCCAATTCAAAATTGCCATACCACCAATAGGTAGCATCTTTTCTGATAAATGCGAACTTCAGTTCACTTTTAAACCATTCAAAAGATCCTTCCACTAAGAAAGTCACACTTTCTCCCGGCATCAGTAATTTAAAATCGGATAATTCTGGAGAGGCGGCTGTATTAGCATTAGGGCCAAACTGTAGTACCTTTTGCTTATTTGCTTGGAAAAATTCTGGTCGCGCTGCGAAGAGCAGGAAATTACGAGGATTTGCTGTATTGTTAGTAATCTTAATGCCAAACTGAACTTGAGTTTTAGCACCAGCCTGCTTTGGTGGAATTTGGACTACATGCTCAGGCATTACCGTTTCAAATTGAATTCCATCTACTTCAACGGTGTTGTTACTGTTTGATTTAAAAGATGATATGTAGCCTATCTTCTCAGCTTCTACTTTTTATTGAAAATTACCAATAGTAAGAAATTACAGTAATTCTGCAAACTTGTATTAGGTAAATAAGGATGCGATCGCGCAAGTAAAATCAGGGAATAAAGGTGAGTTCAACTCATCACCATTGAACAACGTACTAACTAACTTTAAACTCGCTTGTTCACGTCGATAAACTTCCACCTGTTGCTTACACCAATCTACAATCCAATATTCTCTAACACCTCTTGCTGAGTAAAGCTTTAGTTTAAGTTCCTTATCTCGCTTTTCATTTTCAATACCAGCAGATAAAACCTCTACTACCAGTTCTGGCGCACCAGTTAAATGCCCCGCCTCGTCCAAAAGCAGGGGCAATTTCTCATTGCTAGCCCAGACAACATCAGGAATCACATTATCATTATCGTCAAAGATTATGCCTGGAGCAGGTACGACTTGTCCCAACGAAGTAGCTTGTGACCAGGTATCCAATGGAGTAATAATTCTGACACAGACTTTTTGATGATTCCAGTGAGGCGCTCTGGTCACAAATAATTCTCCGTCAATAATTTCATAGCGGTTCCCGTTATCTGGAAACAACTCTAAATCGGCGGTAGTCCAGCGCACTCTCTCAGATATCGGCTGGTTCATAAACCATCTTTGTTAGGGGATTTACCTATTTTAGACGGATTGGGCATGGGGCATTGGGAAAAGGCAGAGGAGCAGGGAGCAGAGGGGAAAGAGTTAATTTTTTATTCTCCCTCTCATCTCCCCACTCCCCACTCCCTATACCACTACTTTTTCTAAACTCAATTTAGAACGCTTCACTTGCTCAGGAATCGCTACGGGATAATCTCCAGTAAAGCAGGCAGAGCAGAAACTATTTGTGTCTTCTCGTGTTGCTTCTAACATTCCTTCCCAACTGAGATAGGCGAGGCTGTCTACTTCCAGTTGCTTGGCAATTTCTGCTACTGACTTGGTGGCAGCAATTAGCTGATCCTGAGAATCGGTATCGATACCATAGAAGCAGGGATGAGTTACTGGTGGAGAAGAAATTCGCATATGTACTTCCACTGCACCCGCTTCACGCAAAGTCTTAACCAATTTACGGCTAGTAGTACCCCGCACAATCGAGTCATCAACAATAATTACTCGTTTACCCGCCAGCACATCTTTGAGGGGGTTGAGTTTCATCCGAATACCTGACTCGCGCATGGTTTGGGTTGGCTGAATAAAGGTTCGTCCTACATAGCGATTTTTAATCAGTCCTTCGGCGTAAGACACACCAGAAGCTTGGGAAAATCCGATCGCAGCAGGGATACCAGAATCAGGAACACCAAAGACAATATCGGCATCTACAAAAGATTCTTTAGCTAGTTGATGTCCTAACCGCATCCGATAGCTGTACAAACTCTCATTGTGCATGACGCTATCAGGACGAGCAAAGTAAATCATTTCAAAGATACACAACTTCCTCTGGGGCTGTTGACTCCAATGATAAGAAGCCAATCCTTCTTCAGTAATCCAAACTAATTCTCCTGGTTCTACGTCTCGCAGGTATTCGGCTCCAATGATGTCTAAACCACAAGTCTCGGAAGCCAAAACGTAACGGACTGGATTACCAGCCAAAGTGCCAATTACCAGGGGACGAATGCCATTGGTGTCCCGAACACCCATAACGCCGTTAGGAGTGCCAATAACTAAACTAAAGGCTCCTTGGCAACGATGGAATGCCTGAATTGAACCTTCTAGCCAATCTGCACCAGCGTTGATGGCTTCTGCGATCGCAAAAGCGATCATTTCTGAGTCTGTTGTCGTGACTAAGTTGTATTGTTTCTCAATCAACTCTTGACGTAATTTTACTGTATTGACTAAATTGCCATTATGTGCTAACGCTAATGAACCTAAACGGGTTTCCAGCACTGCGGGTTGGGCATTAACTTTGCGGCTAGAACCTGTGGTGGAATAACGAGTGTGACCAACAGCAAGGCTACCAGGCAACTGATCCAATATGGATTCATTAAAGACTTGAGACACCAAGCCCATATCTTTGTGAAGGTGTACTTGTGTACCCTCAAAGGTGGCAATACCAGCTGATTCTTGACCCCGATGCTGGAGGGCATACAATCCAAAGTAGGTCAGTTTAGCAACATTTTCTCCTGGTGCGTAGATGCCAAAAACACCACAAGCTTCTTCTGGCTTGTCAGCCTGATTTTCATGACTATTGATTGGGTTGTTGGTCTGGTCGGGGTATTCATCCGAAGTGACAGAATGAATAGAAATCATGCTAGCTTTGCTCCTGGTGGGGGGGGTCAAGTCACTGGGATTACGTATATAGATAGTTGCAGCTTTCTTAATAAATCATTAACCATCTATTAAAACAGTACCGTAATTATGATCAGAGAGGCTACTAAAATAGTTAGAAGTTTAGAGGTGAAGAGTTAGGGATTATACTGTTTATTCCTAACCCTTGACTTGTTTAACTGGGGTTAGTGGTATGGATGGCGACACGCCTAGCGATCGCGTGGAAATAGCGATCGTTCATATCTTCGATCCTAGCTTTGATTAAGGCTTGGTTATCAGTGGTGAAAACCCCCAAACCCGTCTCAAAATTACCAACCTTACCCAGTTTTTGCCAGTCTTGACCCAAATGTTCCTGTAAATAGGATTCCCAAATTCCTTGTTGTTCTGATGCAACAGAAACTACAATCCTGGCACCGCCTTCGGCAAACAACACCTCGTCTAAGCGGTTTAACTGTGTTGCTGCTATTTCCAAATAGATTTCCGCACCAAGATTACCAGCAAGACAACATTCTGCTATAGCGATCGCTACTCCCCCCTCAGCACAATCATGCGCTGAACGTACCCAACCATTACGAATTCCTTCACGACAAACTTTCTGGACGCGACGTTCTAAGTCAAAATCTACCCGTGGCGGTTTTCCGGCAACAGTACCGTGGATAGTGGCTAAATACTCCGATGCTCCCAAACTGATTTTGGATGCCAGAGGCAATCCGAGAAGATAAATCACATCGCCGACTGCTTGCCAACCTTGACCACAAATTTTGGTGATATCGGGAATCAAGCCCACCATACCCACAACTGGAGTAGGATAAATGGGTTGTGGAATACCTTGAGCATCAAGAGTTTCATTGTACAAAGAGACATTTCCGCCTGTGACAGGTGTTGCCAGTTCTCGACAACCTTCTGCCAAACCACGACAAGCTTCTGCCAATTGCCAGTAACCAATCGGTTTTTCTGGAGAGCCAAAATTTAGGTTATCCGTTACCGCCAGAGGTTCTGCACCCACACAGCTAAGATTGCGTGCAGCTTCTGCCACCACTGCCTTAGCTCCCTCGTAAGGGTCAAGATAAACATAACGAGGATTGCAATCTACTGTTGCCGCCACTCCTGATTTTAGATTTGGGATTTGGGATTTTAGATTGGGGATTTGTTCTAGGGGGCGCAAACGGATAACAGCCGCATCTGCACCACCTGGCAGTATTACTGTATTATTTTGTACTTGATGGTCATACTGACGATATACCCAGTTTTTAGATGCGATCGTAGGTGTATCGAGCAAAGTTAACAGAATATCATTCCAACTTTGCACGCCTTCATGGAGTTCTATTCCAGCAGTTGTGCAAGGAGGTAAGGAATCAGGTGTCCATTCCCAAGCTAGACGTGCATATTCTGGCGGTTCTGTCAACAACTCCCGGTTATATAGTGGGGTATTCTCCGCCAAAGCCTCGGCGGGAATTTCTGCTGCAACTTCACCCTGAAAGAGAATCCGCACGATCGGTTCAGCGATGACACTACCAGCGACAACAGCTTGAAGTCCCCAACGGTGGAAAATGTCGATTAATTCCTGCTCACGCCCCTTGTGGGCAACGAATAGCATTCGTTCTTGAGATTCCGAAAGTAGATATTCATACGGAACCATCCCCCTTTCTCTTGCGGGAATTTTATTTAAATCTAGTTCAATTCCCACACCGCCTTTTGCTGCCATCTCTGAGGTAGAACAGGTGATACCGGCTGCTCCCATATCCTGGGCGGCGACAACTGCACCTGTCTTAAAAGCTTCCAGACAAGCTTCAATTAACGACTTTTCCAAAAATGGATCGCCCACTTGCACAGCAGGGCGATCGTCTATTGACTGATCGCTCAATTCTGCACTGGCAAAACTCGCGCCTCCCATGCCATCGCGCCCGGTGGTGGAACCAACATAAAGCACGGGGTTGCCTAAGCCAGATGCTCCGGATTTGACGATTTCTGATGTTTCCATCAACCCTAGTGCCATAACGTTCACAAGAGGATTACCAGAATAAGCAGGGTCAAAATAAACTTCGCCGCCAACGGTGGGTACTCCCACACAATTACCATAATGGGCAATTCCAGCCACTACGCCTTGGAACAGCCTTTGAGTTTTGGCATCTTCTAGGGAACCGAAGCGTAGGGAATTTAATAGAGCAATAGGACGCGCACCCATTGTAAAAATATCTCTGAGAATACCGCCTACTCCCGTTGCTGCACCTTGAAATGGTTCTACAGCTGATGGGTGGTTGTGGGATTCAATCTTAAAAGCTAGTTGGAGTCCGTCGCCCAAGTCTACAACACCAGCATTTTCACCAGGCCCCACGAGGATGCGGGGCCCCTCAGTGGGAAATTGTTTGAGTAGAGGTCGAGAATTTTTGTAACAGCAATGCTCTGACCACATTACCCCAAACATACCCAGTTCAGCTTTGTTGGGATGACGCCCTAACCGACGGACAATTTCTGCGTATTCTTCTGGTTTAAGACCTTCAGCAGCGATTTCTTGCGGGGAAAAGAAAGCAGGAGATGTGGCGGTCATGGAAATAATGCACCAATTGTACAGAGCATTATTCTATCGATTTACTTGCCCTGTAGGTGCAGATCTAAGATGGTTCATGGCTAAATGCTAAAGATTAACTAAATAAATAGATTTACTCAATAAAATATTCGTAATACGTCTAACAGATAAATTGTATTAAAACTTAAAATAGAGGTAATTGTACTGAGTATAAAGTAATAAAATTTTATTTTTTTGTAATATGCATAAGTAATTTTCAGTCTATAGAAATGGCTATCAGCCTGTCAGACGAAACATTATTCTGAACGCAGAAACAATTCATAGGATGGAATGCCTGTAGCGAACTAGACCTACGCACCTACATAAATATAAGTATTTAAGCCGAATTCAGAGGATTTTGATTATGCCTAGACTAACCGTTCCACCAAATTTCATTGGCACCACTGGTTCCGACACTTTAATCGGAGAACAGTTAAATGTATCCGTGGCAATTGGCATTGATATTTTAACTGGAGGTTTCATTTATACACGCTCAGAAAAAGACACGATTACTGGCATCGCTACAGGCACAAACGACCTCGAAGGTAGCAGCAACGGCGGTACTGGGACAGGCATCGCCAATAGTGGCAAACTGAATGCAGGCGATGGAGAAGACACGATCGCAGGCACAGGTAGTGGCGGCAACGGCGGCAAGGGCATCGAACTTACTCCTGGAGGCGATGGTGGTAGTGCGATCGGCATTACCAATACTGGCAGTCTGAATACAGAGAACCGAAACGACGCGATCGCGGGTACAGGTACTGGCGGCAACGGCGGCATCGGTGGCAACGGCGGCGATGGTGGTAGTGCGATCGGCATCACCAATAGTGGCAGTCTGAATACAGGGAACGGACAAGACACGATTACAGGCACTGGTCAGGGCGGCAACGGTGGCAGGACTAACGAAAGTATGCTAATCCCTGGTGACGGTGCAGCTGGAACTGGCATCACCAATACTGGCACTTTAAATACAGGGGACGGAGAAGACACGATCACTGGCATCGGTACAGGCGGTAATGGCGGTAGTAGCGGAGGTGGAAATCCTGACGACGGGGGCGCCATAATCGGGGTCGGTGGAACTGGGACAGGCATCATTAACAGTGGCAATTTTAATACAGGGGATAGAAAAGATAGGATCGTCGGTACAGGGAAGGGCGGCAATGGCGGCTATATTTTTGGTAATAGGGGCTACGGCGGAACTGGGATAGGCATCAGCAACAGTGGCAATTTTAATACAGGGGACGGAGAAGACACGATCGCCAGTACTGGTACGGGTGGCAACGGCAGCAATGGCCGCAACGGTGGCGGCCCCGGTGGAGATGGTATCGGCATCAGCAACAGTGGCAAACTGGATACGGCAGACAGAGAAGACACGATCACAGGTACAGGGAAGGGCGGCAACGGCGGCACCACTGGCAATGCGGGAGGTGGTGACGGCGGAACTGGGACTGGCATCGCCAACAGTGGTAGTTTGAATACAGGGAATGCAAAAGACACCATCACAGGCATCGGTACTGGCGGCAACGGCGGTAGCAGCGTTGGCAGCGGTAGGGGTGGTACTGGCACAGGCATCAGCATCAGCAACAATGGCAGTCTGAATGCAGGAGACGGAGAAGACACGATCACTGGCATCGGTACTGGAGGCAACGACATCAACGGCGGCGTCAGCAACGGCACAGGTAGTGGGATCGGCATCGCTAACAGTGGCACTCTAAATGCAGGAAACGGAGAAGACACAATCACCGGTATCGGTACTACTGGCATCCCCAACTTTATCTACTTCGACGTCATCAGCGTTACTGGCACAGGCATCGCTAACAGTGGCACTCTAAATGCAGGGGACGGAAAAGATACGATCGCGGGTACAGGAACTGGCAGCAACGGCGATAATGATGGCAACGGTGGAGCTGGGACAGCTGGGACAGGCATCGCTAACAGTGGCACTCTAAATGCAGGAGACGGAGAAGACACAATCACTGGTATTGGTACTGGCGGTAACGGCGGGATCGCCCGTAATGACGGCGGAACTGGGATCGGTATCACTAACAGTGGCAAACTGGATACAGGAGACGGAGAAAACACGATTATCGGAACTGGTACTGGTGGCATCGGCAACCTTACTTCTGATGGCATCGGCGACGTCGGTGCTGGAATCGGCATCCAGAACACTAAAGACGGCACCATCACTACAGGGTGGAGCAACGACACAATTACGGGTTATGGGAACAGTTCTGGAACAAACGCCACCGCCTATGGCATCGTCAACGATGGAGTGATTGAAACCGACAAGGGTTCTGACAAGCTAACCGGACAGGCTACAGCAACAATTGGTGGTACTGCATACGGCATTTATGGACAAGGAATCATCAAGACTGGCGATGGCAATGACGAAATTATCGCCGCCAGTATCCTAGATGGAGTTCAACAAAAAGTCTCTATCGGTGGCGGCATCAGCATTGATTTGGGCACTGGGAATGACTACTTCAAAGGCTTTGGGCAAGCAACTGTTGATGGCAAGGACGGTTTTGATACCCTCGATTTGAGAGCTTTCAATCGCTCTCAACTGCTGGTATCTGGTGTGATTTCTAGCAATACCCTTAAAAGTGCCAACATCACTTTCAATAACAATGAAAACTCTATTAGCTTATCTACCACTGGCTTCGAGAAATTTATCTTTGCAGATAGTTCTTTCTGCTACAGCACTTTAGCAAACGGGGCATAGGTTTGTTAATTCCTCTATCTCGTGTTTTAACCTTTGGAGAAGTTTAAGTATAAAGCTAATTATTTTACTGAACTTAAGGAGCAAGAATCAATCATAAAAATGCACTCCGGAGGACAAAGAATTATTCTATCGATTTACTTGCCTAGTAGATGCAGTTCTAGAAATGCAGGTAATTCTTCTTTGGATATTTCTTTTTGGACTACTTGAATCACTAAGTTGTAAGCTTGCTCTTGGGATAAGTTCAAACTGTAGCCGTTTAAGGTTATGAAGGTATCCATAACCGCAAATACAGTGCGTTTGTTGCCATCAATAAACGGATGGTTCATCACTAAATGGTACAGGTATGCTGCTGCTCGCTCGTGAATTGTAGGATGGAGAAGTTCGCCGCTAAAAGTAGCTTGAGGTTGTGCCAATGCTGAATTTAGCAAACCTTTATCTCTGACACCAGATGTTCCACCAAAGCTGTTTATCTCATCTTGGTGAATGTCTAGGACTTATTGAAGTAGGAAAATTCATTTTCCTATAATCTTTATTCAGGCTTATCACAGTCCTAATGCATTGGAATGGAGTATTATTGTTGCTATATTCGGCGCAATTTCAGTCGGTTTGGGTATAGCTGCTACCGGGATTGTTTTTATTGCAAGTACAGTAATAACAATGCTTATAGCAGGAGCTAGTATAGAGGCGATATCAGCAGCAGTAGGAACAATGCTTAATACAATTGGTGCAACCAACGCATCACTAGAACTCTTGCATAAATACTTTGTGGTATGATCAGGGGTTATTCTAATTTCAGTTTTTGGTAATTCAAATAGTAAGAATTTATAAATTTTTTTGAGCAAGTATTATAAGGCGATGGCTCCGACTGCGGCAGGCGATAAGCCTACGGCATGGCTTCGCTTACGGCTAACTCAAAAAAAAGCAGCAAACACTGTTTCAGTTATTGATTAATTACTGAGATTGTTTGATTAATT
>JAHHHS010000053.1 GCA_019359215.1 Nostoc indistinguendum CM1-VF10 | reverse complement strand
TATCTTACACAACTTTTTCATTACGATCGCCCGCAAACTTCGTTTCCGAACTATTCCTCAAGCACAACGCGCCCTCTCCAATCAACTGCACAAAGTTTTTTCTTTCTTTGTATGAAACCACCCTGCTCTCCGAAGCGGAGAGGGGAGCCGGATTTCTCCCCCTTCCCTACAAGGGAAGGGGGTTGGGGGGTTAGGTCTGTGTGTAAAGTGCAAGGGTGCGATCGCTCAACTAAGATGAGATAAGATAAATTATTTCTATTTAAACACCATGTTCTATTTGCTTAAAAAATTCGTCTTTTCTTTTAATATCTACTACTAGTTCAATAAATTCTTTGATGTCATATCTCAAATTTTGCTTTTTAAAAAGGAGTTTTCCAAGCTTTCCTAAACGTTCAAATGGACTTTGTAGTTTTATTCTTTCTTTAAGCTTTTTATTCTCTTTAATTATCTGTAAAAATACTTGTGCAGCTATATCATCAAATTTATCAAAAATCTTCTCAATTACTGGGGTTGCTGCATAAGAATAAAAGCTTGTTTGACCATAGTAAGGTGAAGTACTTTCCTTCCCATATCCTATAAATATTAGTGTCAAAGAGGCTATATATCTTTGTAGAAGCTCATCTGGTATATTCGTACCAAGTCTTTCAATATAGCCAACAGCTTCCTCTTCTGCTTTCCATTTACCTGCATTAGGCCATAACTCAATACTATTTTCTAGGTGCTGTATTGCTGGTTCAAATATTACTTTTCTACTAGCAGTGGAAACATATCTCAAGCCTCCATCCTTTATCAAAAATTCTGTCCCATACTTTATTGGTCTCCTATTTGCGTGTACTACTAATTTGTCAAAAGATTTACTAATTTGCATACAATCTTCTTTTGATAAATATTTCCACAAAACTGGGGCACAAAATTCAATATTAGCCCTTAAAACAGTAGAACTACTTTCATCTATATAAGCTTTATATAACCTATTTATTAGTTCTTTTTTATACACCGCAGGTAAATCGCTAACTGCCTGTTCAATAGCAATTTCACTTTGATGATATTCTGTGGTATCCATTGTAGTTAAATATTCATCTATATTAACCACTGGAGGTGGATAATCTTCAGACAAAACATACTTGTTGCAATCACTAATAAGGTCTAAAACTTTAAGCAAAGAGGGTTCTGTACTGTGTGGATGCCCGTCAAATATATTTCGAGTTTCACGAGCTTGATTAAGTAATTTACGAGCCTCCCAGGAAATGACTCCAATTTTATACGCACCTTCAATCAAAATATTATCTTTGATATCATTTTGAAAATCCTCATACTCATTTACTTTCTGATTCATTTCTTTATTAAAAAGATAAAGGCTTCGGTGGATTATTTTTTTGCGTAGGTCGTCTATAACTGCATTCCAGTAACAGCCTATAGCACTTCGATAACCCTGAACTGGTAATACTCTAAGAGCCTCAGCTATATATGGACTATCTAGCATTTCTTCACGTACACCCTTACGCAACACCGAAATCATTTGTTGCTCATAAACAGCAAGGGCATTGGTATCTGATGCTAATACTATCTCATTACTATTCATGTTGCTATAACTTTATACGTGAACTATTACGTATAAAGTTATAGCTATTTGGGGTAGGCATTGCCCACCCTAAAATTACCTACCTCGCCGCAGTCGGCATACCCAAAAGATCCTCAAGCCTCGGCATATCTTCCAACGCAATCACGCGCCCTTCATCCTCAAAACCGACAATTTGATCGAAGTTTAAATACCGATACAAATCATCTGCAAAAGGATGAATTCTACTCGCCACAATATCCAAGTATTCCTGCACTGTTGGAAGTCGTCCTAACAGGGCACAAACTGCGGCTAATTCTGCTGAACCAAGATACACTCGCGCATCTTTACCCATGCGATTATTGAAGTTGCGGGTAGAGGTAGAAAATACTGTTGTGCCATCAGCAACTCGCGCCTGATTACCCATGCATAAACTGCATCCTGGCATTTCTGTTCTAGCACCCGCAGCCCCAAAAACGCTGTATACACCTTCTTCTTTTAATTGGTGTTCATCCATGCGTGTTGGTGGTGCAATCCACAGGCGAGTTTTCACTTCACCTGCACCTTCCAAAACTTTCGCTGTTGCCCGATAATGACCAATATTCGTCATACAAGAACCGACGAATACTTCTTGCACTGGATCATTAGCAACTTCCGATAATAATTTAACATTATCGGGGTCATTGGGAGCAGCAACAATTGGTTCTTTGATTTCGTTTAAATCAATTTCAATTATTTCGGCATACTCAGCATCGGCATCGCCTTCTAATAATACGGGATTTGCTAACCATTCTTCCATCTTTGCTACACGGCGCAACATGGTACGCGCATCTTGATAGCCCCGTGCTATCATATTTTTCAGCAACGCTATGTTAGAACGCAGATATTCAGAAATTGTCTCTACACTCAACTTAATTGTGCATCCGGCACAAGAACGTTCGGCGCTAGCATCGGTGAGTTCAAAGGCTTGTTCAACTTTTAAATCTGGCAAACCTTCTATTTCCAGAATTCGCCCGGAGAAAATATTTTTCTTGTTCTGCTTCTCTGCTGTCAGCAAACCTTTTTGAATTGCCACGTAGGGAATGGCATTCACGACATCGCGCAGAGTGATACCTGGTTGCAATTCACCTTTAAACCTTACCAAAACTGACTCTGGCATATCTAAAGGCATGACACCCAAGGCGGCTGCAAAGGCTACTAATCCAGAACCGGCAGGGAAGGAAATACCCAAGGGGAAGCGGGTGTGAGAGTCGCCGCCAGTTCCCACGGTGTCGGGTAGCAGCATCCGGTTTAACCAAGAGTGGATGATACCATCACCGGGACGAAGGGCGACACCGCCACGAGATGCAAAGAAGTCGGGGAGTTCGTGATGGGTTTGGATGTCTACTGGTTTGGGATAAGCTGCTGTGTGGCAAAAACTTTGTATCACTAAGTCTGCACTGAAACCAAGACAGGCGAGTTCTTTTAATTCGTCGCGGGTCATGGGGCCTGTGGTATCTTGAGAACCAACGGTGGTGATGATGGGTTCGCAAGATGTACCGGGACGCACACCAGGTAATCCGCAAGCTTTACCTACCATTTTCTGTGCTAGGCTGTAGCCTTTGCCTGTATCAAAGGCTTGCTGGGGACGGGTGAAAACTGTGCTGTGTTCTAAACCAAGTGCAAGACGAGTTTTATCGGTAAGGGTACGTCCAATAAGTAGGGGGATGCGTCCACCTGCGCGGACTTCATCGAGGATGGTGTCAGGTTTGAGGGCAAAGCTGGAAATGACTTCGCCTGCTTCGTTTGTAATTTCGCCTTTGTAGGGATGGATGGTAATTACCATGCCGGTTTCTAGTTTGGTGACATCGCACTGAATAGGCAAAGCACCGGCATCTTCAGCTGTGTTAAAGAAGATTGGCGCGATCGCACCACCTAAAACATAACCCCCAGCGCGTTTGTTTGGCACAAAAGGTATATCATTTCCCATGTGCCACAACACTGAGTTGATGGCAGATTTACGCGAGGAACCTGTACCAACTACATCTCCCACGTAAGCTACAGGATGCCCTTTTTTCTTCAGTTCGGCAATGGTTGCCAAGCTTCCCGGTTGCCGTGACTCTAACATCACTAAGGCGTGTAAGGGAATATCTGGGCGAGTTGTGGCGCTTTGGGCAGGTGATAAATCGTCGGTATTGGTTTCGCCAGGAACTTTAAAAACGGTGACAGTAATCGCTTCTGGAACTGTGGGGCGAAGGGTAAACCATTCAGCTTCCGCCCAAGAGTCAACCACCCGTTTGGCGAAAGGATTAATTTTAGACAACTCTAAAACATCGTGGTAAGCGTCATACACCAAGAGGATTTTGCTTAAGGCGTTGGCGGCGTAGGCGGAAATGGGTTCCTTTCCTTGTCCACCCATTACTAAAGGTGTTTCAGATGAGTCTGAGACGGATACGGTGGGCCATTGCAGTAAATCGATTAAAGATTGTACATTGTAACCACCTACCATCGTGCCCAGCAATTGCACCGCTTCTATGCGCGAAACCAAGGGACTGGTGATTTCCTTTTTGGCGATCGCGGTGAGAAATCCAGCTTTGACATAAGCTGCTGGATCAACACCAGGAGAAACGCGATCGCGCAATAAATGTAATAATATCTCCTCTTGACCCTTTGGCGGATTTTTCAGTAATTCACATAATTCTGAGGTTTGCTTCGCATCCAATGGTAAAGGAGGAATACCGAGTGCTGCTCTTTCAGCAACGTGTTTACGATATTGTTCTAGCATTTTTATGTTCTCCATTGGGATGTTCTATCTTTAATTATGAAATTTTTAGGCAATCCTTGGCTATAAAAGTTTAGCTTACTTTTATGATGAAAGCCTTACTGGTAATCGCTTGTTTGCAGTTTATTTTATACTGAAAGAAAGTATGAGGCGAATAGAATTCGCTACTACACAAACATAGACGCTTTGCGGCTTCCCGCAGGGTAGTCCACCTCTGTGGACTAAGAGTAAATCAAGAATTTTTAACCCAGGTCGGTGGGTTTTGTCTGTATAGCCGCGACTTCTAGTCGCTAGGTGTAGTAATAATGAATTAGATTGATTGTTGGTTTAACCAAGTTTCTAAATCAGCAACACTAGAAAAGTCTAGCAATGCTTCTCCTAAATTCTCTAATTGTTCAATCGATAAGCTTTGAATTCGCTCGATTAATGACGTATCAATTTCACCAATACGGCGATTAAGTTGACGTATAACTAGACGTTGTTCTCCTTGTTTATTTCCTTCTTGTACAGCTTGTTCTCTGTCTCTTTGATAAAGTGGTTCTAGTCGCATAATTAACTCCCGATCATCTGCTTCTAATTCTTGATTTACTCTCAAGTTTTCGCGCAAGTTGTAAACTAATTCAAGAGTTGCTTTTTGGTATGGATGATTTAATGGTAACGCTTGCAACTCGATAATCGCTTGTGACTGCACGCTTCCTCTACCTAAAAGCCTCAACCATAAAGTCTCCGGTGTTTGGGGTAGTTGGTGTATCGCTACAATTGCTGTTCGCAAGGCATCTGGCAGAAAATGCACTCCTGATGACCAACCTGTTTTTTGCATAGTTCCGAAGCTAGACAATCTAGTTTCAGATATGGTTGGTGTGAGAACCCACAATTTGGGAATTTCGGAGTCCTGAAGTTTGATTTTGTTAGTTTTAGCTTCTCGTCGCAATAGAGCCTTAATTTCTAATAATTTTAAAATACAGTCGCAGATTTCATCGGTAGAAGCTGGATTGCGGTATGGTGAGCCAGCGCGGTCTTGGGGGTTTCCCCCATCAGCGACTGGCGAACCCGTAAGGGTTCTATAATTGCAGGCTGTTGGGCAAATCTTCCTAGCAAACCCAGTATTTGTATATTAGAGCTTTGTTGTTTGGCAGGAGTGAATAAAACATCTATTTCTTTAATCTCTCCTGATACTTTTTCTGATGCTTTGACTTCTCCGCAATCTTTTAATAATTCTTCTAGATAGTCTTTGGCGAATTTATCATGTATAAACCTGGTCATTCAATTTTAAGATTTCGGAAGTTCTGGGTTAATGTAAAGTCTTATTATATAGCAGGTCTGAATTATTCCTGATGAAATAGATCCCCGACTTCTTTGATAAGCCGGGGATCTGCTATTCAACACTGCGATCGCAATTCCCCCCACAGAATCACGAGAAGCACCCACATCCGGCCCGGCGGCTTTGAGAACTTCGCGGGTTGTACCAAATAAACTATAAAGAGAGTTCATCGCTTCTCGTACCAAACCCTGGTCAACTTCCAAAGGTTGTACAGCAATGCGCGTCACCAATTCCACATAAAGCGACCAAGCCGCTTTCTTTTGTGTGGTGTCAACTTTCCAAGACATCGAACCAATGCCAAAAGGCAGACTTACAGATACAGTCTCTAAAGAAACGCGATCGCGCATATTTATAGTAAGCAAATTTAACTAATTTATTTGGGTTTATTATAGTAGAATTACTCACAATAGCTGCAAAATCAGCCTTAAATCATATTGTCGCAGCAACGAACGCGATCGCACTCTGGATTGATCAATGATATTGCGATCGGGCATTTGGGAAAATTTCAACATGGAAGTTCAGCCAAAAGAAATCAGGAATTATTTAAGATTTGATGGTATAGATATTTTTTCTGAGTGGTTTGACTCTCTGCGGGATAGAAAAGCAAAGGCTAAAATCAGAGCAAGGCTTGACCGAGTAGAAGAGGGTAATTTAGGGGAAGTGTAAATCAGTTGGTGATGGTGTTTTTGAACTTAGAATAGACTACGGTTCTGACTACCGCATATACTTTGTACAGGAAGGGTCAACAATTATTATTATTTTGTGTGGTGGCGATAAAAGCACTCAAGAAAAGGATATTGCCAAAGCAAAGGAATATTGGGAAGACCACAGGAATAGAGATAGATGATGTCTAAAAGTACAAGCTATCATGAAAAACTGATTCAAGACTTAAAAAATCCACTAGAAGCAGCAGCTTATATCGAAGTTGTTTTAGAAGAAGACGATCCAAAAATGTTGAGTAAGGCGGTAAAAAATGTCATAGAAGCGCATGGTGGAATTGATCAGCTTTCTGCACAAATTAAGGAACTCTACAATAAACTTGACCAGATGCTATCAGATAAAGGAGAGATTGAGTTTTACAGTCTAAATTCTTTGTTAGATGCTTTAGGGTTACATTTGGCAGTAATAGTAAAGTTATAATTCGCATCGCAATTCGCAATTCGCAATGGGCTAACGCCACGCTCCGCTAACGCAATTCGCAATTTAATACGGTTCAGTTAGGGCCAAAAAACTTAAACTGCGTAGGTTGGGTTGAGGAACGTAGACCCAAAGGGGCAATGCGCGTCACCAATTCCCCATAAAGCGACCAAGCCGCCTTCTTTTGTGTGGTGTCAACTTTCCACGACATCGAACCAATGCCAAAAGGCAGACTGACTGATACAGTCTCTAAAGAAACGCGATGCCTACGGCGGGCTACGCCTACGCGCATATTTATAGTAAGCAAATTTAACTAATTTATTTGTGTATTGTATAGTAAATAATGTTACTCATCTATAACTTATTCAGAATTAGTTGCTATAATTGTCACTATTTAACCTAAATTTTTATAGTAACATCTGGATATTTTTAACTAATTCAGATAAACTAATACATTTGTCCGTTGCATCACGCTTCTTTTGTATATGCCCAAAACTTACACCGTAGAAATTGATCACCAAGGCAAAATTCATACCTTGCAAGTTCCTGAAAATGAAACGATCTTATCAGTTGCCGATGCTGCTGGTTTGGAACTGCCGAGTTCTTGTAATGCAGGTGTCTGCACAACTTGCGCCGGTCAAATAAGCCAGGGAACTGTGGATCAAACTGATGGTATGGGCGTTAGTCCAGATTTGCAAAAGCAAGGTTACGTATTGCTTTGTATTGCCAAACCCCTTTCTGATTTGAAAATTCAGACGGAAAAAGAAGATGCACTTTATCAGTTACAATTTGGCAAAGGCAAATAATCAGCGAACACTTATCAGTATATCGGATGATTATTTATAACTGAATAACTGTTCACGGAGATTACCAAATTTGATAAATAACGCAAGTATTTCATTGCAGATGAAATCAGCTATTCTAGAAACTACAAATCAACAGGATTTACCAAAATGACAACTCATTTTATTACCGCAGAAATTGATTTACAAGAAACTCCCGCAGAGTTACTAGAAGTAATTGAAACAGAATTGAAGAAACAAGGCGAACCTCTGCGTTGGGCAGTTACTTCTGTGGATGCTGACGAACAAAAAGCTACAGTTGAAGCCGTGGTAACTACAGCCAAGAGTTAAGAGTCATTCAATCAAAGCCGCCTTTGGCGGCAAGGTAGGAGGCAGGAGGCTCAGTTGGCAGAAGGGAAACCTCTCCCATAAAGCGAAGTGGACAAGGGCAAACATGTTCTCGTGTGACGCATCTGGCAAAGAATGTTTCTAATTTTTTGTCCGCAAGGAGCAAGGTTTGCACCTTTTTCTTCCTTCTGCCTTCTGCCCTCTGCCTCCTGCCTTTATTTTATAAAAGAGGAGGTTTCTTTGCGTTTTTTCCTCGGTATTGTGCTAGTCTTGGGCATATTTTTCCGTTTTACTCACCTTGACAATAAGGTGTACTGGTATGATGAGGCCTTCACATCTCTGCGAGCTTCTGGTTATACCGAAGAAGACGTTGTTCAACACTTTTCTGCAAAGTCAGTAGTTAGTGTAACGGAACTCCAGCGATATCAGCACCCTGATGGAACAAGAAATGTTATTGATGTAGTCAAAAGTCTAGCCAAAGAAGATGTACAGCATCCGCCGTTATACTACGTTTTGGCAAATTTTTGGTTTCATAATATTGGTAGTTCAGTAGCATTAGCTAGGTTGTTACCTGCATTCCTTAGTCTGCTAGTATTCCCATGCGCTTATTGGCTGTGTCAAGAGCTATTTGTTGAAACAGGCATTTTCACTTCCAAGTTGCCTACATGGTTAACAATAGGACTAATTGCTGTCTCGCCATTTCATGTGCTTTACTCTCAAGAGTCGAGAGAATACAGCCTATGGACTGTAACTACTCTACTTTCAACCGCAGCTTTACTGCGGGCAATACGACTAAAAACTAGAATTAGCTGGGGTATTTATGCACTTACTCTAGCAATAGACCTTTATACATTTTTTCTGGCTGGACTGGTGGCGATCGCTCATGGTATTTATGTCATGATTATCTATGGGTTCCGTCATCGAAATATTTTCAAAAGTTACCTTGTAGCATCTTTGCTAGGTTTTATAGTTTTTCTTCCTTGGGCTTGGGTTGCGATCGTTAATCAATCTCGAGCAAAGGAAAGTCTCAATTGGGTATTTATTGGCACTATTAAAAACTCAGAACTAAGGGATATCTGGATTCAGCACATTGGTCGGATATTTTTCGCTCTTAATCAAGAACCCTGGGATTTTCATGTGCATCAAGTGTTATTAGTCTTGCTAGTATGTGCTTTTTATTCTCTCTGTCGTCAAACGCCCATATCAGTTTGGTTATTGATTATCCTTCTGGCTGGCGTTAGCACAATACCTTTAATATTATCAGATTTTATTTTCGGAGGAATGCGCTCTGTAATAGCACGATACCTAATTCCTAGTTTTTTAGGAGTGCAACTAGCTATTACTTACTTGCTAGGAAAAAATTTAGCTAATCCTTCGTTAAAATTTTGGCATCAAAAATTTTGGCAATTATTCTTAGTTATCCTAGTTTCGGGAAGTATTTGGTCCTGTGCTGTCAATGCTCAAGCAACAGCTTGCTGTAACAAAGGGCTAAATGGGGAAAATATCGCTATTGCAAAAATTATTAATCAGACAACTCATGCTCTTTTAATTAGCGATGCAGGAGTGGGTTATCTTTTATCTTTAAGCCATTCCCTTAACCCAAATGTACAAATTCTCCTTCAACCTTCTAAGACATTTAAAGTTTATCTGCCAACAGTAGAAGAATTAAAGCAGTTTAGCGATGTTTTTGTATACCGCAATAATCCTAGTCAGGTCTGGCTTAAGGAATTAGCAAAACAGCAAAATTATAAATTTGAACCTATTGTATTTGGATTTGCTAAATGGTCACAAGACCGACCTGTGCTTTGGAGAGTTACTTCGATTTTAAAAAAATTAGAGCAGCAAAGCTAGTACAGGGAATAAATAACTCAATATGCAACGTCCATACACTGCTATTTTAATTGTACCAACTGGCGTTGGGGCTGCTATTGGGGGTTATGCAGGAGATGCTTTGCCTGTTGCCAAAGTTATAGCACAGGTTTGCGATCGCCTAATTACTCATCCCAATGTCTTGAATGGCGCAAGTTTGTATTGGAATCTTCCAAATGCTTTTTATGTTGAAGGTTACGGGCTTGACAAATTCGCTTCTGGATGGTGGGGTTTGCGTCCAGTTCGCAACAACAAAGTGGGTTTGCTTTTAGACCAAGCCATTGAGCCAGAGTTACAGCTACGACATATACAAGCCGCCGATGCAGTCAGAGCAACTCTAGGATTGACTTTAACAGATTATGTAATTACTGATGCCGCATTAAATGTAGAATTGCGGACTACAGCATCGGGAGCTAGTTGGGGGACAATTGGCAACCCAGATAGTCTATTACGGGCAGCCGAGATATTAATTAAAAAAGCGGGGGCAGAAGCGATCGCAGTTGTTGCCCGTTTCCCCGATGATATGGATGAAGAAGCAGTACAAAAATATCGCCAGGGTGAAGGCGTTGATCCTTTAGCGGGTGCAGAAGCTGTAATTAGCCATTTGTTAGTGCGAACCTTTCAAATTCCTTGCGCCCATTCTCCCGCCCTTTTGAGCGAACCTCCGCAACCTGATTTATCTCCCCGTTCCGCCGCCGAAGAATTAGGCTATACCTTTTTGCCCTGCGTGCTTGTAGGATTAAGTCGTGCCCCACAATTTATAATAGAGAGAGAAGCAATCGGATCACAGCAAGGAGATATTTGGGCTAATGAAGTGGATGCTGCGATCGTACCTGCAACTGCTTGTGGTAGCAGTGCATTACTGAGTTTAAGCCAAAGACAATGCCAAATTATTACAGTAGAAGAAAATAAAACTCTGATAAAAGTTCCTCCCCAACCCTTGGGGATCAAAACTATACAGGTAAACTCATATTTAGAAGCAGTGGGTGTATTGGTAGCACATAAAGCAGGCATCAATCCTTCCGCTCTCCGTCCCAAATTATTACCTTTGCAGTCAGTAGTTAGGAGGCAGGAGGCAGAGGGTGACTGAGCGCAGCCGTAAAGCCTGCGGCATAGCTACGCTTCGGGCGCAGCCTAAGAAGAAAAGTGAGGCAGTAGTTAGGAGTAATATCATGTCCGCCAAATTACCCATAATAAAAGAACCCCACCCCCAACTCCTCGCAAGCGAGGAGGGGAGACAAAGCATAGCTTTGGCAGGATGGGGTTCTTCGGGTTTAAGGAATCAAGCGGACATGATATTACTCCCCCCTGCTCCCCCTGCTTCCCTTGCCCCCTTCCCCTTAAAAATCCGTGATTGAACAACAAAAGAAAGAGCCACAAATTCCATACTTGACGCGCATCCAAATACTTGGGGCGATGGGAGCGACTGCAATCATTTTGTTGATAGTCGCCAAACTTTCGTTATACTTAGGCAACTTTTCCCTCCTTTCTTGGAAGTTGAACCAAAGAGAGTTGCTGTTGGGTGTAGGGTTAGGATTCGCCATTACCGCCTTAAGTGGCGTAACTTATCGCGTTTGGATTCCCTACCGTAAAAGTGCAGATTATTATTTAGAAATGGTACTGAAGCCCTTAGCTTTACCAGACTTAATTTGGCTGGGGTTACTACCAGGGTTGAGTGAAGAATTGTTATTTCGGGGCGTAATGCTGCCAGCTTTAGGCTTGGATCATTTGGCTGTCATTGTATCAAGTCTTTGCTTTGGCATCTTGCATTTTAGCGGTTCTCAACAATGGCCTTATGTGATTTGGGCAACAATTGTCGGGATGATATTCGCATATAGTGCCCTACTCACTGGCAACTTATTAGTGCCAATTGTCGCTCACATTATTACCAATTGGATTTCTAGCTATTTATGGAAAATGTCGCAATTACGACAATTAAAAAATAAATTTTGAGCTTGTAGGAATTAGTGCGTAGGCGTAGCCCGCACTTCTCTACGAACGCGAACAGCGTGTCGCAGACAGACGCTGCGCGAATGATTTGGCCGTCTTCCCTACGGGACGCTATGCGAACAATTAATGGTGAGTTCAGAGCTAATACTAATTGTTTTTAATTTTTAATTGGAGCGTTCGCGCAGCGTCTCGTAGAGAAGCGACTTGACAAGCTCAGTACAAGTTAGTGACTACCACAGGCATCGCACATTATCACTATCAACCATAGAGTAAATTGCATGGTTTGAGCGCTCTGGCTAGATGCTTTTCGTGCAATACTTATAAAGTGTGTTATTTAATTGCAGCTACAGAGATTTTTAGTCAAGTAAGCTACAATAATATTCATCGTAATACCAATTCACGAAAATTCTGATACATATAGATTTCTCGTATGGGCATGGCAATGCCCAGTGGTGTCAACTTAAGCAGAAACATCCTTTAGACCTCGTTTACAGCCTCTGGCTGTAAATGAGATAATCCCTAAAAGCATATTCTAGACTGGTTTTACGTTAAGTTGACACCAATGGACAATGGTACACCCCTACTAATGTATTTGTGTAATTAATAAACCGAAATTGTATAAAGCCCAACTCATTCTCGCACTTACTGCTGCTACGTGAACGTAAAAAAAGCGAGTAATAAGCTTCTCTTTTGTCAAGAGGCTTAAAAGGTAACAAAAGCGTTGTGGGACATGGTGTAAAAGGTTAGTGCCTCAAAATACTCCCAAAAGCCAGTCCTTGTTTAATAAGTTTTGTGTAGAATCTTGGTGGTGAGGCTATTTACTTGATTCTCAATTGCAGCAATTCAGGTTTCATTTATGAATCAGTCTTTTTCTCAAAACCAAGCAAGACGAAATCGTCAACAAAGGCTGTGGCAACAAAAATGGAATTTAAAGACTAAAGCAGTTGTTTGGGCACTAAGCATCAGCATCCTGCCTGTGGTTGCAATTGGAACAGCTACTTATTACTACGGCATTAATTTAATTACCAAACAAATTCCGCAAGTAAGGCTTGAGAGTGCGGAAAGTTCAATAGAAACTGAACTTGCTCTACAGAGACAATTGTCACTGTTGTTAGGTGGTATGGGAGTAACAGCGATTTTGACAGCTGCGATCGCTGTTTTTGTGACTAATCGAGCTATGAGTCGAGTCAGCAAAGCTGCTGCAACTTCTAATCTTATCAAAAACAAGCTACGTCCAGACAGTGAGTTTACTCAATATTTCATCGCTAACGAAGATGAATTAGTGATGTTAGAGAGAAACATAAATTTATTTACAGAGCTGCTTTCAGTTTTGATAAAGGAGAAAGAAGCCGAAGCTGATTACTCTCAACTATTGATGAAAATTACCCGGTGGGTTCGAGAATCATTCAATGAAGAAGACGTTCTCAAAACTACCTCAGAAGAAATTCGTAAAGCTTTAAACATTGATCGCATAACCATCTTTTGTTTTAACTCTAACTGTAATGGAACCTTTATCGCCGAATCAGTAGCGCCTGGTTTACCTAAAACATTAGGAATTACAGTCTCTGACCCTGATTTTGAAGCTGGGTATATAGAAAAATACCAAAATGGTTGCATTCGTGCTATTGATAATATCTATCAAGCCGATCTTAGTGATGCTGATATTGACTTACTGGAGCAGTTTGCTGTCAAATCTAATTTAGTAGCACCTATTCTCAAAGGCAAACAGCTATTCGGTTTATTGATTGCACATCAGTGTTCTAGAATTCGCTTTTGGCAGCAGTCTGAGATTGATTTGTTCGCTCAGATAGCCGTACAAGTAGGATTTGCTCTTGACTATACTAAGCTTCTAGAACAGGTTGATACGAAGGCAGATAAAGCTGAGGTATTTATTGAAATTACTCGCAGCATTCGGCAATCGCTCAACGAAGAGGATGTCATCAAAACCACCGTGGAAGAGGTTCGTAAAGCACTGAGTACTGACCGCGTGTTGGTTTATAGCTTTAACGCTGATTGGTCTGGAACTGTGATTGCTGAATCAGTGGTTCCAGGTTATCCCAAAGTTTTGCGGTCTGAAATTCAAGACCCATGTTTCGCTCAGGACTATGTAGAAAAGTATCAGTCTGGTCGTGTTCAAGCCACGAATAACATTTATGAAGCAGGTTTGCGTGATTGTCATATTAACCTGCTTGAATCCTTTGCTGTTAAAGCAAATTTGGTCGCACCCATTCTCAAAGATGAACAGTTGTTTGGCTTATTAGTTGCACATCAATGCTCTAGACCCCGTGATTGGCAACAGTCTGAGATTGATTTATGTGCCCAAATAGCTATGGAAGTGGGATTTGCTCTCGACCATGCAAGGCTCGTGCAACGAATCGAGGCTGAGAATGTGCAAAGTCAATTGCTGGCGGATACTATCGGCAGCATTCGCCAATCGCTCAACGAAGAGGATGTCCTGAAAACCACTGTAGAAGAGGTTCGTAAAGTACTGAGTACTGACCGAGTGATGGTTTATAGCTTCAATGCTAATTACTCTGGAACTGTGATTGCCGAATCAGTTGTTCTCACTTACCCAAAAGTTTTGCGATCTGAAATCCAAGACCTATATTTTGGTCAAGGCTATGTAGAAGATTATCAGTCTGGCCGTGTTCTAGCAATAAACAACATTTATGAAGCCGGTTTGGCTGATTATCAGATTAGTTTACTCGAATCCTTTGCTGTGAAAGCAAATTTAGTAGCCCCCATTCTTAAGGATGAACAGCTATTTGGCTTATTAATTGCACATCAGTGTTCCAAACCTCGTGATTGGCAACAATCTGAGATTGATTTATTTGGCCAAATAGCGATGCAAGTGGGATTTGCTCTCGACCATGCAAGACTTCTGCAACGAATCGAAGCTGAAAGTAGGCGAAGTCAGTTACTGGTAGATATTACCCGCAGCATTCGCCAATCGCTTAACGAAGAGGATGTTATCAAAACCACTGTGGAAGAGGTTCGCAAAGGACTCAGTGTTGACCGAGTATTGGTTTATAGCTTTTACGCTAATTGGTTCGGAATTATAATTGCTGAATCAGTAGTTCCAGGTTATCCCAAAGTTTTGCGGTCTAAAATTTACGACCCTTGTTTCACAGAAAACTATATAGAAAAGTACCAGTCTGGTCGTGTTCTAGCAACAAACAACATTTATGAGGCCGGTTTAGCTGATTGTCACATTAACCTGCTCGAATCCTTTGGTGTAAAAGCAAATTTAGTAGCACCCATTATCAAAGATGACCAGCTATTTGGTTTGTTAGTTGCACATCAGTGTTCTGGCCCCCGTGATTGGCAACAGCCTGAGATTGATTTATTTACCCAGATAGCGATGCAAGTAGGATTTACTCTCGATCATGCTAGGCTGCTACAAGCGTATCAAACTACTGAAGCGAACTCTAGTGTATAGCCCTTGTGGAAGAAGCAAGGGGGCAGGGAGCAGGGAGCAGGGAGCAGGGGGAGCAGGTAGCAGTGTGTAAGGGTAAGTGAAAGGCTCGATGCAGGTTCTTTTTCCCCTTTTCTCGCTGCCCCCTGCCCCTTGTCCTCTTTCTCTCTGCCCCCTGCTCCTTGTCCTCTTTTAACCCAAGTGCATTGAGCTTAGTGTAGTTTTTGACGAAGAAGCTGCTAGAGCGATCGCTAGTGGTAAAATTCGATGTTCCTGTATTTGAATCCTGGCGTGGAGTGTTTCTGCTGTATCATCCGGCAACACTGGTACTGCGGCTTGCATCAATATTGGGCCACTGTCCATTTCTAAACAAGCTATATGCGCTGTACAACCAGTGATTTTTACCCCAGATGCTAAGGCTTGTTCAACAGCATGGATTCCCTTGAAACTAGGTAACAAACTAGGATGGATATTAATAATTTTATCAGGAAAGGCATCCATGAAAACTGATGTTAACAATCGCATCCAACCTGCCAAAATTACCCATTCCACATCGTAGTGCTGCAATGTCTGCACAATTTCCTGATCAAACTCTTCTCGACTTTTATAGTTGCGGTGATTCAATAAAACAGCTTCTACACCTCTATTGGCTGCTCTGACAGCTGCCTTAGCCGAGGGGTTATTGTAAATTAAAACTTGAATTTGGGCATTTAGCTGCCCATCTTGGATAGCTTGGGCAACTACATCAAAATTGCTGCCATTCCCAGAAGCCATAATTCCCAGTTTTAAAGGGGCGACTAGTTGACAATCGCTAATGCTGGGAGAAGCCAAGCTAAGGGTAGAATCAGGGCAGAGGGTCATAACAGCTAAGAGGGTTAATTTATAGATGCAAAAAAAATATACTAATACTAAGTCCTGGTTGGATAATGATACAGTAGCTGCCTGGGTTTTTCTCACACCAGCACTAATTTTACTAAGCGTTTTTATCATTTGGCCGATCGCCTATTTGTTTTACCTCAGTTTCACTGCTGGTAGCTTCACTTTAAAAGGTACTTATTGGATAGGTTTAAGAAACTATTGGCGCTTGTTAGCCAACCATGATTTTTGGCAAGTTCTGGGTAACACCTTTTATTTTACGGTTGCCACCATCATTCCCAGTTTAGTTATTTCCTTGGGACTAGCAGTGCTATTAAACCGCTCTATTCCCTTGCGGGGATTGCTGCGAAGTGCTTATTTTCTGCCTTCAATTATCTCACTTGTGGCAGCCGGTTTGGGATTTCGCTGGCTGTTTCAAACATCAGGGCCAGTTAACGGACTTTTAGCTTTTTTTAGCATTCCAGACATACCCTGGCTAGGAAACACATTTTGGGCAATGCCAGTACTTATTTTAATGAGCATTTGGAAACAATTAGGTTTCAATATGGTGGTTTTTTTAGCAGGATTGCAAGCAATTCCTCCCAGCCGTTATGAAGCAGCAGATTTAGATGGAGCAAATGCTTGGCAACAATTTTGGTATATTACTCTGCCCGGATTGCGCCCTACTATGATATTTGCAATCATCACTACCGCGATTTTTACATTGCGGAGTTTTGAGCAAGTTTTTGTGATGACTGGCGGTGGGCCACTGAATTCGACTAATTTGCTGGTTTACTACATTTATCAAGAGGCTTTTGGGCAATTTGATTTTGGTTATGCAGCAGCCGCCGCGACGGTGTTACTAGCAGTGACGCTGGTACTGGTTTATTTGCAACTACAAACCTGGGGAGAGGAGTAGGAGAGGCGCGGCAGGGGGGAATTTTGGAAGTTGCTAAATCATCGCTTAGGCAAATATGCAACACCGAGCTTTCAAGTTTTACTTCTTATATAAGCTCCGGTATTCCCAAGGATTAATAAATTTAGTATCGCTCCAAATACCAAGGCGTTGTTCCTTGGCCTTAGCTTCGGCTTGTTGAACTAAGTCTTTGCTAGGACACTTATTTAAATAAGGACGATAGACTTTTGCTAAACCTTCTTGCAGCAATACCTGTTGTACAAATGTGCCATTTTTTAAACGAACTTCAGCAATTTTGCGTCCATAGCGATCGCTATCTGTGATATTCAAAGTCACGCGATCGCCTGCTTGTTGCACAAGTTGTTGTACCCGTTCTTGGGCTTTGACACCCCAATTAAATTGATTGCGATCGCTAATGCGTTTACTCTGCTTTTCTTTATTAGTATGAGCTATTTCTGGTGCATCTACACAAGCAAAGCGCACGGTAATATTTTTACCGTTAGTATCTTTCACTACTAAAGTATCGCCATCACTGACTCGATCAACTGGTTCTCCAGAAGTACCGATAAAGCCATCGCAGCCAATCAAACCTAAAATTAGGATAGTTGCACAAAGCCAAAATCGCACTGGTTTAATTAATCTCTCCATCCAAAGTTACCTGATTACCGCATTACCTATGTGGGATGATACTAGCAAAATGCAAAGATATATTTGTTAACCTTCGACATACTGTCAGAGGCAATTGAAAATTCCAAATAGTAACAGCCTTTGGCGGCACACTATAGAAAATGCGGATTAGTATAAGAATTGTAACCTTCCAATTGTCGGCGGGAATTTCTGATGAACTTCTTGACTCACGTTCTGCATTTAGCTGGTTCAGGTGCTTTTGCCTATTACTCTGCTGCTCAAATTCGTGATTCTAAAACCCGCCCTAACATCCTTGCGGGGTTTCAGTTGGCCGAATCTGGTTCTGTGCCGTTTTTATCTGCACTTAGCGATCGCGCTGCTGCCGAAGGCGATACATGGCTAGCCGAAAAACTAGCAAAACATGCATCAGATGAAACTAGGCATGGTAAAATTTTTGCCCACGCCTTACAACAGTTGAATAAACAAGTTATAGATTTTAAGGCTCAACCCCAAACTACATCTACAAAAAAATCACAACAGCGTAGTCCCTTTTTCGCAGCATTCTTTGAAGGCTACACTCAAGAACAGCTAAAACCGGCCGTCATTGACTGGGATGTGTTTATGGCTAGCACATACATTCTTGAGTTAGATGCTAGTAAAGACTTTGCGCGAATGGCGAAAGCATTACCTGATAACGAGCCAACCTCTCGTAACTTGAAGTTAGGAATGCTTTGTATTGCTCAAGATGAAACTGGACACGCCGCTTATCTCTACGAAGCAATGATGCAACGGATGTCTGCTGCTAAAGTGCAACAACTCGTAGATATGTGGCGAACCCGCAAGGTAAACGCCCTGTTGGCAATGGTTGGTGGTATTCTCCAGCGTAATGGTGAAACGCGATCGCTAGTCCAAGATAGTGCGCCCTCAGAAGTCGATTCTGAGTTGGTAGCTACGTAATTATAGAGCAAGCCTGAAAAAGGAAAGATTAAGCCCCCCTTAAAAAGGGGGGTTGGGGGGATCTTCCGGGGCAAAATATCACTATCCCAAGTGTATTGAATTATAGATATCCTTGAGTATCTAATGTTAAAAACTAACTATGAAAGCTGAAGCAGAAAATAATCTCAGGCTGACTTGTGAAGTAGAAACTACCCTAAAGGTGATTGGCGGACGCTGGAAAGTTTTGATTATTAGGGAATTAATGACTGGCGTTAAACGTTTTGGTGAGCTGCAACGGGCTTTACCTGGAGTTACGCAAAAGATGCTGACTCAGCAACTTAGAGAAATGGAGGAAGATGGCATTATTCATCGAGAAGTTTATCCTCAAATTCCGCCCAAAGTAGAATATTCTCTGACACCTTTAGGAGAAACTTTACAACCAATTCTTTATGCTATGCATGAATGGGCTGTTCAACATTTAGCTATAACAAATCACCATTAACATTAATTATAGGTGGATTCTACTACTCCCTTTTGCAATAGGATTATCTTGACTTTACTAAACTTGTTAAGACTTTATTTTGGATCACATCTACAACTTTTTGAAGTGTTTTTTGAGAAGGATTTATAATGAAATATTTTTGAACTGTGCTTGTTGGCGTAGGAATTAGCCCAGCTTTGTATATTACTGTTAACTAACTCTGGTTATTGTCGATTGTTAATTAAGCGATCGCGTATTATTTTAAGCCCCAGATGCACCTGATAAAAAAGAATGCTTGGGTGGTAAAGCAAGATGAGTCTTTTTTGCATCCAAATCAATACACTTAGTTTAAAGATTGTTTGTGCAGATTTGATCCGGTTTCATAGCAACATAAAAATGCGTTTTTATTTTGATTTTATTCCTTATTTATTAATCATTATTTTTTAAATATTCAATCGCTGCCTCTAATTTAGAAGAGTAACTTTCAGCAAACCTTTCAAACCAAAGCCCTTCAGACGAAAGTGGATCTACTTTGGCTAACCATTCTTTTGCCTGTACTTTCAAAACCTCTAATTGTTTGGCTTTGAGTTGTTCTTGCCGAATTCGTTCCTGTTCTAATTCTTGCTGTCTTTTTAACTCAATAGCAGCATCCTCTTCGGCAAAATTAGCCTTAACTTCTGCCAAAAGGTTATCCATCAAAGACGCAGACTTTGGCGATGATGAAATAAACGATTTGGCTGTGGCTGATTTTGACTGTTGCTGTTGTGGTTTTACTTCTTTGTATTCGGTTTGGAGTTCAGCTAACAGTTTATCAATGGAATCCATTTTTGCAATTCCTATAAATAGAAATAGTATGGCTAGTCATTAATGGCATTGAGTAGCACTTCCGATAGACTCAAATCTTCCATATCTTCCATAGTAATGGTGTCACAGATATCAAACTTAGCACCAGCACTTTGAAGTTCATCGTCTAAGACTTTGAGAAAGCGGGTAGCTTGTGGATCTGTGCCGACTTGAATGAAAGAAATAGCTAATTCTTCATCTCTATCGATACGACGAGAAGTTTCAATAATTACCTTCATGACTGCTTTGCGATCATCTGGTTCACCATCGGTGATCACTAAAATTGTTTCACCATTTGGCTTGGTTTGACCGGCTGCTTTGCGTTGAAGATAATCATCAGTTGCGTGTTTTAACACACCTGCCAAGTCAGTTGTACCAGAGGGATCATTTTCTCTGAAAATTTGTCCTACTATACTGGATGTCACATTTTCGTATCGCTTAAATTTCCCAGAGAATAAATAAATAGTGATGCCATCTGGATCAAATTGCTCGCACTTACTAGCTAAAGCTAAAGTAGATTCCTGTGCTGCAAACCATCTACTTCTACCGCCCTTTTGATCTTGGGTTGCCATGCTGCCACTTTTGTCGATAATCAAGGTATAGTCACGGTTTTCTAGCATTATTCATTTCTCCATTTAAGAGCCAATATTTATTAGACTTTGGGCTGATAGATGCATTAGTCAGTTATTGCGTTTGTTAATACATCTACAAGACTCATTTCTTCTAAGTCATCTAAAGTAACTGTGTCGCAAATATCAAATTTAGCGCCGACACTTTGCAACTGGTCATCCAAAGCCTTCAGGAACTTAGTTGCTTGGGCATCTGAACCTACTTGAATGATTGAAATTGCTAATTCTTCATCACGTTCCATCTGGCGAGTCGCATGAATAATTACTTCAAACACAGCTTTGCGATCGTCTGGCTCACCATCGGTGATGACTAAAATCGTCTCTCCGTTCGGCTTGGTTTTACCAGCAGCTTTGCGTTGAAAGTAGTTATTAAGCGCATCTTGAAGTACACCTGCTAAGTTTGTTGCCCCAGCAGGGTCATTTTCGAGAAATATCTGTGCGACTTTGGCTGAGGTGACATCATCGTAGCGTTTAAATCTACCAGAAAACACATAAACAGTGATGCCATCGGGGTCAAACTGTTCGGCCTTTCTTGCCAAAGCGAGAGTAGACTCTTGAGCTATTTCCCATCTACTTCTACCACCCACTTGGTCAGGTGTGGACATACTACCACTTTTGTCAATGATTAATGTGTAGTCGCGATCGCTCATCATAATATTCCTATGATTGTTACCCTGTGATTCTAGTCTAGTCTACGAATTTAACGATACAGCAAGCCTTTTAAGGTTTCGTATCAATTCTACTAGTCAAAAAAACTACGCCGCAGATGATAAATGCGTTGGCGTAGCCCGCCGCAGGCATCGCCTACCCTCTTTCTTCCCGCAGAGAACAAAAAAACAACTATTTGACCCCTTCTTTACCACTAAAGGTCAACATAATTCATAATTATTTCGTTAGCTAAATACCTCCACTTCTTCAGGAACCTTCATTTGGTCGAGAATTCTCCAAATTTCCTGTAACATCGGCTCTAACCCGGTGCGGGTAACTGCCGAAATCACAAAAACTGGCGCATAGGAAATATGATTAAGTTGGGTAGCTAACGCCTCCAAATCGACAGTTTCCCGATCAACTGCATCAATTTTGTTCAACGCCAAAATTTGCGGGCGTTCTGTTAAACCCCGTCCATAAGCTTGTAATTCTTCCTTAATTGTTTTGTAATCTCTAACCACATCATCACTAGTGGCATCAATCAAGTGAAGTAGCACTCGCGTACGCTCGATATGGCGCAGGAAGTCATGTCCTAGCCCAGCCCCGTGAGCCGCGCCCTCAATTAGTCCGGGAATGTCAGCGAAAACAGTACCATCACCAGTAGGTTTCCGCACTACACCCAAATTTGGGATCAGGGTAGTGAAAGGGTAGTCTGCGATTTTGGGACGTGCAGCTGATAAAGATGAAATTAAAGTAGATTTACCAGCATTTGGTAAACCAATAATTCCAACTTCTGCCAAAAGTTTTAACTCCAGGCGCAGCTGCTTTATTTCCCCTGGCAATCCTGGGAGGGCGTATTCTGGAGCGCGGTTACGGTTACTCAAGAAATGCTGATTTCCTAGTCCGCCTTTACCACCTTGAGCAATCAACAAAGTCTGCTTAGGCTCAATTAAATCCCCTAGCACTTCGCCAGTTTCAGCATCATAAATGGTTGTACCACAGGGAACTTCGATAATTAAATCCTTTCCTGCTGCTCCAGTGCAGTTATTTGGCCCGCCACGAGTCCCTTTTTCTGCCTGAAATCGATGGTTATATCTGAAGTCCAACAAGGTTTGTAGGTTTTCGTCGGCAACGAAAAATACCGAACCGCCTCTTCCCCCATTACCACCAGAAGGGCCACCAGTCGGCACGTATTTCTCTCGCCGGAAGGCGACAATACCATCGCCGCCCTTACCAGCTTCAACTTCAATTTTTGCTTGGTCGATAAATTGCATATTTAAGTAATAGTGAGAAGTGAGGAGTTAGGAGTTAAAAATTATAGCCCCTCACTCTCCACTTTAACTAAATATATGGTGAAACATCTTCACCGCATTTATCTGCCAGATAAGAGAGGGCACGGAAACGTAAGCCCACCAGTTGCTCATACAAGGGGTTGATTTTACACATCGGCGGTATGTGGACAATCTTTCGTCCAAATAAAGTGACATCTCGCTCAAATGGACACTGGGAGGGAATCATTTTACACAAAAAGCGGGCTACTCTTGGGTCTTGAATATCTAGCCCATCCAGCCAGTCTCGTAGGGGATGTAGTGCATCAATTTGACGTTTTGTAAGTGCAGGGCTGGGAATAGTAGAGGTGGTAACTTGCTGTGGATGTTCTAGGGTGTGGCGAAGGGCTTCTAGTAAATCCTCTGGCTGTCCTAAGACTTGGCAGAACTGATGCAGAACCTGATCTTCGCTGGGAGAATAAGTACCATCTGCGATCGCTACCATCACTGCTGTCCTTAAGAAATTTTCTGCGGGTGGTGTACCTTTACCCAACACTGCGGCTAATTCTTCTGGCGTAATTACCTCCAGTGATTCGCATTTAATCTTAGGAGCTAATTCATTTTTGGTGATGTTGGCAATTAATTCTTGTTCTTGGGCGTCAAAATTACCATCTGCCCAAGCAATGGTGAGCAGCCCACGCAACCAAGCGGCAATCTGTTCGTTGCTGTAGGGGGATTGAACGGTACTTGTCATAAACTCACGTCTCAAGCTTTCCTCAGTCACTACTAAACTACCCTACCCAGCAACTATGAAGATAGTGGGGCAGCACAGAAAAATCAAGAAAGCGCGTAGACGTAGCCGCCTCAAGAAATAAGCCAGAGAAGTTTTCAAATCGCAATAGTCGCTCTTAGGGTAAAATCCATTTGAGAGTGAACTTGAGAATTTTTTCTACTTAAACTGAAAAGGAAGATTTAATTTGTATTGTGGAGGTATTGATGAATAAAACCAAAGTTCACCTCGGTGTCATTCAAGAAACACTACTAATTACCCTCTGGGCTAGAGCTTGTGAGCTTCAAGCAGCAGATCCAATTATAGTAGATCCTAAATCATCTGAGATTCTTGCAGCGCTCGACTACGAATTTGATAAATTTACTACTGCTAAATCTTCTCAGATAGGCTGTTGTTTACGAGGAACTATCCTCGACAACTGGGTACGTACCTACCTCAATCAACATCCGCAAGGTTCCGTTATCGAGATTGGTGCGGGACTGAACACACGCTTTGAGCGAGTAGATAACGGCAAGGTTTGCTGGTTTGACATAGATTTACCGGATGTCATGGTTCTGCGACGACAGTTTTTTGAGGAAACAGAACGCCGTAAATTAATCACGGCTTCTGTCCTAGATACGAATTGGATTGAGCATGTCAAGTCCACTACTAAACAACCTGTTATGTTTGTCGCCGAAGGCGTGTTGCAGTATTTCAATGAACAGGAAGTGAAACTATTGTTTGCGAATCTTTTGCAATATTTTCCTGGTTCATGGTTTGCCTTTGATTCCTTGTCACCGCTAATTGTAAAGAATCAAAAACACCATGACTCACTCAAATACACTTCGGCAAAATTTGATTGGTGTATCTCAAATATTCATAAGATTAAAGACTGGGATTCGCGTTACGAAGTAATGGAAGTCTGTAATTATGCCAATCTGCCAACTAAATATCACCGACGTTTTTCTTTAATGAATCGTTTACTGATGTTATTTCCTCCTCTGTGCGATTCGTCTCGTTTGGCATTAGTTAAATTAGGTTAGCTCTAAGCAATTAAGGTATACATAATGTTTTCATTTGGCATTGAGCATGAAGTCGCTTTCCTAAACAAAGAAGGAAAATTTGCTGATTTTTCCCACACCAAATTTGCTGATTTCAATCAAATTATTGAAAAGCTACCTACATACCCTAGCGACTATCCTCAACTGCGCGTCGGGGATGCGGGTATTAAGATGAAGAGATGGTACATTGAGGGATTTGAAAGATTTGCAGATTCCGACAAGGTGATAGACTGTCATACTAAAGGTATTGAAATTAGAACGACTATACATTCTAATATTCAAGGCGCTATTACTGAATTATCAGAAAGTTTTGACTTATTACGTGAGGTTGCTGCGAACTTTGGTTTCTCACCAGTTTTAGCCAGCTTTAATCCATACAATCCGGTTTTTGAACCTCATCCCCCATTAAACGATTACGAAATTAAAGAGCTACAGGCTTATCCTGACGAACAAACTGCTAATATTCACATGGTATCTTATGGGCCAGATTTAAATATTTCAGTGGCAAATTTATCTACTGAAGATGTGATTGATATTGGTAGAAAGTTAACTTATTACAGTCCTTATATCGTTCCTTTTAGTTATAGTTCCCCTTTTTATAAAGGAGGTTTATGGGATGGTTTATCGGTACGAACATTTATCAGAACCGGAAAAAGACCAGCAGCTCTGGTTTTTATTGAGAAACAAGAACAACTGATTAATAGCATACCTTCCTTAACAAAAATTGCCCGCATTCCGGCGGAAGTGGGACGCATTGAATTTAAGGCTTGTGATAGCTGTGATGACTTTTCCATCTATGCGGCTTTGTTAACATTATTGAAAGGTTTGGTGTTAGATGAAACTTTGCTGGGTAGAGCAACTGTACCCGATGCAATGTTACACCAAGTTTCTGCAAAAGAAGGGTTTGACAATGAGGATATTTTTGGGAATGCGACAAAAGTGTTGCAAGCAGCCAAAGTTGCTTTAGGAAACGACTCAGATGTTCATTATTTAACGCCTTTAAAAGTAATGCTGACGAAGCGAAAAACAAGATCCCATGAATTAATAGAAATGTTCCATCGCCTAAGCTCCATAGAAGAAGTAATAAGACAGACTTATCAAGTTTAAAATAAATTGGCAATGGGGACTCTTAAGGGATGTTTGAAAAGTTATTCAGGTTGTCTGCAATTGGTAAAAGTTGCGTCAAGGGCAGTGGCAATTTTTACAAAACCTCACTTGTAAGCGAAATATGATGCATAGATGGGCTACGCCTGTGCTGATTGCTTCACATTTTATAACAGGCATTGACTATCTTTGTCTCAAAAGGTCAATTTTTACCAAGTTGGTTGCAGAAACCAAAATATATTTATTAAGTCGATATACCTGGAGACTGATTTTATTATAACTAAAGATATAGTAAATTTCATTCTAGAGATTGATGCAGGCGTTAGCATTTTCAAAGTACAAGTAGAAACAGGGAACCTTGAAAGAAGATTGTCAATATAAACACGTAATGATTTTGCTAAAGAATTAAGGTGGTATTTGCTTATTATCCCTTAACTAGTTCGATGCAGAAATCCTAAGACAATTTCTTCGTCAGGTTCGCTTATAAAGAACTTTCAGATTGAAGGGTAACTGGCTATTTTTATTATTGCTCTTTACCAAGTAAAATGCCATCTGTTGCTATTTCAGTGAAAGTTCTGCGTTGTTAAAGCTGTTATCGAGGATTTCAAATGAAAATTATTGCTTCTGTCTTAAATCCAGTACGCTTCCTAGTTGTGGCTTTTACTTGCGCCTTACTATTGTTATCTAGTGCTTTTCCTGCTTTTGCGATCGATAGCTACCAAAGTGACCCTACCGAAGCTACTACACAACTGCTTGACATTCAGGCAAAAACTGACGAAGCCGGTAAAGCACCACCAATAGGATTGAGAAAGACTCAAAAGGAAACTAACGAAGGACTTAATGAGGTTCAGGGAGCTGCTGATATTGATAAGCAGAAGCGTCCAGAAAATTCCCAGAGTGCAACTTCAGTCGAAGAAAATATAAAGAATGCATTGGGGAAAATTACAGGTAACAACTAAATTAATAGTTCTAGTAATTTTTCGATAGTAATGGGTGATTGCGTAAAAGCAATCACCCATTACTAATTAGTACTGTTAACCTGGTAACTACAATTTAATTATAAAAATACGTTGCCCCTGAGCACCTATAGTGAAACTGGGTTTGGATAGTTTTGATTAAAGATAGTTTAATTGATAATTATATTTAGTATATTTTATTATTGTAGCCAAAAAAATCAATGAAGTCCGCTAATTACTAGAATATTGGCTTAATACTACCTATTAAGGCATAGAAATAGGAAGGAATGCAGTAATTAATTTCAGCCGACAATGTTACCTTTGGTTGATGTGGAATCTATCTGAATTTTGAGAAATTAATGAATAAGTTTGCTTAGGGATGGAAAACAATGCGTTCGATAAACATTGGTTTGACTGAAGAACAGCGTCAAGGTGTAATTAATCTGTTAAACCAAGATTTGGCAGATGCCTATCTACTGTTGGTGAAAACCAAAAAGTATCATTGGGATGTCGTTGGGCCTCAGTTCCGCTCTTTGCACCAGCTTTGGGAAGAACATTACCAGACGCTGACTCTAAATATTGATGCTTTGGCAGAGCGGACTCGTGCTTTGGGCGGTTATCCAGTTGGCACAATGGAAGGATTTCTTAAGGTTGCTAGCCTCAAAGAACATGCCGGTAATGTTCCCACAGCAACGGGGATGGTAGCTAATCTAGTGAATGATCACGAGCAGGTTATTCGTAACTTAAGAGATCATGTAGATCAGTCTGGTGACCAGTTCCACGATCAGGGAACTGCTGACTTTCTGACTGGACTGATGGAACAGCATGAGGAAATGGCTTGGATGTTGCGCTCATTTATTGAAGGCGAGGCACTGGGCCCAGATGGTAGACAGCCAACAGAAGGGGCTAAGACTCCTGTAGGTGTATAGCTCATAACGTCTGAGTAGAGGGTGGTTGTCTGTGAAACCGATTAGAAGGAGGATTGATTCTTCCTTCTAAATGGCGTGAAAGAATGAATCTGCCTGCATCTACCTATTTAGCATATTCATTGCAAAAATAACATAATACAAACGAAACTAGGAGTTTTTAAGTGCCAGAAGTATATAAAGCAGAACGTACTATCTCTAGTGTATTTAAAGAACAGAAGCAAATTGATGATGTGATTCGACGTTTATTAGACAGGGGTGTACCTAGAGATCATATTTCTGTCATGGGCAGAAATTTCCAGTCGGAAACTAGAATCGCTGGCTTTATTAGTAAGAAGGATGTGATTCTGGGAGGTTTGAGAACAGGGGCAGTTTTTGGTTCCTTGTTTGGTTCCTTTCTCAGCTTGCTCACGGGTGTAGGCGTACTGTTTATTCCCTTTGTTGGCCCAATTGTGGCAGCAGGGCCTATTGGTGCGGTGCTGTTGGGGGCTGCTAGTGGAGCGATCGCAGGTAGTGCAGGTGCTGGTCTAGTATCGGTTTTAACTACCTTGGGGATGCCAGAAGAGAAAGCGGCTATCTACCAAACCCGCTTACAAGCTGGTGAATTTTTAGTGATGGCTGAAGTTCCGAGCGATCGCACTGGCGAATTTCAATTGCTGCTCGAAAGCGGTGGTGGCGAAGAAATTCACACAATTGAAAAAACTTTTGCTCGCCCTTGTCTTGGACAGTGCAACAGCCCACAAGACTTGTCTCCTGAAGTTCGCGCTCATCTTTCCGATGAAGCTCAACACACATTCATTGAGCGTTATAACACTGTACTCAATGAGAAAAATGACGAGTTCACTGCTGAACAAGCCGCTTGGGAGTCTGTTCATCAGCAATATGATGAAGACGAAAACGGCGTTTGGTCAAAAGCTAAACTAAAAGCTTAAAGATTTTCAAAAAATAGATTATCCAATTTTAGAAACTGGGTAATTTTACTAGTACAAGACGGCGGAAATAAGCAGACCACTGAAAAGTCCTAAACAGCTTATTCCATAATACTTTTGACTTTTGACTTTTGACTTTTGAATTTTAACTTCCGCCTTGCGGTACTAGGCTTTAGTTAAGGGCGGGTGAGATGCCCATCTTAGAAGCAGTTATGTTAGTCTGCGTTTATAGCGGTTCCCGCATGGGTAAGGTAAAGAAAAAATAGTTAATCACAGATAAATACAGATACTCATAGGGACACGGCAATGCCGTGTCCCTACCCGTAAAAATTGCTATATCTACGTTTTTAAATCTTCATTAGGGCAATTTATAGCTACCAACACGCAGATTTAACTGACCTTGACGCGGGTTCTGGGTGAATATAAATGCACCTTCTTCACTCTCACCACTAGATAAAAAGTCGATCTGTTGCTCTCCTGTTTCTGTAACTTTGCCGTTAATTAGTAACTCAGCCATAATTTGAACTGACTCGGCTGTATCTCCTCCAGTATTTACGACTTCAAAGGGAACATAAAATTGCCCATCGATTTCCCGAATTGTTTGTTTTTTAGTGACAGAAACGATGGGAGGTTGATTCTTTTCGTTCAACCAAGTGTAGCCCACCAGACTCACAATGATTGCTAGGATAAGTGAGGCGATGCTGAATGTTACCCACTCAGCTATTGAGCGTGGTGGTTGTTCTGTTTTATTCATATTGCTAACCTTCCGGCTGCACCGCCAATAGTTGCAGGTAACCCCAGCATCAACGTGTGATCTAACCACATTGTCCAAGGGTCGCTAAAAGTTAACTTTTGAAAGAACCACAGCATAAAAGCGGTTGCTAGCAGTGATACTAAGTAGGACATAATGGTTTCGCTTGATGGTCGTTGGAAAAGTCCTTTTTGCTGTTTACGCTTTTGTTGGTCAGAAAAGCCTGCCTGAAATACAATGCCATAAGAAATTAGCAAAGATGTAGCGATCATTGCCAACTGCCAAGGTGGCGAGGCTGCGGCTGCAAGCATAGGAATTTCATCTGTTGGAGCAATGTTAGATGCAATGATGGTTGCACCAATCAGGGTTCCACCCACATCGGTAAAGGTGGCGTGTAAGTCATCCTCTTTGTTTTTGGTTGTGCTACTTACCTGATCGGTTCCTTGTTCTTTTGCATTGCCATTTCTACTATCTCCCAAAAGCTGGTTGGCTAATGCTACACCGAGAGCGAAGGGTACACTTTCAAAGATAATTTTACCTAAAGATTCCTTTAGAGAAGTTTCTGGCGTCAATTCTCGCAATAGTAGCAGCATAAAGGCAGAACAAACTAGTCCAATCGCGATCGCTTCTACGGTATCCATTGCAACTTGATGAGCTAGCCAAGTATATCTGCGTTTCCGAAAACCTTCTATCTGATTGAGCAGGTAAACTACAATAAACATGAATGCGATCGCCATCATCATCAGTTGTGGTTTTGCCGATGATCCAATCCACCAAACCTCCATTGTGTACAGCAAGGGTATACCAAATAAAAATCCTCCACAAGCACCCCGAATAATGTCATTAATTTCACTCCTCCATACATTTTTTTGACGTTTTGTTACCACTCCTTTACTTCCCTTTTGTTGAAAATTTGCTTTGACTATAGCGGTTATCATTTGGGTGCAGTACAGTTTTGACCTTACTTCCATTCCTCTGTTCTCTGGGGAGAGAGGCTTTGAATCTTACTTCCATTCCCTCTCTTCTCTACGAGAGGCTTCTCTTTCAGAGACGCGAACGCGAACGCCAACGAGACGCTGCGCGAATGCAGAGAAGGGGTTGGGGGTTAGGTCTGTATTGGACTCAACTGCAAACCGCTATATACTAATTCTCTATGAAAATGCATATATAGCAATCCTAAATGAATCGTGAAAATCTCCCATTCCTCTCTGCGGTTTATTCCTTTTTGAAAAATTAGATCCCCGACATCTCAAAGAAATCGGGGATCTAGACAACACAACCTTTAAATAGGATTACTATATATAGGACTCATATTTGATTTTTGAACAAAACTCAGTACACCTTTATTCCTTCTTGCCAGTCCCCAGTCCCTTACCTCTACGAGTGATTCAGAAATCAAATCGGATTGCTATATTCATATTTTTTACGTTGCGCTTACCCTGGTAGCACCTCGTACATATCTTAAGATAATATAATTTACCAAATTATTCTATCGGTTTATGGAAGTCAAAAATAATACACTATTGTTAGCTTATGTAATAGCTTAATCAACTACAAGCTGTAAATAAAACCATGAGCGCCGAAAAAAGAGTAGAAGCTACTGTAAAAAATATTGAAGGGAAAATTCAAGGGGTTGTGGGTGAAATAACGGGTAATCCACAAGATAAAGCTGAAGGACAAACAAAGCAAGCCCAAGCCCAAGCTACTCACACTGTAGAAAACATTAAAGACGAACTTAAGAAAGCTTTAGACTAATTTAGTTTTTGCAGTGCAAGTAATATTAACGATGATTTATTATTGGTAGTTTAAGATTAATTACTCCACTAACTTTTAGGAAGTGGAGTTTTTCTGTTGTTGGCGTAAAATTTGAAAGAGGAATTACTAACAAACTGGTTGTTACCATGATTTTCTTAGCAATTTGATTTAACTACGAACTGGCACGATTAGCTACTAAGTTCCAGATAAAGATAGCAATCATTGCCCCAATGATGGCAACAATTACACCAGGAATGCTTAGGGTTGCAGCAGTTAATTGAAACCTTCCTGTTTCAAAAAGAGTAACTAAAACCCCCCCAATCACAGCACCTATAATACCTAAAGCCATAGTTGAAACAATTCCACCACCCTGACGACCGGGATAAATAGCTTTCGCGATCGCTCCAGCAATTAAACCTAGAATAATCCAAGCAATAATGTTCAGCATAATCTTATCTATCAAAAACTTAATAACTAGCTTAGAAATTATAATAGTGTTTTCCTTCTACCCAAAGATATAAGTAATAAAGTTAAATAATAATTAATAAGCTGTCGCCTATCTAAACTTGCACATTTTTTTGTGTTGACTGTTGACTGTTAACAGTCAACAGTCAGCAGTCAACGAACCTCATGAGTTATTGTGTAATTTAAAGGCGTATGTCAGTTATGATTGCACCTTTATGATCATGCTTGTAAATCTTGCCTACACGGATACAACCGCACTAGCGGCTTCTCTTGAAGTACATTTAAGATAGGAAAATATCAATAATCATTGGGAGGAATCAATCGTCATGACTGTTATTGTTGCTAAGTGGACGATTGATGAATATCATCGCATGATTGATGCTGGCATTTTGAGCGATCGCAAAGTAGAACTACTTAAGGGAGAAATTGTCGAAATGTCGCCGGATTGGTAACAGAGTTTTAGCCTTAACTCAAGCGTATTGGGTTATCTTCAACATTTTATTTCCACCAGGTTGGAATTCGTATTCAACCTTTTCAATATCTATCTTGTAACCATTTAAAGTGTAATATTTAACTAGTTTATCTAAATGTTGTGAATGTTTCCACATTAAAGTTATGAGAGGAAATATTCGGACTTCTTTAGCAATCCGCAGCATCTCACCTATAGAATTTAAGTGGAAATCGTAATCGAGATGATCTGAATATAAAAATAACAAATGCGAACAAAGAGCTATATCAAATTCTTGATTTTTAAATGCTAATTTAGGTAATTCACCGACTGTGTATCTGTTGCTATTTTTGCCAGTTTCATAATCAGACAGAAATTTTTGAATAACTTTCACTCGATTCTGTCGTAAATCATCTGGAGATTTATGATAGCTCCATACCCAATCATTCGATGTAGCCCTGACTTGGTTAATGATGTTATCTACTACTTCATTAAATCTTTGCAATATTTCATCACCAGAAAATTGGTATAGTGGATCAACAGAAATTACACTTTTACCCTGATGTGTCATTTCTGCATTAAAGCTTGCTGGTCCATCCCCAATTCCAATGATTCTTTTATTTAAATCTGCATCTTTTAAATTAAATATTTTTATATATTCATCCATTGATCTCCCAAAAGGAACTACTTTATCTAGAACCATTGCCATAGAATTTACCTCGTCAATAGACTGATTAAACAGGATAATAGCAAAATCAAACAACTTTATGCGTTGCTAGACGGCAATCATTCAGAAGCACATCAAGCTCTTTTACAACTTTCAAAGGATTTCTACCTTTTAACAAAGCAGCTATTGCAGCCTCATAAGGATTTCTACGTGTTCTTTTGATTTTATTTTTGAAAAAACTCCTTACAACTCGAAAAGGCTAATTTCCTATTCCCTGTTCCCTGCCTATGGCGCTTGCACTTCTCTGCGAGACGTTTCTCTTTGCAGAGAGGCTTTGCCAACGCGAACGCACATCAGGCAAATAAGTATGGCTACACGATGCTGCGCGAACAGAAATCAAAGCGGATTCTTATAGTTCAAAGATAGGATTTTTAAATACTCTTGTACAGCAGTAAATAGCCCCACCTCTAAAGCATCGGCAATCAAAACATGACCGATAGACACTTCAAGTATGCCAGAAATTGAACAAAACTTTTCTAAGTTTTGTAGATTTAAATCATGCCCGGCGTTCACTCCTAAACCAATTTCTTGAGCCTTTTGTGTTGCTTTTTGGTAGTCTTGAAATACAGACTCTACATTGCCATTACGAAAAGCTGTAGCATAAGGTTCTGTATATAGCTCAATGCGATCGGCTCCAATCTCTTTAGCACGTTTAATTTGAGTTAAGTCAGTCTCCATAAACAAGCTGACTCGAACTCCGAGGTCTTTTAGTTCTCGAATAATTGGTCTGAGCCAAGAGCCATCTGTAGCCAGATTCCATCCGTGGTCTGATGTGAAAGCATCTGGTGCATCGGGAACTAAGGTACACTGCGTAGGCTTTATTTTTCGGACTATCTCTAAAAATTTAGGTGACGGATTACCTTCTATGTTAAATTCAACAGTCAATATCTGCGCTAGTGCATCGACATCTTCGGGCTTAATATGTCGCTGGTCTGGGCGTGGGTGAACTGTAATTCCCTGTGCGCCAGCTTTAATACAGGTAGAAGCCGCTTCAATCACACTCGGTCTACCAAAATTTCGAGCATTCCTGAGTAAAGCGACTTTGTTAAGGTTAACGCTGAGATTGGTCATACTGCAAATATGTTAGAATCTGCTATTTACCGCCAAATAATGCATCTGATAACACCATATCTTTACACAATTTGAGATTTTAGGGGAAATACTTGTGTTTACAGCGCAGCCGCAAGCAGGGAAGACAGACAAAGCGTAGCTTTGGCGGGGTGGGGTTCTTCAAGTTTAATAAGTAAGCGAACGAACATGACATCAGTATCGCCTAAATTATTATATGGGAGTATCAGATTTATTTTTTATAGTGGAGACATCCATTCAAAATGGTATGAGGAAAACTCACCCGACTATTTCCTATGACACACTCCTTAAGTTAGGTACTGATGCGTGTTCATGTATATATATTGGTAATAACTATACAGATGACTGACGTGGGGCTAAAGGAGTAAAAATGAAATGTATTTTGATTGACAGCGAACCACGTTATCTAGAGCTAGATGAACAGAGAGTTGACAACCTTTTTCAAATTTAAGACAGGCTATTTCTTGATTAATCTTAGTTAACTATGGTTGCCGAGTAAGCAAAATAAAATCCACTAGCGGCCTAATAGATAGTTTGCAATGCAAATTCTTAAAGTACTAACCAGAGTTTATCTTAGTCCGATAGACTTGGATGAGGCGATCGCTTTCTATGAAAATCTTTTTACAGAAAAATGTTGGTTGTGGTTTCAATATTCTGAGGCTGAGTTGGAACTCGCAGGTGTGGGTTCTATTCTTTTAATTGCTGGTTCGGCAGAAGCACTCTCTTCATTCAAGAGTACACACGCAACATTTCTCGTTGACTCACTTAATGATTTTCGAGAAGTACTTATTCAGCAAGGTGCAGTGATTCTGGCGGAACCTAACCAAGTTCCCACTGGAGCCAATATGCGAGCGATGCATCCTGATGGAACCATTATTGAGTATGTTGAGTTTGGATAATTAATTTTTACCCTAAAAAGGATCTGCTGTGAAGGCTGCAATCAAGTTAGCGAACTAAAGTAATACCTTAAAACGCTGGGAACTTATGCGCTAGTTGTGCGGGAAATTCAACTAATCTAAAAATTGAATTTAGTTGTGGCTCAGGCAGGAATGCTTGAGCCTTTTTACTGCAAAACTTGCTTGATAAAAGTTAAGCGATCGCAGATGATTATCGAGAGTTTGAAAAGCTTCTTCTAGACGCTTTTCAAATAGTTTGGCAAGAAAGACAACCCATCACCAGCTTTGGGCAAGCTCAAAATTCCTGATGAAGCTTTACACCGTGGTATCAACGTTGATATTGAAGTCGTAGCAACTCGTTCTTTGGGGATACGTTCTGCGAAGCAAACTATTAGCTGGCAGGGTGCAATCGGTAAGTCTAGATAAAATTTAGGAAGATTTTTTCCCATCTGAAACCATTTGCGAAAGAATATAGGCTGCGAAATCTAGTAGCTGATCCAGCAAAAAGCCAATGATACCGATGTAGAGGATCACTTGAATTATGTAATCGACATTGCCAGCTTTATAAGCTTCCCAGAGGGTAAAGCCAAGTCCTTTTGGGCCTGTTAACATTTCTGTAGCAATAACTATAAACCATGCTACCCAAATGCTAACTTTCAAAGCATGAAATATATGAAATATAGCTACTCGAAAGTTCTTGTTCTGTCTTTGAAAATGCTGCATCCCTATTGCTGTATTAATAATCATCGTCCAGAGAGTTCCCACAAAAACTACTGTAATAGCAGCCGATTCGCTCTCTTGAAACGCTATTAGAGCAATAGGTAGCAAAGCGATAGGAGGGATACTATGTGGTATTTGAAATATCAGCCTAAATAGCTGATAAACCATGCTATTCATGCCTATTAAGTATCCGATAAAACTACCTAACACGGCGGCTGGAATGTATCCCACAAATAACCGTTGCAGGCTAGCTAAAATGTCTAAAAACATATATTTTCTCTGCCTCAGTTATCATTGAAGAAATTTAGAAAATACTGCGGCAACAACACTGAATAACTGAGATAAAATGTGTTAAATTACACGTTATATTTGATAACTACAAAATTTTTTATATCTTCTCCTTGTTGATGATTAATCAAAAAAATTTAGGATTATTACGATGTGTTAGTAGTAAAACAAAGAAGAGGTAAAACTTGACTTTAGTAAACTTTATCAGAAAAATAAATCCTGATTAGTAAATTAAATACAATTTCCAGAATTTACTTACCTGGTCGCGGCGAGGAGTCCCCCATCATAATGTTAGTGGCAGGAGGAACACCGCTCCGGTACTGGAGACTGGGAAACATCCCAAAATTTGGGAGGGGTCAGAGCAACTTCCATAATTTTTCGTTTATAACCCAATCCTCAATCCCTAATCCCCAATCCCCAGTCTCTTTTACACATCCTCTAACGCACCGCTACATAAGATGCTCATGTCATATTTTTCATGACAAATAATATCGAAATATGCGCCTAACACACCCTACAGGAATTTTATTTTTACTTTATAAATAACCTTGTACAGTTCAAGCTTGGCAATTACTTCCCTAAATTGCGCTTCATTTGTTCTAACTCATCCTGAGTTTCCCAGTTACGGAACTTCTCTTCTAAGTCATCAAACCCACTAGTAGAATAACTGCTAGTTTTATTCGACCATCCACTGGTTTCAAAACGCTTCTGAGTTTGCGCTTTAGCACGGGCTGTCTGTGCTTCGACAGCTTTAGCTTGTACCTCCTGTCGCCGTTGCTGAATTTTTCGCAGTAGTTCCTGAGATTGGTTAATGCGTTCTTTCAGCCCTTGCATATGTCCCCAGCGCTGATTTCCTTCGCGCAACAGGGCTGCTTCTCGCTCACCCGCAGCAGCCGCTAAATCTTCCCTACCAGCATTTTTGGCTTTTTGAACACGGATATGCCAACGCTGAATTTCTTGAGCGGTAGACAGAATTTCTTCTTGCGATCGCTTCTCTTGTACTTGTAAATCTGCGATCAGCTTTAATGTGCCTTCCTCTTGCTCACGCAGCTGTTCTAGCAGCGCCTCTAACTCCAAATGTGGATTATTACGCAAGAATTCTTCTAAACGGTTTTCTAGAAACCGACTCAAATCATCAAATAAGCCCACTGCTAGAACTCCAGAGATCGGGTGCGTGACTATTTTATTGTAGTAATTATTATCGTGGGCGGAATTTAAATTTTAAAAAACAGAATTCATGAGGCAAAATTCAGAATTAAATTTTGTTGACAATCCTTCGGGAGTAGTAATTTTGCAACCCGTGAAAATTTAGGTGAACTTCTAGGTGTTAGTTAGATTGCATAGTTGGGAAGAATGGATTTGGTGAAACTACGCAAGCAACACTGACTTACAATATGAGGCTTTAATCAGTATGAGTTCTGATTTTCAACCACCACCTAAGAGTTTGTCCATACTAGCTTCTGTCGGAGGAGTAGTTACCGCTGTCATAGCGATCGCAATTTTTAATGTTTGGTCTAAGCAACTTTCACAAACTTCTATAGCAAAACCTGAAATATCAACATCCGAAACTGCTTCAGGGCAGTCGGTACAACCAAAAGAACCCCAAAGCTCCCTCTCTTTGGCTAAAGAAGCTGAAAGAGTTGCCAGCCTTGATGCAAAATCTATAGTTTTACCAGGCCAAGCCATTCCTAAGAATCAACCAACAGTAGCGATAATTCCCTATGTTGCTCCTGGAGTTGGAAAACTAACCCCAGAGGAAACGACAACTGCCCGTCAGGCTTGGTCATACTTTCAGCGCAACTGGAACGATGACACTGGCTTAGTCAATTCCGTTGATGGCTTTGCCTCGGTCAGTATGTGGGATCAGACAGCGGCGATCGCAGCCTTAGTCAGTGCTAAAGAACTCAATATCGTGCCTGCGCCTGAATTTGAAGCCAAAATGAGCAAAATGTTGAAAACACTGGCATCTATGCCCTTATATAAAGGTGAACTACCCAACAAGGTCTACAATGCAAAAACCCTCGTACCCGTTAATTATGGTCAACTAGAGAAACGCGAAGAAATTGGTTGGTCAGCAATTGATTTAGGTCGAATGGCAATCTGGCTGAAAATTATCGGGACAAAGTATTCAGAAATGCGGCTAGAAACAGAAGCAATTTGGAAACATTGGCAAGTCAAGCGTCTAACCAACAATGGACAAATGTACGGTACTGCCGTGATCAAAGGCAAAGAACAGTACAACCAAGAAGGTCGCTTGGGCTATGAGAATTATGCTGCCTATGGTTTAAAGCTTTGGGGCTTGGATGTTAAGAAAGCCTTGGACTATCAATCTCATGCTGCCTTTGTTGATCTTTACGGACAGGGAATTCCTTACGATCGCCGCGACTTTAAAAACTCTGGAGCTAATAACTACGTTCTTAGCGAACCCTATATTTTAGATGGCATCGAAACTGGGTTTCAAGCTTTGCCTAAAGCCTATGCCGATCGGATTTTAGCTGCTCAAGAAGCGCGTTATAAAGCGACAAAACAATTAACTGCTGTTACCGAAGACAACTTAGATCGCCCTCCATACTTTGTTTACAGCAGCTTGTTTGTCAACGGTGAACCTTGGGCAACCATTGCAGATACCGGACAAAAACACAACGATTTGCGTTTTCTTAGTGCCAAAGCTGCGATCGGGTGGTATGTGCTTTACAATACTACTTACACTAGCCAGTTATTTGATTTTGTCCAAGACAACCTCAAGTCAAAACATGGCTGGTACAACGGTTTCTATGAATCCCTGCGTCAGCCGAATAAAACTCTCACCGCCAATAATAATGGCGTGATTTTAGAAAGCTTGCTGTATAAAAAGGTTGGACAACCACTTACCGTTTGGGCAGGAGTTAAAAATCAGAAGTTAACCCAGAGGGCTATTAGAACACCGTAAGTTGCAGCTAAGATTCTCAGGTAGTACAAAACTGGCGTTGCATATCGAAAGAAATGTACCTATATAAATCTATTCATCACTCGATTCAGCGACGCCACCCTATGGCAAAAGTCTTTGAACGGATAATGAAACATCTGCAAATGCTAACGGTATAACCGTTCCTTGCTTAATAGTATATTCTTCAACATACTTACCATTTTGAGGGTTTCTGAACACAATCATCTGTTTAGCAGATAAATTTAAAACCCAATATTCTTGAATCTCAGCCGTCGCATAAATCGCAGCCTTAATCTCCAAGTCCTTGTTTAAGCTTGTGTTGGCAACTTCTACAATCCAGAAAATATCTTTAAAAGCAGGATGGCGATCGCTGTAGGATGATTCTGGAAGTCGAACAATTGCAATATCAGGTTCGGGTTCCGAGTCGGATAGTGTAATGGGCCCATTGAAGCGGACATCAGCTTTACCTGATAGCAATTCTTCTAAATATTTTGCACCTCGTTTTGTTGTGGTGTAGTGAATTGGCGTTTCTGGACTCATCTCAACAATTTCGCCTGCTAGCAATTCCACATGACGACCACGCAGAATGCCCGCCTCAACCATGCGATGATAGTCGTCTACAGACCATTTAGCCAACGTCTTCATAGCAGAACTGCTTACATTCTTGTGATAGACCTAGTTCAATTTTATAGTTGTTGAATTGCGTTTGTGACAATCTGAAAATACGATCGCCATCTTTGGCTGACAACCAACTACTCGCTATCTTGTGCCCCTAACTGCTGTAACAACTGATGAATTGACAAATCTTGTAACAACATAGACGGCTCCTATAGCCGAAGGTGTCTACCATTTAGTATGGGCGATCGCGCCTTCTATGACCAGATTTCCTGACCCTGCTACAGTTCCAAAGTGCTTGTCTTATCTTTATTTTGCGATCACACCCCATCTCAAAAATTATCAGCGATCGCGGGAGCAATGTCTAAAGTGGGTATTAACTCATAACCGCAAAAATGATGTATTCAACAAAGCATTAGCTACTTCTGCCAAGACGCAGCTCGCCATGCTGCTTTGGGGATACTACCAACCTCAATGTCTTTAATCTCGAATGGATTTCTTTCTTGCTTTTCCATCCCACCGAACGTGAAACACTCCATGCTTCTCATAAATTGACAGAAGCGTTGTTTCTGCCGCATTTATTTCTTCTATTTTTCTGTCAATATCAGCTTGCTGCGATTTCTCGTATTCACCAATGAATATGCCGTTGCTCTCAATCAGTAGCCGATTCATTTTTTTTCCAATGGGTTCGACGCGCACAAACAAAGTCATGCTGCTAATCTCCTTTGAGGCTAACTAGTTATTAGACTGAAACTTTCCAAATATCAATAAATTTTTTATATATCGTCAATATCGGACTATTATACCGAATTTTTCCCTATAAATATTTTGTTTGGAACTAATATCATGAAATTTTCTGTGTATTCTCCTTTTTCGGATAATAGGCGATTTATAAAGTAAAAATAAAATTCTTGTAGAGTGTGTTAACCGCATATTTTGAGATTATTTGTTACAAAAAATCTGACATGAGCGCTTAACGCACCGTGTTATATAGCGGTGCGTTAGGCTAAAGCCGTAACACACCCTACTTGAGATTTACTTTATCAATAGTCTCTAATAGGCAAAAATATTCCGTATGTTTACGCAATTTTGTACGTAACTATAGTCTTTTCGGTATATTCCTCGCTGATATCCAGAAATTTTCTGCATAACATGACGCTACTCGACTGAATTGATAAAGCTCGATTTATGAATATAACTGTAAAGATGCGCTATGACGCTGTTAACTGCTAACTTCTTCTTTGCATTATGATATACAAACTCCGTCAACAAAAACTGTTGAAATGGATTGCATTGTTCCTAGTTGGAACATTTCTGCAATTGTTGTTTTACATCCCGACACCAGCCTTATCCCAAAATTCTAATAGTTGTAGCAATATTACAGCCCCACTCACACCTGAAGAACAAACTTATGCTCGTTCTGCTTGGCAGTATTTTGTCAAAAATTATCAGCCAGCAAATAATCCACTGGAGCGGGGTATTGGCTGGTCTGCTTTGGATATTGGGCGAATCCTGGCTGCGTTTGATGTCATCCGTACTTGTCATCCGCAATATAATGATTGGCTCAAAGGAATTGTAGCGAAGTGGCAGGTGGCGCGATCGCTCAAAGATGGGCAACTTTTTGGTGCTACTGTTCTCCCAGACAACAAAACGTTACTCGTGCAAGAAGGACGACTCGGCTACGAAGAATACGCCGCTAGAGGCTATAAACTTTGGGGTTTTTCTGCACCAAAAGCTATTGCTTTTGAGCCATTTAAGCTAGTCGAAATTAATGGCGTACAAATTCCCGTTGACACGCGTGACTTTCAAAGCACTAACGTTAATAATTACATTGTTAGTGAATCTTATATCCTTGATGGGATTGAATTTGGTTTGCAAGGTGAGTTAGCTGATTTTGCTGCCAGAGTTTTAGAGGTGCAAAAACGGCGCTATGATACCACGGGGCAGTTGACTGCGGTCACAGAAGATAATATTGACCAAGCACCTTATTTTCTCTACAACACCGTTTATGCAAACGGTGTAAACTGGGCAACAATCACGGATGCCAATCAACCTTATCCACAGTTTCGCAGCATCAGCACAAAAGCTGCTTTTGGTTGGCGCTATCTCTATCCAGAAAATGCCTATGCCCAAAAAGTTTTTGATGCTGTCAAGGATCTCCGCAGTCCTGATGACAGTGGTTACTATGCTGGTATCTATGAAGAATCAAAACAACCCAATAAGGCTTTGACAGGTAATACTAATGGGCTGATTTTGGAGATTTTATACTACAAAGCTAAGGGAAACCTCCCTTTAATTACTTCTGGTTCTGTGAGTGTATCTACTGGCAAGCCCAGTAAAGACACTTCTCCTGCAACCCCCTCAAATCAACCGGATTCTACTGTTACGACTCCTACCGCAAATCAACCGGATTCTACTGTTACGACTCCTACCGCAACCCCTACGGATACTTCTAAACCTACAGAAGTGGCCGTTGCACCTATTCCACCAGTGGATAGTCCTAAATCATCTAACCTCAAACTAAATCGATCGCTCTCAGTAATTGAACGGCGCTATGCAGAGGCGGCTTGGCGATACTTCCAAGCGAATTATCACTCCAAAAATGGGCTGATAAACGATCGCAGTGATTTCAAAGGCGCAACTTTCTGGGGATTGGGAGATTATCTTGCAGCACTTCATGGAGCGTGATCGCTCGATATAATTACCCTCAAAGAATTTGACCAGCGCACCCGACATCTTTTAGCAGCCTTGACAAAATTACCATTATTTGCACGAGAGTTACCGAGTCGGGGTTACGATACGCGATCACTGCAATCTGTAGATTATGGTGGAAATCCGATTCCAGAAGGAAACGGCTGGTCAGCTTTAGATTTAGGTAGAATGCTGGCAGCGCTTTACAACTTAAAAACCTGTCATCCAGAATATACGGCAGCCGTAGATAAAATTGTCCTGGATTGGTCATACTTGCATGTGGTACGCGAGGGTATTCTTTCCAGTGCTACCGTTACCAAAGAGGAAGATGGGCGATCGCTTACCCGCGTCAACCCCGAAACCCGTTTGGGTTATGAGGAATATGCATCTCGTGCTTTTCAATTATGGGGATTTAATGTTGAGCGTTCTGCTGTTGGCGGTGAATATCAAACAGCTTCAGTGGAGGGGGTGAAAGTACCTCTCCAACGCCGTCGCACGGATACTAAGTCTAAAAATCAATACACAGTTAGCAATCCTTTCTTACTCTATGCACTGGAGTTTGGACTAGATCCAAAAATGCGATCGCTTTTTGAGCCAATTTTCCAGGCGCAAGCCGAACGTTACCGCCGCACCAGCATTCTCACGGCCTCAGCTACCACCTTGATTGATCGTAAACCTTACACGTTTATTCTTTGGCTACCTCCAAATCATCAAAGTATTAGCGAACGCCTAATTACTGAAAAGAAAGCTTTAGAGAAAACTATTCGCAAGAAAGAATTAGAACTGCTGGAACTCTCCCGATTTCGCTATATTGCTCGTCCCAAAACGCCTGGTATAGCGCATCATGCTAAAGCAGGCAACATCAATTACGCAATTTTTTCTGGAGAAACGGCAGGCAATTTTATTGTTACTCTCGATGGCGACCACATTCCCAAGCCAAATTTTATTAAGCGAGTTCTGCCTTACTTTTATACCTATAATCTTTTAACAGGACAATACGATCAGAATCAAATTGCTTTTGTCCAGACCCGCCAGGATTTTTACAATATTCCTCCAGGCGATCCTTTCGGACATCGAGCAAATTTATTTTATGGGCCACTTCAGCAAGGTAAAGATGGCATGAATGCTGCCTTCTATACGGGCACAAATGCAATACTAAGGCGTGAGGCATTAGTTAGTGTAGGACTGCAAAATTTCGCTGATGAATTTGCCAAAGATGAAAAACGTTTAGATGAATTTAATTTAGTTGGTGGGGTATCGAGTAATAGTATTACCGAAGATATGAATACAGCCATGCGTCTGCATAGTGCTGGCTGGAAATCTATTTATCACAATGAACTTTTGGCAGAAGGTTTAGCGCCAGATGATTTGAGTTCTACTCTTAAACAGCGGCTACGCTGGGCACAAGGAACTATCCAAGTGTTAGTAAGGGAAAATCCACTGACAAAATCAGGGCTAACCTTTTGGCAAAGGTTGCAATATTTTAAGACGATGTATAGTTATTTCTCTGGTTTTGCAACTTTGGTTTTTATCTCTTGTCCAATTATCTATTTTTTCACGGACATTGTTCCAGTTAAAACCTACGGTCCTGACTTTGCCATCCACTTTTTTCCAGCTTTTATTATCAACCGTCTCACTTTTTTAGCAGTGATCTGGGGTATTCCGGCTAGCGAAGTTTGGCGCTCTGAACAATATGCGATCGCTTTATTCCCCTTGTTAATCCAAGCTGTATGGAGTGTATTCACAGGACAAAAAATTAATTTCCAAGTAACGCCTAAGCAACGGCAATCTGGAATTTATCTTCGACTAGTTTGGCCACAGTTAGCTGTCTTTATCCTTACTATCTTGGGGATGTTATGGAGCCTTTACCGTTTTGCCATTGGTCATTTAAATTATCCTGAAGTTCACCTACTTAACTGTGCATGGGCTATCTATTGTCGGCGATTATCCACGCAGCTGTTTGGCAACCTCCAAAAGAGGTTTAAGAGCGACTTTGAACCTAAGTTTTTTGTAGATATTACCTCTGTAGTTGAGGAAAAAGTTGCAGCGATTGGTTGTTATGAATCAGAATCAAACAAGGTATTTATGCAACTTGATGCCATACTGGTTGTATCTCGTTTTTGGGCGCGGGAGTTAGGTCAGAAAGATGGTTATTTTGAAGCTTTTGAAATTTCTCGTCAATGTGTGGATGCTAGCTTTTTTACTGCAATAGCTAATAGTCACTAAGGGATTAACTGTGTTTGATTACATATAAAACAGAAAACTCTATTATCTCTATTGCAATTTTCCTTATGTTAATGCCAAAATATAAATACATTTTTTAAAATCAAATAATAGGCTAAAACAATGAATTTGAGTGTAACAGTACTAGAATTATCTGGAATTTTAGATGGCATTAGAGGTAATGAACTACGTCGTCAAATGAGCGGCGTTTTGGCGAACGGCTCCGATATTGTGTTGCTTGACATGAAAGAAGTAAACTTTATCGATAGCTCTGGTTTAGGCGCTTTAGTATCAGCAGCGCAAATGGTGCGGAATGCTAATGGTAAACTTTTTGTCTGTTCTATCACCGATCAAGTCAGGATGTTGTTTGAATTGACTAAAATGGATAGAATTTTTAAAAGCTTTGCTGACCAAGAGGAATTCAAGCGCCAAGTATTGGCAACACAGTAAGCTGTAGACAATATAAACTTTTAATACATTTTTGACTATACTAACTAAAGTTAACTTTTACCAAAGATAAGTCATCATCAAGATTATCTTGAGCATTTAAGCTGAGAATGTCTGCTAATAGTTGCTTTAGGGGACACGTATCTTTCAGGCTATGTTTAGTTAGTAAGTCAATGAAAGCATCAATACCCCAAATTTTCCCATCTGACTGATTAATTTCATAAGTACCATCGCTAAAGATGTATAAAGTACTGTTTTCTTCAATCTCAGAAATAGCATCCTCAAATTGAACATTAGTTAAAAAGCCAATTGGTAAATCTAAAGAACTTAGCTGTTTAACTTTGATACTTGTTGTAGAGGTATTAGATAACAACAAAGCTGGTGGATGTCCGGCGTTAGCATAAATAAGTTGACGTTTAAGGCGGTGATAAACTCCATACCAGATTGTGAAGTATTTATCACCGTGCTTCGTCATTTGGAAGGCTTGATTAAGCGCTTTTAAGACTTCACTGGGTTGACAAAAGTTAGTGTTCGGTAGAGATTGCGATCGCAAAACATTCAGCACGGATACAGATAAGAGGGCTGAACCCACCCCATGCCCTGATACATCTAACAAATAAATTGCTAAATGATCCTCGTCGATCCAATGATGATCGAAGCAATCACCCCCTAGCTGTGCTGACGGAATAAACAAATTTTCTGTAGTTACTGCTCCTACAAGTGGTGAGGGTAAAAGCGATCGCACATAACCAGCAGCCTGTTCCAATTCTGCTTCCAAAATTTGCTTTTGAGTTTGTAAATCCTGATTTAGTGTCTCCAAAGCTTTTTTTTGACTTTGTAAATCTTGATTTAGCTGGTGTAATCTTAATCCTGCTCTTACCCGTGCTTTCAATTCATTCATCTCTATTGGTTTAGAGATAAACTCATCTGCTCCAGCGTCAAGTCCTCTAACTCTATCTTCCTCCTCTCCTCGAGCTGCTCCCCTAGCAGTCAATAGAATAAAAAAAGTAGTTGCCAACTCTGGATCTAGCTTAATTCGACGACATACTTCTAGCCCATCTAGTTGGGACATCATCCAGTCACAGATAATCAGAGCAGGACGTAGTAATTGTGCTTGTGTAATTCCTTCTTCGCCATTGCTGGCTACACTAGTATCATAACCTTGGTTTTGCAGTGTTCTTTTCAGTACTGTTCGCACTATAGGGTCATCATCAATAACCAAAATTTTAAACATAAATTAAAATTTACTAAGTAAAACGGAAAGTAAGTAATTGCTCTAATTAAACTTATATGCAATTGAATTTAGAATGTATAGTGAAAATACTCAACTTAAATAAATTACCGAATATGATTATCTCAAAATATTTTATTGGTTAAGAAGTGAATAAAATTTATCTCAAAGTTAACACAGACCTTACAGCCTCGCCTCAAGTGTTGTCTTGGTTCGAGCAGATGAATCAACCACCTATTCTCGATAAAAAAATTTGGTGGCAATGTCAAACCCTGATGATGGAAGGCTTTACTAACATCGTTGAACATGCTCACAAAAATTTACCTGTTGAAACTCCTATTGAGATAGAAGCTGTGCGGTTAAATAAATACATAGAAATTCGGATTTGGTCTCAAGGTGAACCCTTTGACTTAGAGCAGAAATTGCAACAAATATGTGAATTTGAGGAGAATGATCAAGGGCGCGGTCGAGGTTTAAAAATCATGTCTGTTATTGCCGATAAGTTAAGTTATGAGCCGACAGTAGATAATCGTTACTGTTTATTTATTAGTAAATATTACTAAATTGACAGCAGGGATTAAGAGTTAGGAGTTAGGAGTTAGGAGTTAAGAGTTCTAATTAAAAATTCTTGAATGCGTTTAAGAAACTCTTCTAACTCTAAGATTAAGTTAGTAGTACCTCGACGTTCTTTATTGTAAGCTAGTTGTTCTAGTTTTTCTGCTGCTCGATGCATGGTTATAGCTCCAACATTGGCACTAGCACCTTTAATTTGATGGGTTTGGAGCGCTAGTTGCTCATAGTCATTATCTGCGATCGCTATTTTAATTACCTCTAAACGAGGTTGAATATCTTCAACAAATATTTGCAGTAGTTCCAATTCAAAGTCTGGGTTGTTTTCTGAGAGTTGATGCAAGCGTTCCCAATCAATTGGGGGGTCAACTGAATCTACCTCTGTTATGGAAGCTGTCTGCTCCAAAGCATCTATTTCTTTTTCCCTAAATATTACACTTCCCCAACGCTCTAGCACCGCAGCCAATTTTTCTTTGATCACCGGCTTGCTCAGATAGTCGTCCATACCTGCATCTAGACACATTTGTTGATCTTCTTTCATAGCATTAGCTGTCATCGCAATTACTACAGGACAACGACCACTGACAAAGCTGCTTTCTTGCCAACGATGAATTTCTTTTGTAGTTTCAAAACCGTCAAGAACTGGCATTTGGCAATCCATCAGAATTAAATCGTAGGGAATTTTTTCTAATAGCTGCAAGGCTTCTTTCCCATTACCAGCGACATCGGCGCTATAACCCAAGCTTTGGAGTTGCTTCAGGGCAACTTTCTGATTCACTAGATTATCTTCAGCTAAAAGAATTCTAAGTTTAGGGGAGTCAGTGCCAAAAGAATGATAATTGCTCTTATTTTCGTAATTTTTCACTTTTAACTCCTGACTATTGTTAGCAAAGCGGGGCGTAGCACATTCTGGCTCCTCTTGTTCCGGCTGCGTTCCTAAAATAGTCATGATGGTATCAAGGAGTCGGGACGGTTTAACAGGTTTGACCAAATAAGCCGCAAATCCTATTTTTAGCGCTCGTTGGATTTCATCCCGTTGATTAGTAGAGGTAAGCATAATCAAAGGTAACCCAGCGATCGCTGAATTTGCCTTAATTTGTTCTCCCAAAGTCATGCCATCTATTTCTGGCATCTGCATATCAATCACAGCAACTTCATAAAAGTTTTTCTGCTTGGCAGCCTCCTGAATAGCTTTAAGAGCAGTAGCAGCCGAAGCAGCCTGATCTACCAGCATTCCCCAACGAGTAGCTTGATGGTGGATGATTTTGCGATTAGTGGTATTATCATCCACAACTAACAAGCGCCGATTATTCAGAAGTCCGCGATCGCCCTTGGTATGGGCAAAGCCATCGCCTTCTGAGGAAAAAGAGTGAAGTTGCTTGGGGAGAGTTACTTCAAACCAAAACTTAGATCCTTTACCCAACTGACTTTCTACGCCAATTTCTCCTCCCATTAAGCTCACCAGTTGTTTGCAAATGGCTAATCCTAAACCTGTGCCGCCATATTTGCGGGTGGTGGAAGCATCTACTTGGGTAAATGGCGTAAAGAGTTTGCCTTGGTCTTCAGAGGTAATGCCAAGACCAGTATCTGTGATAGTGAAATGGATGGTGACTGTAGTAGAATTTTCTGATCGCAATTCTGCTCGGACTACTACCTCTCCCTTGCTGGTAAACTTGATCGCGTTGCTGATCAGGTTCATGAGGATTTGCCGCAGGCGGCCAGCATCACCTTGCAAATAGGTAGGGACATTGGGATAGATTAACGCGGCAATTTCTAATCCCTTATTATGGGCTGGAGGAGCCAATAATTCCAACACCTCCTCCACGCAGGTAGATAAGTCAAAATCTAGAGTTTCTAATGCCATTTCCCCAGCCTCAAGTTTGGACAGATCCAAAATTTCGTTGATTAGGCTTAAGAGAGCGTCTCCACTAATGCGAATTGTTTCGATGAAATCTCGTTGCTCCGAGTTTAAGGGAGTTTCTAACATTAAGCCTGTCATAAGGATAGTAGATTTGCTTGCTGATCTACTATCCAAAATTCACTAAAAGTCCATCCCAAACTTTCGCATATTCCTTGTAGAATTTGGGGCATGGCTTCGTTGATTGTAGTTGACTCTGCTAATTTACGCTCTGTTACCTCACGAAAAATGAAGTAGTAGACTATAGCAATCCGGAATCATTCATGAGAAAATACTGAGACGGCATAAAAGTAACGTGTGGAACTAAATGCAGGTGTAGTGATGTGGATGCAATTATTAGAAAATTTTATTAAAAATAATAAAGAGCCGCGTGAAATCAAGCGAGCTACAGCAGTAAAAATGCTGTTATGTGGATACAAGCATGAAGAGATAATGCCAATATTAGGTGTCTCATCTGGCTTCATTAGTACCTATAAAAAAGCATTTTTTAAACTGGGGCTGGAAGGATTAAAACTAGGGCATAAAGGAAGTAAAAGTTTTCTGGATGATCTTCAACGTGCCGAGGTAATGGAATGGTTGCAAACCAAAGACAGATGGACTTTAAATGAATTAGAGTACCATATCGCCTCAAAATATGGGGTGACATTCTCCTCGAAACAAAGTTACTACGATTTATTGGATGCTGCCAGTATTAGTTGCAAGAAAACTCAAAGCTTGTAAGCCAAAATATAACCAAGAATTAGTGGACTCAAAAAAAAAAGAGATTTGTGAGTTGTTGGAGACGCGACGGGCTGAAATAGAGTCAGGAGACCTAGTTGTGTTCATGGTAGATGAATGTCATTTGCTTT
>JAHHHS010000052.1 GCA_019359215.1 Nostoc indistinguendum CM1-VF10 | reverse complement strand
TTGGATTGTGCAGGTGGTGTTGCGCCCAGAGCAAACCTTCATGTTTTGTTTTGCTCAAAAAACGTTGGGTGGTGGAGCGCACTTTTGGTTGGTTGATGGGATGTCGCCGATTGGTTCGAGATTATGATATTACTACCTGAAACATCGGAGACTTTTATTTATATTGCCATGATCCGTATCATGGTGAGGCGTTTAGCATAATTTTTGACCTCTAAAAACTTTTCAAACAACCTCTAATATTCTCTTATTTCCCATCCTTACAAAAAGCACTAAAATAGTGCTAAATTTTTAAATCCATCTTTTCCCTATTTTATATTCAGTACTTTTATGACACCAACTTTATTTGGTCGTTGGCAAACTCGATTATTATTACTTGCGACGGTGGGCGTAATTGTGTCTTTGCCTTTTGCAATGGGTTTGATTGGTTTTAGTACTAACTCAGTTTATTTTTGGATACTTGGTTATGTTGCCATCTTTGGCTTAGGTTGGGATGCACTTTATAATTATCTCCAAAAATTCCGATGGAACAGAGATTGGCCAGCAGCTTATCAACTTTTAGCTGGTATATGGGAATTAGTATTTGTGTTCTGTGGAATAAAACTGTTTGGCTTTTTACCAATACCTTTACCTAAAGAAGAACTACCGTTAGCAGTTTTTTTATTACACTATAGCGTCGTGTGGCTAGCAGTTTTTATTAGTTCACAAAGCCTGATGCGAATTATCTTTCCCCGTTGGCGTTTTCGCGGTGGGGAATGGTTGTAAAACCTCAAATCCTTGAAATATTCAATTTGTTTTCACCTAGTAGGGGCATCAACTAGCTATCCAACTCAAGGCTCCTCCTCGAATTAACGGTTGGTATCGTCTAATATTATGCCCGCATAATTAGTTATGCTAACTACAATTATTATACCCCTCCCCGTAAGCGAGGAGGGGATACAAAGCGTAGCTTTGGCGGGGTGGGGTTCCTAAGGTTTAATAAGTAATCAAGCAGACATGATATAACCCCGTCCCGATAATTTGCCGAACTGGGAAAAATCGGATAACCTGACGTTAAACATTCAACAATCGGGTATTTACTTAAATATCTCTGTATTATCGGCAAACGCTAACGCCCATACTAACGAAAAGCACTCTCTGGCAGGCATCTTCAGAAATCAACAGTTAAATTTATGTGGAAAAGTTGGCAGATCAATCCTTTGTAATATTCTTCGCCCGAAAAAGATAATTGAATTAGGGAGTGGAGAGTAGAAATTCGAAGGGCGAATTAAACAGCAATGTGAGCGCATTGTATGGGTTTCATGGAGCAAATAAAAAGAATGGATCAGGGATTAAAGACTAGGCAATTCTACCAATGGCGCAAGCAGCTATTTAGCATCAGTCTATTAGGCTTTTGTGCAGCGATCGCCCTCGATACTTGCACTACTGCTGCTACACCAGTGGCAAAGCTAGATAATTGGCGTTTTTCCCCCAAAACACAGCAACTCGAAATCACGCTCTCAGCAGGCACAACCCCTCGTTATTTCTACCTTACCGAACCCTCTCGGCTTGTTGTAGATTTACCGAATACTAAGTTGGGCAAAGTTACAACACAACAAAATTATTCTGGAGCAATCAAAACTATTCGCGTTTCTCAATTGAACGAGAACGACACACGCATTGTCCTAGACTTAGCACCAGGGACTGTTTTTAATCCTAAAAAGGTACAACTGCAACCCGTTTCCCGAAAAAACTCTACTCGCTGGGTGTTTCGTCCGGTTATTTCTGGTAAAACTACTGCCGTGAAACCAGGAAACTCCCAACCTTCACTCAAGAAACAACCTCAAACACCCCAAAAGCTGCCTAGTAACCCACCGATAACCACTACTAATTCACAACCACCCTTACTTACAGTTCCGCCTCCATCCAATGAACTGCCCTCAACAATTACTACTAACTCAGGACAGCCTTTTGTCACTGTTCCTCCCCTAACTTCTAATACATCCTCTCAACAACCTAGTTTGATTCTTCCCCCTCCGTCTTTCCCAAATCAACGCGGTAACTTGAATAACATTCCTCCTTTCGGTATGTCGGAATTCCCAGTTCCAACAATCCCTAATGCTCCCAATCCCCAGGTGATAGAGTTTGGTCAACCCCTTCCTAAAAATAAATAGTGGGGAGTAGGGAATGGGGGGATGAGGGAGCAGGGGAAGCAGAGGCAGAAGAATAACTAATGCCCAATGCCCCATTCCCTATTCCCAAATCTAAAATCTATCAGTTTCCTGAGGTGTTCCAACTGCTCCTGGTTGAGCCGTAAAGAAGTTTTGAGCAGCTTCATTTTGATATATACACCTAATATCAGGTTGGCCACTGTCCAAGTTACCTGTGAATCCAAAGGTATTCAGGCGATTTTTGCAATCTCTTACCTGATCGGATGTCACCAGCTTACGGTTCTCTAAAAGCGCCCAGTTATTTTGTCGGATCACACATCCAGGACGCATACTGGGTTGGGCAACATAGACATTGAATGGATTGAGAGTGACGAACAATCTAGCGTCCATCACCATCGCGCTGGCTCCGTACTGCACACAAATCTCAGGGTTAGGTGCTTTCAAATCAATGAATTCACGAGAAGCCACATTTGATGGCGCCAAAGTGGTTGTAGAACTAAAAGCAATGCCAATTCCAATTCCTAAAATCAACACCCCTCCCATAATTGCGATGGTGAAGAGGTTAAACATTGGGGATTGAAAAATAGAGGGTTTAGAAGTAGTAGCCGATCTACCAGTGGGTTTACGTCTCATTGTTGCTTAATCACCTTCACGCCGATTTGGCAGGGAGTGGTCTAGAGTTTTCTCCCTCTTTCAGTATGCCTATTCTTGACTGTAATTGTCTGCAAGTTTGGGGGTAGTATTCTTCATTAAATGATAAAAATATAACGCTTCATAATCACCTGAGGTACATCAGATCAAACTCCTCGCTTGCAGGCAGGGGATTGGGGGTGGAGTTCTTTTACCCCACTCAACCAAGAACCGCTATAAAAACTTATCTAGATATATGGACAGAATTTCAACCTTTTCGGTTCTTGTTTCCATCTTAAAGAATTGGTGAGTATTTTTATTTATTTACCAATTTAACGAATTTTTATTACCTTTGTGCTACTTCACATGGAAGTCACAAAGTAACCATCTTTAAACTTTTATATTTTATTAACCAGTAATAGAATAGCATATTTTTGATATCTATGATAGCTCGGCTTGATTCAATTTTCACAAATGATGCAGTCAGAATGCTTGGATTATCTAGCTTTTTATTCGTAATTTTGCGGAAAGTCTGAGCGGAGGAAACCTGTGCTTATAACTTCCAAGACAAATGTTTTGTATTCTTATTAGATATTTTCCTTACCCCTAGTAATTAACATGGTGGTTCTGGTTTACGTGAGGTACACCCGTAAGGAAACGGCATTGCCGTGTCCCTACGCCTGGCGACGTAATGTTGTACTGCATCTGAATCGGAAGCGCTATATGTCAAACAATGTAAATTAAAATTTAAGTAAGTTTTAATAATTAATTAGAAGCAAGTGGCATCTCAAAGAGCGTTATTCTCAACAAGCAAGAAGTTCAAAACTTCACAACTTCAAATCCTTCTAGCTGATAGTCTGACTATTTTTTGGGGAGATTGGTTAGATTTACGTGTCAGAATCGTACAAATTGCTGCATCAGGCTTAATATCCCCACTGATATATATTTTAGCTTTTGGCTTGGGTTTAGGTAGTTCCATCAAACCCGGATCAGGGATTAGTGGTAATTATAACAACTATTTAGAATTCATATTACCGGGGATGGTGGCGCTATCGTCGATGACGATTAGTTTTGGTGGAACGACATTTTCGATTTGTGGAGATAGATTATTTACTAAAACCTTCGAGGAATTATTGTTAACTCCCATACACCCCTTAGCGTTGCATATCGGAAAAATGCTGGCGGGAGTAGTACGAGGGTTGATGACATCTGGTTCCGTGATTTTGGTAGCGGTATTATTGACAGGAAACTGGAATTTTCTTAACCCGCTATTTTTACTGTTGGTGATACTGAATTGTTCTGTATTTGCTGGGTTGGGGGTAATTGTGGGGTTGAGTGTGCGATCGCTTGAATCAGTCGGACTCTACAACAACTTTATAATTATCCCTATGTCTTTCTTAGGGGCAACCTTCTTTGATCCTGGTACATTACCAGCTGCCCTGAAAGTCGTCGTTTACCTATTACCCTTAACCTATGCCAGCATCGGACTGCGTGCAGTTGCTCATTTACCCTTATCCCAGTTTCCTTGGTACAGCATACCGATTTTGCTGATGATTGCGATCGCACTTTCACTGTGGGGTGCTTATAAATTCGCTCACCAACAAGATTAAAGCCTTGATTACAACCTATGCTTTAACTGTTTCTGCAACAAATTCCAGAACTTATGTCGATCCGCCCTGCTACAAAAGCTGACGTACCCGCAGTTTTACCAATGGTTGCCAAAATTTGTGCTTTGCACGAGTCTTGGGATTCCGCTAAGTATGGTTTTCTGCCGAATCCAGAACAGCGCTATGAACAATGGTTGACACGGTTGACAAATAGCGAACGCAGCATATTTCTAGTATCTGAAGATGAAGGGCAACTTGTAGCTTTTCTGGTGGCAACGATTGAGCGAGAAATACCAATTTATCGGTTACAGGAATTTGCTTTTATTCACGATATCTGGGTTGAGCCGGAATATCGCCAAAACGGAATTGCGCGGCAGATGGTAATGCTAACTGTTGAACGCTTTCATCAAATGGGCGTTAAGCAAATTCGTCTAGATACAGCAGTTATTAACGAAGCTTCACGGCGATTGTTTGCATCTTGTGGCTTTCGACTCAGCATTATTGAAATGCTGATTGAATTAAGTCATTAGTCATGAGCAAATGACTAATGACTAATGACTAATGACTAACTAGCTAACAGAGTTTTTTCGAGAGAAGTCCAACGGAAAGCGCGATCGCCCCCTCTCTCAATCACTACTCTCACTCGTGGTTCTAGCTGAGGCAAATTCGCTAAATACTCAAGTTCTTGATTGGAAAGAATATGCCCTTCAATAATCCACAAAACCAGCCCCTTTGACTTTGGTGGTAGCTGTTCTAGATGAGAATTGATAACTGGGGGTAAATAGTATACATAACCTACTGCCGCACCACTACCATTACTTTTTTTACCAAGATGAGGAGGTCTGACTCCATGAACTCTTGTAAGATACGCAGCTACGTCGCCCAGTCCCCTGGCGGTAATGTGAAGGGTAGTATAGCCAGCTGCGCGTAGTCGGCGCTGATATCGACCTTCATAACCCCCTTCCAGAGGTACATACACTCCAAGAGCGCCAAATTTTTCCAAATCGCGGATTAAACCGTTGCCAGTGGTAATTAGTGCCATAGATTTTCGTCTTGTCCCACTTAGATATCTCTATTATTTACCCTGAACCGATAGATTAAAAGCATTTTCTTTGGACATTTGGCATGGGGCATTGGGCATGGGGGATAGTTATTCTTCCTAGCATTCTGCCTCCTCTGTCTCCCCTGCTCCCCACTCCCCAAAAATAACTCTATAAATTACTAGACAAACATAAATAAATAATTTATATTATTAGATTGTGACTAAAAACGCAATTTAAGCTACCTTCTTACTGCCATTCTGAGGTAGTGTTAGGATGATAAGCTGATAACTCAATCTAGATTAGATAATCTAAATTAGATTGATCTATAGACTGGTAAACTAAGAAAGCTTTCAGGTCAACAATGGAGCTTATGCACGAACAACCAAAGCCGATCCTAAGCTCCAGGGTAAGTTTACTTCTGTGCCTCTGAAAAGTAGGCAAAATCTTAAACAATAGTTTAAGGTATTTAAGGAAGTATAAACTGAGCAGCAATGTGGTTTCATGGCATTACGTCAGTCTCAGTTAACGGATACTGGGCGGTAAAAACTGCTTAAGTCCAACTGCAACAAGGCAGTAGCCAGCCTCCGGGAAGCCATCTTATGGGCGTCTCAATATCGGAAAACCCGCCGACAGCGCTGCCTCCAGAAAGTGCCAGAGCAATTGCTTGGACGAAAGCATTGCTGCACACAGTTTAAAGCTGTAGCGCCTTGCATTGATTCCAGAAGTTACTCCTTCCCAACGGGAAGGGACTTGTAGCTGTTCTGGTGATCTATTGAGTGAAGCTAAACAGATTCACCAAGCAGTACGGACACGGTTTGTTGTGTCCCAAAGCATTTGGACTGGTTTACTAAACCATCCAAATTTCGTAGGCTAATCCAGCCTAAACTGATGCGTACAAAGCGTGTCCTTTAGAGTCCAATTCCAAGGTCAGCAAGTAGAAAGGAGAACCAGTTACTGTGTCTGTAGGTATTCTCGGCACCAAGCTGGGCATGACTCAAATATTTGACGAAGCAGGAGTAGCCATTCCTGTGACTGTCATTCAAGCAGGGCCATGCACCGTAACACAAGTTAAAACAAAACAAACCGACGGTTACTTTGCCATTCAAGTTGGTTATGGCGAAGTTAAACCAAAGGCACTGAACAGACCACTACTGGGTCATTTAGCTAAATCATCTGCCCCAGCATTGCGTCACCTAAATGAATATCACACCGAAAGTTCAGGTGATTATGCTTTAGGTCAAGAGATTAAAGCAGATATTTTTAGTGCAGGTCAAATTGTCGATGTAGTCGGCACAAGCATCGGTCGCGGCTTTGCAGGAAACCAAAAGCGCAACAACTTTGGTCGTGGGCCCATGTCCCACGGTTCCAAAAACCACAGAGCGCCGGGTTCTATTGGTGCTGGTACAACACCAGGTCGTGTCTATCCAGGTAAGCGGATGGCAGGACGTTTAGGTGGTAAACGCATCACAATCCGCAAACTGACCATAGTGCGAGTTGATGCAGAACGCAACTTATTGCTAATTAAGGGAGCTATTCCTGGGAAACCAGGTGCTCTGGTAAGTGTTGTGCCTGCAAAAGTAGTGGGATAGTCAAAAGTCATTAGTCAAACGTCATTAGTCATTAGTCATTGGCTAAAGACAAATGGCATAAAGACAAATGACAAATGACCAATGACAAAGGACAAATAATAAAAATGGTTGAAAGCGTAGTTAAAAATTGGCAAGGAGAACAGGTCGGCGAGACGACCTTCGAGTTGCGCGTTGCCAAGGAAGAAACAGCGTCTCATATTGTGCACCGCGCCTTAGTACGGCAATTGACCAATGCTCGTCAAGGAAATGCCAGTACAAAAACTCGTTCTGAAGTTAGAGGCGGTGGCCGTAAACCTTGGAGACAAAAAGGTACTGGTCGCGCTCGTGCAGGTTCTATTCGTTCGCCACTGTGGCGTGGTGGTGGTGTGATCTTTGGGCCAAAACCCAGAGACTTCAACCTCAAGTTGAACCGCAAAGAGCGACGTTTAGCACTGCGGACAGCATTTGTAAGCCGCATTGACGACTTGATCGTAGTAGAAGAATTTAGCAGCGAGCTATCTCGCCCCAAGACTAAAGACTTAGTGGCAGCGCTTGCCCGTTGGGGAGTAGTACCTGAAAGCAAGTCCCTGTTAATTCTGTCTGAAATTGCGGATACAGATAATGTTTATTTGTCAGCCCGCAACATTGAAAATTTAAAACTAATTGCAGCTGACCAGCTAAATATTTTTGATTTACTGCACGCTGACAAAATTGTAGTTACGGCATCAGCCCTAGAAAAAATCCAGGAGGTCTACAGTGCCTAGCTTTGACCCCCGTGACCTTGCCGACTTAGTACGTCGCCCAATCGTCACCGAGAAAGCGACCATCTTAATGGAGCAGAATAAGTACACCTTTGAAGTAATTCCAAAGGCATCTAAGCCAGAAATCAAGGCTGCGATCGAAGACTTGTTTCAGGTCAAGGTTGTAAAAGTCAACACCAACTTACCACCACGTAAAAAGCGGCGCGTTGGTAAATTTATTGGTTATAAGCCTCAATATAAGCGAGCTATTGTTACAGTCGCACCTGGGGATGAAGACAAGATTAGACAAGTTCTATTCCCAGAAGTTTAACAAAGTTATGAGTTAGAAAGTTAAGAGTTACTGAACTCAAAACTCAAAACTCAGCACTCAGCACGGGCTAAACGCCCCGCTAACGCTATCAGCACTCAGCACTTAAAAATATGGGTACTCGTTCTTATCGCCCTTATACCCCCAGCACTCGCCAAGTTACAGTTTCTGACTTTGCGGAAATCACAAAAACCGAGCCAGAAAAGTCCCTAACTACCTCGAAGCATCGCGCCAAAGGTCGGAATAATACCGGGCGGATTACCAGTCGTCGCCGGGGTGGCGGACACAAACAACTTTACCGGATCATCGATTTTAAAAGGGATAAACATAATATTCCTGCCAAAGTGGCAGCAGTTGAATACGATCCTAACCGCAATGCCCGAATTGCCCTTTTGTACTACCAAGATGGCGAAAAGCGGTATATCCTCCATCCCAACGGATTGAAAGTTGGAACAATAATTATTTCTGGACCTGAAGCTCCCTTTGAAGATGGTAATGCTTTACCTCTTTCAAGGATTCCCTTGGGTACTGGTGTTCACAATGTAGAACTGACTCCTGGCAAAGGTGGTCAAATTGTCCGTGCTGCTGGTGCTAGCGCTCAAGTTGTGGCAAAAGAAGGTAATTATGTAACTCTCAAATTGCCTTCAGGAGAAGTCCGCTTGATTCGGCGCGAATGCTACGCCACTATTGGGCAAGTAGGCAACACCGATGCGAGAAACCTGAGTGCAGGTAAAGCAGGACGAAATCGTTGGAAAGGCCGCCGTCCTAAGGTTAGAGGTAGCGTCATGAACCCAGTGGATCACCCACATGGTGGTGGTGAGGGTAGGGCACCTATCGGTAGATCAGGGCCTGTTACACCTTGGGGTAAACCCACATTGGGCGCGAAGACACGCAATCGTAAGAAACTTAGCAGTAAATTGATTATCCGTCGTCGCCGTAAGTCTTCCAAACGCGGTCGCGGTGGTCGTGAGTCTTAAAGAGTTAGGAGTTAAGAGTTATAAGTTGAGAGTAAAATCTAACTCCTAATTTCTAATTCGTCACTCCTCACTCATAATTCCTAAATCCTAAATCCAAAATTGAACTATGGGTCGTTCTCTAAAAAAAGGTCCTTTCGTTGCGGATCATCTCCTAAAAAAAATTGAAAAGCTCAACGACAACAACAGAAAAGAAGTTATTAAAACTTGGTCAAGAGCTTCGACAATTTTGCCTCTAATGGTAGGTCATACAATAGCTGTTCACAACGGACGCCAACACGTTCCAGTTTTTGTAAATGAACAGATGGTAGGACACAAGTTGGGTGAATTTGCCCCGACACGCACCTACAGAGGTCATGGAAAAAGTGACAAAAAAGCAGGTAGGTAGTCATTAGTCATGAAGTCATTAGTCATTAGCTAAAGACAAGTGACAAATGACAAATGACAAATGACAAAATTGGAGAAAACTATGGCTACTAATACTACTGAAGTAAAAGCGATCGCTCGTTTTATCCGCATCTCGGCCTACAAAGTGCGTCGGGTACTTGATCAAATTCGCGGGCGATCCTACCGAGAAGCGTTAATCATCCTGGAATTCATGCCCTATCGCGCCACTGAACCTATACTGAAGGTTCTCAGAAGCGCTGCTGCCAATGCCGAACACAACGCTGGGTTAGATCGGACTCAACTAGTGATTACTCAGGCTTATGCCGATCAAGGTCCATCGCTGAAGCGGTTCCAACCAAGAGCGCAAGGTAGAGCTTACCAAATTCGCAAGCCAACGTGTCATATTACTGTGGCTGTTGCAGCCGCCCCAGAAAAATAAGCTTTTTTTTACACGAATAAATTGCGTAAAGTAAGAAATTTTAGAGGAAGCATTCGTGGGACAGAAGATTCATCCAGTTGGTTTTCGCCTGGGTATTACACATGAACATCAATCCCGTTGGTTTGCTGTTCCTGATCGTTATCCAGAACTTTTACAAGAAGATCACAAACTCCGTCAATACATAGAACAAAAGCTGGGTAGACTTGCTCAAAACAACGCTGGTATTTCCGAGGTACGGATTGAGCGTAAAGCCGACCAAATCGACTTAGAAGTACGTACAGCTAGACCAGGTGTAGTAGTGGGCCGTGGTGGACAAGGTATCGAATCTTTGCGTACCGGACTCCAAGGACTGTTGGGTAGCAATCGCCAAATTCGCATTAATGTAGTTGAAGTTCAACGAGTTGATGCTGATGCCTACCTAATTGCCGAATACATTGCTCAACAATTGGAACGCCGGGTTTCCTTTCGGCGGGTAGTGCGGCAATCGATTCAACGTGCCCAACGCGCTGGTGTCCAAGGGATTAAAATCCAAGTTAGCGGTCGTCTCAACGGTGCAGAAATTGCCCGGACAGAGTGGACTCGTGAAGGTAGAGTACCTTTACATACCTTACGGGCTGACATTGACTACTCTTATTGCACCGCAAAAACTGTTTACGGGATTTTGGGTATCAAAGTATGGGTATTTAAGGGAGAAATTATTCCTGGACAGGAAGAAACTCCCCTACCACCTGCAAGCCGTGATCGCGAACGTGAACCCCGCGATCGCGATCGTGAACCCCGTCGTCGTCAACAACAACGTCGTCGCCAGCAATTTGAAGACCGTTCAAATGAAGGATAAATCGTCATTAGTCATTAGTCATTAGTCATTAAGAAATGGCAGATGACAAATGACAACGGACAAATGACAAATGACAAGTAACAAACCATGTTAAGCCCTAGAAGAACTAAATTCCGCAAACAACAGCGCGGACGGATGGAGGGACTAGCCAGCCGTGGTAGCACCCTCAACTTCGGTGATTTTGCACTCCAAGCACAAGAACCAGCTTGGATTACTTCCCGGCAAATCGAGGCTTCTCGACGGGCAATGACTCGTTATATTCGTCGGGGTGGACAAATCTGGATTCGGATTTTCCCTGATAAACCTGTAACCATGCGTGCTGCTGAAACCCGGATGGGTTCCGGTAAAGGTAATCCAGAGTTTTGGGTAGCTGTAGTCAAGCCAGGACGAATTTTGTTTGAAATCGGTGGGGTTTCTGAAGAAATTGCCCGTGAAGCTATGCGTTTGGCTTCATTTAAACTGCCCATCAAAACCAAGTTTATTGTGCGCTCTCAACCACAGGAGCAGGAGTAGCTTATGCCTCTTCCCAAGATTTCAGAAGCTAGAGAATTAAGTGACGAGAAGCTCTCTGATGAAATTGTCGCGATCAAAAGACAACTATTTCAGTTGCGCTTGCAAAAAGCCACCAGACAATTAGAAAAGCCCCACCAGTTCCGGCAAATGCGACACCGCCTAGCCCAGTTGCTAACGCTAGAAACAGAACGCAAACGGGCAGCAAGTCAATCGGCTAAAGAAGAAAAGTAGGAGATTATGGCAGTTAAAGAACGAGTTGGCTTGGTAGTGAGCGATAAAATGCAAAAAACTGTGGTAGTAGCCATAGAAAACCGCGCTCCTCACCCCAAGTACGGCAAAATTGTGGTTAACACCCAACGATATAAAGTTCACGACGAAGAAAATAAGTGTAAAGTAGGCGATCGCGTTCGCATTCAGGAAACTAGACCCCTGAGCAAAACCAAGCGCTGGAAAATCACAGAAGTCCTGAACGTCAAACCTACTTAAACCTCATCGTTGTTAGAAACTAACAACATCACAAGGGAGAATAATTGTGATTCAACCCCAGACTTACCTGAATGTCGCAGATAATAGCGGCGCCCGTAAACTAATGTGCATCCGCATCTTAGGTGGAGGCAACCGCCGTTATGGTTTTATCGGTGATAAAATTATCGCCGTTGTTAAAGATGCAACACCCAACATGGCTGTAAAAAAGTCTGATGTTGTGGAAGCAGTAATTGTCCGCACTCGTAAAGCTGTAAGTCGTGACAGTGGCATGAGTATTCGCTTTGATGATAACGCTGCTGTGATTATCAACAAAGACGGTAACCCCAGAGGCACACGGGTTTTTGGCCCAGTTGCTCGGGAACTGCGCGATAAGAACTTTACCAAAATCGTTTCTCTGGCTCCGGAGGTGCTTTAATGGCAACCAAACAGGGTACGCCCAAAGTATTCCACAAAATGCACGTTAAAACTGGCGACACCGTACAAGTTATCGCTGGCAAAGACAAAGGAAAAGTTGGTGAAATTATCCAGGCACTTCCCCAACTGAGTAAAGTCATCGTCAAAGGTGTCAACATTAAAACCAAGCACGTCAAACCCCAGCAAGAAGGGGAATCAGGGCGCATTATGACCCAGGAATTCCCGATTCATAGCTCCAACGTAATGCTTTATTCCACCAAGCAAAACGTTGCCAGTCGTGTTTGTTATACCTTTACTTCAGAAGGCAAAAAAGTCAGGAAACTTAAAAAAACTGGCGAGATTCTGGATAAATAGTCATTAGTCATTGGTCATTGGTCATTAGTTATTAGTAAAAGACAAATAACAAAAGACAAAGGACAAATAACAAAGGACAATAAAAGTTCCCTGACCAAGCCCAGGGATATCAGGACAAAAAACTATGGCGACAACAAGACTCAAAAGCTTATATCAAGAGACAATCGTCCCCAAACTGATCAATCAGTTTCAATATACCAACGTTCATCAAGTACCGAAGTTGGTAAAGGTTACTATTAACCGAGGTTTGGGTGAAGCAGCTCAAAATGCGAAGTCGCTGGAAGCATCCATCAACGAGATTGCCCTGGTAACAGGTCAAAAGCCAGTGGTGACACGGGCGAAAAAAGCGATCGCTGGCTTTAAGATTCGTCAAGGGATGCCTGTGGGAATCATGGTTACCCTCAGAGCCGAACGGATGTATGCCTTTTTTGACCGACTGGTTAGCCTATCACTGCCTAGAATTCGAGATTTTCGCGGCGTTAGCCCTAAAAGCTTTGACGGACGGGGTAATTATACTCTGGGTGTGAGAGAACAGCTAATTTTCCCAGAAGTCGAATACGACAGCGTTGATCAAGTACGTGGGATGGATATTTCCATCATCACCACAGCAACAAACGACGAAGAGGGTCGCGCCTTACTTAAAGAATTAGGAATGCCCTTTCGCGATCAGTAAGTTCATCTATAGAGGGAACGATGGCGGCTAACGACACAATTGCAGATATGCTGACGCGCATCCGCAATGCCAACCTGGCGCGGCATCAAACTACACAAGTGCCAGCTACAAAAATGACCCGCAGCATTGCCAAAGTGTTACGGGAGGAAGGCTTTATTGCTGAAATCGAAGAAGCAGAAGAAGGGGTAAAGCACAACCTAGTGATTTCCCTGAAATACAAAGGTAAGAATCGTCAGCCTCTAATCACCGCCTTAAAGCGAGTGAGTAAGCCAGGCTTGCGTGTTTACTCCAACAGAAAAGAATTACCAAGGGTACTAGGCGGCATTGGCATTGCCATTATTTCTACATCCAGTGGGATTATGACTGACCGCGAAGCGCGGCGTCAGAACTTGGGTGGCGAAGTGCTTTGCTACGTTTGGTAGTCACCAGAAGCGAGGAGTTAGGAGTGAGGAGTGAAAAGTTAGTTAGAAAAACTCATAACTCATAACTCATAACTCATAACAGGATAAAGGACAAAAGTAATGTCTCGTATTGGTAAACGTCCAATTACTATTCCCGCCAAAGTTCAAGTGGCGATCGATGGTACGAATATTGTAGTGAAAGGCCCGAAAGGAGAACTTTCTCGCACTCTCACACCGAATGTTTCACTCTCTCAAGAGGGAGAAATATTACACGTAAATCGTCGGGATGAAACTCGTACTTCAAAGCAACTGCACGGCTTGAGCCGCACTTTAGTTGCCAACATGGTCGAGGGAGTTTCCCAAGGTTTTCAGCGCCGTTTGGAAATTCAAGGTGTTGGTTACCGGGCACAAGTTCAAGGGCGTAACCTAGTTTTGAATATGGGTTATAGCCATCAGGTGCAAATTGAACCACCAGAAGGAATTCAGTTTGCAGTAGAAGGTACCACTAACGTCATTGTCAGCGGCTATGACAAAGAAATTGTAGGCAACACAGCCGCCAAAATTCGTGCCGTTCGTCCACCAGAACCTTACAAAGGTAAAGGCATTCGCTATGCCGGTGAAGTGGTCAGACGGAAAGCTGGTAAGACTGGTAAGGGTGGTAAGAAGTAGAAATGAAACTTACTCGTAGAGAATCAAAAAACCGTCGTCATCGACGCGTTCGTGGCAAAGTTATTGGCTCCCCAGAACGTCCGCGTTTAGCGGTATTTCGTTCTAATGAGCATATTTACGCCCAGATAATTGATGATACTCAGCATCAAACCATCGTGGCAGCATCGACTGTAGAACCAGAACTGAAATCTAGTTTAGCGTCATGTGCAAACCGCGACGCATCGGTGCAAGTTGGTAAGTTGATCGCAGTGCGATCGCTAGAGAAAGGCATCACCAAAGTAGTCTTTGATCGCGGTGGTAACTTATATCATGGTCGTGTCAAAGCATTAGCTGATGCAGCACGCGAAGCTGGTTTAGATTTCTAAAGTCATTGGTCATTAGTTATTGGACAAATGACATAAAGACAAATGACATAAAGACAAATGACGTTCACCAGAGCACTAAATTATGGCAACAGAGCGTAAAAGTAGAACAAAGCGTGCCAAAAAAGAAGAAACCACTTGGCAAGAGCGGGTTATCCAAATCCGACGCGTAAGTAAAGTGGTAAAAGGTGGTAAAAAACTCAGCTTCCGAGCGATCGTTGTTGTTGGTAACGAACGCGGTCAAGTTGGTGTCGGAGTAGGCAAAGCCTCAGATGTAATTGGCGCCGTCAAAAAAGGCGTAGCCGATGGCAAAAAACATCTCATTGATATACCCATCACCAAATCCAACTCCATTCCCCATCCCATTGATGGTGTCGGTGGTGGTGCGAAGGTGATGATGCGCCCAGCCTCACCTGGTACTGGGGTAATTGCTGGTGGTGCTGTGCGGACTGTGCTGGAATTGGCAGGAGTTCGTAACGTTTTAGCCAAGCAACTTGGCTCTAACAATCCGCTCAATAATGCTAGAGCCGCAGTCAATGCCTTATCTACACTGCGGACACTTTCTGAAGTCGCAGAAGATCGCGGTATTCCTATTGAAAGTCTCTACATTTAGTAGAGTCGCACTTACAGAGCTTTTGTGTAAACAAGAACTAATTACATCATGAGACTCAACGATGTTAAGCCGCAAAAAGGCTCAAAGAAACGCAAGAAGCGTGTAGCCAGAGGGATTTCTGCTGGTCAAGGTGCCAGTGCTGGTCTAGGTATGCGTGGTCAGAAATCTCGCTCTGGTAGCGGGACTCGACCAGGTTTTGAAGGTGGTCAACAGCCATTGTACCGCCGCTTACCTAAGCTGAAGGGCTTTCCGATTGTGAATCAGAAGATTTACACTACGATTAATGTAGAGAAGCTAGCCTCCCTTCCCGCTAATACGGAAGTAACTTTGACCTCATTGAAGGCAGCAGGTATCCTTACTGCTGTGAAGGGGCCATTGAAAATTTTAGGTAACGGGGAATTGAGCACTCCGCTTAAGGTACAAGCGGCAGCTTTCACAGGTACAGCTCGTAGCAAAATTGAGGCAGCTGGTGGTAGTTGTGAAGTCTTATGAGTGAGCCGGAACAGCGCACTTAAATAGAAGCCAACTCGCTGTCAGCGCCTGGTTCACTATAAAGGTAGCACTCTATGATCAGTCGAGATAAAGCCCCAACGGCTCAAGAAACTTTTATGCAGATGGCACAAGCAGCTGGCCTCAGAGGTAGGCTGCTTGTCACCGTCGGTATTTTAATTTTGGTTCGCCTGGGTATCTTCTTGCCCGTACCAGGGATTGATAGACCGAGATTTGCCGAAGCCATATCAGGTAGTAATACCATATTCGGCTTATTGGATATATTTTCCGGGCGAGGACTTTCCACTTTAGGAGTCTTTGCTTTAGGGATTTTGCCCTTCATTAATGCGTCTATTATCATCCAATTGCTGACCGCTGCGATTCCATCTTTAGAAAATTTACAGAAAAATGAAGGCGAAGCAGGTCGGCGAAAAATATCGCAAATTACCCGCTATGTCACCGTAGTTTGGGCAATTCTTCAAAGTACAGCTTTTTCGGCATTATTTCTCCAGCAATTTGCCTTAAACCCAGGGCCAATCTTTGTAGCTGAAACTGCGATCGCTCTGACTGCTGGTTCTATGTTCGTAATGTGGGCATCAGAACTCATTACAGAACGTGGCATAGGTAACGGAGCATCTTTGTTGATTTTTGTCAATATTGTCGCGTCATTACCAAAAGCTTTGGGTGATACCATCGACTTGGTACAAGCCGGTGGTCGGGAAACAGTAGGTCGTGTGATCGTGCTGATCTTAGTTTTCCTAGCAACAATTGTTGGTATTGTGATTGTGCAAGAAGGAATGCGCCGCATCCCAATTATTTCGGCTCGTCGCCAAGTAGGTCGGCGAGTGTTGGCAGAGCAGCGTAGCTATCTGCCTCTGCGGCTAAATCAAGGCGGCGTAATGCCAATTATTTTTGCTGCTGCCATCCTCAGTTTGCCACTGCTGATCGCCAATTTTACTAAAAATGCCGATTTAGCCAATATAGTTAACACTTATCTGAGTCCAGGCGGTTCTAGTTCCTGGGTCTATGCCTTGGTCTACATGATTTCCATTGTTTTCTTCAGCTACTTTTATTCTTCGTTGATTCTCAACCCAGTAGATGTGGCGCAAAACTTGAAAAAAATGGGTTCTAGTATTCCTGGAATTCGTCCCGGCAAGGCAACTAGCGAATATATCGAACGCGTGTCCAACCGACTCACTTTTTTGGGTGCGATCTTTTTGGGCTTGGTTGCTATTATCCCCACTGCGGTGGAAAGCGCTTTGAATGTGAAAACTTTCCAGGGAATAGGTGCTACCTCTTTGTTAATTTTAGTTGGTGTGGCAATTGAGACAGCCAAACAAGTCCAAACTTACGTCATCTCTCAGCGCTATGAAGGAATGGTGAAATAATAGTGACGCGATTAATCTTCTTGGGGCCGCCTGGAGCTGGTAAAGGAACACAAGCTCAAACTTTGGCTGGACACTTGAATATTCCCCATATTTCTACTGGTGAAATATTAAGACAAGCCATGAAAGAGCAAACTCATTTGGGAATCAAGGCTCAAAACTATGTAAATAGCGGCGAGTTAGTCCCCGACCAGCTAGTGCAGGATTTGGTACAGGAGCGCCTCAACCAACCAGATGCAGAAAATGGTTGGATTCTTGATGGTTTTCCTCGCAAAGTGACGCAAGCGGCTTTTCTAGAAGAATTGCTGGAAACAATACATCAGAGTGGCGAAAGGGTAGTCAATCTAGATGCACCGGATGATGTTGTGGTAGAACGTTTGCTAGCTAGAGGACGAAAAGATGATACCGAAGAGGTGATTCGTCGTCGTTTAGAAGTGTACCGCGCTGAAACTGAACCTTTAATTGATTATTATCGCCATCGCCAAAAACTCTTAACGGTAAATGGCAATCAGTCCCAAGAAGATGTCACTAGTGAACTGCAACAGGTCATAACTTCCTAACTTCAGAAGAGGGAGTAGAGCATTCAGCACTCAATACTCCCCACTCCCCCTACGAAGAAGCAGATCAATTTTAGCTAAGATATATTAATAAACTGTTGATATATTTCTTAAAGTGTGTTCTCTTGCAGATGAAGCGCTGCAACTGAACACAAAACTGTTGAGTTGAGGAAAAAACAAATTGTCTAAGCAAGATTTGATTGAAATGGAAGGCACGGTTACAGAGTCCCTGCCCAATGCGATGTTTCGCGTTGACTTGGACAATGGATTTAACGTGCTAGCTCACATTTCCGGCAAAATTCGCCGCAATTACATCAAGATTTTGCCTGGCGATCGCGTCAAGGTGGAGTTAACTCCTTACGACTTGACCAAAGGCAGAATTACCTATCGACTACGAAAGAAGTAACTATATGTAGAGAATTTTACCATAAAACAATTCTTTTGACTGTTTACTAGTTAATTAGCTGGATTAATTTCCCTAGAAATGCTAAAATTTAATATTTGGAGTCAAAAAATAAAAGGCATGAAAGTTAGAGCCTCAGTCAAGAAAATCTGTGAAAAGTGTAACGTGATCAAACGTCGTGGTCGTGTCATGGTGATCTGTGTCAACCCCAAGCACAAGCAACGTCAAGGATAACGCTCTAACCACAGAGTGAGTTATACACGCATATGATCATTAAAACGAAAAGACGCGATTAATCACGTTTTTTTAACCAACAGTAATTGCGAGAACAATAGGGAGAGTTCATTGTGGCACGTATTGCCGGAGTAGACCTTCCACGCGATAAGCGCGTCGAGATCGGTCTGACCTACATTTATGGAATTGGTTTATCACGCGCTCAAGAAATTATAGCGGCTACTGGTGTGAACCCAGACACTCGCGTTAAAGACTTAAGTGATGCCGATGTAACAACCCTACGAGGGGAAATAGAAAGCAACTATCAAGTTGAAGGCGACTTGCGGCGCTTGGAGTCTTTGAACATCAAGCGCTTAGTTGACATTGGTACCTACAGAGGACGTCGTCATCGCATGGGACTACCAGTTAGAGGACAAAGAACTCGCACCAATGCCAGAACCCGTCGAGGCAGAAGGCAGACAGTGGCTGGGAAGAAGAAGGCTCCAGGGAAATAAATTTGCAACGCTTGCTAATCTGAGCAAGTTTTACCTTAAATCAACGAAACAAGTATGGCGAGACAACCAACTAAAAAATCCGGGAGCAAGAAGCAGAAACGGAATGTACCCAGTGGGATGGCCTACATCCAGTCTACTTTCAACAATAGCATTGTCACCATTACCGATCAAAATGGAGATGTGATCTCCTGGGCTAGTGCTGGTTCTAGCGGTTTTAAGGGAGCAAAAAAGGGAACTCCCTTTGCAGCGCAAACTGCTGCTGAAAGTGCAGCCCGTAGAGCCATTGATCAAGGGATGCGCCAAATTGAGGTAATGGTTAGTGGGCCAGGAGCAGGTAGAGAAACCGCTATCCGGGCACTTCAAGGAGCAGGACTGGAAATTACGCTCATCCGGGATATTACCCCAATTCCTCACAATGGTTGCCGTCCACCCAAGCGCCGTCGAGTTTAAACACCAAGACTTGGGCATTAAGGGCGAGAAGCTACAACCAAAGGAAGTAAAGTTACTTGCAATGATTGCTTGAGCGTCTAACGTGCGAACTGTCATTGGGTGAAACCTTGGGCTACCAAAAGTGAGTCAGATTTTCCTGCGGGAAAAGCTATTAAACTTCGGAACCCAAAATATTATTAGCGCCTGCAAGCTCAATGGGAGTGTCAAACTATACCGTAAATTCATACTAGTAGTTTGATTAACCTATAATCTACAGGACATAAATTCAATTCGGGAGGCAATTGATTTGTCTGCTAGCAGCACCTTAGAAAAAGGGAGGCTCATCCGTGGCGCAGTTTCAGATTGAATGTGTAGAGTCGAATACTGAAGAAAGTCGGAACCATTACAGTAAATTTGTTCTGGAACCTCTAGAACGCGGTCAAGGGACAACGGTTGGCAACGCACTGCGGCGAGTTTTACTCTCCAACCTAGAAGGCACAGCAGTTACAGCAGTGCGGATTGCAGGCGTTTCACACGAGTTTGCTACAGTTCCGGGCGTGCGGGAAGATGTACTGGAAATCCTCATGAGAATGAAGGAAGTTATCCTAAAAAACTATTCCTCGCAGCCTCAAATTGGTAGATTACTCGTTAGCGGGCCAGCAACAATCACTGCGGCACATTTTGATTTGCCTAGTGAAGTAGAAGTCATCGATCCGACCCAGTATGTAGCCACCATCGCTGAGGGTGGAAAGCTGGAAATGGAATTTCGGATCGAGAAAGGCAAAGGCTATCGCACTGTAGAGCGAGGACGTGAGGAGGCCACATCATTGGACTTTCTCCAAATCGACTCCATATTTATGCCGGTGCGAAAAGTCAACTACAGTGTTGAAGAATCTCGTGGGGAAGGCTTGATTCCAAAAGACCGACTGTTGTTGGAAGTTTGGACAAACGGCAGTATTTCCCCCCAAGAAGCACTATCTTCGGCTGCTGGAATCTTGGTAGATTTATTCAACCCCTTGAAAGACATCTCCCTAGAACCAACAGACACAGGTTCAGAGATTCCAGACGACCCAACTGCCCAGATACCCATCGAAGAGTTGCAACTTTCTGTGCGGGCATATAACTGTCTCAAACGGGCACAAGTTAACTCTGTGGCAGATTTGTTGGATTATACCCAAGAAGACCTCTTAGAAATTAAGAACTTTGGTCAGAAGTCAGCAGAAGAGGTTGTGGAAGCTTTACAGCGCCGCTTGGGCATCACCCTGCCAATGGAAAGAGGCTCTAAACACCCTTAAGAAAAAACGTTCATAATTCATAGTGCATAATTATGCGTCACCGTTGTCGCGTCAAAAAACTCAGTAAACCAGCCGATCAACGCCGTGCTTTATTGCGATCGCTCGCCACCGAGCTGATCCGTCATGGTAAAATCACCACCACTTTAATTAGAGCGAAAGTTCTCCGAAGTGAAGTGGAAAAAATGATTACTCTAGCCAAAAATGGCTCCTTGTCAGCACGCCGGGAAGCTCTTGGCTATATCTTCGACAAACAACTGGTTCACGCTCTATTTGAGCAAGCTCCTACTCGATATGGCGATCGCCAGGGCGGTTATACCCGCATCCTGCATACCGTACCGCGTCGGGGCGATAATGCAAAAATGGCAATAATTGAATTGGTTTAAGTCATTTAGTCATTGGTTATTGGTCATTAATCATTAGTCATTGGTCATTAGTGAATAACAAAGGACAACTGACAAAGGACAAATGACGAAGGACAAATGACGAAAGGACAAAATCTGTATGTTAGAAAGCCACCAGCCTACACAAACTCATCGAGTAGCCTTGGTAATCCAATACCTGGGCACTGATTTTCATGGCTGGCAACGGCAAAAAAAACAACGGACTGTCCAAGAAGAGATAGAAAGAGCGATCGCTACTATTCTTGGGTATCATGTAACACTACATGGTGCTGGGCGAACCGATTCTGGAGTTCATGCTGCTGCTCAAGTAGCCCATTTTGAAGCTACAGGTTTAATTCCACCTCACAAATGGGCAACAATCCTCAACAGCTATCTGCCGCCAGATATATTAATCAGGGCTTCAGCTGGTGTCGATAACCGTTGGCACGCTCGCTTTAGTGCAGCCTATCGACGGTATCGCTACACAATATATACTGAAGATCGGCTTAACTTGTTTGTAAGACCCTTCAGTTGGCATTATTATTATGCACCCCTGGATGAATCTTTAATCCAAGCTGCCTTGAAACCTCTCTTGGGAAAGCATCACTTAGCTGCTTTTCACCGTGCAGGCTCAAAGCGATCGCATTCCTGGGTAGAGGTGCAAGCAGCAGAGTGTCGTCGCAGTGGGCCATTTATCCATATTGAAATACAGGCAGATGGATTTTTGTATGGCATGGTACGGCTGTTGGTAGGGATGCTGGTACAAGTAGGTTCTGGACAACGAACACTTTCTAGCTTCACCGAACTCTGGAAAGAACAACGCCGGGAAGAAGTGAAACACGCCGCACCGCCCCAAGGCTTGTGCTTGTTGCGAGTCGGCTATCCAGATTTTCCCTTTCCAAAAGAGATTTGGTACGACACCTTGCCAAAGTTCGTCACTAGTCAAGAGTCATTAGTCATTGGTCAGTAGAGACGCGATTAATCGCGTCTGTACAATGGTCATTAGTGAATAACAAAGGACAACTGACAAAGGACAAAAGACAATTGACTAATGACAAATTAAAAATGACAAAGGACAAATGACAAATGACAACAGTTAAAACATACCTTCCTTCTCAAGCAACCCTTGAGCGTGAGTGGTACATAGTAGATGCCACCGATAAACGCCTCGGTCGCCTCGCCAGCGAAATCGCTCAGGTATTGACAGGCAAAAAGAAACCCGAATATACACCTCATTTAGATACAGGTGACTTCGTAATCGTCATTAATGCCGAGAAAGTAGCAGTCACAGGCAAAAAGCGTACTCAAAAACTTTACCGCCGCCATTCTGGTCGTCCCGGTGGGATGAAAACGGAAACTTTCGCTAAACTGCAAGACCGTATACCAGAGCGAATTTTAGAACAAGCTGTTAAGGGTATGCTACCTAAAAATAGCCTGGGTAAGCAGTTGTTCACCAAGCTAAAAGTTTACGCTGGACCTACGCATCCCCATGATGCTCAAAAACCTAAAGAACTAAAAGTTAGTACAATTCCTGGAGAAGAAAATTAATGGTAGTAGCAGATGCTAATAGCGGTCGCGCCGTATACTGGGGCACTGGCCGTCGTAAGAATGCAGTAGCAAGGGTACGCTTGGTTCCAGGTAGCGGTCAACTGACTGTGAACGGTAAAGATGGAAACTTGTATTTCCAATTTAACCCCAACTACCTGGGAGTGATCAAAGCGCCCCTGGAAACTCTAGGGTTAGAAAACGAATATGACATTTTGGTGAAAGCAGAAGGCGGCGGCTTGACCGGACAGGCTGATTCTGTTCGTTTGGGAGTTGCTCGTGCTTTGTGCCAACTCGACCCAGACAACCGCCCACCTTTGAAAACCGAAGGTTATTTGACTCGCGATCCGAGAGCAAAAGAGCGGAAGAAATATGGTTTACATAAAGCTCGGAAAGCGCCTCAGTACTCTAAGCGTTAGGGAACTGGGCATGGGGCATCCCTTCGACTTCTCTGCGAGACGCTACGCGAACGCTCAGGGCAAGTGGGCATGGGGCATCTCCCCGCTCCCCACTCCCTAGCTTCAATTGAACGCTGAAAGTTATAATTTATATAGATTCATCACAAAAAGAACAATGGCTAAAGCTGATATTCACCCCAAGTGGTATCCAGATGCTAAAGTTTACTGCAACGGTCAAGTTGTTATGACCATTGGCTCTACCAAGCCAGAATTGCATGTAGATGTTTGGTCTGGGAATCACCCCTTTTACACCGGCACTCAGAAGATTATTGACACTGAGGGTCGAGTAGAGCGCTTCCTCCGCAAATACGGTATGAGCAGCACTCAAACATCTGGCGACGAACAAGACAAAAAGTAGCGGGTTGGCTCTGCTGTTAACGACGGCCCTGCATCAGCTGGGTCGATTTTCATTTATATGCTCGAGCCAATTTGTTATTTTTTAAGGAGCGATCGCACTCGTCATGGCTGAATCATACTTACTGGACAAACTAAAATCCGTTGAACAAACTTTTAATGAATTAACACGTCGTCTTGGCGATCCCGATACCGCTAGCAATCCTGATGAATATCAAGAAATTGCTAAGTCTCGTTCTTCTTTGGAAGAGGTGGTTAATACTTATGAGATTTGGAAAACAGCCCAAGAAGACTTGATCGGAGCGCGTCAGGTTTATAAAGAATCTGCAAGTGATCCAGAGTTGCAAGAAATGGCATCACTGGAAGTAAAAGAACTTGAAGAAAAAATAGAACATTTAGAGTCTCGCTTGAAAGTCTTACTCCTACCACGCGACCCCAATGATGAAAAGAATATTATGTTGGAAATTCGCGCTGGTACTGGTGGCGATGAAGCAAGTATTTGGGCTGGCGATTTGATGCAAATGTACACCCGCTATGCCCAGACTCAAGGTTGGAAAGTTTCTCTAGTGAGCGAATCTCGCGGAGAAATGGGTGGCTGGAAAGAGGTCATTCTCGAAATCAAAGGTAATGACGTTTACAGTCAGCTAAAGTTTGAAGCTGGAGTGCATCGTGTGCAGCGCGTGCCGGCAACTGAATCTGGGGGACGGGTTCATACTTCCACAGCTACCGTGGCGATTATGCCAGAGGTTGATGATGTAGAAATTCATATTGACCCGAAAGATATTGAAATGACCACAGCTCGTTCTGGTGGTGCTGGTGGACAAAACGTCAACAAGGTGGAAACAGCCGTTGACTTGATGCACAAACCAACGGGAATACGCATTTTCTGTACAGAAGAACGCAGCCAATTGCAAAACAAAGAACGGGCAATGCAAATTCTGCGGGCGAAGTTGTATGACATCAAGTTAGGTGAACAACAAGCAGCTGTTACTTCCATGCGGCGATCGCAGGTTGGTACTGGATCGCGATCGGAAAAAATTCGCACCTATAATTATAAGGATAACCGCGCTACTGATCATCGGTTAGGTCAAAATTATTCTCTTACCCCTGTTTTGGATGGTGATTTAGAGACACTTATCCAGTCTTGTATATCTCTAGACCAACAAGAACGTCTTGCAGAGTTAGCGACTTCTGCCGCTAACTAATTTTTGCCCTTAAAGATACTGTAAAATCACTTGTTGTTCTGTTGTTTTTAACAGACACAGGTGGTTTTCTAATTTTCCGTGGAGTGTATCTTCTATTTCACTGGGATAATGGTAATAGGAAAATTCGTACTTCATAACGTAGTTTAGCTTCGCCCATTCCTTTAGGGTTTGACAGGTATAAATTAATTTCTCTACTTCTTTTTGCCAACGCGCAAAAATCCGGTAGCTAAAAAAGCTGCTGCATATATTGCCTTTTACATCCCAGTAGGAAATACACACTTGATGCTTCAGAAGGTGGATTTTTTTGATTTGCTTGACATCGTAGCCTTTAACTTTTAAGGCTTCTTTGGTTTCTGCCTCAGAAATGTTCCACTGTTCTGGTTTAATTTTATTAGTGGCTATAAGGTTTTTACCTTTGCGGCGATATTGGTTAATTTTGCGTGGCTTGCGAAACATGATGCACCTTCGATATTATTTCTTCGCAGCAAAGTCTAGCTACTAGCACAAGCGCCGTAGCAAACTAAGTTTTTTGTGTTGATTAAAGGTAGATGGGTTATTCTACTAGCTTGATGCCTGTAGTTGCCGATTTACAACAAGAGATATAGTTTAGTACTAAAACACAAGGCTGTCAATATAAAAGTAAACTTGTAATATTGAAAGTAAACTTGTAAATACAGTTGGCTAGCTATATAAGCAGTGAAGATCGAAAGCAAACAAAAACTGATTGAAATCATTAAACTAGCTCGCGGTTCAATGAGTCAGCGAGCATTTGGTAAGCTTTTGGGGGTATCTGCTACTGCTGTTCAGATGTGGGAAAAAGGTGTGAAGGTGCCAGATACAGAAAATTTGGCTCGAATCGCATCGAAAGCAGGCTACACAATGGAAGAGTTAATCAGCTGCATAGATGGCAAGCCAATTCCAGAAACCTCAGATTTGAGTCTGATTCTTAGACAAATCCAGCACATGCCTTTGGCTCAAGTGGCTCAAATTGTGCAAGCTGCGGCAGATAGATTGGCAGCTGTGGCTGAAGCATCTGGGGATGAAGCAAAAGCAAGTTGATAGAAGAAGTTTTGCTAGATGGTTTTGAAGCGGGTGTTAATTTATGGCTAATACCAAATTATTGTGAAGCTGCATGAAACTCTAGAAAGCCGGAATGCTTGCCAAGCATAGTTTATAGCCTTTTGATTCTATGCAACTTCATACAAAATTGGTATAAGAGAAACTAACTTACCATTACGAACTTTTCCAGAGCATTGCCCTTATTTATTTGATGATGCGATCGCAGACAATTTTCTGTGCGATACTCGTCAAGACTGGGAAGGATAATTACTACCATTTTTATGACGCTTAATTGTTATTTGAAGATACCTTAAGTAGAACGAAGTGAAAAAAATTATATACTTATAAGTTTTACTGCAAGTTAGTTAGATATAGTTACATCTATGAAAAAACTAATAGAAAATGTAAAACAAACTATAGCGCAAAAAGAAATACTTTGGGCTTATCCAATTGCACTTAAATTACAAAAATATCACTATAGTTTGGCAATCCAATGGGCAATAGAATGCATACAAATATATTCATCCGAGATTAAATCGGGCAAACTCTCCCAGCTTAATAAATATATTCAGCAAGCTTTGTCAGAGCAAAATTTTTTAACTCCTTTACAGTGTAATGAAATTGGTCGAGAAATATGGTATTTGCCTGAAAGAGAAGAAATTCAAACTGCAATAGCTCGACTATGGTGGTTTATCGCAGCTTTTAAAGTTGGAGAAGAGCATGTTGGAATAATGGAAGCCATATCGACTGTTGAATTAATGTTACCTGATATATCTGATCATCATTTACTAGATCGATACCTAGAAGCTGCTGTAATAATTTTTGAAGAATACGAATCACAAAACTAGGCGTGTGAGTAGTAGAATCGCATTGATTCACCTGGCGATCGCTAATTTTGGCTGAGTTAGAGGTTATGGTAGAAATACATAACGGCTGCACAAACTAAGTCCGTCTGCGCGGACTCCAGCAAGTTGAAACCCACCTCCGCGGGTTTTGTTTGTATAGCTGCGATTTCTAATCGCCAGTGATAGGGTATTTTACTGGCAGTTAAGGAATAAATGGTTTTAAAATGGTGCAATCTTAAAATATTTAGGGGTGCAGCTAGGTCGCTACGTAATGAGCCTTTAGATTGGCAACTTGAAACAAATAATCTCTGATATACCAGTTTATCATCAAGGTAATTTGGTGGGATTTTTTAAACCAGAATATGCCAGTGAAATAGCATGGAACTAGAGCGATCGCAGTTTTACTTGATGATAGGCAAAAAGAGCTTGATTTGAGTAACCAGGAGTTTGCTAAATTCTGCGATACCTTTAAATTATCTCCGACTGAACTGAATAATATTTATGCTGGAGAAGCATTTGATAATAGTTTGTTAGCGCCCTTATCCCGTATATTAGGGATGGCAAAAGAGCGGTTGCTGGAAGTGTGAGATGGTTCTGAGGAAGAAAGTAATACAAGAACAGCAAATCAAAATTTTAAAATGATATAAAATTGTGAAAACAGACATCATCTTTTATCGGCTGTTTCAAGAATTTCCTGATATCTTCTTTGAACTTCTTGGTAATTCTCCAGAATCAGCTAGCCTTTATCAATTTTCATCAGTTGAAATAAAACAAACAGCTTTCAGAATCGATGGGGTGTTTTTACCGACACAAGGAAACGAGAACCCGATTTACTTTGTAGAAGTGCAATTTCAAACAGATTGGGAAATTTATTCACGGCTAATTGCAGAAATATGTTTATATCTCCGTCAGAATCAACCATTAAATGGCTGGGTGCTGTGGTTTTATACCCAAACAGGAATGTAGATACAGGAGATATCAAACATTACCGTGAGTTTTTCACAAGTGGGCGCGTCAGGCGCATTTATTTGGATGAATTAGGTGAAGGTGTATCGCTTCCAATTGGCATTGCAACTGCTAAATTAGTAATTGCAAGCGACGATATAGCGATCGCACAAGCAAGGGAGTTGATAGACAGAACCAAGTCAGAGATAAGTTCACCACCAAAACAGCAGCAATTATTACAATTTATAGAGACTATTTTGGCTTACAAGTTTCCCACAATGAGTAGGGAGGAAATGGAGGAAATGTTTGGATTAAGCGAGTTAAAGCAAACCAGATTTTATCAAGAAGCCTTTCAGGAAGGCATTGAACAAGGCATTGAACAGGGTGAGCTTAAAGGTAAACTAAAAGCAGTACCAGGAATGTTGGCAGCAGGGTTAGCTATAGAACAAATAGCGCAGGCGTTAGATTTGAGTGTCGAAGAAGTCAGACAAGCCGCGCAGTAGAATTCTTCTGATCAAGGAGTAGAGGAATTGGTGGACTACAACATAGGAACTATGAGTTCCAAAGATACAAAAGTTTATCAAGAAGCATTTGAAGAAGGGCGTTTGGAAGGTTTACTGCAATCAGTACCTCGTCTATTAGATTTAGGGTTAACTATTGAGCAAGTTGCAGAGGGGTTAGATTTAACCATAAACCAAGTTCAAAACGCAAAAGCTTATCATGATGCCATGCAAAAAGGGGAGCATAGAGCCAAATTAAAATTAATACCCACCTTATTGAAATTAGGGGTGACTGTGGAACAAGTGGCAGAGGCATTTAGCTTTAGTGTCGAAGAAGTCAGACAAGTAGCACAAAGTTAGCTTGAGATAGATGTGGTAAATTTTATCCGTGGCTCAAGCCAAATTTGGTTTGCGGCTTCCAGACTTTGTAACGACGAATTTATAGTTAATTTTTGTTAATATTAGAGGCGGTGTTAGTACTTCGTCCTCAACCACCCACTCCCTACCTGAGAGAAACTTAATGCTGCGACTAGAACATATAAGTAAAATTTATCCCACAGGCGAAGTTCTCAAAGATATCAACTGGGAAGTTAAACCAGGCGATCGCATTGGCTTAGTCGGTGTCAACGGTGCTGGAAAATCCACCCAGTTAAAGATCATTTCTGGGGAAATGGAACCCACCTCTGGCGTAATTATCCGTCCTAATAGCTTACACATAGCCTACCTCAACCAAGAGTTTGAAGTAGACCCCACCCGCACCGTTAGAGAAGAATTTTGGACTGTCTTTAAAGAAGCCAACGAAGTACAGTTATCTCTAGCGCATGTGCCACAAGAGATGGAAACGGCTAGCCCAGAGGAACTGGATCGACTGATCGACAAGTTGGATCGGTTGCAGCGCAAATTTGAAGCCTTGGATGGCTACAACTTAGATGCACGCATCGGGAAAATTTTACCAGAGATGGGGTTTGGGCTAGAAGATGGCGATCGCCTCGTTAGTGCCTTCAGTGGTGGTTGGCAAATGCGGATGAGTTTAGGAAAAATTCTGCTGCAAAAACCCGACTTGTTACTGCTGGATGAACCGACTAACCACCTAGATTTAGAAACCATTGAGTGGTTGGAAAATTACCTCAGAGGGCTGGTTACGCCGATGGTAATAGTCTCCCATGACCGGGAGTTCCTTGACCGCCTCTGCACCCAAATTGTGGAAACTGAACGTGGTGTTTCCAGTACCTACCTTGGTAACTACTCGGCATATTTGGAACAAAAAGCTGAAAGTCAATCAGCACAACTGAGTGCTTACGAACGTCAGCAAAAAGAATTAGAGAAACAGCAAACCTTTGTTGATAGATTTCGCGCCAGTGCTACCCGCAGTACCCAGGCAAAAAGCCGGGAAAAGCAACTCGACAAAATTGAGCGCATTGAAGCACCTATTGCCGGGGTAAGAACTCTACACTTCCGTTTTCCCCCTGCACCCCGCAGTGGACGCGAAGTAGTAGAAATTAAAGATTTAACTCATCTTTACGGTGATAAAATTTTGTTTTTGGCAGCAAATCTCCTAATTGAAAGAGGCGATCGCATTGCTTTTCTTGGCCCCAACGGTGCTGGAAAATCTACCCTTCTGCGCGTAATTATGGGTATGGAACCACCCACAGAAGGTAGCGTTCAATTAGGGGATCACAACGTTATTCCCGGTTACTTTGAGCAAAACCAAGCTGAAGCTTTAGATTTGAAGAAAACTGTCATGGAAACTATCCATGATGAAGTTCCAGACTGGGATAATCAAGAAGTCCGCACGCTTTTGGGACGCTTCTTATTTACTGGTGATACTGTATTCAAGGCAGTTGGAGCATTAAGTGGAGGAGAAAAAGCTCGTTTGGCGTTGGCAAAAATGCTCTTACGTCCCGCGAACTTACTAATTTTAGATGAGCCGACAAACCACCTAGATATTCCAGCGAAGGAAATGCTGGAAGAAGCGCTCAAAAATTATGACGGTACGGCAATTGTCGTTTCCCACGATCGCTACTTTATTTCTCAAGTAGCTAACAAAATCGTCGAAATTCGTGATGGGGAATTCCGGGTTTACTTAGGAGACTATCATTACTATCTCCAGAAAATTGCCGAAGAAAAAGAACAAGCAAAATTAGCTGCGATCGCTGCTGAAAAAGCTGCTAAAAAAGCTGCAAAAGCTTCTAGTAAAAAGAAATAAGAGATTGATACGGACTTAGTAGTAGTGCTAAAATGCTACTACTAAGTAATTGCTTGTTATTAACAATAACCGACGTTACATAAAAACTGCTAAAGTTTAAAAAATCATTCAAAAAACTGGAAGTCTTTCATAAAATAAATTAATAAGCAAAAATTCACTTGCGGCGTGGATTAGCAGTGGTATCATTCGGGTATTACAAAAAGTAAAGGGCAATTTTACTATGACCAAAGCACCTGTTACTCCTGTGGTGCTAGTCATTTTAGACGGATGGGGCTACTGCGAGGAGAAGCGAGGAAACGCTATTGTTGCTGCTAAAACTCCCATTGTGGAAAGTTTATGGGCAGCTTACCCGCATACCCTCATCCGCACATCAGGAAAAGCCGTAGGGTTGCCAGAGGGACAAATGGGCAACTCGGAAGTTGGTCATTTGAACATTGGTGCTGGGCGAGTGGTACCGCAAGAACTGGTACGCATCTCTGATGCGGTCGAAGACGGTTCTATTGCCTTAAACCCAGCACTCGTCAAAATTTGCCAGGAAGTTCGTTCTCGGAATAGCAAGCTGCATCTAGTCGGGCTTTGTTCTGAGGGAGGGGTACATTCGCATATTACCCATCTATTCGGACTACTTGACTTAGCCAAAAACCAGCGAATTCCAGAAGTTTGTATCCACGCGATTACCGATGGTCGTGACACCGCGCCAACTGACGGTGTAAGAGCAATCACGATGCTGCAAAATTATATAGACCGCACAGGAATTGGGCGCATAGTCACCCTCAGCGGTCGCTACTACGCGATGGATCGCGATCACCGCTGGGATCGGGTCAAACGCGCCTATGACGTGATGACCCAAGATGGTACAGGTGATAATCGCACGGCTGTGGAAATCTTGCAAGCATCTTACGCTGAAGGGGTAAAAGATGAATTTATCAACCCAATCCGAATTGCACCCGGCGCAATAGAACCAGGGGATGGGGTGATATTTTTTAACTTCCGCCCCGATCGCTCCAGACAACTGACTCAAGCTTTGGTCAGTTCTACTTTTAACGGTTTTGAAAGACGGCAAATTACACCACTGTCTTTTGTCACCTTTACACAATACGATTCAGACTTAGCCGTGGCTGTAGCCTTTGAACCACAGAATCTCAGTAATATTCTGGGAGAAGTAATAGCTAATCATGGTCTGAATCAGTTCCGCACTGCCGAAACAGAAAAATACGCCCACGTCACCTATTTCTTTAATGGGGGTCTAGAGGAACCTTTTGCTGGAGAAGATCGGGAATTAGTAAGCAGCCCAATGGTAGCGACTTACGATCACGCCCCAGCGATGTCAGCAGCAGCAGTTACAGATGTTGCGATCGCTGCGATTCAAAAGGGTATATATTCCCTAGTTGTGATTAACTATGCTAACCCAGACATGGTAGGGCATACTGGTAAAATCGACGCTACCATTACAGCAATTGAAACAGTTGATCGCTGTTTGGGACGACTACTAGAGAGCGTTATCAAAGCCGGTGGTACAACAATTATTACTGCCGATCACGGTAACGCTGAGTATATGCTAGATGAAGGGGGCAATCCCTGGACAGCTCATACTACTAACCCAGTCCCCTTAATTTTGGTAGAAGGCGAGAAAATCAAAATCCCTGGATATGGTACAAATGTCGAACTGCGAAGCGATGGCAAGCTATCCGACATCGCCCCCACAATTCTAGAGATTTTACAGCTGCCTCAGCCACCAGAAATGACCGGGCGATCGCTGCTGAAAACAGCAGAATATGAGTTGCAACGCACTCGCACCCCCGTGCAAGTAGGGCTGTAAAAAATTGCTGAGTCCTGAGTTAGGAGTTTTAAGTGAACTCCTGACTCCTGTTTTTTAAAACTTTTTATAAATGAGATTCCTACCATGACAGTTACTAATATCGTGCAAGGCATTTGGGCGTTTTCCGCCACTGGTTTGATTATCTTGGTTTTACTGCATAGCCCCAAAGGTGATGGCATTGGAGCCATTGGTGGACAAGCCCAGCTATTTAGCAGCACCAAAAGTGCAGAAAATACCTTAAATCGAATTACTTGGGCATTGACAGTAATCTTTTTAGGTTTAACAGTGGTTTTAAGTGCCGGTTGGTTGCCTAAATAAGGATAGGTTAATGGGGAAAATAACCCAACACCCAATACTTAAGAGCCTAATAAATTTAATTTCACGGCGGTTAATTACAGCCCTTGCCTTTTTTCTTGGTACAGGGCTGTTAATCTTTTTTACTAATCTCCAGTCAAGTGACGGGTTTACAATAATACCAAAACATATATATTCAAACTTAATAATCTCTCTATCTCCATCATCTCCTTCAAAACCTCATCCCTTACCGCTTACACTCGCACAGTGGCAAGATAGTACTAACAGTGGTAACTACTTTTCCCAAGTCATAAAAACCCAAGTTGGTTATTTAATCTGGTCACAATTTCCTGTTCGAGTTTACGTAGAACCACCAAAAGCCGTCAGTGAAAAACAAGCTCAAGCATGGGTTAACGCTGTCTTGCAGGGTGTGCAAGAATGGAGTACTTATTTGCCTTTAACAGTAGTCGAACAGCCAGAAGTTGCTGATATTAAGATTGTACGGAAAGCGCCACCTCTACAAATTTCTCCTGGTACTAATATACCCCGGGCGCGATCGGCACAAACTACTTACGAGTTATATACCAGCAACAAAGTTTTATCCCACCGCTTCATCATCTTGCTAAGTCCCAGTCAAACAGGTGAATATCTCATTGCAGCTACCCGCCACGAATTCGGTCATGCACTGGGAATTTGGGGTCATAGTCCGCTACAAACGGATGCGCTATATTTTTCTCAAGTTCGTAACCCGTTGCCTATTTCTCCTAGAGATATAAATACTCTAAAGCGGGTTTATGAACAGCCAACTACTTTGGGATGGTCTTTAGTGGATAATTCAAAAATTGATTGATAGGTAGACCATAAGCTCGTCACTACGGAAAAAATGCTAATTCGTACCAACTTGTACTTGATACTAATGTACTGTTTACTAGTTTACGATCTAACCGTGGTGCATCTTACAAACTATTAACAATTCTGAATGGTAGACGTTGGCAGTTAAATGTCTCTACCACCTTAGTCTTCGAGTATGAAGAAATTCTCAAACGAGAAAAAGAGCAGCTTAGATTGAGCGATGAAGATATTGACAACGTTATTGAAGCTATTTGTAGAATCGCCAATAGATGTAGCATTTTCTATTTATGGCGGCCAGTAGCACGCGAGCCTGATGATGATTTTCTCATCGATTTAGCTGTTGAATGCCAAGCCGACTTTATCATCACTTACAATCAAAACGATTTACAAGCAGCCCAAAAATTCTGACTGAGGGTAGTTTCACCCAAAGAATTCTTGAAATAGTAGGAGAAATCCCATGACTAACTTAAATGTACAGCTACTTGAATTTTTATATAACAAATTGAAGCTTTAGCAGCCAGAGAAAATATTTCTATTGAACAACTTGCAACTATTGCCTTATCTGCACAAGTTTCCGCATGGATGACCAAAGACTATTTGGAAGAAAAAGCCAAAAGCGGTAGTTGGGAAAAATTTCAGCAAGTTTTGAATAAAGTGCCTAACGTACGACAAATTCTAGTGACTTAATTCACTGGCTAGAAGAGATGGTGTAATGGGTCTTCTTTTCAAAGCATTCCTAATATTTTCATCACGAATATTAGATAAGAAGTTAAAACTATCACCGCCTGTTGCCTGAGCATTAAAAATATTTTCAAGTTCTCAAAGTTCTACTCGCCAAATCTCAGGATTTCGCCACTGTTCTGTGATGATTATTAGAGCAAGGTTAAAACCTAATACCTAATATAAGACTGATGAAGAAAAGCTAAACTGCACCTAATGCATCTGGAGAACACTGATAAGCATAAAAATGCGTAGGCACAGGCATGGCACTTCCTCCTTTTCCCTACGCCCTGCGACTTAGTGGTAGAGGTCGTTGTGCTAAAACTTCTTTATAAAGTTCTTCCAGTAGAGTAATATTTTTACTAAGGGTATAGCGGTCTAATACACGCTGTCTGGCTTTTTGCCCCAGTAAGGTTGTTAACTCTGGATGGTCTTGCAACACTGGCAAGAGGGTTCTTAATTGCGATCGCGCTGTTTTAGTACTAATAACTACACCTGCGCCCTTTTCCAATACTTCTCCATCTGCACCGACATCTGTTGCTAAACAAGCCAACCCACATGACATCCCTTCTAACAGAGATAGAGACAAACCCTCTACCAATGAAGGCAAAACAAATACATCTGCGCCCCGCAAAATTCCAATGCGCTGATCTTCATCAGCGATAAATCCTAACCAGATAATGCCGTATTCTGAACCATAAAACGGCTCTAAGGAAGATTTCAAAGGGCCGTCGCCAACAATTAGTAACTTACTACCAGGCTCCATTGCAGACTGCTTCCAAGCGCGGAGGAGAGCTTCAACATTTTTCTCTGGTGCTATGCGCCCCTGATAGACAAACAAGCGTTCTGCTTTAAATTCTGCTTTGACTTGAGAAAATCCTGGAGAATACTTAGCGGTATCAACACCGTTGGGAATTACGGCAATATTTTCTTCCCGCACACCCATTCGTGCCAATAATTCTCGCTGAATTTGGGAAAATACAATCACGCGATCATAGTTAACTAAAAAAGGTGCGTAGAGCTGATAAGCCAAAAGTTGTGTTCCCGATATCAACTTTGCTCCCTTGCCAGCAAACGGTGTGTGAAAAGTGGCAATTAAGGGCAACCTCAGTTCCTCACAGATTTCTGGTAGAACAAAGTCTAGAGGAGATAGGGTCAATGAAGCGTGGACTATATCTGGCTTGATTTCCCGTAGCGACTCCGTTAAAAGTTTGGTCGCTTTAAAAGTGGGAATTGTATAAACCTGGGACTTGTAAATGAAAGGGAGAGAAACCTCTCGAAGATTTGGCCAATTGTCAGGTTCAGACTCTTCTTGGGCGAAGTGAAGAAAACTAACTTGATGTCCCCTATCTAGCAAAGCATTTGTAATTTCTCGACTGTAGGTGACATTGCCGCAAAAGGGTGATTTTTTTCCAATCCAGGCTATACGCATTCTTTATTTAGCTGTAAGAAAAGCGGGTTTGATCTATTACTTGTGTGTCCTTCGTGATTTTTATTTTATCTAGCTATACTTGCTGATTTTTTTAGTTATTACAGATTTCCAGCATAATGTAGTTTAAAAAGCCTATTTTACGCTGATTAAACCAGTGGATTTATGGCTTTATTTATTCTACCTACTTATAAGTTGTTAGTTTCTAATATTTAAACAACTTATTCTGACTAATGTCAGATTTATATCCCGCAAGTATGTGATAAATTTTCACTGACCACAGTTTAGCATGAACACAAAAGCTTTAAAGAAATTACTAATTACTTCAAGGTAATTAATAATAACTTTTGTTAGCTGATAACTACTTCTGTGAGTTATACCAGGTTAATATACCTCCTGAAAAGACGATCGCAGCTAATCCCAAAAAAACTGCCTGTAATCCCACAAAGGTTTCAGCTACACCTGCTAATGCCAAAGGTAAAGAGAGAGCAATATTAATTACATTATTTTGTAAACCAAAGACTTTACCGCGCATTTCTGGGGGTGTTTCTGTTTGGATCGCTGTTTGCATAGGAATTCCCACTAACGCCCCAAAGATACCTAATAGCATCACTAGTAACAACACTAGCCATAGTTGGGTTGTAAATACTGATAAACCAATCAAGGATGTTGCCATGCCTATACAACCGTACAGACTTAGCTGGGTATAGGAGAAGCGTTGACCAAATTGACCAAGAATTGTTGCTCCAGCAGCGATGCCAACACCACCGGCTGCTAGTAAAAAGCCGAACTGGGAGGCTTTCATGTTGGGAATAATTTCCGCCATGCGAACGGCTAGAACAGTTAATGCTGCAAATACAGAGAACAAGATAATCAACTGAAGCAAAGCATTGCGGACGCGATGATTTGCTCTGAGGTAGGCAAAACCATCTCGCAAGTCAGAGAATACGTCAGGGAATTCTGTATCGGGGTGGTGCTGTTTTTCCTTAGTTGCCAAGAGGAATAAAATTAGTCCAGCGATCGCATAACTACCGCCGACTAAAAATTCTTTGCCCAAACTACCACTACCACCAATTTGCAACCAAAGACCATCGGCGATCGCTAATAATGGTTCCCCAACAGCAAACCCAACAATCACCGATGCCATCATCGTTGTCGTATAAAGCGAATTTGCTGAGAGTAAATCCTGTTCTTCTACCATTAATGGAATTGCCGCCTGTTCTGCTGGTGCAAAAAACTGCGTCAGTGTGGAAACCAAAAAAGTCACACCCAGAATGATCAAAAAACCCACTGGCAACACTCCTATGGGTTTCCAGCCATGAGTCAACCACATCAGAAAAGGAATTGACAAAACCAGGATGCCGCGCCAAATATTTGTTGCCACCAGCACAGCCTTTTTCGACCAGCGATCGACAAACACACCAGCAACGGAACCAAACAATACGGCTGGAATAGTAAAAGCCATCATCAAGGCTGATACCCAACCACTAATGCTCTGATTACTAGCCTGAAACTGAGTATTAATCAAAGCAATCATCAACACCAAATAAACTTTATCTGCTAGTTGAGAGAAAACTTGACCGCCCCAAAGAGCCAAGAAATTAGGATTTTTTAATACAGGCAAAAACCCCTGCTGTTTGACATTTCCTGAAACAGCTTCTCCACCTGAACCAGATCCATCTAATTTTGGTGGTTCTTTTTCTGGGATATTAGCAACTGGCATCTGCCCGTTGCTACCTACCTCAGGAGTGGTTAATTTGTTCTCAGATTTTGTTTCTGATTGACTTGGAACATCAGTTTTTGGTATCTGGGCTGTCCAACTTTGATCGTTTTTAGAAACATCTTTTGGAGACATTTCTTGGCCATTGATTTGACTAGGTGTAGACTTAGAAACGGCACTTAAGTGATTCCTAACTGTAGGATCTAATGCCCTATTGTGTTTTTTGGCCAGGCTTGGTGACAAAGGCAGGATTTTTTTATCCAAATCAGACGGTTGCATCATGGTTGGCAGCAAAATAAGAGTCTATCAAGGTAGCAGAGCGAATAGGGCGACCTAATTGATACTGAGCATACTGGCGCAAAATCTGCTCAACAGATAACCAGTGATGATCTCTAGCACCATCAATTTGCATTATCTCTGGTTGTGACAGATGTTGAAGCAAAGCCAGTTCCATAGCACCTGGACGACTAGAAATTACAGGTATTTCTTGCCGATGCATAACAACGGTTTGAGCATGGGGTATGGGGAATGGGGCACTTGTACTAAGCTTTGCCGATGGCGCAGCCTCTCGTAGAGAACTATCGGGCACTTGTACTGAGCTTTGCCGGTGGCGCAGCCTCTCGTAGAGAAGTATTTGGTTATTAATCTCCCCCTCTCCCCCTCTTCCTCTCTCTTCCTCTCTTCGTAAACATTCCCTAGTTTCTAAGCAAACCGTCCCACCCGCAGGGATGCTAAATCCTACCTGCCAGTTGGGGTCTGTAAAATCTGGGTTGAGGGGGCGCCCAGATAAGCAACATACTTGCACTTGCGGCGTTACTCCTGCTAAGGCTAAAAGGTGAAAAACTCCATGAGCCAGATGAGCCAAAACACCAGATGCATTTGCACTAGACAACGCCTCCAACCGATGGAGATGTTCATTGAACAGCTCATAAAGTTCTTCTTGGGGTTGTTCGCTCAAAGCTTGACACAAGACTATTTCTGCTAAATACTGGCTGGCAGCCAATTTTCCCAAATCTTTAGCTAGACCTGGATAAGTTTTTAACGTCTGTGCTTGAGTAATTTTATCAAGCGATCGCCCTTTTGCAATCAATAGTTCATTCACAACGAACATACCACTTCTGCCACCCAGACTGGAGTTGTGCTTGCGTGCCCCTGGGGCCACTGCTCGAATCAGACCGAATTCTGGTGTCAAAATCGTCACTATTTTATCCGATTCTCCTAGCACCTGGGTTTTAAGATTAATTCCGGTTGCTTTGTAAGTTCTACTCATTAGTCATTGGTCATTAGTCATTAGTCATTAGTCATTAGTCATTCTTCATTTGCAAAGGACAAAGGACAAATGACAAATGACTATTCACCCTTTCCCAGGTTATCGCGCTGGCGGATCAAATCGATACCGCGAGATGTGCCTAATCTAGTAGCACCCGCTACGATTAAGTCTAGAGCTTGATTGATAGTGCGGATACCACCCGAAGCCTTAATTCCTACTTTTTCTTTTGCCAATTCCTGCAAAAGTCGTACATCTGCCACTGTTGCACCACCATTCCAGCCTGTACCGGTTTTTAAGAATGTTGCTCCCGCCTCCATAGCTATTTCAGCAGCTATTTTTTTTTCGGCATCTGTCAATAGGTTGGTTTCCAAAATTACCTTGACAGTTTGCCCAGTCTCTTCACAAATTTCGGCAATTTCCCGGTGAACTTCTTCAGTTTTACCAGCTTTCAACCAGCCCAAGTTCATTACCACATCCAACTCAGTGGCCCCATTGTCCGCCGCTTCTTGAGCCTCATACAGTTTCACTGCTGAAGTCGTTGCACCAGAAGGAAAGCCAATCACCGTACAGACTTTCGAATTCTTGCCGTGCAGGAGTTCGACTGCTGGTTTGACATAGGCGGGAAATAGGCAAACCGCCGCAAAATTGAATCTGTATGCTTCTTCACACCACTGCTCAACCTGCTCAGGAGTAGCCGTTGGCGTTAACAGGGAGTGATCGATAAATGGCGCAATATCAATATTCGGATAGTCTGCTGCCATTGTGTCTTCTACCACTAATTGATTGTTAAACTTTATAAAAAATTAAAACATTTCTTATATATATATTAAACCATATTTATTACAAGTTTATTCTGCAAAGAATTTGCTGACTTCTCTTGGATGTTGGCTTTGTAGATGTCGCGGAGTTACTGTGAGTGTTTAAGTTGACATTAGGCAGTAGTAAGTTTAGAAATATCAACAGTATTTGTCATGCCGGTTCCTAAGAAGTGAAAAATAGTTTTAGCTAACGCCTTCGATGCAAAATATGGGACGCCATTACCAATAGTTTTAAACATATTTGTGAGCGACATATTCTCTGGAAGTACAAAATTTGCAGGCAAAGATTGTATAGCTAAAGCTTCCGCCACAGATATTCGCCGGATTTTATAAGGATGCAAATGTACTTCATTATTTCCATAGCAAGCTGTCGGCGAGTAACGCCATCTGTGAAGACGCTTGAAAGATTTTTTAGAATCATCTCCTTCATCAATGGCAGCAAACCTTGTAATACCTGCCCTTGGTTGAAAGCAGTTTTCAGCATTAGGATGTTTCAGAACATTATTTTTTCTAAACCAGTACTCAACGGTTAATTCTTCAGGGATACCTTCAGGACAAGGCATGATAGAGTTCTCTTGGAATGGTTCACACTTCTGCCAAGGGTAAGCAAAAACATTTTCTTGAGGATATAAAATGTGGTTTCTCCAAGGGAAATTATTTTCATTTAGCAACTTTTCACTCCCAATTTTTATTCCTATATCCTTGATAAAATTATTTCGGAAACCAACGAGAATAATTCTTTCCCTATCCTGTGGTACACCATATTCAATAGCATTAATTAACCGTTCTGTTAATATATAACCTGCTTCCATTAATTGTTGCTTGAGGGATTCAAAAAATAAACGGTGCTTTGTCGTTCTCCATAACCCTTTAACGTTTTCAAATAAAAAGAAATCTGGAAGGTTGCGGCAAATTAATTCAACGTAAGAAGCGGAAAGCTTGCCATTATCTCCTAAACGTCCTCTATTTTTCCCGCCAATAGAAAAATCAGGACAAGGAGGCCCCCCAATAAAACCCACAATATTATTAGATTTACGGCAGTCTTGTACTAACTCCCGTAGATGTTGTATTTGTAAACTTTCGAGAAGTTGGGTGATATCTCCTGCTTCTCCTTCATGATACCCGTATTTTGGCAACGGTAGATTAAGAAACTGCCGTGAATAGCGGTATGCAGCCATGAATGGTGAAAAAATTTCATTGACGTAAACAATGTTAAAACCACTGCTTTCAAAACCTAAATCTAGGAATCCTGAACCAGCAAAAAAGGAGAAAATACAAGGGCGATCGCTCATTCAATAATTAGTATCGAAACAGTATTACAGTCTTAATTAATATCAAAATATATAGGGATTATACTTACGTACTAATCAAAATTTAGCAATCTTAGAATTGCTATAACAGTAAAAAAAATTCACACTTCCTCTAGTATTTAATATCAAAGTTTACTTAATCTTTAAATAAAATACCTGACATAAAAACAGTCTGAAGTCACAATTAAATATAGGAGTTTCTAAACTCTAAATCATGTTTAAGACAAATATTTGTCATTAAATAAAAAGCCGGACTACTTCGGACTAATTTTTATGCGAATTTTAATTTACTCCTACAACTACTATCCAGAGCCAATTGGTATTGCCCCACTGATGACTGAATTAGCAGAGGGACTAGTGAAGCGTGGGCATGAAGTGCGTGTAGTCACTGCTATGCCCAATTACCCTGAGCGTCAAATTTACCGGGAGTATCGGGGCAAGTGGTATCTCAACGAATATAAAAATGGCGTTCAAATCCAACGCAGTTACGTTTGGATTCGTCCCCAACCCAACCTATTAGATCGGATATTACTAGATGCTAGTTTCGTTGTCACTAGTTTTGTGCCCGCCCTCATCGGTTGGCGCCCAGATGTGATTCTCTCAACATCACCATCCTTGCCAAGCTGTGTACCAGTTGCTCTTTTAGGATGGTTACGTGCTTGTCCTGTGATCTTAAATCTACAAGATATATTACCAGAAGCAGCCGTCCACGTCGGTTTACTGAAAAATAAATTACTTATAAAGTTATTTACAGTGTTGGAAAAGTTTGCTTACCACACTGCTAGTAAAATTAGCGTCATCGCCGATGGGTTTGTGGACAATTTACGAGCTAAGGGCGTAGAAGCTGACAAAATTGTGCAAATTCCCAACTGGGTTGATGTAAATTTTATTCGTCCTTTGCCTAAAGAAAATAACCCTTTCCGCGCCGCACATAACCTGAATGGAAAATTTGTAGTACTTTATTCTGGCAACATTGCCCTAACTCAAGGCTTAGAAAGCGTTGTTAAAGCTGCTTCTGCGTTACGCCATATCCCAGATATTGTTTTTGTGATCGTTGGAGAGGCAAAAGGTTTACAGCGATTGCAACAAGAATGTCTAGACTGTGGGGCAGATAATGTTTTGCTACTGCCATTTCAATCCCGCAAATCTTTGCCACAAATGTTGGCAGCTGCTGATGTTGGCTTGGTGGTGCAAAAGAAAAATGTTGTATCCTTCAATATGCCGTCAAAAATTCAAGTGCTACTTGCTAGTGGAGCAGCCTTAGTTGCCTCTGTGCCTGACAATGGTACAGCAGCAAGAGCCGTCAGGCAAAGCGGCGGTGGAGTTATCGTTCCTCCAGAAGATCCCCAAGCTTTAGCAATGGCAATTTTAGAATTATACCAAAACCCCGCAAAGGTCAAAACTCTGGGTTATAAAAGTCGCCAATATGCCGTTGAGCAATATGCTTTCGAGCAAGCTTTAAATCAGTATGAATCATTGTGTTACTCATTGATGGCAGAACGTAAGCGTAGATCAATTCAATCCACAAGAGTTACCAAACAAGAAGTTTAATTTACAGCAGTGGGGTTAGATTGCTCAAAGTGCTAAATTCAAAACCCCAACGATTCTGCTCTAGTTACTCTGGCTGTTGCAGCATAATTTTTGTACCCTGTTTATAGCTGGGCTGTACTTAGAAGCTAAACGTTGTCCGAACCGTACCAACATAAATGCTGCCATTACTATCATTATGTTCTGGACTTGTAATCACAAAAAATCCCGGAGTTATTGCTAGATTATCCGTGACTTGAAAGTGGTAAAAAGCTTCCAGATGTAGAGACGTATCTTTATCTTTGAAGCCATCGCCGAAACTATTGTGAGTCACCTTGAGAGGTTGACCCACGGCAAATCCTGCAAAGCTGCCTTCTTGCCCGATATCTTTAAGAGCTAGTAGCACTGCCCATGTGAAAATGGACGCATTTGGATTTGCTGGTAAATCTTCTGCTTTTGCATGAATAAAACCAACTCTACCACCGAGAGTAATAACTGGGCTAAGTTGCCAAGCAGCTTCTGCGCCAAATGAATTAGCAACGATCGCATCTGCCTCATCAAATGGATCGCTAGTTAATTCGCTTCCAGTTCCTGTCTTCAAATTGTTATGAGAGTGAATATAGGTAAGGCTGAGTTCAGTTGTTTTAGTGGGTTCGAGGGTTAGTTGAGCGATCGCTCCGTAAGGGCTAGCAAAAATCCCCTTCTCTGAATTAGCTGCATTGCTGCTGATATATCCTAATGACAAATTCAAAGCTTTATTCAAATTATGAGAAATACCGATACCTACGCCACTACCTTGTCGGCGAATCGGATTTTCTCGTCCAAATGTAGAAATTGATCCATCTCCACTACCGCTAAAAAGAGGATTGACACTAGGAACAAAGTCGCCTAATCCTCCTCCCAACCCGTAGAAAGTCATGCGGGTTCGTTTACCTAGTGGAAATCTGTACTCTAGCTCATCTACTTCCACCTCATTTTCATCGTCACCATCAAATCCCAAATTTGTCATTTGAGTTCCAGTTACATCTTCTAATGCTGGTGTGTTCCTTGCTTGTAAGCGCACTTCCAATTTCTCTTTTCCAGTAAAACTGCTTACGAAGCTCAGACGGACGCGATCGCTCAATACTAAATTTTCATTTATTGGTTTACTACTGTTGGCTCTCTTTTCACCAGCGAATCCAGTCACAGCAAAGATGGCTTCCGCTTCAAGCTCAACATGGGGGGAAAACTGTTGCGTTTCTAATGCAGCAAGGTTGGTTTCTAATAAAGTAACTCGTTTCTCAAGGGTTTTTAATTCTGCCGATAATTCAGAAACAGATGTGATTTTACTTAATGCATGATTATCAGCATTAGATTCACTGAAGTTATTAGGTTTATCGGCAATGGGTGTTGCAATAGCTGGAGTTATGCTACTCAAAGTGCATGATATAATTAAACTAATTAAGCGAAATTGTCGCCAATAAGTTGAAGCTAACAATGCTCTCTCCTGAAAATTAGCAATTAGAATAATAAGAATTTGAACATCAAGATGAACCGCAGAGGCGCAGAAAAGCCAGAGATAATAAGGAGAGATTTTACGAATGATTTAGGATTCTTATAGGATGTTGTTTAGGCAGAAAATAAGAGTTTAAATCATGATGCGTTTCTAATATGTAAGCGTTGTTCGCATAGATTTAACAATGCTTCTGTAAATAGACGACGTTCTAAAAATTGGGTGCTGATGTGAATATGTCGTACTAGTGTTAAGGTAATGTAGAATTCAATTGAAGTTTTGAATTCCTCGCTTGTAAGCTGAATAAATCTTTCAGTTAGGGCAGTTTCCCAATCGTGTAATGCTTCTGAATTGCCAAGGATGCGAAGGCTGTATTCTTTAATATGAGCAATAAAGTTACCGATATCAATGGCCGGATTACCTTCACAATATAAATCAAGGTCGATGAGATACAAACGAGAACCATTAATAATCACTTGATCGGAATAAAAATCTCGATGGATACCACAGTGTTTTTGTTCTGGAGTATTTTCTCCTAAATGATTAGATGCTGCTAATATTTTTTCTAAGCGTTTTTTCCATTCTGGATATTGTTGCATCACCAAAGGAATCCTTTCATTCAAGATTCGCAGTTCGTCTGACATGGTATGAGAACGGCGAGGAGGAATGTTAGCTTGGTGAAGTTTATGGGCAACTTCAGCAATTCGTTTTGCAAGGAAAATAGTGTTGGTTTGAGTTAAGAATTGAGTAGCGATGGCTCCGCCAACGCCAGGGGCGAAGGCTCCTTGAACTTTTCGCTGCAACCACATCTGCCATTCGGGGATTATTCCTACAGGTTGCGGTACTGAAATTCCATCAGCACTATCATCTGCAAATCCTGTTTGCCACAAAGATTTTTGTAATTCATAACTATTAAAGTCTGTTCCTTTAGCTCGGATTTTGCCAATTAGTGTAATGGTTTGCCCGTGATTATTCAGCAATTCATATTCAATCAAACAACGCCGCCCTGGTTTGTGGCGAATGACTTGAATTTTTTGCAGTTGAGCATTTTCAACGATTGGCAAGTACTGAGTAAACCGTTGTTGTACTTCCAATGGATCAATGGCTGCTGATAAAAATGGCATTTTGGGATCAGTTACACTGTTGAAGCGATCGCTGACGAAAACAGTCATATTTATTGGGTGTAAATCTAAAAACTTTTATTCTCTCTGCACAATATGCAGCGCCATAATTGGGTTATGTCATCCGAGAATTTGACTTTTCCTCAGTTCGGATTGCAGTCTGCATTTGATACAATGCCGCATAGCGACCATTCTGTTGCATTAATTCCTGATGAGTGCCTTGTTCTAGCACCTGCCCATTTTCTATGTAAAGAATTATATCTGCGCGAGTTGCAAGATACAGATCGTGAGTAATTAAGAAGGTGGTGCGGTTTTGCGAGAGCCGTTGTAGAGCATCAACGATCGCTGTCTCATTACCTTGATCTAGCCCAGTTGTGGGTTCATCTAAAATCAAAATTGGAGCTTGACGAATAGCAGCGCGAGCGATCGCAATTCGTTGGCGTTGTCCACCTGAAAGGGTTGCGCCTCGTTCTCCTACAAGTGTGTTGTATCCTTGGGGTAAAGCTTGGATGAAATCATCAGCATTAGCTAGACGAGTGGCTGCTTCAATTTCCTCATCTGACACTCCGGCAATACCGTAGGCAATATTTTCTCGAATAGTCGCGGCAAATAAGAGACTGTCTTGCAAAACTACACTAATTTGTGGGCGTAATGATTCCAATGTGTACTCGCGGATATCCCACCCATCAATCATGACTTTACCCATCGTCGGGTCATAAAGTCGTAATAATAGACTTACTAAGGTAGATTTACCACCGCCGGATGTACCAACGATCGCTACTTGCTGCCCTGGTTGAATGGTTAAATTGATATCTTCGAGCAGAACTTGTCCTGGTTCATAGGCAAAGTGTACGTGATCAAAACAAACTTCACCTCGGAAAATTGGAGCCGGTATCGCATCCGGCAAATCTCGGACATCAGGTTGCTGTGATAATACATCTAAAATTCGCTCACCAGAAGCAGCAGCTTTAGCAAGTCTTCCGGTGTACTTAGCAAAGTTCTGAACCGGCTTAAAGGCATTTTTGAGATAGGTGAGAAACACAAGCACATCACCCGGTGTTAAAGCATTTCGCAATGCCAGCCAGGAACCGTACCATAAAACAAGTGCTGTTCCTAGTGCAATTACAGCATCAACGGTTCGTTCGAGATGAGCCGTAAGGCGTTGGGTTTTGACGCTCTCCTTAAGGCTACGCTGATTTTGTTGAGAAAAAACTCGCGCAAAGGCATCTTGCAGTGAGAGGGCTTTGACTAATTTAATCGCAGCAATTGACTCAGCCGCCGTCGCCGCCACAGCCCCTTCTTGTTTGCGTTGCCTTAATGAAGACTCTCGAATTCGCTGACTCAGCCGATTTGTGACTAATGCAAACAACGGTAGGGTGAGCAGTGCAAGTAGGGTGAGGCTGCGATTTATCCAAAGCATCACGCCAATCATGCCAAACACTGTAAGAATGCTTACTACCAGTGGTAATGCTGCCGTGATCATAATTTCTTGCAGACGGCTAGCATCGCTACTCACACGAATAATTAAATCGCCGCTACGAGCTTTGGTGTGGTAAGACAAAGACAAATCTTGAAGATGACAATACAGATGATTACGCACCTCAGTCATGACTCGGCTACCTAGTATTGCTAGTCCGACGGTACTCCAATAGGCGGCAAGTGCGCGTAATCCGGTAATGACAAGGACTGTAACTGCTGAAAATGTCAGTAATATAACTGGCTCCAGGCGATCAATTAATGGAATATTGGTAGGCCGATCGCCCCGAATCAAAACGTAATCAAAAACAAATTTTAGGGGCCACGGTTCCAACACCCGTAGTCCGACATCCACAACCAGAGCGATCGCAGAAATCAAAAGTAGTCCATACTGTTTTTGAATGTAAGGCCAGAAATAACGTAGTACTCCCCATAAACCGGGAATAACTTTTTTCTGTGGCTTTGAACGTCTCATTTATCGTCTCACCTCCACTTGCAATTGAGGCGGAGTATTTAATCCAGCTATATGCAAAATCTGTTGTGCGATCGCCTCCCAAGTGTGATGTTCTATAACCGTTTTCTGCGCTGCTTGTCCCAAAGAATGGCGCAAAGCTGGCGATCGCCACAATTTTTCTAATGCCTCTGCTAAGGCGATCGCATCACCTGGTGGGCAAAGAATCCCATTCACCCCTGTGTCAATTAGCTCCAGCAATTGCCCAATACTACTAACAACTACTGGCAAACCAGCCGCCATATATTCATAAACTTTCAACGGTGAGAAGTAAAAATCGGATTCAGCCGGATATGGTGCAACAGCAACATCCATTGCTGCTAATAATTTCGGAATTTCATCAGGATTCACCGCTCCGGTGAATTTAGCATGAGAGTGTAATCCTCGTGCCAATAATTCGGCTTCGAGATTTTCCCGTTCGGGGCCATCGCCAACAATCAAAAGTTTGGCATTGGGAACTTGTTGATGCAGTTGAGCAAAAGCTGCTGTGAGAATTGGCAATCCATGCCACGGTTTCAATGTGCCGACAAATCCCACTGTAAAGGTTTCTGATTGCATTGAAAATGCACGATCAAAAGCAGAGAAGCGATCGGGATTTACACCATTTGGGATGACATAAATTTTGCGGCTTTTGACATAATTCATTAAGTAAGTTTTCACTTCAGATGAAACAGCAATTAGTGCTGTAGCAGCTTGAAAAACCCGATTGGCCACCTGTTCAGCGCTGTGGCAATCAATCAAGTTCGACCTTGAATTGGCTTACGAATGTAGTTGACGCTAGCACGTACCTGGGAAATAATATTTTGAAAGTGAGTGTCACACGGTGGCCTCAAAGCAAAAATTTCAATATCTAAACCAGCCGCTTCATGAGCCAAAATTTCATTAACGACAAAGGTTTCAGAATAGCGAGGATAACGTTTAAGAATGTAACCAATACGGACTGATATAATAATTCGTAATTCGTAACAATTTCTTATTAAAAGTGCATGAGAAATTGATGAAAATTCTCTCATCAAAAATTAATTAGTAGATTGTAAGCCTTAAATCGAGGATTTGATGAATTTAAACAGCCTCAAATGAGGATGACTCAAAATGAGCAGGGTATTAAACCGTTTTTGCGATCGCATATCTGTTTTCAAAATATCTCAGTTGTTTTTAATTTGGCAGCAACTATTGGGAGAAGCACGCACCCGGATTTTGCTCTGGTACTTGCTGATTTTAGGAATAACGTTTCTCATTGCCATTCCGGCATTTCGCTATCAGCTGTACCAGCGCATTGATGAGCGTGTTCGTCAGGATATGGAAGGAAACATGATGGCGTTTAAGGCGCTGATTAAGGGCGAAAAGTTTGTTACAGAGAATAGACTCACTGATGACTCAGAAGAGATATTGAACGAGTCAATATTGTCTGGAGAAGAACAAATCACTACTCCAGCCTCCGTAGAAGACTTAATCAAACTTTTTAGAGCTTATTTGTTGTATCGGCGACCAGAAGATGAATCCTACTTTATTACTTTTCTCGATGGTGAATTCTACAAATCTAGTCCTAGCAAACGCCCTAAGCTTTTAGCCAGAGACTCATTACTCATGAGACGGTGGGCAAAACAGACCCAACCAGAACAGGGAGAACAAGAATTTTTCGCCCCTGATGGTAGTAACATTCTTTACATGGTGGAACCAATTACCATTAATGGACAAACACGGGGAGTCTTTGTCGTTGCCCACAATACCGCCGGGGAAAGGACAGAAGCCTTAGAAGCAATCACTGTGATTATTCAAGTTTTCAGCTTAGTGTTTGTGGTGTCGTTAATCCTTACCTGGTTTGCTGCGGGGCGAATACTCTCTCCTCTACGGACAATTATCACTACAGCTCATGCCATCAATGAGTCAGATTTAACTCAGCGTTTGCCTGTGCGAGGTAAGGGAGAACTGGGAAAACTGGCAAAGACATTCAACGAAATGATGGACAGACTAGAAGCAGCCTTTGCCAGCCAGCGTGAATTCGTTAACGATGCTGGACACGAACTGAGAACTCCCATCACTATTATTCGTGGACACCTAGAACTGATGGGAGATGATCCCCAAGAACAACAAGAAACCGTGGCACTTGTCATCGGAGAACTAGACCGGATGAGCCGTTTAGTTGATGATATGATTTTGCTGGCAAAAGCAGAACGCGGCGACTTTTTACAGGTAGCAACAGTAAATGTGGCAGATTTAACCAAAGAATTATTTATTAAAGCCCAAGCACTGGCAGAGAGAGACTGGCAACTAGACTCTGTGGCCAAAGGTCAGATTGTTGTTGACCGTCAAAGAATTACCGAAGCCATGATGAATCTGGCTCATAATGCTACTCAGCATACTAAAGAGAGTGATACTATTTCCATAGGTTCAGCGATCGCCAAAGAGAAGGTGCGCTTCTGGATACGCGATACAGGCGAAGGTATTCCACTGGTTGATCAAAAACGAATTTTTGAACGCTTTGCGCGGTCTTCCAAAAGTCGGCGTCGTTCAGAGGGGCTGGGCTAGGGCTTTCTATCGTGCGAGCGATCGCAGTTGCTCACGGTGGGCAAGTATTACTTCGTAGTCAGTTAGGAGCAGGTTCGATGTTTACCATCGTTTTACCGCTCGATCCCCCCAATAAATAAGCGTCTATGCCCAACATTCTCATCGTTGAAGATGAACCCCGGATTGCCTCATTTATTGAAAAAGGGTTGCGATCGCAAGGGTTTACAACAACAATTGTTACAGATGGGTTGTATGTGCTAGATGTCATCCAAAGTGCAACCTTTGACTTGTTAATTCTGGATCTAGGGTTGCCTGGAAAAGACGGGTTTCAAGTACTCGAAGAACTGCGCGGACAGGGAGAAGACATACCTGTGATTATCCTCTCTGCCCGGAGTGACATTCACGACAAAGTTGCTGGACTAGAAGGGGGTGCAGATGATTATGTCACCAAACCCTTCCGATTTGAAGAACTATTAGCGCGGGTAAGGTTACGGTTGTGAAGTACTAGACCTGCCAGAGATGCCCAAGAATTTATCCTCAAAGCTGGTAATATTGAGCTTAATTTGCGAACTCGACAAGTGAAAATAGGCGATCGCCTAATAGAACTACCTGCCCGTGAATTTGCTATGGCAGAAATGTTTTGCCGTCATCCAGAACAAGTCATCAGTCGAGAACAACTCCTCGATCACGTTTGGGGTTACGACTATAACCCAGGTTCTAATATTGTCGATGTGTATGTTGGTTATCTCCGTAAGAAACTAGGTAGCAAACTGATTGAGACAGTTAGAGGCATGGGTTATCGCTTGCGAACTAAGTGTTGAATGCTGAGTCTTGAGGTTCAATATGAAACAGCATCACAACTTCGATGAACTGGCTTTTAGCCGATCAAATATTCCCTTGCAATCAACTAACTCCAGTCCAAACAAAAGCAATTCTAGATATTGGTTCAGTCATCTGAAGGTTGGTCAAAAGATTGGCATTGGATATGCACTGATTTTGAGCATCGCTGTACTGGGAACTAGCATTGGGTTTCTGAGAGGTTGTTTGAAAAGTGGTTGGCTGTGATTTTAGGCACTTATTGCTCCCCCCTAACCCCCCTTAAAAAGCAGGGTGGTTTCATACAAAGAAAGAAAAAACTTTGTGCAGTTGATTGGAGAGGGCGCGTTGTGCTTGAGGAATAGTTCGGAAACGAAGTTTGCGGGCGATCGTAATGAAAAAGTTGTG